>CAMKES010000003.1 GCA_946411635.1 uncultured Clostridia bacterium | reverse complement strand
ACATTAGATTGTTATTGCAGCCGGAACCTGCACTGACTGACATGTATTGAACATTATTTACTGAGGTTTTCAGACATATTGGTCCGCCACTCCCGGAGTTTAGAAAGCGTCAGATCCGTTTCGGATTCGGTCGAGAATCTGCCGGAAGGATTTTTGACCGGCTTTGCTTTCGGATGATAGGGGCGCACGTCGCGCGGGTCCGTTCCGAAGTCCGAAAGCAGTTCGCGGTAGAGCTTGTAGCACGCGAGCGCGTCGCACAGCGCGTCATGATGGTTTTCGAGCCGGATATCGAACGCGGCGCAGAGCGTGTCGAGCCGGTAGCTTCCGTACGTCTCGCGCGAGAAGCGGCGGCGCGCCATCTGCACCGTGCAGCAGTAGGTGATCTCCGGCACGGGGATGCCGTACCGGTTCAGCGTGCCCGTGAGCACGCCGAGGTCGAACGCGGCGTTGTGCGCGACGATGACGGAATCCTGAAACCGGTGCGCGATGCGGGGCCACAGCGTCGGAAAATTCGGCGCGTTCCTGACGTCCGCGGGCGTGATGCCGTGGATCGCGATGTTCTGTGCGTCGAACGGGACCTCCGGGTCGACGAGGTACGATTCGGTTGTGAGCACGTCGCCGTATTCCGCGACGACGATCCCGATCTGACAGATCGCGGCGTCCCTGCCGTTCGGGGTCTCGACGTCGATCGCGACGATGCGTTTTTCCTGCGTTTCCATACGAACAGTATAGCAAAGCGGACGGATTTGCGCAACCGTGCGGAAAAACCCGCAAAACGCTTGCGAAAGGGGCGTTTTTGTGGTATATAATAAGGTTATCGAATCACAGGAGTCAGAGTTGTTTTCCATGAAAGACAAAAAGAAAAAAGGACCGGGCATCCGGTACCTGAAGCCATGCGTCAAGGGCTACGTCGCGCCGTCGGTGATGACGCCGGTGCTGATGGTCTTTGAGGTCGCGCTCGAAACGGTGATCCCGCTTCTGATGGCGGCGCTGGTCGACGGCGGGCTTTATCACAAGGAGGAATATCAGCTGCAGGGGTTCCTTTCGCGTCTGCCGTATTCGAACGATTTCCAGTTCGTGCTGTGGGCGGGCGGACTGATGGTGCTCGCGGCGCTGCTGTCGCTGCTGTGCGGCGCGTTCGGCGCGCGCACGTCGGCGGTCGCGTCGATGGGCTTTGCGAAGAATCTGCGCGAGCGGATCTTCGACAAGATCCTGCAGTTCTCGTTCAAAAACACCGACCGGTTCCAGACCTCGTCGCTCGTCATCCGCGCGACGACGGACGTGAACAGCATGCAGAACACGTACCAGATGGTCCTGCGCATGATGTTCCGCGCGCCGTTCCAGATGATCTTCGCGTCGATCATGGCGTTCCGCATCCACGCGCGGCTGTCGCTGGTGTTCGTGGTCGCGCTGCCGCTCGTCATGACGCCGATGCTGCTGTTTATGTTCGTCGGGCGCAAGCGCTTCAAGCTGATGTTCAAAAAGCTCGACACGATGAACGGCGCGGTGCAGGAGAACCTGATCGGCACGCGCGTCGTCAGGTCCTTCGTGCGCGGCGATTACGAAAACGACAAGTTCCGCGAGAGCGCCGACGATCTGATGCGCACGCAGATCTACGCGCAGAAGCTCTTCTCGCTCGCAAGCCCGATCCAGCTCGCCATCATGTGGGGCGCGACCGTGCTTTTGTGGCTGTGGGGCGGCAGGATCGTGACGGCGCCGGGCAGCACGCTCGGCATCGGCGATCTGTCGGCGCTGATCGGCTACTCGACGCAGGTCATCGGCGCGCTGCAGATGGTCTCGATGTTCCCGATGATGCTTTCGAGAACGCGCGCGTCGCTGGACCGCATCAACGAGGTCTTTGAGGAGAAGATCGACATCGATTCGCCCGAAAGCGATCTCGCGCTCGAAAACGGCGGCATCGAGTTCGATCACGTCAATTTCTCGTACTCCGGCAATCCGGACGTGCTGAACCTCAAGGATATCAATCTTTGCATCCTGCCCGGGCAGACCGTCGGCATCATCGGCGGCACGGGCGAGGGCAAATCGACGCTCGTGCAGATGATCCCGCGGCTGTACGACGTGCTTTCGGGGTCCGTGCGCGTGTCGGGTCACGACGTGCGCGAATACGGCCTGAAGACGCTGCGCGACGGCGTTTCGATGGTACTGCAGAAAAACCTGCTGTTCTCGGGCAGCATCCGCGAAAACATGCGCTGGGGCAATCCGGACGCGACGGACGAAGAGATCCGCGAAGCGTGCCGGATCGCGTGCGCCGACGAATTTGTGACGGGCTTCCCCGACGGGTACGACACCGACCTCGGGCAGGGCGGCTGCAACGTGTCCGGCGGACAGAAGCAGCGCCTGTGCATCGCCCGCGCGCTTTTGAAAAAACCGAAGATCCTGATCCTCGACGACTCGACGAGCGCGGTCGACACCGCGACCGAGGCGAGGATCCGCGACGGGCTGCGTTCGCTCACCGACATGACGAAGATCATCATCGCGCAGCGCATCGGCTCGATCATGAACGCGGATCAGATCGTGGTCATGGAGCGCGGCTCGATCTCCGACGTCGGCACGCACGACGAGCTGATGCGGCGGAGCCTCATCTACCGCGAGGTCTATGAATCGCAGGTCAGAGAGGAGGCGAACGCGTAATGCCCCCGAGAGGAAGTTCCTTCAACAGCAAGATGGGCGGACGGCGCGCCGAAAAGCCCTTAAAAACGCTCCTTCGCCTGTTCCGCTATTTCAAGCACTGCACCGGGCTGCTGATCGTCGCGGTCCTTGCGATCCTTGCGTACTCGCTCGCGTCGAACTTCGCGGTCTTCAAGACGCAGGACCTCGTCAAAACGCTCGAGACGTCGCTCGGCGCCGATATGGCGAAATACACGGGCGTGCTGATCGGCATGGCGATCCTGTACGCGATCGCGAGCTTCACCAATTTCCTGCTGAACCGGCTGATGCTCTCCTGCTCCGCCCGCGTCATGTGCGCGCTGCGGAAGGAAATGTTCGAGAAGATGCAGTCGCTGCCGATCGCGTTCTTCGACGGACGCACGCACGGCGAGCTGATGAGCTATTACACGAACGACACCGAGGCGGTCAACGAGCTGCTGCACCACTCGATCACGCAGATGCTGATCTCCGTCACGTCGCTCGCATTCATCTTCGGACTGATGTCGGCGCTGTCGGTCCCCGTGATCTTCATCATGATCTGCATGGGTCTGACCGTGTTCTACGTGATGCGCGGCGTCACCAAGCAGAGCCGGAAAAACTTCAAGAAGCAGCAGCGCGAGCTCGCGGGGCTGAACGGCTACATTGAAGAGATGATGGAAGGCCAGAAGGTCGTCAAGGTCTTTACCCACGAGGAGGAGGCGCGCGCGAACTTCAAGGTGCACAACGACGAGCTGTGCAAGGTCGCAACCGACGCGAACACGTTCGCGAGCATCGTGGGACCTCTGATGAACAACATCAGCCACATCTTCTACGCGATCACCTGCACCGTGGGCGTGCTTCTGGCGGCGCCGGTCGAGGGAAAGCCGTTTCTGATGGAGGGCACGTTCTTTGCGGAGCACCCCCTGCTGCTCGTGGAAAGCAGCAAGCTGGTCACCTCCCTGCAGTTCGTGCGGCAGGTCAGTAACCGCATCAGCCAGATCTCGCAGCAGTTCAACTCGATCCTTCTGGCGCTCGCGGGCGCGGAGCGCATCTTCGCGCTCGTGGACACCCCCGCCGAGATCGACGAGGGCGACGTGACGCTGGTGCGCGTCGAGGAAACGGACGGCGGGCTCGCCGAGACCGACCGCCGCACCGGGCTTTGGGCGTGGAAGCGCGGCGACGAATTGATCCCGCTGCGCGGCGAGGTGCGCTTCAACGACGTCGACTTCTCCTACGACGGCAAAAAACAGGTCCTGTCCGACGTGACGCTGTACGCGCATCCGGGACAGAAGATCGCGTTCGTGGGCTCCACCGGCGCGGGCAAAACGACGATCACGAACCTGATCAACCGCTTCTACGACATCGCGGACGGCACGATCACCTACGACGGCATCCCGATCCGCGAGATCAAAAAGAGCGCTTTAAGAAGCTCGCTCGGCATGGTGCTGCAGGACACGCATCTGTTTTCCGGCACGGTCATGGAGAACATCCGCTACGGCAGGCTCGACGCGACCGACGCGGAATGCGTCGAGGCCGCGAAGATCGCGAACGCGGACTTCTTCATCTCGCATCTGCCCGACGGGTATCAGACGCAGCTCGTCGCGGACGGCGCGAACCTCTCGCAGGGACAGCGGCAGCTGATCGCGATCGCGCGCGCGGCGGTCTCCGATCCGCCCGTGCTGATCCTCGACGAGGCGACGAGCTCGATCGACACGCGCACCGAGAAACACATCGAAAAGGGCATGGACGCGCTGATGAAGGACCGCACCGTGTTCGTCATCGCGCACCGGCTTTCGACCGTCCGCAACAGCGACTGCATCATGGTGCTTGAGCACGGCCGCATCATCGAGCGCGGCGACCACGAAGCTCTGCTCGCTCAGCGCGGCAAGTACTACGAGCTTTGCATGGGCAAATCGGAACTCAGCTGATCGGAAAAGAAAAAGCGCTTCCCGTCCGGGAAGCGCTTTTTTCGTATCGTGAACGACGGACTGTCAATCGTCAAATCCAGCGACATGCGCGGTGAATTTGACTCCTTGCAGCCTTCGCCGCTCGCATGATCGGAAGAATCACAGGCGAAGGCTGAAAACCGGTCTGTTGAAAACTTGTTTTCGACAGACCGAATCAATAGAATGTCGCAACCGGCTGCTCGGGCTCGGTTGCCGGTTCGAAGGACGCGACGGTCAGGACCGGGCCCTTTTTGCCGTAAATGTTCGAGAACTTCTCGCGGATCGTGCCCTCGACGATGCCCCAGCTCTTGTGGCGGACCGACTTTGCGCGGTCCCATTTGCACACGAGCGGACAGTAGGCGATGTCCGCCTCGCAGCAGGTCATGATGTGCCGCCCCGCGAGGAACGTGTCCTTCGGAAGCCGCATGTTGTTCGCGCAGAGGCCCTTGTAGCGGACGGTCTTGCCCTCGTATTTTTCGGGCTCGTCGACGAGGTCGCGGTAGAACAGCGCGTAATCGACGTCCGCGATCTCGATGACGTCGGCGTTGACGTCGAACGGCAGCGGATCCTCGACGGTGTCCTCCTCGCTCGTGCCGTCGGTGAAGTCGTAGACGATCTGCGCCCCGCGCGACACGCCGCGCACGAGCTTGTGCAGCTCCGTCTTATCCTGCTCCGGCTCGACGCGCGTGAAGATGACGAGCTCCGCGGTCGTGAGCTTGTCCACGACGAGCTGCCGCATGTTCGCGTTGAACGCGGAGATCGTCGACGCGTCGACCATCATCGTTTCCTGCGCGATGCCCCAGTTCTCCGGCAGGCGGTCGAACAGGTCGTTCATCTGCCACATGCCGTTGTATTCGATCATGACGCGCGTCGCCGCCGCCTTGCGCTGCCACAGCGAAAGGTTGTTCGGCGTCAGGTCGGACAGGTTTTCGACCGTATGGATCGTGACGTTGTTGATCGAAAAGCGGGAGGGCACGAGCTCCTCCTCGCCCTCTTCGCACAGAAGGACCAGCGTGCGCTGTCCCTCGTTGAAGCCGGGATCCTCGAGCATGGACTGCAGAAACGTCGTTTTGCCCGCGTCGAGAAAGCCCGTGAACAGAAAGACCGGAAGCATCATGGCGCTTACTCCGTAAACAGCGCCTTCAGAGCGTCCTCGCTGATCTTCGAGCCGATCACGCACAGACGCCCGATCACACCCGCCGGACCGCGGCGGATCTCGATCTCGCCGGGCACGTGGTCAAAGTGGATCCAGCGCTCGCCGTCGGCCGCCGCCACCACGCCCTTTGCGCGGAGCACGACGCCGTAGGTCTGCGCGTCGTCGAGCGCGGCAAGCTTCGCTTTGAGCTCGTCCTCGGTGAAGCGGTGCACCGTCTCCATGCCCCAACTTTGGAACACCTCGTCCGCGTCGTGACCGTGGTGATGGTGGTGATGCCCGTCCTCGTCGTGATGGTGATGATGGCACTCATGCTCGTCGTCCTCGTCGTGATCGTGATGATGGCATTCGTGCTCCTCGTCCTCGTCATGATGGTGATGATGGCATTCGTGCTCGTCATCCTCGTCATGATGGTGATGGCAGCATTCGTGCTCGTCCTCGTCGTGATGATGGTGGCAGCATTCGTGCTCGTCGTCCTCGTCGTGATGGTGATGATGGCATTCGCAGTCCGGATCGTCGCATTCCTCGCCGTGGCGGTGATGATGCTCCTTCTTCAGCGCCTCCATCGACGCCTTCAGCGAATCGCTCTTTTCGATCGCGGAGAGCAGGTCGCGGCCCGAAAGGCTGTCCCACGGGGCGGCGACGACGGTCGCTTCCGGGTTCAGCTCGCGCACCATGGCGAGGACCTCGTTCAGGCGCTCCTCGCTCACGTCCTGCGAACGGCTCAGCACGACGCAGTCCGCCGCTTCGATCTGGTTCACGTAAAACTCGCCGAAGTTCTTGCGGTAGACGCGCGCCTTCTTGGCGTCGACGACCGCGACGCAGCTTTCGATCACGACGTCGTCGGTGAGCACGCCGCTGACCGCGCGCTTGACGTCGGAGAGCTTGCCCACGCCGGACGGCTCGATCAGGATGCGGTCGGGATGGAACTGCTCCAGCACTTTTTTGAGCGCTTCCGAGAAATCGCCGACGAGCGAGCAGCAGATGCAGCCCGAGTTCATCTCGGTGATCTCGATGCCCGCTTCCTGCAGAAACGCGCCGTCGATGCCGATCTCGCCGAACTCGTTCTCGATCAGAACGAGCTTTTCGCCGACGTACGCCTCGGCGATGAGCTTCTTGATGAGCGTCGTTTTGCCCGCGCCCAGAAAGCCGCTGAAGATTTCGATCTTTGTCATACTGTGATCCTTCTTTCCTTCGGGGAACGTCCCCGTCTTATTCTTCGTTTGATATCCTATCACACTTTGCGGAATTTGCAAGAGCCGTAAGCTTTTTTTCACGCGGAAGGCACAATTCGCCCCTCATCCGCCGCAAGCGGTCCCCCTTCCCCCCGGGGGGAAGGCAGAAAAAGGGCGCGGAATCTGCAAGAGCCGCTCGGGATTATTTATGATCTTCCTTTTTGCGGACGCCGAAGCGCAGCGAAAGCGAGCCGGTCGGACACGCGCGGCTGCAGCGGCCGCAGCGGATGCACTCGGCGGAATCGAACTGCGTTTTCGGGTCGATGCCCATCGCGCAGACCGCTTCGCATCTGCCGCAGGAAACGCAGGACGCCGGCGAAAAATCGAGACGCGTGAGCGCGATGCGGTTGAACAGACCGTAGATCGCGCCGAGCGGGCAGAGATACCGGCAGAACGGACGCGAGATCAGAAGCGCCAAAACAAGCAGCGCGAGCAGCACGCCGATCTTCCACCAGAACAGAAAGCCGACGCGCAGCGCCCCGCCGCCCGCGAGCACCGCCGGAACGCCCGCAAACAGCGTGCCGGACGGGCAAAGGAGCTTGCAGAACCACGGCACGAGCACGCCTTTCAGCGCGGAGAAGAGCGGCAGTCCGACCGCGAGCACGCCGAGGACCGCGTATTTGAGATACCGCAGGACCCGGTCGTACCGGAACGTGCGAATCTTTTTGAAAAACGGGATGCGGTAGACGAGGTCCTGCACCCACCCGAACGGGCAGAGCCAACCGCAGATCCAGCGCCCCGCCGCGAGCCCGAACAGGATCAGAAAGCCGAGCGCGTAGAACGGAAACGCGGGCTTGCCGCTGCGGCCGAGCGTGTTCTGCAGCGCGCCCATGGGACAGGCGCCGACCGCCGCGGGACAGGAATAGCAGTTCAGCCCCGGCACGCAGACGGACTTCGTATCGCCCGTTTCGATCGAACCGAGGAAGAACCGGTTGAGTTTCGGATTCATGAGAAGGAACGCCGCCGCCTGCACGGTGAGGCGCTTCCATTCTCCTTTTACGCGCGGCGCCTTAGCCAATGCCGATACACTCCAGACAGATCAGAGTCGCTTTCCGGAGCACGGTCAGCGCCTGCCCCGAAAAAATGCCGTACAGCAGAAACGCCGTGCCCAAAGCCGCGAGCACGGCAGCGATCGCGATGCGGACCGGCCGCTTCACGGAAGCAGGCCCTCCACGGTCGCCTTCCAGCCTTCGTAGTCCTGCGCGCCGATGACCTCGCTTCCGATCTCGACGCCGTCGCCGTTGAAGAAATACGTTGCCGGGATGTACTGCGAACGCCGGCTCATGGCGATGAGCGAACCGGACGGCTCCAGCGTCGGATACGTGACGCCCGCGCGCTCCAGCGTCGCCTTGGCGAGATCGACGCCGTCGGTGCCGGTCAGCACGCCGAGGATCAGCACGTTCGGGTATTCCTGACGGATGCGCTCCAGCTCCCCAAGCTCGCCCACGCACGGACCGCACCATTCCGCCCAGTAATTGACGATCACGAGATCGTATCCCTTCACGATCTCCGCCGAGATCGGCTCGCCGTACAGCGTGACCGTGTCGAAGGAAAGGTCGCCGACCGTTCCCCCGGTCTCCGCGGCCGCGTCGGGACGGTCCGCGGGCGTTTCCGCCGCAGGCGCGCCGCCGGACTTCTCTCCCGCGCAGCCGAACGGCAGCGCAAGCAAAGCACAAAGCAGGATCAGAACCAAGCGTTTCATAGGCGTTCTCCTTTTTTTCTTTTGGTATCAGTTTACCACAGCGGCGCGCGTTTGAACATCTTTTTTCAAAAAATCTGCATTTCCCTCTTGACAACCGCGCGGAAAGCGTTATAATTGTGTATGCACAGTAAGCACAATTTACAGGAGGGAAACATGAAGATTCTCGAAGTACGAAACCTTCGGAAGCAGTATCCGGGATTCCTGCTGGACGACGTGAGCTTCGCGGTCGAGGAAGGCTGCATCATGGGCTTTATCGGGCGCAACGGCGCGGGCAAGACCACGACGATCAAGAGCATCCTGAACCTCGTCCGCGCGGACGGCGGCACGGTGCTGTTCGAGGGGAACGACCTTTGGGCGAACGAGACCGAATCGAAAAAGCAGATCGGTCTGGTGCTCGGCGAGTTCGACTATTACAAGCGCAAGAAACTGAAGACCATCGCGGCGGTGACGAAGCGGTTCTATGCCGACTGGGACGACGCGGCGTACGAAACGCTGATGAAGCGGTTCGCGCTCGATCCCGAAAAGAAGATCGCGGAGCTGAGTCAGGGCATGCGCGTAAAGTTTGCGCTGGCGCTCGCGCTTTCGCACCGGGCGAAGCTGTTGATCCTGGACGAGCCGACGAGCGGGCTGGATCCCGTTTCGCGCGACGAGCTCCTTGATATCTTCCGCGCGATCATCGAGGACGGCGCGCACAGCATCCTGTTCTCGACGCACATCATTTCGGACCTCGAAAAGTGCGCGGACTACGTGACCTACGTGAAGGACGGCCGGATCCTCTGCTCGACCGACGCGGACAGCTTCAAGGACGCGTACCGGCTCGTTTCCGGCGAAGCGGCCGATCTGCCCCGGTACCGCGACCGGCTCGTGGGCTATCGCGCGCACGCGTTCGGCTTTACGGGACTGATGAAGCGGGAGGATGCGGAAGCGTCCGGGGAACTCCGGGTCGCGCCCGCGGATATGGAATCGATCATGATCTACACGGAAAAGGAGGACGGCCATGAAAGCGCTGCTGAATAAGGAGTTCAAGCTCTGTCTGCACCCGACGGTGTTCATCTATCTCGCGCTGATCCTGATGCTGCTGATCCCGAACTATCCGTATCTCGTGTCGTGCTTCTTCGTCTGCAACGCGATCTTCTTCATCTTCCAGACCGCGCGCGAAAACGGCGACGCGCTGTATTCGGCGATGCTGCCGGTTTCTAAGGCGCAGACGGTGAAGGCGCGCTGCCTGTTCGTGGTGATCATCCAGGCGATCGATCTCGTGCTGCTGGCGGGCATGTGCGCGTTCGCGCTCGTTTCGATGCCGCATACCAACGCGGGCGGCACGGACCACGGGCTGACGCTGCTCGCGTTCGCGCTCGTGCTGTTCGCGATCTTCAACGTCATCTTCCTGCCGAGCTTCTATAAGACCGGCTACAAGGCGGGATCGGCGTTTCTGAAGGGCGCGATCGGCGTTTGGATCTGGATCGTCCTTGCGGAAGGGCTGATGATCGCGTCGCCCGCGATCGCCTTCAGCGCGAACGTTCCGTTCTTCCGGTTCATCGCGGTGAACCTCGACTGCTTCCCGAAGACCGCGACGGCGTGGACGGCGCAGGCGATCGCGTTCGGCGCGGGACTGCTGATCTACGCGGCGTGCACCGCGATCGCGGTGCGGCTTTCCGTGAAGCGCTACGAGCAGGTCTCCGTGCAATGAAGCTGTCCGTCAACCCGAACGACAAAACGCCGATCTACCGGCAGTTATACGAGCAGATCGCGTCGCAGGTGCTTGCCGGCGCGCTCGCGCCCGGCACGCCGCTTCCCCCGATCCGGACGGTTTCGAAGGAGCTCGGCGTTTCGATGATCACGGTGCGCGGCGCGTGGGAAATGCTCGAACGCGACGGGTTCCTCGTGACGCGCGCGGGCAGCGGCTGCTTCGTGGCGCCGATCAACGAACGGCACCGGCAGAACAAGGTGGACGAGCGGCTCTCCTCCGCCGTCGACGCGCTCGTTTCCGACGCGAAGGCGCTCGGCGTCACGGAAGAGACCCTGCTTGAGCTGATCCGTTCCCGGTACTGAAGGCATACAAAAAACCGGAGGGTTTTCCCTCCGGTCTTTTTTTGTCGGTTCGGTTACGCGAGCTTCTTCTCGAGGCGGGCGCGGATCGCGCGGATGAAGTCGATCGTGTTGACCGGCGTGGGCTTTAGCCCATCGACGAGGTTCACGAGGTCCTTCGTCATGATGCCGTCGTTGAGCGTTTCGACGCAGGCTTCCTCGAGCTTGTTGCCGAAGTTGACGAGGTCCTTGAGGCCGTCCATCTCGCCGCGCTTCCGGAGCGCGCCGCTCCAGGCGTAGATCGTCGCCATCGGGTTCGTGGAGGTCTCTTCGCCCTGGAGGTATTTATAGTAGTGACGCGTGACGGTGCCGTGCGCCGCTTCGTACTCGAACTTGCCGTCCGGGCTGCACAGCACGGAGGTCATCATGGCGAGGGAACCGAACGCGGTGGAGACCATGTCGCTCATGACGTCGCCGTCGTAGTTCTTGAGCGCCCAGATGAAGCCGCCCTTCGAACGGATGACGCGCGCGACCGCGTCGTCGATCAGGGTGTAGAAGTAGGTCAGACCGAGCTTTTCGAACTGCTCTTTGTAGTCCGCCTCATAGACCGCCTGGAAGATGTTGCGGAAGTTCATGTCGTACTTCTTGCTGATCGTGTCCTTGGCGGAGAACCACAGATCCTGCTTCGTTTCGAGCGCGTACTTGAAGCACGAATGCGCGAACGAGGTGATCGAGGTGTCCTTGTTGTAGATGCTCTGCAGGATGCCCGGGCATTCGAAATCATAGACCGTCTCGCGATAGGTCGCGCCGTTTTCGCCGGTGAACACGAGCTCCGCCTTGCCCTTTTCGGGGACGCGGTATTCGGTGCCCTTGTACAGATCGCCGTACGCGTGACGCGCGATGGTGATCGGCAGTTCCCAGTTCTTGACGACCGGCTTGATGCTGTCGATGATGATCGGCGCGCGGAACACGGTGCCGTCGAGGATCGCGCGGATCGTGCCGTTCGGGCTCTTCCACATCTCGTGCAGGTTGTACTCGGTCATGCGCTGCGCGTTCGGCGTGATCGTGGCGCACTTGACGCCGACGCCGTACTTCTTGATCGCGTTGCCCGCGTCCTTGGTGATCTGGTCGCGGGTCTCGTCGCGCTTCGGAAGGCCGAGGTCGTAGTATTCGGTCTTGAGATCGATAAACGGGAGCAGCAGCTCATCCTTGATCATCTTCCAGATGATCCGGGTCATTTCGTCGCCGTCCATCTCGACGAGCGGGGTGGTCATTCTGATCTTTTCCATATTTTCCTCCGATAGATTTTTAGAAAATGCACGAATGCCGGCGGGGGCTTTTCCCCCGCCGGCGGATCGGTTTATTTGTTCTGCGCCGCGTAGTAGTTCATGAGGCAGCCCTCGAGGATGATCGTCTTCTCATCCGCGGTGAGCCCCTTCACGTACAGCATGAGGTCTTCGACCGTGCCGTCCTTTTTGATCGCCTTCGCGGGGATCTCCTCCACGCCGTTTGCGATCGCTTCCCGGATGCCGGGCACGAACACGAAGTCGCCGTCCTCGTACGGGAACGCGTCGCCTTCCTTCAGCGTGAACGGAACGATGCCCCAGTTGATGCAGTTGCTGCGATAGCGCTTGGTCGCGTACTCATAGCAGATGTTCGCAAAGCCGCCGAGCACCTTCTGGCAGGACGCCGCCTGTTCGCGCGCGGAGCCGTCGCCGGGCTTGTTCGCAAACACGCAGGAGCCGAACTGGGTGTTCTTCAGAAGCTCGTCCGCATTGCCGACCGCGGAAAGCGCCTTCACGAGCTTTTCGGGCTTCTCGCCCGCGCGGCGCGCCGCCTCGTCCTTCGCGACCGCCTTGGAGCGGCCGACGTATTCGGGCACTCTGCGGGACAGCGCGAACTCGCTGAGACGGAGCGGATTGCTGCGGTACGAGGACGTTTCGCCGGACGGGATCAGCTCGTCGGTCGTGGTGACCGGGTCACGGATGACAGCCGCAAGCTCCACGAGCAGGTTGTCGGTGAGCGGGTACATCTTCGGCCAGTCGGTGATGTTGGGCCCGAGGATGAGCTCCTCTTCCGGATGCGGATGCGCAAAGCCGTTGTAGCAGCGCTTTGCGTATACGGAATCGTCGAACTCGTACTCGATGTGCTGCGTCTCGTACTCGACGTCGGTCGCGGCGGTGATGTAGCCGCCGTTCGCCGCCGTCGCCGCGATGGAGCGGGAGTCCATCAGCGCGACGACGCTGATCTGTCCCTCGCCGGGCTTGCTGCCTTCGCGGTTCGGGAAGTTGCGCGTGGTGTGACGGAGCGAGAGTCCGTTGTTCGCCGGCACGTCGCCCGCGCCGAAGCACGGTCCGCAGAACGACGGCTTGATGACCGCGCCCGCTTCGAGCAGGGCTTCGGTCTTGCCGTTTCTGGTGAGCGCCAGGCTCGTCGGAATGCTGGTGGGATACACGGAGAACGAGAAGTAGCCGTTTCCGGTGCTGCCGCCCTTCAGGATGTCCGCCGCCTCGACGATGTTGTCGAACAGACCGCCGGAGCAGCCCGCGATGATGCCCTGATCGGCGAGGACGCCCTTTTCGCTGACCTTGGAACGCAGATCGAGGTGCGCCTTCGGGAACTTCTTTTTGGCTTCTTCCTCAACGCCCTTCAGGATCTCGTCCGCGTTCGCGAGGAACTCGCGGATCGTGTACGCGTTGGAGGGATGGAACGGCAGCGCGATCATGGGCTCGACCTTGTCGAGCTCGATCGTGATCATCGAATCGTAGTACGCGCCGTCCTTCGGCTCGAGCTTCTCGTACGCGTAGGGACGCTTGTGGATCTCGTAGTACTTTTTGATCTCGTCGTCGGTCGCCCAGATCGAAGAGAGGCAGGTGGTCTCGGTCGTCATGACGTCGATGCCGCTGCGGAAATCGAACGGGAGGTTCTTGAGGCCCGGGCCGACGAACTCGAGGACCTTGTTCTTGACGAAGCCGTCCTTGAACGTCGCCTTCACGAGCGCGATCGCCACGTCGTGCGGGCCGACGCCCTTCTTGGGCGCGCCGGTGACGTAGCACAGGACCACTTCGGGGGGCTTCACGTCGTAGGTGTTGTTCAGAAGCTGCTTGACCAGCTCCGGACCGCCTTCGCCGACGCCCATCGTGCCGAGCGCGCCGTAGCGCGTGTGGCTGTCGGAACCGAGGATCATGTTGCCGCAGGTGGCAAGCTCCTCGCGCGCGTAGGAGTGGATGACGCTCTGGTTTGCCGGAACGTAGATGCCGCCGTACTTCTTCGCCGCGGACAGACCGAACACGTGGTCGTCCTCGTTGATCGTGCCGCCGACCGCGCAAAGGCTGTTGTGGCAGTTCGTCATGGCGTACGGGATCGGGAATTCCTTCAGTCCGCTCGCGCGGGCCGTCTGGATGATGCCGACGTAGGTGATGTCGTGCGAAACGAGCGCGTCAAACTTGATGTGCATGACGCCGTCGTCGCTCGCCTTGCTGTGCGCGCGCATGATCTGATACGCGATCGTGCGTTCGCGTCTCTCTGCCGCTTCGCAGTCCGCGGGCGCCGGAACCGGCGCGCCGTTTTCCCACAGCATGCCCTGTGCATGATACTGGATCATTTTGTTTCCTCCCAATTCAGATTTGTTCAGGATCCGTTTTGCGGCGGACCTCCGCCGCATCCACCTTTTATTATAAAGAACGCACCGTACAATTGCCAATATATTTTTCTTGCTGTTCCATAGACGTTTTCTATGATCCTTACTTTTTTCTTGCAATTTCCTCCGGGATTCTGTTATACTGAAAGCGGCGGATCCCGAACCCGGTTTTCGGTTTTCCGCCCACAAAACGCCGTCCTTCGCGCCGTTTCCGCGGGTCGACGGCGGTCGATCGGAGGGGAAAATGGATCTGATGCTGTTCTACGCGCCGCTTCCGAAGCGGATCGACGCGCGTTATAAAGAATTTCTATCTAAGAACGGCCTGCGGGACGAGGGCGACGCGGACGTCGTGGCGCTGATGACGGACGACGATCTGAACGTCGCCGCGTGCGGGGCGCGCGCTGGGCACACGCTGAAGCAGTTTGCCGTTTCCCCCGAGCTCGAGGGCGAGGGCGTGTTCGCGACGGTGCTTTCGGAGCTTCTGAACGAGGCCGCGCGCGCGGGGCAGAAGCGGCTTTTCATCTGCACGAAGCCGAAGAACCGCGCCATGTTCGCGTCGATGGGCTTTTATCCGATCGTCGAAACGGGCGACGCGGTGCTGATGGAGGACCGCAAAAACGGGTTCTCCGACTATCTCGCCTCGCTGCCGCGCTATGAAGGCGAATGCGGCGCGGTCGTCGTCAACGGCGATCCGTTCACGCGCGGGCATCTGCATCTGGTCGAGTACGCCGCGAAAAACTGCGACGCGCTGTACGTGTTTTCCGTGTCCGAGCCGGGCTCGATGTTCTCGCCCGACGAACGGTACGATATGCTTCGGAAGGGCACGGCGCACATCCCGAACGTGCACGTCGAGCACACGGACGAATATCTCGTCTCACGCGAGACCTTCCCCGCCTACTTCATCCGCGACGAGGCGCACGCCGACAAGGTCAAGGCCGACCTCGACGTGGAGCTGTTCCGCTCGCGCATCGCGCCGGCGCTGCACATCACGAAGCGCTTCGTCGGCGAGGAGCCGTTCTCGCCCACCACCTGCGCCTATAACCGCCGCATGCAGGAGCTGCTGCCCGAATGCGGCATCGAACTGATCGAGATCCCCCGCCTCGACGCGATCAGCGCCAGCCGCGTGCGCGCGCTGATCCGCGAAGGCAAGCCCGAGCTGACGAGACCGCTCGTCCCCGAAACGACCTATGAAGCCATCCTCCGTTACGCTGCAAGACATGCTTGACGCGCGCGAACGCCGCGCGCGGGCACAGGCGGAGCTGCTGAAGCAGGCGGACGCGTCCGGCTGCCTGGTTTCGCTTTCCCTGAACGTCGCGGGCGACGTGAAGCGCACGGCGAAAACGCGCCTGCTGTTCGACGAGGGGCTCCGCGCGTTCGACGCGTTCGGATTTCCGGAGATCACGCGGAGGATCTTTGACGGCGCGACCGGCACGGAGGCGCTGATCCTTCTGAACGCGGACGCGGGCGCGGTCAAGAAAACGCTCGAACGTCTCGAGGACGCCTTCCCCGCTGCGCGGCTGTACGACTTCGACGTGCTGAACGCGGACGGCGAAAAGCTTTCGCGAAGCGTGCCGCGCAGATGTCTTGTCTGCGACGGACCCGCCGCCGCCTGCGCGCGCAGCCGCGCGCACGGACTGGACGCCGTGAAGGCGGCGACCGAGGCGCTTCTCGACGGGTTCTGCGCCGGTCTGCTTGCGGATACGGCGCATGCCGCGCTTTTGCGCGAGCTGCATACGACGCCGAAGCCGGGGCTCGTCGACGACGACAACACCGGCGCGCACACGGACATGGACGTGC
Source organism: uncultured Clostridia bacterium (assembly GCA_946411635.1). Taxonomy (GTDB): domain Bacteria; phylum Bacillota; class Clostridia; order Christensenellales; family CAG-138; genus UBA3792. The sequence continues at coordinate 139,964 of CAMKES010000003.1, read as the reverse complement.
CGCTGTTCCAAAAAAGCGCGGCGGCGCTCGTACCGTATTTTCAAACCGCCGCGTCCCTCGGTCTGCGGGACGCGGGCATGGCGCCGCTGAAGGACGCGGGGCTTTCCGCCGAACGCGCGATGTTTGCCGTCACGAACGGCGTGAACACGCACAAGGGCATGATCTATTCGGCGGGGCTGCTGCTGTACGGCATGGGCAAGTCGCTTTCTTTCGGCGGCGACGCCGTGAAGCACGCGGCGGCGCTTGCAAAGACCGATGCGGAGGCGCGCCTTCGGAACGCGCTGACGCTGCGGGACACGCACGGGGCGAACGTTTTTGCCTCGCACGGCGTGCGCGGCGCGGTCGGCGAGGCGGCGGACGGATTCTTCCACGCATGCTACGCGGCGGACCGGCTGATCGCGCACCGGGACGCGGAAAACCCCGGCGCGCTGACGCTGTGCGACGTGCTGTGCGTGCTGAACGACACGAATCTTCTGCACCGCGGCGGACCGGAGGGGCTTCGGTTCGTGCAAAAATCGGCAATGGCGATCGTGAAGCTGCCCGAGGCCGCGCGGATCGGCGCGCTGCGCGCGCTCGACCGTGAACTGATCGAACGGAACCTGTCGCCCGGGGGAAGCGCGGACGTGCTGGCGCTCGCGTATCTTCTGGACGCGTGGCGCACGCGATCGAAGGAGCTTTGGGAGGTGGGCGTATGACGCTGCAGCAGCTTCGCTATTTCTGCGTGACCGCCGAGGTCCTGCACTACACGCGCGCGGCCGCGCTGCTGTACATCTCGCAGCCGAGCCTGAGCTACGCGCTCAGCAAGCTGGAAAAGGAGCTGAACGTGCCGCTGTTCGAGAAGCAGGGCAAGCAGATCGCGCTGACCAAATACGGCGCGGAGTTTCTGCCCTACGCGAAGCGCGCCCTGTCCGAGCTTTCGAAGGGGCAGGAGCGGCTCAAGGAGCTGCGCGCGCCCGGCGCCGGCATCATCAATCTCGGATATATCTACAGCGTCAGTTTTTCGGTGCTGCCCTCGTTCGTCGACCGCTTCTACGCGCACATCGGCAGCCGGCAGACCGCGTTCCGCTTCCGGCAGGGCATGGCCGGCGGGCTGATCGAGCATCTTCTGAACGGGTCTCTGGACCTGCTGATCTCCGGCAAGCCCGAGATCGATTCGGTCGAATACCTGCCGGTCGCCAGCCAGGAGCTGTTTCTGACCGTCCCCGCCTCGCATCCGCTCGCCGGACGCGCGTCCGTCACGCTCGCCGACGTCGCCGACGAGCAGTTCATTTCGATCACGCACGAGGCGGTCATCTACCGCGAGCTCGCCGACAAGTTCAAGCAATTCTCGTTCTCGCCGCACATCGTGTTCGAGGCGGACGAGTACAGCTCGATCGCCGCGTCCGTCACGACCGGCGCGGGCGTTGCGATCATGCCGAAGCTGCCGATCCTCGACACCTTCAATCTCCGGCTGATCCCGTTTTCCGACGTGCCGATGCGCCGCGACGTGTGCATCCTGCGCTACCGGCTGCACACGATGTCCCCCGCCGCGCAGAGCGTATGGGAGTTTGCGGAGCATCTGTCGGAGGCGTACCGGAACGGCGCAAACGACGCCTTTCGTTAAAAATGTCAAATTTCTCTGAATGTTTCCGGCGCGCACTTGCAATCCGCGCCGGATTTGAGTAAACTGTACCGGAGGGGAAACGCCCCTCAAACCGTTTATACGGAGGTTATCATGATGAAGAAACTGTTTTGCATCCTTCTGACGGGCCTGCTTCTGCTTTCCGCGGCCGCATGCGGCGGCGGCGACGCGCAGGACGCCGCAACGGAGCCGCCCGTTTCGACCGAAGATCCCGGCAGCATCGTGGAGCTGGAGACCCCGGATCCCGACGCCGTGCTGCCCGCGACGCTTCCGCCGACGGACGCCCCGCAGGACTCCGCCGCGCCCGTTTCCACGCCGGGCTCCGGGTCCGCACGCGCCCCGAAGGAAGGCGATATCACGCAGAATTTCCCGAATTACGACACCGGCGCGGACGCGGACTACAGCTATCAGAGCGACGAGCTGCGCATCGCGATCAAGGTCATTGAGGATACGGCGCAGACGCAGGTCATCTACGTCGCGGACATCTGGATCCGCAACATCCATTCGTTCCGCACCGTGTTCGGCAACAGCAAGTTCGGCTCCGGCACCGAGGAACCCGAAAAGCTCGTCAAGCGCGAGAACGCGATCTTCGGCGTGAACGGCAGCTATAACCAGGGGCTTACGCTGCACGCGGGCGAGAAGTTCAAGAGCCTGCGCGAGAACAAGGGCTGGAACTCGCAGGCCGTCTGCATCATCTACCGCGACGGCTCGATGAAGACCTTCCAGCTCGGCGAGGACCGCTTCAATCTGGACGACGAGATCAAGAACGGCGCGTGGCACGGCTGGCAGTTCGGACCGATCCTGGTCCGCGACTATGAGATTTCCGCGTACGCGTTCAAGTACCGCCTCGGCGAAAAGGCGCGCAACATCCTCGGCTACTACGAGCCCGGTCACTACGTGGTCGTGACCTGCGACTCCGGCACCAAGAAGGCGAAGGGCATGACCGAAACGCAGATGGCGCAGTTCATGCAGTCGCTCGGCGTGAAGGAAGCGTTCAACCTTGACGGCGGCACGAGCGCGGTCATGGTCTTCATGGGCGAGGTCATCAACAACCCGCGTCCCCACGTCAACGACAAGGGCAACCTCGAGGAAGGCCGCAAGCTGAAGGACATGCTGATCTTCGGCGAGTACGACGAGAACGGCGTCTCGGCGGATCTGTCCACCTTCACCGCAAGCAAGTTCAAGGGAAAATAAAAACTTAGCCCCGACGGGGCGGAAAGCGAGAACGATGATGGAACTTTGTAAACGTAAGGACGTTCCGGTCGAACAGACCTGGGATCTTTCGCTGATCTTCAAGGAAGAAAAAGACATGTGGGACGCGCTCGAGAAGGTAAAGGCGGACGTCAAGGCGTTCGTCGGGACCTATGCCGGCAGGCTTTCGGACGCGGAAACGATCGTGAACTGCCTCGACGACATGGAGAAGCTGCAGCCCGCGATCGACAACATCTGGTCCTATACGGGCCTTGCGGTCGAGGCGGACTACACGGACAACCGGCTTCGCGAGCGCAACGAAAAGGTCGGCGACGAGATGACGCGGCTCTTTACGGATCTGGCGTTCGTCGACAGCGAGATCCTGCTCGCGCCCGACGCGGAGCTTTCGCGCGCCGTGCAGCTTGCGAAGGGCTGCCGCGTGTACCTCGAGGACCTGCTCGCAAAGAAGGCGCACATGCTTTCGCCGGAGACCGAAAAGGTGCTGGCGGCGCTGGACCGGTCGTTCAGCGTGCCGTACGAGGTGTACAACACGATGAAGCTCGCGGACATCGCCTTCGACCCGATCACGGTCGACGGAAAGGAATACCCGATGGGCTATTCGCTCTTTGAGGACGATTACGAGCTCGAGGCGAACACCGCCGTGCGCCGCGCCGCGTTCCGCCGGTTCTACGACACGCTGAAGAAGTACGAGAATACGACCGCGGCCGCGTACAACGCCTGCGTCACGCAGGAAAAGGTGACGTCGGAACTGCGCGGTCACAAGGACGTGTTCGACTATCTGCTGTTCCCGCAGAAGGTCACGCGCGAGATGTACGACCGGCAGATCGACGTGATCACCGAACGGCTCGCGCCGCATATGCGCCGCTACGCAAAGCTGCTGCAGAAGAAGCACGGCCTCGAAAAGATGACCTTCGCCGATCTGAAGATCGCGGTGGATCCGGAATACGATCCGCACGTCACGATCGAGGAATCGCACCGCTACGTGCGCGACGCGCTTTCGATCCTCGGTCCGGACTACGCGGAGATGGTCGACCGCGCGTACCGGGAGCGCTGGATCGATTTTGCGAAGAACGTCGGCAAGTCCACCGGCGGCTTCTGCTCGGGCATCTACCGGCAGAACTCGTTCATCCTGCTGAACTGGAACGACCGCATGGCGGACGTGTTCACCGCGGCGCACGAGCTGGGTCACGCGGGACAGAGCATGTACGGCGACGCGGCGCAGTCCTATTACGACTGCAGTCCGTCGATGTACCTCGTCGAGGCGCCGTCCACGATGAACGAGCTGCTGCTCGCAAACCACCTGCTGAAAACGAGCACGGACAAGCGCTTCCGCCGCTGGGTGCTCTCCTCCCTCATCTCGAACACGTACTACCACAACTTCGTCACGCATCTCAGAGAGGCGTGGTATCAGCGCGAGGTGTACAAGATCATCGATGCGGGCGGCAGCGTGAACGCGGAGATCCTTTCGGACATCTTCCGCAAAAACCTCGAGCTGTTCTGGGGCGACGCGGTCGAGATCCCGGAGGGCGCGGAGCTGACCTGGATGCGCCAGCCGCACTACTACATGGGTCTCTATCCCTACACCTACAGCGCGGGCCTCACGGTCGCCACGCAGGCGATGCTGCGCATCCGCGCGGAGGGCGAGCCCGCCGTGAACGACTGGAAGCGCTTCCTTGCCGCCGGCGGCTCGAAGGCGCCTTTGGAGCTTGCGAAGCTCGCGGGCGTCGATATCGGCACCGACGGTCCGCTGAACGCGACCGTGGACTACATCGGCTCCGTGATCGAGGAGATCATCGCGCTCACCGAAGAGATCGACGGCGTCACGCTCTGACCGGAAACAAAAATAAGGCAGCCGCACGGCTGCCTTTTTTTCTGCGCTTATTTCGTTTCGTTCCGTTCGAGGTGGAAGAACCGCGTCGGGATGTGACAGTAGCCCGCGGGATTCCTGTCGAGATACTTCTGGTGGTATTCCTCCGCCGGGAAGAAGTTTTCAAGCGGCAAAACCTCGACCGCAAGCGGCGCGCCGACCTGCGCTTCGACCTCCCGGCAGACCGCTTCGATCGCGGGAAGCTGATCGGGATCGGTATAGTAGATCCCCGTGCGGTACTGCACGCCCGCGTCCATGCCCTGGCGGTTCACGCTCGTCGGGTCGATGACCTGAAAATAGAAGCGCAGCAGCGCCGGAAGCGAAAGAACGTTTTCGTCGTAGTCCACGCGCACCGTTTCGGCGTGACCGGAGCTGTCGCACACGTCGCGGTAGCTCGGCGCCGTGTCCGGACCGTTCGCGTAGCCGACCTCGGTCTCCTTCACCCCTTCGAACTGGTCGAGAAACTTCTGCATGCCCCAGAAGCATCCGCCTGCCAGAAAGATCGTTTTCATCGCGTCCTCCTTCTTTCATCAGTTCCGGACGATCTTCGCGTTCGTACAGTGTTTGACCGTAAATTCGCGGAAGCCTTCGGCGTCGATCCCGGAAAAGCCCTCCTTCGGGAACGAATAGATCCATTTTTGCTTTGTCTGGTACAGAAACAGATCCCTCGTTTCAAACACTTTTCGGACGACGTCGTATTTCAGACGCGTTTCGGAACCGTCGGGCGTCATCCGCGAAACGATCTCGTCGTCATAAAACGAACACTCGTCCCGGAATCCGTCGCGGCCGTATATCTCCGCCATTTCCCGCATCCGGCGCTTCGCTCTGACCCGCGGCCAGAAGAAGAGATGGTACGCAAGAAAGGCAAGAAGGGCGATCGTGACTGCGGTAATAATCCAGAACGAACTCTGTGAAGCAAGCGACTGGCCGGTATACTTCGACCATTCGATATACCAGATGATCTCATATGCCGCATAACCGAACAACGGTAAATACAGCGCGGCCTGGAGCCAGCGTCTTGCCCTCGTGGTCCGTTCGTACAGCTGCACGTAGTGCGTTTCATTCTGTACTCTTACGTTTGTAAACAGCGGTGTGCGCGCTTCGCTCTCCACTTCGGTTTCCCCTCCTTCGTTATTTCCATCTGCATTTGGCGTTCGGGCATTTTTCCCGCATCAGCGCCTTGAACGACGCTTCGTCGAAGCCGTCCGTAAAGCCGGTCTTCGACACCATGACCGTCTGCCGCGCAAAGGTCCTCAGAAGCAGCAGATCGCGGCTTTCCGAAAACTTTGCGAACGAACGGAACGCGAACTTCGCCGTGCTGTCGTTTGCGGCGTTGTACATCGAAACGCCGGTCTCGTCGACCGTGACGGTCAGCTCGGCAAGATCGCCGAACGTTTCGCGGATCCGTCTGACCGAACGCTTTGCGTTGATCTTCGGCAGCAGGAAGTGCTGCACGAGCACGATCACGAACGCGAGTCCGAGCGCGATCAGCGGAACGAGGTTGTCGCGCCCGAAAAACGGCGATTTCGTAACGATCGAGCTCACGACCAGCACGAGCGCCATCAGCACGACGAAGCCGAACAGCAGCAGATCGGACAGCTTCGTCATTTCGGCGTACGCCTGCTCGTAATGCGTCTGATCCGGCGTAAACGTGTTTTTGCTCAGGATTTTCCGTTCTTCCATGTTGTTACCCTCTTTTCAGTCATTTTTCATCGCTCCGAACAGGGAGCCGAGATGCAGCAGGATCTCTACGTTCTTTTCCATCGACGGGATCGGCACGTACTCGAAGCGTCCGTGCGCGTTCTCGTAGCCCGCCGACAGGTTCGGACACGGCAGCCCGCGCCAGCTCAGCGCGGAACCGTCCGTGCCGCCGCGGAACGGCTCCGTCTTCGGCTCGAGACCGGCCGCGCGGATCGCCGTTTTGAGGTGGTCGATCAGATACGGATGCAGCTTCACGACCTCCTTCATGTTGCGGTACGACGGCTCGATCGCAAGCGATACGCGGTCCGCGCCGTACTGCGCCCTGAGCGCGTCGGCGCATTTTGCAAGATACGCCTCGCGGTGCTGAAACTGCACGCCGTCGTGGTCGCGGATGATCAGAACGACCTTCGCGCGCTCGCAGTCCGCCTCGACGGCGATCACGTGGAAAAAGCCCTCGCGCCCGCAGGTGAACTGCGGCTTTTCGAAGCGCGGCAGCATCTGAAGAAACTCGCCCGCGACGTCCGCGGCGTTGACCATGATGCCCTTCGCCGTGGCGGGATGCACGCTGAGACCTTTGACCGTGAGCGTCGCCTCGGAGGCGTTGAACGTTTCGTCCATGTACCAGCCGAGATGGTCGCCGTCGAGCGTGTACGCGACCTTCGCGCCGAACCGGTCGAGATCGAGATCCTTCGCAAGACCCCCGACCTCCTCGTCCGGCGTGAACGCGAACGAAACGGGTCCGTGCGGGCATTCCGGGTGCGCGAGGCAGTGCTCGATGAACGTCATGACCGACGCGATCGCCGCCTTGTCGTCGCCGCCCAGAAGCGTCGTGCCGTCGGTGAGGATCAGGTCCTGCCCGACGTATTGCAGAAGGTTCGGAAACTCCGCGGGCGACATCGCGATCCCCTGTTCGGCGTTCAGCACGATCGTGCCGCCGTCGTAGGCTTCGAGCACCCACGGGCGCACGGGCGCGCCGGGCGCGTCGGGCGCGGTGTCCATGTGCGTGACGAACCCGACGGGACGGCCGCCGCCGTCCGGCATCGAGGAGGGCAGAAACGCGTACAGCACGCAGGTCGTTTCGTCCAGATACACGTCCTTTGCGCCGAGCGCGCAGAGCTCGTCGAAGAGCATGCGCGCCAGGTCGAACTGCTTTTGCGTCGTGGGCGTTTCCGTGCCGCCGCGCATCGATTGCGTGTCGACCTTCGCGTAGCGGATCAGGCGCTCCTTCACGCGCTCGTAAAAATCCGTTCGTTCGTACATCGGTGTGTTCCTCCGTTCGTTCCGTATCAAACAGTATAGCATGAACCGGCGCGTCTGGCAACGGGCGAAGGCGGAAACGCGCCGTTTTTTTGCGCGGTCTCCCCCTCATCACCGCCTGCGGCGGAGCTTCCCCCCGGGGGGAAGCCAAAGGAAGGCGCGCAGGAGACAATCCCTCCGTCCCGGCAAGCCGGGACACCTCCCTTTACACAAGGGAGGCTTCCGCAGGCGTCTGTGCGGATCGATCAGCGCAGAAGAACCGTCCGACGGGACGCCGGGGTCGGCGTCCCCTGCAGACCGCTTATCCGCCTCATGGTTTTCCGTTCCCTCGGGAAGCAGACTTTGCGGAAAAAAAGAAACGGCGCGGGGCGCCGTTCCGTCATATTCGGTTACCTCGAATGCTGTTTGATCGTGCCGCTGCGGTAAGCAGAGAGCAGGCGCTGAAGATCGTCGATGCGCTCCAGGAGGGTTTTGCCCACGTCCGTGTCCGCGACGCGTTTGCGCACGGCGGGCGTATAGACGACCTGCTGCGTGGAGTGGATATCGACCTCCGAGCGGATCGCCTCGTTCACCGTCACGAACGGGTCGTGGCACGAGAGGATCATGCACTGGGAGTTGTAGATGAGGGTGTAGCCCGCGATGCCCGTCGTGGACTGGTACGCCTTCGACATGCCGCCGTCGATGACGAAGATGCGGCCGTTCGCCTTGATCGGGGATTCGCCCTTTTTGATCTTGACCGGCACGTGTCCGTTGATGACGTGCGAATCGGGATCGTCGCTCAAACCGAATTCCTTCAGGATCTTCACGGCGAAGTCCTCGTGCTCGGCGAGCTTGAAGTACGGGTTCTTGTGCTCCTCGTGCGTCGCCTTGTCGTCGATGAAGTAGCGCTCGAACGTCGTCATCTTGTCCTTGCCGAACAGCGGCGAGTTCGTGCCGCACCACAGGTACCAGAAGAAGTCGAGCCCCTGCTCGCGCTCGGGCGTGCCCCATTTCGTGAAGAAGCCCTGCCGCACCAGCGCGTCGGACTTGTCGAACAGCGCCTTGCCCGCGTACGGTTTGCCGTCGATCGTGACGGAGACAAATTCGCCGTCCTCGCCCGCGGGAACGCAGCCGTGGAACAGCAGGTTGCCGTTGCACACGAGGTACATGCTGCCGTGCGAGAACAGGAACCTGACGTGCTCGCGGATCTTGCCGGAGTGGTAGAACGCGGTGCGGAGCTTGTCCATCAGGTCCTCCTCCGCCTCGGTCAGCACGTACGGATCGCTGGGCAGGACGGTCGGGAAGCGCTTGTCGGCCAGCTCGTATTCGACGCCGTCGATCGTCATCGTGCCGCGCTCGTAATCGACGCGGTGCAGCATCTTGCGGTGCTCCATGTGATACTCGGGGTTCGCGTCGATGATCTGTCCCTCGAGCTTGAACAGGATGATCGCCATCGCCTTGTGCATTTTGGCGATGAGCTCGGGGTTGTCGTGATGCGCGTCGCCGACGGCGCGCGGCAGAAACTTCGTGCAGGGATCGTCGGCGTACGTTTCGAGCGCGAACTTCAGAAGCGGCGAGAGCGAGATGCCGTAGCCGTCCTCGATCGTGTCGACGTTGCCGTATTTCAGCGAGTTGATGATGGCCGTTGCGATCAGCGCGCGGTTGCCCGCCGCGGCGCCCATCCACAGGATGTCGTGGTTGCCCCACTGCACGTCCACGTTGTGATAGGTCAGAAGCCGGTCGAGGATGATGTGCGCGCCGGGACCGCGGTCGAACACGTCGCCCACGATGTGCAGACGGTCGATGACCAGCCGCTGGATGACGTTCGACAGGGCGACGATCATCGTGTCCGCCTGTTCGGTCTCGATGATCGAGCGGATGATCTCGTTGTTGTAGCGGACCTTGTCCTCGGTCTCGATCGCGTGGAGCAGCTCGTCGATGATGTACGCGTAGCTTTCGGGCAGCGCCTTGCGGACCTTGGAACGCGTGTACTTCGACGCGGAGAAGCGGCAGACCTCGACGAGCCGCCGGAGCGTGATCTTGTACCACTCGGCGTTGACGACGCCTCCGCGCTTCAGAAGGTCCAGCTTCTGCTCCGGATAATAGATCAGCGTCGCCAGCTGGTCGCGTTCGGCTTCGGTCACGCTGTTCTCGAACAGGATGTCGATCTTTTTGCGGATCACGCCCGACGCGTTCTTCAGCATGTGGATGAACGCTTCGTATTCGCCGTGGATGTCGCTGATGAAATGCTCCGTTCCCTTCGGAAGACCGAGGATCGCCTTCAGATTGATGATCTCCGTGGAGACCTCGGGGATCGTCGGATACTCGTGCGCGAGGAGTTTCAGATACTTCATGTCCGCATACATTTGCTGTTCCATGTCGTTCCGCCTTTCACGTTCGTTTTTTTCATTGTATCATGCCGTGTTCGGCTTGTCATCACTCTTTCGGATAATATACGGAATTCCCTTCCGGCGCGAAAAAACGGGGCGTTTCCGCCCCGTTTCGATCTGTTCCGCGATCCTTATTTGACCTTGCAGCTCAGCACGTTCGTCCATTCGCCGTAATACGTGGTGCCGTTGAACTCGTTGTAGCCGCGGACGCGCACGTAGTACGTCTTGCCCGAGGTCAGACCCGAGATCGTCTTCGACAGCGTCGAGGGGCTCGTGATCTTGACCTCCTGTTTGCCGGCCGTGAAGCTGCTGTTCGTCGCGATCTGCACCTGATAGCCGGTGCACACGTCGATCTTCGTCCACTTCGCCGTGAGCTTGCCGGTGCCCGCCGTCACGCTCGACAGCTTGTTCGTCTTGATGCGCACCGTCGTTCTCAGCGGACCGACCAGACCGAGGTTGTAGTTGTCGAACACGCCGCCGATCATCTTGCCCGCGTACAGGTCGTTCCGCTGCTTGAAGTACGCCTTGACGCCGTACTGATAGCGCGTGCCCGCGTAGACCTTCGTGTCGGTAAAGGTCGTGGCGGTCGTGTTGTTCCAGCGGTCGAACTTCGACCAGTCCGACATCGACAGGTTCATCGCGCGGCGGTAGACGACGTAGCCCGCGGCGCCCGGGACCGCCGCCCAGCTGATCTTGACGCCTTCGGACGTGTTCGCGACCGTCGTGGAGGTCGTCGGCGGCAGGTAGATCTTGTACCAGACGCGCTTGACCGTGTCGCTGCCCCACAGCCGCACGAACAGATACCCGGTGCCGGCGTTGACGTTCTCCTGATACCAGTAATCGTAATAATACCCGTCGATCACCTTGTCCGTGCTCGCGTTGCGCACGGTGAACGGCGCGTTGCGCTTCTTGCCGTTCCAGATCATGTACGGCGTCGTGCCTTTGAACGAAAGTCCTCCCCAGTCGTCGAGCTCGACCTTGAATTCGCCGCTGTAATGGCGGTACACGTCGACCTCCATGTCGCCCTTGCCCGTGTCGTACAGGTACTTGAACTCCGAAACGTTGCCGGGCATCGCCATATAGTAGGTGGAGGGATCGTAGGAATAGCTGCTGTCAAACGGCTTGACGCCGCTCGCCTCGGAGCCGGTCTCGAACAGGCTCTTCATGTAATACCGGTACCGCCCGTCGCTGTAGGTGAGCTGCAGCGCGTCGGTCGTGCGCTGCGGCGAGAGGCTCGCCTGCGCCGCCGTCAGTTTCGTGTTGCTTTCCAGATGCAGCGCGCGGATCTTGTTTCCGCCGCAGTAGAGCGTATCGAGCTCCGGATTGTTCCGCACGTTCAAAAACTCCAGGCGGTTGTTCGCGCAGTCCAGATACGTGAGCTTCGCGTTGTTGGAAAGGTTGAGGTAGCGGATCTCGTTGAGATAGCAGGAAAGCATCTCCAGATCTGCGTTATTCGTGACGTCCAGCTGATCGAGGAGGTTGCAGGCAACGTCCAACTTCCTGAGCTCCCCGAGGTTCGACACGTCGATCTCGCACAGCAGGCACGCGTATGCGTAAAGATACGTGATGCCGGAATTCTTCGAAAGGTCGAGATTGTCGATGCCGGTTTCGCAGATATTGAGCTCCATCAGTTTGGGATTCTTCGAGAGGTCCAGCTTCGATATGCTCGTATTCGCGCATTCCAGGATCAGAAGCTTCGTGTTCTTGGTGACGTCGAGCTTCTTGACGTCATAGTTCTCGGAGACGTTGAGCATCCGCAGCTCCGGATTCTTGGTGACGTCGATCGATTTGATCTGATTGTCGAACACCTCCAGGGTCTCGAGCTTCGCGTTTTTGCTGACGTCGATCGACGTGAGCGCATTCCATTTTACGTAGAGCGCCCCGAGCGCCGTGTTCTTCGAAACGTCCAGCGCGGTGAGCTGATTGCTGTCGACGCTCAGCACCACGAGATTCGTCAGCTTCGAGACGTCGAGCTTCGTGAGCTGGTTTTCGTCGAGCTCCAGCGTGGTGAGCTTCTCGTTTTTGCTGACGTCGATCGACTTCAGCTTGTTGTCCGAGGCTCTGAGCAGGTCGAGCTTCTTATTGGCGGAAACGTCGAGCGAGGTCAGCTCGTTGCCCCAGCACGACAGCGTTTCGAGCGCGGCGCAGGCCGATACCTTCAGGCTCGTCAGCTTGTTGTTCGCGCAGATGACCAGCTTGAGCTTCTTGTTGCCGGACAGATCCAGGCTCGTCAGCTTATTGTCGGAGCAGTCCAGCTTTTCCAGGTTCGGGAACTTCTCGATGCCCTTCAGCGATGCGATGTCTTCGCAGTCGCAGTAGATCTCCTTGACGGCCGAGACCGCGGTCGAGGTCATGGAGGTCTTGCCGCCGGCAAGATACGTCTTGACCCACTCGCGGAAGTTCGCGTCCGGGAAGTTCGTCGAGTTGATCTGCAGGTTCCCCTTCGGCGTTTCCTCCGCCGCCGCGGCAGGGATCAGCGCGAACAGCATCAGGATGCAGAGCAGCAGTGCGATGCGTCTTTTCATGGTTCGATTCCCCTCTCGTTTTTTTCGGTTCTGCCGGACCGGTTCGGACAAGAAACGGAAGCCCCCGGCAGAAAGGCTTCCGTTTTCGGTTTGTTATTTGACTTTGCAGGTCAGCACGTTCGTCCATTCGCCGTAGTACGTCGTGCCGTTGAACTCGTTGTAGCCGCGGACGCGTACGTAGTACGTCTTGCCCGAGGTCAGACCCGAGATCGTCTTCGACAGCGTCGAGGGGCTCGTGATCTTGACCTCCTGTTTGCCGGCCGTGAAGCTGCTGTTCGTCGCGATCTGCACCTGATAGCCGGTGCACACGTCGATCTTCGTCCACTTCGCCGTGAGCTTGCCGGTGCCCGCCGTCACGCTCGACAGCTTGTTCGTCTTGATGCGCACCGTCGTTCTCAGCGGACCGACCAGACCGAGGTTGTAGTTGTCGAACACGCCGCCGATCATCTTGCCCGCGTACAGGTCGTTCCGCTGCTTGAAGTACGCCTTGACGCCGTACTGATAGCGCGTGCCCGCGTAGACCTTCGTGTCGGTAAAGGTCGTGGCGGTCGTGTTGTTCCAGCGGTCGAACTTCGACCAGTCCGACATCGACAGGTTCATCGCGCGGCGGTAGACGACGTAGCCCGCGGCGCCCGGGACCGCCGCCCAGCTGATCTTGATCCCGTCGGACGTGTTCGCAACCGTCGTGGCGGTCGTCGGCGGCAGGTAGATCTTGTACCACACGCGCTTGACCTCGCTGTTGCCCCACATCCGCACGAACAGATAGCCGGTGCCGGCCGCGACGTTCTCTTCATAATGGTAATCGTAGAAATACGGGTCGATCTCCTTGTCCGTGCCCACTTCGCGCACGGTGAACGGCGCGTTGCGCTTCGCGCCGTTCCAGACCATGTACGGCGTCGTGCCCTTGTAATACAGTCCGCCCCAGGAGTCGAGCGTGATGTTGAAGTCGCTGCTGTAATAGCGGTAGACCTCGACCTCCATGTCGCCCTTGCCCGTGTTGAACAGGTAGTCGATCTTTGAATTGTTGCCGGGCAGGCGCATCTGTCCGGTGGACGAATTATAGGAATAGCTGCTGTTGTACGCCTTGACGTACGAAAGTTCGGAATCGCTCTCGAACAGGTTGCTCATGTTGTAGTAGTAATACCCGCCGCTCGTCGTGTACTGCAGACCGTCGGCCGTGCGCTGCGGCGAAAGGTCCATGTTCGCCGCCTTCAGCTTCGTGTTGTTTTCCAGATGCAGCTGGCGCAGGTTGTTGTATCCGCAGTAGAGCGATTCGAGCTCCGGATTGTTCCGCACGTTCAAAAACTCCATGCGGTTGCCCGTACAGTCGAGTTCCCGGAGATCCGTGTTGTAGTTCAGATTGATGTACCGGATCTGGTTGTCGCAGCAGGAAAGCCGCTCCAGTATTTTGTTGTTCGAGACGTCCAGCTCCTCCAGGAAGTTTCTGGAAACGTTCAGTTCATACAGATTCGTCAGGTTCGAAACGTCCAGCTCGGTCAGAAAGTTATCGTACGCGTAGAGGAACGAGATCTTCGGGTTGTTGCTGAGGTCGAGCTTCGCGAGGCTGTTCGCGCAGACGTTCAGCGTATAAAGCATCGGGTTCTTGGAAAGATCGAGCTCCGAGAGGTTCGTGTCGTCGGTCTCCAGCCGGCGCAGGTCCGTGTTCTTGGTGACGTCCAGCTTCTTGATGCCGTCGTTCGACCCGATGTTCAGCATCGTAAGCTTCGGATTCTTGGTGACGTCGATCGAGGTCAGCTGGTTCTGGGAGATGAAAAGATGCTCAAGCTCCGGAGCCTTCGTGACGTCGATCGCCGTCAGATTGTTCCCGTCGGCATACAGATCCACGAGGAGCGGGTTCTTCGAGATGTCCAGCGTGCCGATCTGGTTGTAGGAGACGTCCAGGCTGTCCAGCTTCGGAAGCATGGTGACGTTGATCTTGGTCAGATTGTTTTCCTCCACGTACAGGATCTCAAGCGCCTTATTCTTGCTGACGTTGATCGAGCTCAGATTGTTTTTGCCGACGTCCAGCATGCCGAGCTTGGTGTTCGCCGAAACGTTGATCGAGGTCAGCTCGTTTTTCCAGCAGTTCAGCTGTTCGAGATTGACGCAGCCGCTGACGTTCAGGCTCGTCATGCCGTTGTTCTCGACATCCAGCCGGATCAGCTTTTTGTTGCCGGACAGATCCAGGCTCTTGATCTTGTTGTCGGAGCAGTCCAGATACTCCAGGTTCGGGAACTTGCCGACCCCCTTCAGCGAAGCGATGTTCTCGTCGTAGCAGTAGATCTCCGTGACGCCCGCGACCTCGGTCGGGGACATATACGTTTTGCCGCCGGCAAGATTCGCCTTGACCCAGGCGCGGAAGTTCGCGTCGGGGAAGTTCGCCTCGTTGATATCGAGATTCGCGGTCGGGACCGCGTCCGGTTCCGCAAACGTCACGGGAACGAGCGCGAACAGCATCAGGATGCAGAGCAGCAGTGCGATGCGTTTTTTCATGGTTCGATCTCCCCTCTGTCTGTATTGGATATCATATACAGTATATCAGAGAACCGGCGGGAAAGCAAACCGAAATCGCCGGTTTTCGCGTGTTTTTTCGGTCCGATCCCGTTTTTTGGCAAAGAAAAAAAGAGGGTCTGCCCTCTTTTGATCGCACGCCGTTCCTACCGGGTCTTTTTCCGCGCGCGGATGCGGCTTTTGACCGCGCTCTCCACCGCGCGGAAGCCGTAGATCAGCATGCCGATGAGGATGAACGAATAGTAGCACAGGAAGCGCCAGATCAGCATCGCCCAGAAGAGGCCGTTCGATTCGAGCTGGTTGAACAGCAGGTAGAACGAGCCCTCCGCCGCGCCCGCGTTGCCGGGCGTCGGCACGATCGTGATCGAGGCGTACACGTACAGGCACAGCGTCAGCGCCTGCCAGAAGCTCGTCTGCACGCCGAACACGCGCACGACGAAGTACGGAATGCTCAGGATCGCGATCTGATACAGGACCGACAGGATCAGAAGCTCCGTCAGAAGCATGGGGCTTCGCGCCATGTACCGGAGGCTCGCGGAGTACCGCTTGAGCCCGTCTTCGATCTTTCGCGTGGTCTTGCCGGGGTCCTTGACGAGCCGGAGCTTCGCGCCGATCCGCACGAAAAAGTTGATGATCTTCGCCGTGATGCGCGGGGCGATCGCCGTCAGAACGATCATGAGCGGAACGATCATGTACATCACGAGCCCGACGTACGCGATGATCTTGACGCCGACGACGCCGGAAACGCTGTTGTTGATGAAGAACATCACGAGCGCGAGCAGGACGAACGCGACCTGCGCCGTGATGAACGACGCCAGCGGCATCGCGGAAGAGGCGCCGCTCGTGTATCCGTTCTTGTGCAGGTTCCAGATCTGGAACGGCTGCCCGCCCGTGCCGAACGGCGTGACGTTGTCGTAATACTTGCCGAGCGCGCTCGTTTCGAACGCCGTACGCACGGAAACGCGCTCGCCGAGGCGGCGCATCATCAGGAGATACTTGACCGTTTCCAGCCCGAGCGCGACGAGCGGACACGCGATCGCGCAGAGCAGAAACAGGATGCTCTGCGCGCCGAACGGCTCCGGACGCTCGACCGGCTTCTTGGAAAAGTCGTTGCGCGCGGTAAAGAACAGCACGACCGCGTTGATCAGAACGAACGCGATCACGCCGACGATCCGGATGATCCTCTGCTTTTTGCCTTTGGGTTTCGGGATCAGGCGGTTTTCGTTTTCCGCCAGCTCCTCCGCCGTCTCTTTCGAGATCGGCAGCTTCTCCTCGATCAAAGCGCCTCCCTCTTCCGCGGCAGCGCCGCGGACAGTCTCTCCACACGGAGTTATCATATCGCAGTCCGGACCAAAAATCAAGTCCGGGACGGGCTTCCGTCCGCCGTTTCCGCGCCGGACCGGCGCTTTTCCGCCTTCTCGAGCGCCTTTTTGTACGGCATCAGCATGCCCTCGGTCATTCTGCCGCCGAGTTTCTTCGAAAGGCGTTTGCTCCGCATCATGGCGCCGACCAGATACATGCCGAAAATGCGGCCCCTGCGCTTCTGCGGGAAGTCGTAAAAGCCGTGCTTTTTGTAGAATCGGTGATCCTCGCGCATGAGCCCGCGCATCTGATAGATGAGGTCGCGGAAGATCTTCATGCCGCCCACGCCCCAGAACGATTTCGGCGGGCGGTACGCGTGATCGACCGCGTAGCGCAGCGTGTCCGCAAGCGCTTCGATCGCCGTGTCCGGGTCGCGTTCGTCGGTCGCCACGCCCGCGAGGAAGTTGCCGCCGACCTCGGCGCGCGCCTCGATGACCGTCTGAAGGTTGCCCTCGTCCGAAAGCGGACCGGAGATCAGGTAGCCCACGGGCTTGCCCATCGTGACCGTGCGGTGTCCGTTGCAGAACTGCCGGTCGTCGTACAGCTTCATGCGGTATCCCATCGAGTGATCCGCGATCCGGAACGCGTAGACGATCGCGTCCGCGCTCTGGATCTTCTCCCGCAGGAAGGCGTCGAAGCCGTCCCGATAGACGCACGCGCCGCTCGCGGCGCATTGAAAGCAGCCGAGACAGCCGCCCGCGAACGGAAACTCGCGCAGATTGACGAGCGTCGTTTCAAACGGCGCGATCCGCAGAAACCGCGCGACCAGCGCCCGGACCGGACCGTCCGCCTCCGGATCGTAATCCGCGACGACGGCGACCCTGCCGCCCGAAAGCATCGCGGGCCGCGCCGTTTCGGAAAGCGGGACCGGCGTGAACGGCTTCGGCGCGCAGCGCTTCGGTTCCGAAAGACCGCGTTCCTTCCGCCACAGCAGGAAGCGGAAAAAGTCCTCCGCCTCGGTCCGTCCCCGCTCCTTCAGAAGATCCTCCATGTCCGCGGACAGCCCGCCGAGATAGAAAAGTCCCAGATCGTCGCAGTTGTCGCGGATGAAGCGGTGCGCGGTGATATCGTAGAAATGCAGCGAGGTCGAAAGCTGCGCGGCGCACTTGCCGGAAAGGTCGGCGCCGCTCGCCTTCAGAAGCTCGATGAACCGGTGCAGCTGGCTCGGCACGAGAAACGTGTAGACCGGGTAGCAGAACAGCAGCAGGTCCGCGTCCTTCAGCGCCGCCTCCGCCTCCGTGAAGTCCTTTTCGATGCGTTTGATGCGCTGTCCGACGTGCAGGACCGAAAAGGTCTCGTCCGGAAACCGCTTTTCGAGATAGCGCACCGTCTGCAGGGTGACGCTGTTTTCGCCCTTCGGCGAGCCGTTCAGTACCAGAATGTTCATGTTCCACCGTCCTTATCCGTCGTTCCCGTATACCATACCACGATTCGCCGTCCGAATCAATCCGGCGGCGGGAAAAAACCGCGCGGACCGTCCGCACGCGATCCTATATTTCCCGCGTCTTCGACACGCCCCCTTGACGATGTTCAATATTAGGCTTATAATGCACAGGAATGAACACGTGAGGGGACTGCCATGACGAAAGACGAGTTTACGCTGCTGTACGCGATCCGCCGGTGCGGGATGCAGAGTTCCGGGCGCCTCGGCGAAGAGACCGGGATGCCGGACGAAACCGTTTCCCGGCTGCTCGAACGATTCCGCGGCGCGGGACTGACGGACGAAAACGGGATCACCGGGGCGGGTGTCGAAGCGCTGGCGCCGTATCGGGTGGACAACGCGGTCATCATGGCGGCGGGGCTTTCGTCGCGGTTCGTTCCGCTTTCGCTCGAGAAGCCGAAGGGCCTTTTAAACGTGAAGGGCGAGGTGCTCATCGAACGGCAGATCGAGCAGCTGCACGAGGCGGGCGTTCAGAAGATCGTGCTGATCCTCGGCTACCGGAGCGAGGACTTCCTCTATCTCGCGGACAAGTACGAAGGGATCACGATCGTCGTGAACCCGCTCTACGACGTGAAGAACAACACCTACACGCTCTACTGCGCGAAGGATCACATCCGCAACAGCTATATCTGCTCGTCGGACGACTATTTCGCGGTGAATCCGTTCACCGATCACGTGTACCGGAGCTACTACGCCGCGATCCGCACTGCGGAGCCGACGAACGAATGGTACATGACGCCCGACGAAAACGGCTGCATCCGGAGCGTCACGATCGGCGGGACCGAGGGCGACATCATGCTCGGGCACGTCTACTGGGATCACGCGTTCTCGGCGGCGATGCTTTCGATCCTCGAGGCGGATCAGTCCGTCGGACAGTACGATCAGGCGCTGTGGGAAACGATCCTCATGGAACGCGCCGCGTCGCTTCCGCCGATGGAGATCCGGGTGTATCCGGACGGCTCGATCTTTGAATTCGATTCGCTGGACGAGCTGCGCGCGTTCGATCCGCGCTACGTCGACGAACCGCAGAGCCGCATCATCAAGGAGATCGCCGACCGGCTCGGATGCGAACAGCGCGAGATCGCGGGCTTCCGGCCCGTGAAGAACGTATCGGATGCGGTTGCCTTTACGTTCACGGCGAAGGGAAAACCGTATCTCTGGAAACGCCGAAACGACCGTACGGGCGCGGACGTCGTGCCCGTCGAAGCAGAATAAACGATTTTCAAAAAGGAGAATACCGTATGTCAGAACTGGTCAGAACGATCGAAAAGAACGATATCCCGAAGCTTGCGGAGCTGATGAAGCTCACGTTCGGCGAGGATATCTGGATCGACATCCGCCGTCTCGGCGGCATGACGAACCATTCCTACCGGATCACGCGGACCGACGGGCTTCAGTACCTCGTCCGCATCCCCGGCGAAGGCACCGAGGAAATGATCAACCGCGCCGACGAGCGCAAGAGCACCGAGCTTGCGTGCAGGCTGGGCATCGACGCCCCGCTGCTGTACTTCGACGACACCGGACGCAAGGTCATGGAATTCATCCGCGATCCGCAGCCGAACAGCGCGGACACGATGAAAAAGCCGGAGATCCTGCGCCAGGCGGCCGCGATCTTCAAAAAGCTCCACACCTGCGGCGTCGACACCGGCGTCCGCTTCGAGGTGTTCGAGATGGCGGACCTGTACGAGCGGATCATCCGCGACGGCGGCGTGGCGTTCTATGACGACTACGAAGCCGTGAAGCAGGCGGTCATGGACATCAAGGCCGAGGTCGACCGAAACGGCGCCGCGCCGCGCGTGCCGTGCCACAACGATTCGCTGGTGGACAACTGGGTCATCGACGGGACCGGCCGGCTCTATCTCATCGACTGGGAGTACAGCGGCATGAACGAGGCGATGTGGGACCTCTCCTGCCTGTCCATCGAAGCCGAATACACGCCGGAAAACGATACGCAGCTTCTGGAGGCGTATTACGGCCGGACGCCGACCGTCGACGAGCGGAAGCGCTTCGTCGCCGCAAAGACGTACGTCGATTATCTGTGGACGCTCTGGGGCCTCACCCGCGTGCCGTTCGACGGACAGTTCATGCAGGACTACGCCGACGCGCGCTACGAACGCCTGAAGCAGAACGTCGAAGCGTACCGGAAACTCGGATAAGGAGGAACGCAGCATGTTTGCAGGTATTCTTGCAGGGGTCACCTGGGCGGTCGAAACCGTCATTCTCGGCATCGCGCTTGCGATGAGCCCGCTCTGCTCCACGGAGCAGGCGGTCCTTCTGGCGCCGCTTGCGGCAACGTTTCTGCACGATCTGTTCTCCGCGATCTGGGCGTGCATCTGGAACGGCGTCCGCGGGAAGCTTCCCGCCGTCGGCCGCGCGCTGAAAACGAAGAGCGGCTGGTTCGTGGCGCTCGCCGCCGTCATCGGCGGTCCGATCGGCATGACCGGCTACGTTCTGACCATCGCGAACATGGGCGCGTCCATCGGCGCGGTCGCGAGCGCGATCTTCCCCGCCATCGGCGCGGCGCTGGCCTACTTCTTCCTGAAGGAAAAGATGTCCTGGTACCGCTGGATCTTCCTGCTGCTGACGATCGCGGGCGTGTACGGTCTGAGCTACAGCCCGGAGCTGAACATCACGAACTTCTGGCTGGGTCTTTTAGGCACCGCGATGTGCGCGTTCGGCTGGGGCATTGAAGCCGTCATCATCGCGAAGTGCGTCAAGGACGACGCCATCACCGACGAGATCGCGCTGCAGATCCGGCAGACGACCTCCGCCGTCGTGTACGGCGCGGTGATCCTGCCGATCCTCGGCCGCTGGGGCTTCGGCTGGAACTTCATCGTGAGCCTGTTCAGCGGCACCGGCTGGCTGATCCCGGTCATTGCGTGCGCGGCACTGTTCGCGACGGTCTCGTACCTGTTCTATTACCGCGCGATCTCCGAGATCGGCGCGTCCAAGTCCATGGCGCTGAACATCACCTACGCCGCGTGGGCGATCATCCTGTCCGTGATCATCCTGCTCGTCAAGGGCGAGGATCCGTCGGGGCTTCTGAACTGGATCACGATCCTGTGCACGGTCGTCGTGCTGGTCTTCGGCGTTCTTGCGGGCGCCGACTACAAGGACCTGTTCAAAAAGAAGAGCAACTGACCGACGCAACGTCCGCCCTCTGCCGCAAACCGCGGCGGAGGGCTTTTTTTCGCGCGTTTCGCTTTACGCGCGCGGGACGGCTGTGCTATACTGTTTTTATAAGACCGAACGGAGGACATCGTATGACTGAACGCGAACGAAACGCGATCCGGACGCTGTGCGAAGCGAACGCGCCGAGCGGATTTGAGGACGAAACGGTCCGCGCCGCGCGCGGCGCGATCGGCAACACGTGCAGCGTCACGGAGGATTTTCTGCGGAACCTGTATCTGTACCGGAGGCGGAACACCGGCGACAAGCCCGTGCTGATGCTCGACGCGCACAGCGACGAGGTCGGCTTTATGGTGCATTCGATCCGCCCGAACGGCACGCTCCGCGTCGTGCCGCTCGGCGGCTGGAACCGCGCGACGCTTCCCGGCGCGCGCGTGCTCGTCAGAAACCGCGAGGGGATCTGGGTCCCCGGCGTGATCGCCGCGAAGCCGCCGCACTTCATGAGCGCCGCGGAAAAGGAACGCGCCGGCACGCCCGAGATCCGCGATCTTTCGATCGACGTCGGCGCGAAAAACGCGGCGGAGGCGCAGACGGCGTTCGGCATCCGCATCGGCGAGCCGGTCGTGCCGGATACGCCGTTCCGCTTCGACAACGAACACGGGCTGCTGTCCGGAAAGGCGTTCGACTGCCGCCTCGGCTGCGCCGCGCTGATCGAGGTCATGCGCCGCATCGCGGACGAGGAGCTCGCGGTCGACGTGGTCGGCGTGCTTTCGGCGCAGGAGGAGGTCGGCGAGCGCGGCTGCCGGATCGCGGTCAACCGCGTCCGTCCCGACGCGGCGATCGTGTTCGAGGGCTGCCCCGCGGACGATACCTTCGGCGAGGAATACGCCGTGCAGACGCGGCTCGGAAACGGACCCATGATCCGGTTCATGGACGTGTCGGTCATCTCGAACCCGCGGTTCGTGCGGTACGCCCTGGACCTGGCAGAACGCGAAGGCGTTCCCGCGCAGGCGGCGGTGCGCGAGGGCGGCGGCAACGACGCTGCGGTGATCCAGTCGGAGCTTTGCGGCGCGCCCGCGATCGTGCTCGGCGTGCCCGTACGCTACATCCATACGCCCGCCTGCCTCGCGAAGCTCAGCGATTACGAGGCGACGGTCGAGCTTGCGCTCAGGCTGATCCGTTCCCTGAACGAATCGGTCATCCGATCTTTCTGAACCTGAAAGGAGAACCCCATGAACGGAGATTTTACGCTGTTTACCCCCACGAAGGTCGTGTTCGGACACGACGTTGAAACCCGCGCCGGCGAGTTTGTCAAGGCGTTCGGCGGCACGAAGGTGCTGATCCACTACGGCGGACAGAGCGCCGTGCGCTCGGGGCTTCTGGCCCGCGTCGAGGACTCGCTGAAAAAGGAAAACATCCCGTACGTCACGCTCGGCGGCGTGGTGCCGAACCCGCGGCTGGAGAAGGTCTACGAGGGCGTCGCGCTGTGCAAAGCGAACGGCGTCGACTTCCTGCTCGCCGTCGGCGGCGGCAGCGTCATCGACTCGGCGAAGGCGATCGCCTACGCGCTTGCGGAGCCGGAGCACGACGTGAAGGAGCTGTACGAGCATACGCGCGCGCCGAAGGCGTGCTATCCGCTGGGCGTGGTGCTGACGCTTTCCGCATCCGGAAGCGAGATGAGCGACAGTTCCGTCATCTCCTATGAAGACAAGAAGCGCGGCGTGAACAGCGATCTGTGCCGCCCGAAGTTCGCGCTGATGGACCCGGCGCTGACCAAGACCCTGCCCGCGTACCAGACCGCGGCGGGCTGCGCGGACATCATGATGCACACGATGGAGCGCTATTTCGTGAACGGAAACCGGATGGAACTCACCGACGCGATCGCGGAGGGACTGCTGAAGACCGTCATGCACAACGCGCTCGTGCTGCGCGACGATCCCGAAAACTACGCGGCGCGCGCGGAGATCATGTGGGCGGGCTCGCTCTCGCACAACGGACTGACCGGCTGCGGCAACGACGCGGGCGACTGGGCGTGCCACCGCCTCGAGCACGAGCTCGGCGCGCTGTACGACGTGACGCACGGCGCGGGACTGACCGCGGTGTGGCCCGCCTGGGCAAGATACGTGATGAAAAACTGCCTCCATCGCTTCGTGCGCTTTGCCGTGAACGTGATGGGCGTCGCGCCCGGCGCAACCGACGAGGAAACGGCGGAAAAAGGCATCGACGCTTTGACCGCGTTCTTTCGCTCGATCGGCATGCCGACGAACCTCAAAGAACTCGGCGTTTCGCCCACGGAAGACGACTTCAAACTGCTGGCGAAAAACTGCGCGATCGCGGTCGGCGGCAAAATCGGCAGCGCCATGCCGCTGTATGAGAAGGACATGGAAGCGATCTACCGGGCGGCGAAGGAATAACGATCCGCATCAAAAAAGATCCCCGCGCGGGGATCTTTTTTATTTCCGGCGGCGGACGATCGCCGCGGCGGCAAGCAGAAACGCGAAAAGCCCGCCGAAGATCAGAACGCCGAATACCGCCGCGCCGTCGGCGGAAGCGAACGTGTATCCGTCCATGCAAAAACGCCTCCCGATTTGTCTTTTCGTTTATAAGACAAACCGGAAGGCAAAGGTGTTACAATTTCGGGGGAAGACACCTCATCCGTCGCCTGACGGCGACACCTTCTCCTCAAGGAGAAGGCTTGGAACCGGCGCCCGAAGGCGACGCGCTCTGTTCAGGGAGAGGGCTCCATTCCGACAGGATCGATTCGATCTCTTTGAGCGAGGCCGCAAAGCGCACGCCCGCGAGCTTTTCCTCGGTGCAGAGCTCCTTTTCGAGCATTTTGTCGAGCAGGATCCGCATGCCCTCGTAGTAGCCGTTCAGATCGTAGAGGATGCACGGCGCGGAAAGATGATGCAGGGCGACCTTGCTCATGATCTCCGCGATCTCCTCGAGCGTGCCGGTGCCGCCCGGGAATGCGATGAACGCGTCGCCGAGCTCGATCATCTTCGCCTTGCGCTCGGACATGTCCTTCGTGACGTACAGCTTCGTGATCGCGTCGTACACGAACCCCGCGTCGACGAAGAACTGCGGCTCCACGCCGGTGACTTTGCCGCCGGATCGCAGCACGCTCTCCGCAAGCTGTCCCATGAGCCCGCACCTCGAACCGCCGTACACGAGCGAATGTCCGTGACTGCCGATCCACGTGCCGAGCTCGCGCACCGCGTCAAGCAGGGACGGATCGTTTCCGAACGTCGAACCGAGATAGACCGTTACGTTCATGCCGCCCTCCGACTAACCGAACCTTGCCTCGCGCAAGGGGCGGTCCCAGTAGATCACCGCGTTCGCCTGCGCGGCGAGCACGTCGATATCCTCGCGCAGCGTTTCGAGGAGCTGCGCCTCGCGCTTTTTCGAGCGTCTGCCCGGCGCGTCGTACAGCACGTCGGAAAAATACGCGTCGTACGACACCGCAAAATCGTTCTCGTCGATGTGCGGGAAGAACGTCACCGCCGCCTCGTAGCGGACGTTTCCGTCCTCCGACGTGACGGTCAGCATGACCAGCGCGCCGTGGCGGTTGATGCTGTTCGCGACGCAGTCCGCCGCAAAGTATTGTTCGTATACGTTGATCGTTGCCATTTTTCAACTCCCTTCCCGGTCAAACCACAACTTCGTACGCCTCGTTCGCGCCGTATTCCGAAAGCGCGAACGGGCTTAAGATCCCCCTGTCCGTCACGACGCCCGCGATGAGCTCCGGCGGCGTGACGTCGAACGCCGGATAGTACCCCTTTACCCCGTCGCGCGCGGTTTTCACGCCCATCGCCTCGAGCACGAACGCGGGATCGCGCATCTCGATGGACACGTCTTTGATCGACGGATGCACCGTGTCCGGCACGCCGGTGACGTAGTACGGCACGCCGAGGTGCTTCGCCGCGATCGCGATCTGGAACGTGCCGACCTTGTTGACGACGTACCCGTCCATCGTGATCGCGTCCGCCGCCGAGGTGAACAGGTCCACGTGCTCGCGCTGCATCACGAACGCAGGCATATTGTCCGTGATGACGGTCACGTCGAAGCCCATCTCATAGCACACGGTCGCGGTCAGCCGCGCGCCCTGGAAATACGGCCGCGTTTCGGGACAGAAGATGCGGAGCGAGATCCCCCTCGATCTCGCCTCGCGGAGCATCATGCCCACGACCGTTTCCGCAAAGCACTGCGTCAGGATCGTGCCGTTCTGCGGGAACAGGTCCGCAAGGTTCTTTGCGATCCGTTCGATCCTAAGATACCGGCGGTCGTTCGCCTCGATCGCGCGGCGTCTGATCGCCTCGTCGACCCGCCCGCCGGATCGCCACGCCGCGTCCGCCGCTTCGAGCATGGTCTCGCATACGCGCGCCATGCGCTTCGCCGTCGTGGGACGCGCGTTCGAAAGGCGTTTTGCGGCGGCCGCCAGATACGCGCGCTGCGCTTCCTCGCTTTCGTTCCGGCATTCGTACGCCGCGAGCGCCATGCCCATCGCCGCCGCCGGATACGGACCCGCGCTCTGCGTGACCATGTCTTTGATCGCCTGCGCGACCGCGCGGTGATCCCGGCACGTGACGAACGAGACCGTCCGCGGATAGCGGCGGCGGTCCAGAATGCGCACCGCGCCGTCCTCGTACCAGGCGACGTTTTCGTATTGCAGCAGGAATGCCAGATCGTGATCGGGTCGTTGCATCGCGTTCTCCTTTGCTTTGATTATAAAGCCGATCCGCGTCCGTGTCCACGATTTTTTCAAAAACGTGCAACCGATCCGCGCGCTTTGCGGTATACTTGTCAGAAAGAAAAAGCCGTCCCCCGGGCGGCGCGAAAGGAATCCGTATGAAGAAACTGTTTGCCCTGCTTCTCTGCTCCCTGCTTCTCGTTTCCGGCGTTGCGTGCGCCGCGAAAACCGCGAACGACCCGAACGTGATCGTCGGAGTACTGGAACCCGGTCCCACATGGGAAAACGCGAAGACCGCCGAACTGCCCGCCGACGTCGCGGAAATCTTCCGGAAAGCGATCGGCGAGGTCGACGGCGTTTCGTACCGGCCGTTCGCCCTGCTCGGAACCGAAACCGCTGAGGACCGGACCGTTTACTGCATCCTGACGCAGCGCACCGCCGTGATGCCGGACGCGAAGCCCGCGATGATGCTGATGTTCGTTTCCGTCGACGCCGAAGGCGGCGCGAAGCTGCTGAACGGCGCGGAGATGCCGATCGTTCCGAACGAAGGCTGCACGCGGCCGATGACGCCGACCGAGGCCGTGACAGGCGGCTGGACGTACGCGGAGGATCCCGCGATCACCGACGAGATGGCACTGCGCTTCTATGAAGCGGTCGAAAGCCTGTCGGGCGCGTCGTACGAGCCGCTCGTGAACGTCGGCACGCAGGTCGTGGCGGGGCTGAACCGCTGCATCCTCTGCAGAGTCACGCCCGACGAACCCGGCGCGGAACCGCGCTACGCGTTCGTGTACGTCTGGGAAAAGCTTGACGGCACGACGGAACTGCTCGAGCCCCTGTATGATTTCTCATACGGCGATCTGTGCGCCGACGACCGGTAATGATCCGATAAAGCGGTCCGCGTTTTTCCAAAAATGCGTGACCGATCCGCCCGTTTTGTGATAGAATTGACGGGAAGAACAAGCTGCCCGCGCGGCAGCGTGAAAGGAACCCGAATGAAAAAGCCGATTGCGTTGACGCTTGCCGCTCTGCTGCCTGCCGCGCCCGACGCGGCGGCGCAGGCGCTTCTGTCCGTTTCCGGCGCGAAATCCGGGGACTGATCCGAATGAAAAAACTCCCGACCGTGCGTCGGGAGTTTTTTGGTTTGTTTCGCTTATTCGATGCCGGTGAGGTCGAAGCCGTTCAGCCACTTGGTGGCGGTCTCGCAGACCTCGCGCAGGCACGCCTCGTCGAACGGGGTGCGGAGGTTTGCGTGCTGCAGAAGACCGACGAACGTGCGGCTGCCGCCCTGCTTCGTGTACGCCATATAGTGCTTCCACGCGTCGTCGCGGTCCTTCTGGATCATCGCCCAGAACTCGAGCGCAACCGCCTGCGCGAAGCAGTAGTCGATGTAGTAGAACGGGACCTCGTAGATGTGGCTCTGCCGCTGCCAGCCCTCGCCCTCGCTGTAGAACGGGATCTCGCCGTCGAGCTTCATCCACGGCATATAGACGCCGAGCAGGCGCTTCCATTCGGCGTGGCGCTCCGCGGGCGTCATGTCCGGCTTTTCGTAGACGATGTGCTGGAAGTGGTCGACCATCGTGCCGTACGGAATGAAGGTCAGCGCGCCCGCCAGATGGCTGTACTTGAACTTTCTCGCGTCGGGACCGAAGAAGCCGTCCGCGTTCATCCAGCCGAAGAACTCCATGCTCATCGAGTGGACCTCGCACGCCTCCGCGCTCGGCCCGATGTACTCGCTCGGAACGCGCTTGCGGTTCATCCAGTACGCGAACGCGTGGCCCGCCTCGTGCGTGACGACCTCGACGTCGCCCTGCGTGCCGTTGAAGTTCGCGAAGATGAACGGACGCTCATACGCGGCGAGATCGGTCTGATAGCCGCCGCCCTCCTTGCCCTCGGTGGAGAGCACGTCCATGAGCTCCTCCTCGCGCATCGTGCGGAAGAATTCGCTCGTTTCGGGCGAGAGCGCGTCGTAGAACTTCTGTCCCTCGTTCAGGATGTCCTCCGCCGTGCCCACGGGACGCGGGTTGCCGCTCCGGAAATCGAGCGCGGCGTCCGCAAACGACAGCGGATAGTCCTTATTGAGGCGCTTCGCCTGTTCGCGCATGATGGAATCCGCGACCGGCACGAGGTACTTCCGTACCGCGGCGCGGAACTTTTCAACGTCCTCCTTGGTGTAGCAGTTGCGCGTCATGCGGTAGTAGCCGAGCTGCGTGTAGCCGTCGTAGCCGAGCTTTCTGCCCATCGCGTCGCGCAGATGCACGAGCTCGTCGTAGAGCGAATCGAGCCGCGCCTGGTTCTCCTTGTACCACTTGCCCTCGGCCTTCCACGCCGCAAGGCGTCTTGCGTCGTCGGCGTCGGTCTTGAACGGCGTGAGCTGGGACAGCGTATAGACGCCGCCCTCGAACGGGATCTGCGCGGAGGCGATCAGCTTGTCGTATTCGGTGACGAGCTCGTTCTCCTTCTGCATGTCCCCGATGATCTCGGGCGAGAAGGTCTTCTTTTCGATCTCGGCGTTCACGAACAGCAGGTCGCCGTACTCGGCCTCGAAGTCCTTGCGGAAGGGCGACGCGAGCATCGCTTCGAGCCATTCCTGCGCGTATTCCTCGATCTCCGGTCCGAATTCGTCCCAGAACTCGATCTCGCCGTCGTAGAATGCGTCGCGCGTGTCGATCGAATGGCGGATGTACGCCAGCGACGCCATTGTGTCGCTTGCCTTTTCCTCCTCCTCGTACGCGAGGAAGACGGCCTTCGCTTCTTCATAGCTCTTTGCGTTTTTGAGCTGTTCGGTCAGCTCCTGCACGCGCTTGATGAGCGCTTCGGGGTCGGGTCTCTTATAAG
The DNA here is from genome assembly GCA_946411635.1 of uncultured Clostridia bacterium. GTDB lineage: Bacteria > Bacillota > Clostridia > Christensenellales > CAG-138 > UBA3792. Next base: position 111,444 of record CAMKES010000003.1, on the reverse strand, counting down.
GCATTTCGGAAAATTTCATGGGGTGCTCCTTTCCTTTGCGCCGCGGTTCTGCGGCGTCTGCTCAAAATAGAATTATATCACGGTTATGCGGCGGTTTCAATCGGGAAACCGCAGAAGATTGACGCCGGTTTCGGGATCGGGGCTGCGATCGACCGCACCGTCAAGGACGCGGATGACCATCTCACAGGTGACCGAAACGACCGCGCGGTTCAGATGCCCCCCGAATACCTCGCAATCCCCGTTTCCTGCGCTCAAATGCAGATGCTGATAAAACGCGCCGTCCTTTTCTGTGATCGTGCCGGTTAAGGAGACGATCTCGTGCGGACCCGTGAAGGTTTTCGAATCGTACCGCTTCGTCGCGGCGTCGTACACGCCGACGGTAAAATCGTCGGTCGCGCCGAGCGCTTCGACGCTCGCAAGACGAACGTTCTCCCGTTCCGCAACCTTGCGGACGCTCTCGATAATCTCCTCGCCGCGGTCGATGCGCACGAGCAGCGTGTCGTTGAATCGTCTGTATTCCATGGTTCCTCCTTATAAAAAGGACGCCGAACGGCGTCCCGATTTTACCAGATAAAATTCGATTTCAGCATTTCGCCGTTGTCGACGAGCAGGTCCTCGCCGGTGACGGACCGGTTTTCGACGGTCAGCGCGAAGCTCAGCGCCGCGATCTCGTCCGCGTCCGCCCACTTTCCGAGCAGCGTTTCGTTTCTGACCGCCGCGTACAGCGCTTCGCTTTCGAGGATGTGCGCGTTCGCGGGCGTTTTGACGCCGCCCGGCGAGATCGCGTTCACGGTGACGCCGCGCCCGCCCAGGGCGTTTGCGAGATATTTCATGTAGCCCACGATCCCCGCCTTGCTCGCGACGTAGTACGGGAACTCTGCGCCGTTTCGCGCCGAAGCGGACGCGATGAACAGGATCGAGCGGAGCGCGGGCGCGCTCAAAAACCGCTCCGTAAAGCGGATCGTGCCCGTGAGGTTCACGTCGATCGCGTCGGATTCGTCGAGCGTGCCGGCGTTGTTGATCAGAATCTCCGGCGCGGGAACGTCGAAGGGCGAATCGTCGCGGATGTCGCGCACGAAATGCGTATAGCGGGGATGTTCGATCGCCGCGGGACAAAGATCGACGCCGAAGACCGCGTGCCCTTCCGTTAAGAACCGCTCCGCGATCGCCCTGCCGATCCCGCGGGACGTGCCGGTGATGAGAACGTTCATGCCGTTTTTGCCTCCCATTCCGCGGCCTGACGCCGCTTGATGCGCTTTGCGATCCGGTAGCCGAGCGGCGAGAACAGGATCTCGAACGCCAGCTCCGCGACCGCGCCGGTCGCCGCGCAGGTCGTGCACTGCAGAAGCGACCAGCCGAAGAAGATGCGCCCGACGAGCAGCGCGAACACGAGATTGTCGACGAACTGCGCGACGCACGTGGACACGTACGAGCGCAGCGCGAACCGCCCGAAGCCCTCGTCGCTCTTCAGAAGCTTTCCGATGCCGTAGTTCAGGAAGTTGTTGACCACCGCGGACGTCAGAAACGCCGCGGAGCTTCCGACGATCACGTACCACGTGCCGCCGAAGGTGTTGTTCAGCGCGGAATTGATCACCTGTTCGCTGCCCTCGACGAAGCTTTCGCCCCACACGCCCGGGATGCGGCTTGCAACGAAGAAGATCCCAGCCATAAAGAGGTTCAGCACGAGCGCGAAGATCGAGAACAGCGTCGCGGCGCGCGGACCGTAGCAGTGCGTGAGCACGTCCATCGTCAGAAACACGAGCCACGAAAGGATGAATCCGCAGTCGAGCGCGAGCCAGTCGAGACCGGTGTCGATGCTTTTGTTCGCGAGAAGATTCATGCCGACGATCGCCAGAACGGTCAGGGTCAGAAGCACGGGCGGGACGGTCTTCAGCATGGAACGGAATTCGGAAATTGCTTTTTTCACGGGAAAAATACGCTCCTTGTTTTTTTGCGGTGGTTGCCAAGAGACACCGTTTGCGTCCGCATCGGGACGAAGAGCATCATATCACAGCGCGCGAAAAAAAGCAAGAAAAAGAGAGGATCCCCTTACCGCAGGGTGCGCAGGTACGCCTTGTGTTCGTCCGGGACGCGGAAGCTTTCGAGCGCCTTCCGGATCGTCTTTTTGTGCGTCCAATCGTCCAGACGGCGGCGTTCGAGATACGGGAGCGCGGCGTCGTACTGCTTCGCGAGCGCGGTCGCGAAATACCAGGCGATCATCATTTTGAGGTAGTAGTCCTCCCCCGTTTTCGCGGCGGCGAGCGCAAGGTATTCCGGCTTGAAATCCGCGTCGAGGTACTCGTTCATCAGCATGCGGAGACCGAACCGCGCGGTGTACACGCGCTCCGACGCGATCCAGTTTTTCACGTACGGCAGCAGCTTTTCCCGGTTTTTGCGGAACGATTTCGGCGTCGCCTGATCCGAGACCGGCCAGCAGTCGACGTACGGCAGAAACGCCTCCACGCCCCGCACGCACGCGTCGAAGTCTTTGATCTCCGCGAGCACGAAAAAGTGGATCAGGTTTTCCTCGTAATACCGGTGCGGAAGGTCGCGTAAAAACGCGCCGCAGTCCGCGCGCGCGGATACGTTCTTTGCGATGCGCCGGAGGTCCGGCGTCCGCACGCCGACGATCGTTTCCGGCGGGACGTTCGGAACAAGCTTCGTCTGAAGCGCGCGGTACGCGTCGTCTTTGACCGCGAGCAGTTCGTGATACAGCGTCATGCGTTTGCCTCCCCGTTGTCGTCGTTCGGATGAAAACGGCTCCCCGTGAAGGGAGCCGTTCGGTTTTTTACAGCGTGAATCTGACGTGCGTCTTCTTGCCTTTTCTGATTTTGACGCCGTCGGAAAGCTGTTCCTTTGTGACGTTCATCCACGTGTCGTCCACGCGTTCGCCGTTCATCTGGATCGAGCCCTGCGTGATCAGCGTGCGGATCTTGCCCTTGGACGCGTCGACGCCGCCCAGCAGAAGCATATCGACGATGTTGATCTTTCCGTCGACGAGCGCGGTTTCCGGAACGGTGAACGAGGGCATGTTCGCGTCGTCGCCGCCGCCCGCGAACAGCGCGCGCGCCGCGGTCTGCGCCTTCATTGCCTCCTCCTCGCCGTGCACGAGCTTCGTGAGCTCGAACGCGAGGATCTCTTTCTTTTCGTTGATGCGGTCGTCCGCCCAGCGGTCCATCTCGTCGATCGTTTCGATCGGGATGAAGGTCAGCATGCGGATGCACTTCATCACGTCCGCGTCGCCGACGTTGCGCCAGTACTGATAGAACTCGAACGGCGAGGTCTTGTTCGGATCGAGCCAGACCGCGTTGCCCGCCGTCTTGCCCATCTTTTTGCCCTGCGAGTCGGTCAGCAGCGTGATCGTCATCGCGTACGCGTCCTTGCCGAGCTTGCGGCGGATCAGCTCCGTGCCGCCGAGCATGTTCGACCACTGGTCGTCGCCGCCGAACTGCATGTTGCAGCCGCGGTTCTTGTACAGATAGTAGAAGTCGTACGACTGCATGATCATGTAGTTGAACTCGAGGAAGGAAAGACCCTTCTCCATGCGCTGCTTATAGCACTCGGCGCGGAGCATGTTGTTGACCGAGAAGTGCGGCCCGACCTCACGGAGCACGTCCACGTAGTTGAGCTTCAAGAGCCAGTCCGCGTTGTTGACCATCTCCGCCTTGCCCTCGCCGAACTCGATGAAGCGTTCCATCTGGCGCTTGAAGCACGCGGCGTTGTGCTCGATGTCCTCTTTGGTCAGCATCTTGCGCATGTCGGTGCGGCCCGAGGGGTCGCCGATCATCGTCGTGCCGCCGCCGATCAAAGCGACCGGGCGGTTTCCCGCCATCTGCAGGCGCTTCATCAGCGTCAGCGCCATGAAATGCCCCGCCGTCAGGCTGTCCGCCGTGCAGTCGAAGCCGATGTAGAACTTTGCGCCGCCGTTGTTGATCAGCTCGCGGATCTCCTTTTCGTCCGTGACCTGCGCGATCAGTCCGCGCGCTTTCAATTCTTCAAAAATCTGCATTGGTATCCTCCCTGAAAAGAGCTGCCCGGCCGGGTCGGTCCGCGCCGCGCGTGCGCTCCGTTCGTCCGGCTTCCGCCGTCCGATAATTAGGGAAATTATATACGAACCGCCCCTGCGTGTCAAGCCTTTTATACGGTACGCCGTCTTTGACTTCCGCCCGTTCCGTATGGTATAATAAAAGAAATCATCAGGGAGAGAAAAACGATGACACACCGGGTATTGCTCATCAACGGCAGTCCGCGTCCGAACGGCTGCACGGCGCGCGCTTTACGCGAGATCGCCGACACGCTGCACGCGGAAGGGATCGAAACGGACCTCGTCGAGATCGGAAAGGAGGCCGTGCGCGGCTGCGCGTCCTGCGGCTTCTGTCACAAGAACGGACGCTGCGTATTCGACGACGCGGTGAACCGGACCGCGCCGCTGTTCGAGCGCGCCGACGGGCTCATCGTCGGCAGCCCCGTCTATTACGGCTCGCCGAACGGCACGCTGCTGTCGTTCCTCGACCGGCTGTTTTACAGCACGCGGTTTCCGAAGCACATGAAGGTCGGCGCGGCGGTCGTGAGCTGCCGCAGAGGCGGCAACACGGCGTCGTTCGACGTGCTGAACAAGTACTTCACGATCTCCGCGATGCCCGTGGTCTCCTCCACCTACTGGAACCAGGTCCACGGCTTTACCGCCGCCGACGTCGAAAAGGACCTCGAGGGGCTTCAGACGATGCGGAACCTTGCGAAAAACGCGGCGTTCCTGATCCGCGCGATCGCGGCCGAAGCGGAGAAGACCGGCCTGCCCGCGCTCGAGCGCGGCGACTTTACGAGCTTTCCGGACGGGAAATGAGCATGGAGCATTACACGCTGTATCACAACGAGATCCCGGCGGTGCTTGCCGCGTGCGAGGCCGCGCCGTGCATGCGGCGGCTTCAGAACGTCGGCATGAACTGCGGCTGCGAATACACGGCGTTCCCGCGCTTCCGGGACCTTGCGCCGTATTCGCGGTTCGATCACAGCCGCGGCGTCGCGCGGATCGTGTGGCGGTTCACGCACGACGAAAAACAGGCGGTCGCGGGGCTTCTGCACGACGTCGCCTCGCCGGTGTTCGCGCACGTCGTGGACTTTCTGCACGGCGACTATCTCGTGCAGGAATCGACCGAGGACGGCACGGAAGCGATCATCGCCCGCGACGAAACGCTGCTGCGCGCGCTGAAAAACGCGAACCTCACGGTCGGCGACGTATGCGACTATCACCGCTATCCGATCGCGGACAACGATTCGCCAAGGCTAAGTGCCGATCGGCTCGAGTACACGCTCGGGAATCTTCTGAACTACCGCATCCGCACCCTTGACGCGGTGAAGGCGATGTACGAAGACCTCACGGTCGGCGACGCGGAGGACGGGAAGCCGGAGCTGACGTTCCGAACGCCCGCGATCGCAAAGGACTTTACCGAGGCGTCGCTCGTCTGTTCGGAGATCTACGTGTCCGCGGAGGATCGCTACGCGATGCAGATGCTCTCCGAGGTGCTGAAAACCGCGCTGGAGCGCGGCGTACTGACGGAGGCGGATCTCATGACGACCGAGCCCGCCGTGATCGAAAAGCTCCTTTCCGACGAAACGACCCGCGCCGCGTGGCGGAACTACCGGCGCTTTTCCGCGATGCTGTGCGCCGACGCGCCGTGGGGCGGCGCCGCGTGGCGGCAAATCCCCGCGAAGAAGCGGTACATCGACCCGCTGATCGAAGGACGCGGGCGCGTGTCCGCCGCGTTCCCCGATGTGAAGGAACGGATCGACGCGTTTTTGCGCGAGCCGCAGACGCAGTTTCTCGCCGCGGTCGAAACGGCGGCGCTTGACAGTTAACAACAAAACAGGAGGTATCATATGGATCCGAACATGGAAAAACGCAACGCGCTGCTTGCGCAGAAGGTCATCAGGGGACTTCAGTCGCGCAATATGACCGGCTACTACGCCGAAACGCGCGAACAGGCGAAGCAGATCGCGCTTTCGCTGATCCCCGAGGGCAGTTCGATCGCCATGGGCGGCACGATGAGCGCCGTCGAGATCGGGCTCGTCGACGCGCTGAAAAACGGAAACTACCGCTTCATCGACCGCTCCGCGCCCGGCGCGAAGCTCGCGGCGTACGACGCGGACTTCTTCCTTTCGAGCGCGAACGCCATGACCGACGACGGCGTGCTGGTCAACATCGACGGCAACGCGAACCGCGTGTCGTGCATCGCGAACGGACCGAAGCACGTGCTGTTCATCGTCGGCATGAACAAGGTGACGAACGACGTCGACGCCGCCATGAAGCGCGCGAGAAACGTCGCCGCGCCGATCAACGCGCAGCGCTTCGGGCTCGAAACGCCGTGCTCGAAGCTCGGCACCTGCATGAACTGCAAATCGCCCGACACGATCTGCTGCCAGTTCCTGATCACGCGCTATTCGCGGCACAAGGACCGCATCCACGTGATCCTCGTGAACGACAGTCTCGGGTTCTGAGACGAAAAAAAGGACGCCCGCGGGCGTTCTTTTTTTTGCTGCGGTTTTACAGGATGCGATCGTTCAGAAGCTGTTCGGAGACCGCAAGGTCGGCGGGAAGCCAGTCGACCGAAAGCAGGGTTTCGCGCGTCAGCCAGCGCGCCGCTTCGTGCTCGGGAAATTCCGGCTCGCCCGCTTCGATGCGGCAGAGAAAGCAGTCCATCGACAGGTGAAAGTCCGGATAGTCGTATTCCGCGGTGCAGAAGAAGCGCTCCGGCGCGATCTGCACGCGCAGCTCCTCCTCGATCTCGCGGATCAGCGCGGCCTCGGGCGTTTCGCCGGGCTCGATCTTGCCGCCCGGATACTCCCAGGAATCCTTCCACGGTCCGTATCCGCGCTGCGTCGCAAGCACGCGGTCCCCGTCGCGGATGATCGCCGCGACGACTCTGAGTTCCTTCATGCCGTCCTCCGTCAGTAGATCGTTTCCGGCGGTTCGTCGATCCCGTACCGCTTCATGAATTTCGCAAGGTCCTTTTCCGTGCGGATCAGCGCAGCCTCGGTAAAGTGCCCGGTCGATTTGTCGAGAAAACCCGCCGCCTTTTCGCCGGTGCAGATGCTGCATTTCACCGCGGGCGTGAGCCGTTCGCGGTCATAGGTCTGTTTTTTCATACGCCCTCCGAAAGCCAGCGCACCGCGCCGGTCGCCGTGTCGTAGATCGCGCCGATCACGTTGACCGCGTCGCCGTTCAGCGCGCGGCGGACCGTTCCGACGCCCGCGCGCACGTTCGCTTCGCACGCGGCGAGCGGATCGCGCTCCGCGCCGATCGCCTCCCGGATCGCGTCGACGAGGTCGGCGATGAACCCTTCCGCATGTCCCGCAAGCGCGGCCTCGACCGCGCCGCAGCCGGTGTGCCCGAGCACGACGACGCCCCTGCAGCCGAGATGCTCCGTCGCGTACGCGATGCTGCCGAGCGCGTGCCGCCCGATCACGTTGCCCGCGACGCGCACGACGAACAGATCGCCGATCCCCGCGTGAAAGATGCGCTCCGGGATCACGCGCGAATCCGAACAGCAGACGACGACCGCGTACGGATGCTGTCCGTTCCTTGCGGTATCGAGCCGCCGCGCGCCGTCGCCGTCGTTCCGGTAGATCGCGTTGCCCGCGGAAAGCCTTTGAATCAGCTCCGTTTCCATATGCGCCTCCGTTTCTTTGATGCGTCCATTATACCACGGCGCGCGCGCCCTGCAAAGACGCGGCGCGTTTTTTCTTGCCGCCGCCGCAAAAATGCGGTATAATCGTATCGATCAAAACAAGGAGGATGAATATGAACGCACTGGTTGCTTATTTTTCCGCAAGCGGCGTGACGGAAGGGGTCGCAAAAAAGCTTGCCGCCGCCGTGAACGCGCCGCTCTATGAGATCGTGCCAGTTCCGCGCTATACGAACGCCGATCTGAACTGGATGGACAAGAACTCGAGAAGCACCCTTGAGATGAGAGACGAAACCTGCCGTCCGCCGATGGCGGACAGCAGCGCGCCGGTCAAAGACGCCGACGTCGTGTTCGTGGGCTTTCCGATCTGGTGGTACCGCGAGCCGTCGATCATCGATACGTTCCTCGAGGCGTACGATTTTTCGGGCAGGACGATCGTGCCGTTCGCAACGTCCGGCGGCTCGGGGCTCGGCAAGGCGCCCGAACGCATGGGCAAGCTTGCAAAGACGAAGGCGCTTTCGGGCAGGGTCTTCCCGGCGCGCGTTTCCGAAGACGAACTGAAGCGCTGGGCGGACGGGCTCGGACTGTAAGCCCGGACGGGCGGCGCCCGTCCCCGCCGATCTCATACGACAGGAGGAGAAACGATGAACTGGGCTTTGATCTATGAGCTGATCGGATATCTCGGCACGGGGCTGGTCCTCGTTTCGATGCTGATGACGTCGGTCGTGCGGCTGCGCGTGTTCAACCTCATCGGCAGCGCGATCTTCGCGGTCTACGCATTGCTGATCCGCTCGTACCCCACGGCGATCCTGAACGCGGCCCTCGTGGCGATCAACGTGTATCAGCTGCTGAAGCTCCGGCGCAAGGCGGGCAAAGGGTACGAGATCCAGAAGCTGAACGGAACCGACGGCTTTGCGGAATGGTTCACGGGCAAGTACGGGGACGACATCCGAACGTATTTTCCGAATATCAGCAGGGAACGCATCCGGCAGTCGGAGGGCTATCTGGTGCTGATGGACGACTGCGCGGCGGGCGTGCTCCTCGGAACGCGCAGCGGCGAGCGATTCGACGTTCTGCTCGATTACACGACGCCGACGTACCGCGACTGCTCCGTGGGCCGATTCATTTACGAAAAGCTTCCGTCCTTCGGCATCACGGAGCTTTCCTGCGCCGCCGATTCGCCGGCGCACGCGGCGTATCTTGAAAAGATGGGCTTTACGAAGGGCGAAGACGGCGTCTACGTGAAGTCGCTGACCGGCGGGAACGACTGACGGCAATCCGACGGAAAAAACCGGCGTCCGGGGATCCGGACGCCGGTCGTTTTTTGATCCGTTACGGCTTCGGCGTGCCGCAGCGCATGCAGAATCTTGCGTCCGCTTCGTTCTTCATGCCGCACTTGCGGCAGAGCCATTCTTCGGGCGCGGGCGCTTCCTCGAATCTGAAGCTGCAGTCCCAGCAGACGCTGCGCCCCTTCGGCTGCACCGCGCCGCACTTCGGGCAGCGCATTTTCGTGTCGTCGAGCACGACGGCGTCTTTTTTCGCCGCGGGCGGCGCATCCTTCACGGTCTGTTTGTTCGCAGGCGCTTCGGACCCGGCTCCCGAACCGGTCAGCTTCAGCAGCATGGCGCGGTTCTGCTCCGCCGCCTTTTTGGCGGCTTCCGAGTTTTCGACCGCCTCGCCGACCGCGTATACCAGCGCGCCGGTAAAATACGCGGAGACGAATCCGGCAAGCATGACCGCAATAAACGTGCCGATGCCGGCAAACATGCCAGCCCCTTCGTCCTTCTCGCCGTAATAGACGTACCGTTCCGCGTTGCAGCTGATCGCCGCGGCTTTGCCCACCGCGATCGCCGAAAGGATCGCGCCGACGAGCGCTGCGATGAGGATCACCGCGAACACGACCTTTGCAAGGCCTTTCATTCTGCTTCCGACGTTGTCAAACATATCCGTGTTCCCTCCTTTTTGAAAAAAAGGAAAAGGGCCGGCGAAGCAGCCCCTTCTTTCGTGTTATTCGTTCGGCGTGCCGCAGCGCATGCAGAACTTCGCGGACGCGTCGTTTTTGAATCCGCACTTGCGGCAGAACCATTCGCCTTCCGCCTTGGGTTCCTGCGGAACGACCGGCGCAACCGGCGCAACCGGCGCGGCGGGCTCCTCGGGAACCGCTTCGCCGCCGAGCTGCGCGAGGATCTTCTGATTCGTTTTGCGGTTGATCTCGGTGTCGTCGATCAGCTGGCCGTAGCCGTACATAAAGAACGAGCCGATCCATGCGATCAGGAAGCCGATCCCGCCGCCGACGAGCATGACGGCGATCCCCGCAGCGATGTATGCGGGATACTCCTCGCAATCCTGGGTGGCGAAGATGGCGATGCCGCCGCCGATCGCGCCGAGTACGAACATGATGAACGTGATCCAGAAGATGACCTTCGCAAGCGTTTTGATCTTTTTGCCGATGTTGTTGAACACAGTTGGATACCTCCCCCTTTTTTCTGATCATCAGTATACCGCCCGAAAAAAGCGGTGTCAACGAAAAAAGCACCCGCTCGGGTGCTTTTGCGTGCAAACGGTTATTTCGTGACCTTGGTGCCGCTCTCGCCGCGCAGCGCCGCCGCCGCGTTTTCGAGGGACGCGATGATCGCTTCGCCGCCGGTGCGCGCAAAGCTCACGGCCGCCTGGACCTTCGGCAGCATGGAGCCGGGCGCGAAGTGCCCCTCTTTGCAGTAGCGCTCCGCTTCCTCGCAGGTCATGCGCTCGAGCGATTCCTGATCCGGCTTGCCCCAGTTGATCGCAACGCGGTCGACTGCGGTGAGGATGACGAGCGCGTCGGCATGCACGAGCTCGGCGAGCTTCGCGGACGCGAAGTCCTTGTCGATGACGGCGGGAACGCCGACGAGCTTTCCGTCCTTTTCAATGACCGGAATGCCGCCGCCGCCCACGGTGATGACGACGTGACCCGCGTCGATCAGGGTGTTGACCATGTCCTTTTCCACGACGTCGACGGGCTTCGGGCTCGGCACGACCTGACGGTAGCCGCGGCCCGCGTCCTCGATCATCGTGTAGCCCTTCTCCGCCGCGATGCGGTCCGCTTCCTCTTTGGAATAGAACGCGCCGATCGGCTTGGTGGGATGCGAAAACGCCGGGTCGTTCTCGTCGACGAGCACTTGCGTGACGACGGTCGCGACGTTCTTTTTGATGCCGCGCGCCTTGAGCTCGTTCTGGATGCTGTTCTGCAGATGGTAGCCGATGTAGCCCTGGCTCATCGCGCCGCACTCGGGGAACGGCATGTCGGATTTGATCGCCCCGGCGTTCGCCGCGGTGGACATCGCGAGATTGATCATGCCGACCTGCGGACCGTTGCCGTGCGCGATGACGACCTGGTTGCCCGCCTCGATGAGATCGACGATAGGCTTCGCGGTCTCGGTGACGAGCTTCAGCTGCTCGTACGGCGTGTTGCCCAGCGCGTTGCCGCCGAGGGCGATGACGAGTTTCTTCATTTCATAATCCTCCTGATCGTGCGCTGCACGTGATTTACCGCAATCATTATAGAGTCCGCCGCGCGTCTTGTCAACGAAAACGGGCGGAATATATCGTTGCAATCCGCGCGCGGATACGGTACAATATCGGGTATGGAACAGTTTTGGACATCATTCGAGATCGTCATGCCGCTCGTGCTTCTGATGGCGACCGGCATCCTCATCCGGCGGGTCGGGCTCGTCTCGGAGGACGCGTTCCGCGTGATCAACCGCATCGTATTCTATATCGGCATCCCGACGCTCGTTTTCCACGCCGTCGTCACCGGCAGGGAGACCGCGCGCTGGCAGTACGCGCTCTGGGTCATGGGAAGTGTGCTCGTCGCCTTCGTGCTCTCGCTGCTGCTTGCCCGCGCGCTGACCAAGGATCCCGCAAAACGCGGCACGCTCGCGCAGGCGGCGTATCGCAGCAACGACGGCATCTTCGGCCTTGCGGTCGCGTCGGCGCTGATCCCGGGACACACCGACACGATGGCGTTTACGCTCGTCATCTCGGCGACGCTGTTCGGCGTGACCGGCGTGCTCTGCTACGAGCTGAACCGCGGCGGCAGGGTCAAGATCGGACGGGTCCTGCTGAACACGATCAAAAACCCGATCCTCATCGGCGGCGTGCTGGCGCTGATCGTGCGGTTTTCGGGTCTGCAGCTTCCGTACGTCATTCTGAAGCCGATCGAATATTTCAAGAGCATGTGTACGCCTCTGGGCTTTCTGGTGCTCGGCGGCGTGCTGTCGTTCCGCTCGCTCCGGGAGGACTGGAAGCTCGTGACGGTCATCGGCGCCGTGAAGCTCGTCGTCTTCCCCGCCGCGGTATGTACGCTCGCGTACTTCGTCGGGGGGCTTCGGGGACCCGAGCTTGCGTCGCTCTTCATCGTGTTCGCCGCGCCGACCGCGATGTCGTGCCTGCCGATGGCGAGCGAGCTCGGCGGCGACGTGAAGCTTTCGGGCGAGCTCATTGCGGTCACGACCGTGCTTTCGCTTCTGACCGTGTTCGTATATCTGACTTTCTTCGGGGAGATTCTGACAAAATGACCGAACGACTGTATCTGGAAGACAGCATGACCGCCGCGTTCGACGCGGTCGTCATCGCCTGCGAACCAACGAAGGACGGGTATCTCGTCGAGCTCGACAGAAGCGCGTTCTTTCCGAACAAGGGCGGCCAGCCCTGCGACGTCGGCACGCTGTCCGGCGCGAAGATCACGGACGTGAACGAGCAGGGCGAGCGGCTTTGGCATCTTGCGGACCGCGCGTTTGCCGTCGGGGACGCGGTGCACGGCGAGATCGATTTTGCGCGGCGCTTCGACATCATGCAGCAGCATACGGGCGAGCATCTGCTCTCGTACTGCGCGTGGAAGCTGTTCGGCGCGCAGAACGTGGGCTTCCACTGCGCGCTGACCTATGCGACGCTGGACCTCGACAAGCCGGTCGGACACGACGGGATCGCGGAGATCGAAACGCTTGCAAACCGGCTCGCCGCCGAAAACGCGCGGGTCACGGCGACGATCTACGAGAGCGAAAAGGACCTCGAGGGCATTCCGCTGCGCAAGCACGCGGAGGGGCTGACCGCCCCGATCCGCATCGTCACGATCGAGGGCAGCGACGCGTGCACCTGCTGCGCGCCGCACGTCAGACGGACCGGCGAGATCGGACAGCTCAAGATCGTCGAGGCGATCCCCTATAAGGGCGGCACGCGCTGCACGTTCCTGTGCGGCATGCGGGCGCTCTCTCACGCGCAGGCGATGCAGAACACGGTGAGCGCGATCGCGCTGCGGTTCTCGACGTCGCGCGAACAGGCGGAGACCGCGGTGATCCGGCAGGGCGACGAGCTTTCCGCCGCGAAGCGGGAGCTTCGCCAGGCGTACGCCGCGCTGGACGAGTACCTTGCGAAATCGCTGATCGCCGAAGCCGAGGACGTGAAGGGCAAAAAGCTGATCGTGAAGGTCCTCGAAAGCGTCGACCCGAAGCGGCTCAGAAACCTTGCGGGCGCGACGATGCAGGGCAAGGCGCTGACGGTCCTGTTCTCCGTCACGGGCGAACGCACGTCGTATCTGCTCGCGTCGAACGGTCTGAAGACCGACATGGGGCTTCTGATCGGCGCGGTGAATACGGCGCTTTCCGGAAACGGCGGCGGCAGAGGCACGCTCGCGCAGGGCAGCGCAAGGACGCCGTCCGGGATCGGCGAGACCGTCGAGGGGCTTCGGACCTATTTCCGGAACGTGCTGCTGCACGAATAACCGGCGAAATCCGGCCGCGCCCGCTCTCCGCGGGCGCGTTTTTTGTGCGCGCATTCATGCTTTTTTTACAGTTCTGTTGCGTTTTGTTCAAAGAAAAAGCACAAATCTCTTGTATTTCGGGTTTATACTGATACCATCTCCAAGTATATCGATAAGGAGTTTCCCATGGAACGTCCGCATCCCGACAAATCGAAGCGCCGCCTGCGCATCGCATATCTCCTGCTCGGCGTCGCCGCCGCGTTCATCGTGCTCGGCTGCGCCGCAACGGCGTACGTGCCCTCGGACGCGGAGATCCCCGCGGACGACGTGACCTTTGAGGAATCCCCGACGCCGGAACAGGCGGACGTGACGCCGGATCCCGCGCTCGACACGCCCGGACCGACGCTTGCGCCGACGCCGACGCCGACCCCCACCCCCACGCCGGAGCCCACGCCCACGCCGTCGCGGCACCCGCTGAACGGCGACGCGCTGATGAGCGGCGACGAGGAGCCGATCGTGCTGGACATCCAGATCCGGCTGATGGAGCTGGATTACCTCGACTTCGAGCAGCCGGACGACGAGTATTCCGACGGTACCGCAGACGCGATCCGCGCGTTCCAGGTGCGCAACGGTCTGCACGCGAACGGCATCTGCGACAAGGAAACCTTTGAAAAACTGTTCTCCGACGACGCGCTGACCTACGCGATGGTGCGCGGTTCGAACGGCGACGACGTGGAGATCGCAAAGGAACGTCTGATCGAGCTCGGCTACCTCGACGGAACGCCGTTCGGCGAATACGACGAGGAGACCGAAAAGGCGGTCGCGCGGTTCCGCGAAAAGAACGCGCTCCCCGCCGGCGTGATCATCGACAACGCCGCGTACGAAGTGCTGCTCGGCGACGATCCGGTTTCCAATTTCTACGCGATCGGCGACAGGAGCGAGGAGATCCTGGCGTGCCAGGAGATCCTGTTCCGGCTCGGCTATCTGACCTATGCGCCGGACGGCGCGTTCGGCAAGATGACGCAGAGCGCCGTGCGCCGCTTCCAGGAGGAGAACGGTCTTGTCGTGGACGGGTGTCTGGGCAAGTCCACCATCGATCTTCTGAAGAGCGGCGAGGCCGATGCGTTCGTCTTTGCCGAAGGCGCGGAGGGCGCGGACGTACAGCGCATCCAGGACCGCCTCGCGCGGTACGGATACCTGAGCGACCGGCAGGTCACCGGCTACTACGGGGAAAAGACCAAGGCGGCGGTGCAGTCCTTCCAGAAGCGCAACAAGCTGCAGACGACCGGCACGGTCGATTACGAAACGATGGTCAAGCTTCTGAGCGACGACGCGAAGCAGGCGCCGGCGACGCCGAAGCCCTCCACCCCGAAGCCCACCAGAAAACCGACGAAGCCGACGCCCACGCCGAAGCCCGGCACGACCCCGAAGCCGACCAAGAATCCCGACGACGGCGATTCCGGCAGCGGCGGCAGCACGATCAACTACGGCAAGGGCAAGGAAGCGTTCATCAAGATCGCGGAATCCAAGCTCGGCTGCAAGTACGTGCGCGGCGCGAAGGGACCGAACAAGTTCGACTGCTCCGGCTTCGTGTACTGGTGTCTGAACCAGGCGGGCGTCAAGCAGAGCTACATGACGAGCATCGCGTGGCGCAGCTGCACGAAGTACAAGCGCATCACGTCCATGAGCGACATCAAGCGCGGCGACGTCATGGTGTTCAAGGGCACGTCGATGGCCAAGGGCCACGTCGGCATCTATCTCGGCGGCGGCAGCATGATCGACGCGTCCTCGTCGAAGGGCAAGGTGCGCATCACGAACTCGATCCTGTCGAGCAAGTACTGGAAGGATCACTTCCTGATGGCCTACCGCATCTGGGATTGACGGCTCTTCGGGCCGCAGCGAAACATCCGAACACGGGAAAAGGCGGACTCCGCCTTTTCTTTTTTACGGCACGGACCCGCATTCCCGCTGGCGCGGTCCGGAAAAACGTGCTATAATGAATCAAATCCGTTTTCGCAGAGGGAAAATCATGCAGAAAGAAAACAGCGATATCGCCGTCCTCACGGCAAACCGGGAGAAAACCATCGTCCGGACCAGCATCGTCGGCATCCTGACGAACGTGCTGCTCGTCGGATTCAAGGCGTTCGTCGGGCTGATGTCCAACTCGATCGCGATCATTCTGGACGCGGTCAACAACCTGTCCGACGCGCTTTCCAGCGTCGTCACGATCATCGGCGCGAAGCTCGGCGCAAAACAGCCGGACAAAAAGCATCCGCTTGGCTACGGCAGAATCGAATATCTGAGTTCCATGATCGTCGCGGCGCTGGTGCTGTACGCCGGCATCACGTCGCTGGTGGAATCGGTCAAAAAGATCATTCATCCGGAAGCCGCGGACTACGGCACGGTCACGCTCGTCATCATTTCCGTGGCGATCGCCGTCAAGCTGGTCCTCGGTCTGTACGTGAAAAAGCAGGGCAAAAAAGTCAACTCCGGCGCGCTCGTCGCCTCCGGCTCGGACGCGATGTTCGACGCGGTCCTGTCCGCTTCGGTGCTCGCCTCGGCGATCGTGTATCTGATCTGGGGCGTGTCGCTCGAAGCCTACGTCGGCGTCGTGATCGCGGGATTCATTATCAAGGCGGGCATCGAGATGCTGATCGAAACGCTGAACGACATCATCGGCAGGCGCGAGGACGCGGAGTCCGTGAAGGAACTGAAGCGGATCATCTGCGAGGAGGAATCCGTTCTCGGCGCGTACGACGTGACGCTGTTCAATTACGGACCGAACAAAAACTACGGCTCCGTGCACGTCGAGCTTCCGGACACGCTGACCGTGGACGACGTCGACCGCATCACGCGGCGCATCCAGAACGACGTCTTCCGCAAAACCGGCGTCATTCTCACCGGCATCGGCGTGTATTCCCACAACACGACGGACGACGAAGCGGCGCAGATGCGGGACCGGATCCGGGAGGCGGTCCTGTCGCACGAATGGGCGCTCCAGATGCACGGCTTCTATGCGGACACGGAACGGAAAACGGCGCGGTTCGACGTCGTCATGAGCTTCGACGCCGACCGGAAGGAAGCGCTCGAATCGCTGCATGCCGAGATCCGCGCTCTGTATCCGGACTACGAGATCCTGATCGTGCCGGACGTCGACGTCGCGGACTGACCGCTTTGCAAACAAAAAAGGACACGGATGTTCCGCGTCCTTTTTTTCATCGGCGGGATGCTCCCGTCCGCTCAGTCGATCCGGTAAAGCTGGCGGTTGTCGAGCGCCCACTGCCGCTCGGAAAAGCCGTCCTTCGCCACGCCGTCCAGCGCGGCGTCCATTTCGTACAGCTTGCTGTCCAGAAGGTCGCAGACGGAAAGCACCTCCGCCTCCGGGAACATCGGAAGCCGCGGACTGCCGAACTCCGGCTTGCCGTGATGCGACAGGATCATATGCTCCAGAAGCATCGCGGTCCGCGGCGCGATCATTGTGATCTCCGCCGCGGCGGCGACCATCGCCATGCCGACGTTGATATGACCCAGAAGCTGTCCCTCGTTCGTGTACGCGCCCGCGATGCCGAGCGTGTCCGCGTCGAGCTCGCGGAGCTTGCCGATGTCGTGCAGGATCGCGCCCGCAAAGAGCAGGTCCTTATGCAGGTCCGGATACAGCGCGGCGATCTGCTGCGCGAGATGCAGCACCGCGCAGGTGTGATGCAGAAGCCCGCCGCGCGTGGCGTGGTGGAGCTTGACGCCCGCGGGATAGATCAGAAGCTGTTCGCGGTTTTCGCGGAGCAGATACTGCACGATGCGCCTGAGATCCTCGTCGGCGAACTTCCCGGCGGTCTCGTACAGCTCGTCGTACATCGCCTGCGGATCGAACGGCGCGGTCGGGATGATCCCGGACAGATCCACGTCGTCGTCCTCCGTCGCCTTGCGGATCCGGTCGATCTTGAACTGCTCGGTGTCCTTCCACACCTGCACCGCGCCGCGCACCTTGACGACGTCGTTCGCGTCGTACTCGCCGTGCGTGATGCGCGAATAGTTCCAAAGCTTCGCAACGCACTCGCCCTCGGAATCGGCAAGCACCATGTCGAGGTACTCCGTTCCCTTCACGTCGGTGCGCACAGCCGCGCTCTTTACGAGGCAGAACCCCTCGGTCGTGCCGTAGGCGTCCCTGATCAATCGCATTTTACCCATAGTCCGATCCTCCTGTGTGTATCAGTATAGCAGAGTTTTGCGGAAATTTCCACTACCCGTTGTACAAAATCGCCCGAATATGGTATACTGAACGCACGAATCCACACGAAAGGAACCGGACATGGAGCGGCAGGACTTTTCCGTCATCGTCATCGGCGCGGGGCACGCGGGCATCGAAGCCGCGCTGGCCTGTTCGCGCATGGGCCTCAAAACGCTCCTTCTGACGCTCAACCTCGACAGCATCGGCATGATGCCGTGCAATCCCGCGATCGGCGGCACCGGAAAGGGACACCTCGTGCGCGAGGTCGACGCGATGGGCGGCGAAATGGGCCTTGCCGCGGACGACACGCTGATCCAGATGCGCATGCTGAACACCTCGAAGGGTCCCGCGGTGCACTCGCTGCGCGCGCAGATGGACAAGCGCCGCTATCACGAGCGCATGAAGCGCGCCCTCGAAACGCAGGAACGCCTCACGATCGTGCAGGGCGAGGTCACGGAGATCCTGACGGAAAACGGGCGCGTCTCCGGCGTGAAGACCGACGAGGGCTTCGTTTACGGCTGCCGCGCCGTCGTGCTGTGCAGCGGCGTCTATCTCAAGAGCCGGATCCTGATCGGCGAATGGTCGCGCCTTTCCGGTCCCTGCGGCATGATGCGCAGCGAAGGCCTGTCCGACGCGCTCAAAGCCCTCGGCATCCCGCTGCAGCGGTTCAAGACCGGCACGCCCGCCCGCGTGCGCAAAAGCTCTCTCGATCTCGACGAAATGGAGATCCAGCGCGGCGACGAGCCCACGCCCGCGTTCTCGTTTTTGAACGGGCGGCTGCACCTAAAGCAGGACCCGTGTTATCTTACCTATACGAATCAGCAGACGCACGACATCATCCTCAGAAACCTCGATCGCTCGCCGATGTACGCGGGCCGCATCCACGCGACCGGCACGCGCTACTGCCCGTCGATCGAGGACAAGATCGTGCGCTTCCCCGACCACGACCGGCATCAGATCTTCATCGAGCCGGAGGGACGCACGACCGAGGAGATGTACGTGCAGGGCATGAGCACCTCGCTGCCCGCCGACGTGCAGGTCGACATGCTGCACACCATGCCGGGTCTTACGCACTGCGAGGTGATGCGGCTCGGCTACGCGATCGAATACGACTGCCTCGTGCCGAACGTGCTGAACCTCTCGCTGATGGTCAAAGAGATCCCCGGTCTGTTCACCGCGGGTCAGGTGAACGGTTCGAGCGGCTATGAGGAGGCCGCCGCGCAGGGCTTTTACGCCGGCGTGAACGCCGCGCTGTTCGTAAAGGGCGAGGAGCCGTTCTTCCTCGGCCGGAGCGACGCGTACACCGGCGTGCTCGTCGACGATCTTGCCACCAAGGGCACGCCCGAGCCGTACCGCATGATGACGAGCCGGTGCGAATACCGCCTGCTTCTCAGGCAGGACAACGCCGATCTGCGGCTCACCGAGCGCGCAAGGCGGCTGGGGCTGATCACCGACGAGCGCTATGCGGTCCTGCAGCGCAAGCGGGAGGGCATCGCAAGGGCGATGGAGCGGCTCGGCACGCACGTGCCGCCGGGCGACGCGCTGCGCGTGTATCTCGAATCGATCGGCGAGAGCGTTCCCGCCTCCGGTGCGAAGCTCTTCGACCTTCTGAAGCGTCCGAACGTGCGCTATACCGACCTTCTGCGGCTCTATGACTGTCTCGAACCGCTCGACCCCGCCGTCGAGGAGCAGATCGAGGTCACGGCGCATTACGACGGCTATATCGAAAAACAGACCGAGCAGGTGCGGCGCTTCCGCGCGATGGAGGAGCTGCCGCTGCCGAAGGAACTGGACTACGCGAAGCTCGACGGGCTGCGGCTCGAAGCGCGGCAGAAGCTCAACGCGCAGCGCCCCGAAAACCTCGGACAGGCGTCGCGCATCTCCGGCGTCTCCCCCGCGGACGTCGGCGTGCTGCTGGTGTATCTGAAGAGAGGTCTTCCCCATGCGTGATTTGCTGAAACAAACGATCCCGAATCTCACGGACGAAGCATGCGACAAATTTATCGCATACTACGACCTGCTGATCGAATGGAACGAAAAGATGAACCTGACCGCGATCACAGAGCCCGCGGAGGTTGTGAAAAAGCACTTTTACGACTCGCTGGCGGCGCTGCCGTACCTTCCGGACGGCGCGAAGGTCGCGGACGTGGGCACGGGCGCGGGGTTTCCCGCGATCCCGCTGCTGATCATGAACCCGACCTTAACGATCACGCTCGTCGATTCTCTGCAAAAGCGGCTCACGTTCCTGGAAGAAGTGCTGAAAACGCTGGGGCTTTCGGCGGAGATCGTCCACGCGCGCGCGGAGGATTTCGGGCGCGATCCGAAATACCGCGGACGGTTCGACGCGACGGTCTCGCGCGCGGTCGCTTCGTTGCCGGTCCTTCTGGAGCTCACCGTGCCGCTTCTGAAGGTCGGCGGCAAGGCGTACTGCTACAAGGGCGACGTTTCGGAGGAACTCAAAACCGCGAAGAACGCGCTGCATCTTCTGCACGGCTCGGCGGAAACCGTTCCGGTCGCGTCGGACTACGGCGCGCGCACGCTGGTTATCTGTACCAAAAACGCACCAACTCCGTCGACCTACCCGCGCAAGGCGGGGCTGCCGGCGAAGAAGCCGTTGTGACACGAAAGTGGCTTCCCCTTGAGGGGAAGCTGTCAACGCAGTTGACTGATGAGGTGTTAATTTTTCTGCGATACACCTCATCCGCCTTCGCTCACGCTGCGGCACCTTCTCCTCAAGGAGAAGGCTTTTGGGTGGCGAGAGGCTTTCCCTTATGAAAGGAAAAACGCCTATGAAGCAATACGTCGTCGACGCGTTTACGGACAAGCCGTTCCACGGAAATCCCGCCGCGGTTCTCGTCATGGACCGGTGGATCCCGGATGAGACCATGCAGGCGATCGCGGCGGAGAACAACCTTGCCGAGACGGCGTTCGTCGTGAAGGAAGGCGAACGGTACCGCATCCGCTGGTTCACGCCGAGCATGGAGGAGGAGCTGTGCGGGCATGCGACGCTCGCGGCGTCGTTCGTGCTGTTCACGTTTTACGAGCCGGACGCGGACGAGATCCGCTATACGTCGTTGAGCGGCGATCTTTCGGTGAAGCGCAGAGGCGATCGGTTCGAGCTGGATTTCCCGACCTATGCGCTTACCGAGATCCCCGTGACCGACGCGATGGAAGCCGCGTTCGGCGCGCGTCCGGAAAAGGCGGTTTTAGGGCTCGATCTCAACTGCGTGTTTGAAAACGAAGACGTCGTGCGGAATCTTGCGCCCGATTACGAATTGCTGAAGCAGCTTCCCGGACGCATCTGGAACGCGACGGCGCGGGGGCGGGACGCCGACTGCGTTTCGCGGAGCTTCACGCCGGAGACCGCGGTGCCGGAGGATCCGGTCTGCGGGTCGGCGCACTGCCAGATCGCGGATTACTGGGCGAAGACGCTCGGAAAGAAGATCATCCGCGCGTATCAGGCGTCGGCGCGCGGCGGCGAGCTCGAATGCGAACCGCTCGGAAACGGGCGCATCGCGCTGCGGGGCAAGGCGGTGCTCGTATCGACCGGAGAATGGAGGATCGGAGAAACGCTATGAATGATTGGATCCGCTCGCAGCAAGACCTCGTCGACAGGATCCGCGCGTACGGATTTCTGCCGTTTTTCGGGAATGAGATCCCGGGCTTCTCGATCGAGGAGCATACGCCGCGCGAGCTCTGGTACAACGGCTCGGTCGACGGGCGCGACGACTGGCCCGTTTGGGACTGGAAGGGACCGGTCATTCAGACCGGCACGTGCGCGTACGGCAAGTTTTTTCAGAAGAAGGCGGGCTACGTGAGCCTCGAATGGCTGCCCGATTTCTGCAACGCGCGGCGAAACGGCATGGACCTCGACGAAGCGTACGAGGCGGGCGGCGTGTTCTATAAGGACAAGGCGGTCTATGACGCCGTGCGCACGTTCGGCGCGATCCTGACGCCGCATCTCAAGTATCAGTGCAATTTCCGCAAAGGCGGCAGCACCGGCTTCGATTCGGTCGTGACGCGGCTGCAGATGCAGACGTATCTGTGCATCGCGGACTTTGCCTACCGCGTGGACCGGACCGGAAAGGAATACGGCTGGGGCGTCGCGCTGTACACCACGCCCGAGACGCAGTTCGGCGAGCGCTTCCTCGAAGCGGCGTGCCGCCGCTCCCCCGACGAATCGCGCGAGCGCATTCTCGAACATCTTTCGGCGCTCCTCCCCCACGCGGGCGAAAAGCAGCTTCGAAAGATCATCGGGTAAGAAAAAAGCCTCTGCGGAATGCAGAGGCGTTTTTGTATGACCGTCAGTTCCGGTAGAACAGAATGCCGATGCAGTTCGGCCCGCAGTGCGAACTGACCGTGCAGCCCGCGCGGGTATGATGCACCTCCGCGAACGGCGCGTTTTTGAGGACCGCGTCCTTCACCGCGTTGAACACCTCGTCGTTGACGCCGGAGTCGGTGATGAAGATGCGCCTGAGGTTCAGCGAATCGTGATCCGCGAGCTTGTCGTTCACGTAGCGCACGACGGCGCGCTCGAACGAGCAGCGGTATTTTTTGTCGACGCCCATGACGCCCGCGCGCACCTGGATCGACGGCTTGATGTTCAGAAGGTTCGCGCCGAACGCCAGCAGCGAATTGCAGCGGCCGCCGAGCGCGAGGTAGCGCAGCGTGTCCAGCACGAAGCTGACATCGAGCTTTTCCTTGCGCTGTTCGACGATCTCGAAGATCTCCTCTGCGCTCTTTCCCTCGTCGCGCAGCTCGCACGCGTCGAGCACGAGGTGTCCGATGCCCGTCGACAGCGTGCGCGAATCGACGATGAACACGTTCTCGAAGCCCTCGGCGGCAAGGCGGGCGTTCTGGTAACAGCTCGACATGTCGGACGAGATCGTGAAGTGCACGACGCCGTCGTACCCCTCCTCCTTCGTCCGGTTGAAGAACGCGGCGTAATCGCCGACGTTGACCGCGGCGGTCTTCGGGATCTTCCTGGTCTGTTCGACGTAACGGAAAATATCCTCGCGCGTGACCTCGATCGAGTCCCTGAGGTCTTTGTCGCCGAGACGGATGTACAGCGGCGTGATCGCCACGCCGTACCGCTCGATGAGTTCGGGGCTCAGATCGCAGGTGCTGTCTGCGGAAATACGAATACGCATCAAAAAAACCTCCGTACTGCGATGTGAATCTGGGATGATCGTAGCACGGAGGTTTGTCAATGTCACTCTATTCGGCGGGGCTTGCCGTCCACGGAACGGAGAATGCGGCTCTACTGCGGGTAGAACCCGCGCGGTTACAGGGTAAGCCGTCCTTCCGTGAGCCGCTCGATGAGAAACGCGAGCGCCGCGCCGACGACGGACTGCAGCAGATTCCAGGGCAGATCCGCCCACGCAAACGCGCCCGCGGCGAACCGTTCGAACACGAAATAGCCCGCGGGAATGAGCAGCACCGAAAGAAACGCGAGATACCTGAGCCTGCCGGGCAGCCTGCGCCAGAGCAGCGCAAACGTCAGCGCCGCCGCCGCCTTGACGAGCAGCGTCACCGGCGTATACGCCGGGTAGCCGTACAGGTCCGCCAGCGCCGAGCCGATCCCGGCGCACAGCGCGGCATAGCCCCACGGCAGCGTCATCGCGGCGAAGAAGACGCCGACGTCGCCGAAGTTCAGATATCCGGCCCCGATCGGGATCCGGAAAAATGCGGTCATCAGGAAGACGGCGGCCGCAAGCACGCCTGCCGTGGCAAGACGGCGAATGTTCAGATCTTTCATTGCGGTTTCACAGGGAATGACACACAGTCGAAAACGCGGCGTCGGATACGGCGGGCAGCGCCGCCTTTGCCGCGTCCTCGGTCCCGAACAGCCCGAACACGGCGGATCCGCTGCCGGTCATCTGCGCAGCGATCGCGCCCGCGTCCAGAAGCTTTTGTTTCAGAATGCCGATCTCCGGCACCAACTCGATCGCGGCGGGCTCGAGCACGTTCTGCATCAGCGGCGCGAGCGCGTTGAGATCGCCCTTTGCAAGCGCGGCGACGGCGGAAAGCGTTCTGACCCGCGGCCGCGGCAGCGGAAGACGGGAAAACAGCTCGCGCGTCGAAACGCCGTCCTTCGGCTTTGCGATCACGAACCAGAGGCGTCTGCCGAGCGCAAACGGCGTCAGGATCTCGCCCACGCCCTCGCAGCGGCAGGTGCCGCCGACCAAACAGAACGGCACGTCCGCGCCGACCTTCAGCGCGATCTCTCTGAGCGTGCGGTCGTCCGCCATGCGATGCAGCCGCTGCAGCCCCCTGAGCACCGCCGCCGCGTCCGCGCTGCCGCCGCCCATGCCCGCCTCGGCGGGGATGCGCTTTTCACAGCGCACGAGCGCGCCGCAGCCGGTCGCCTCTTTATAGAGCTTCGCGGCCTTCGTCATGGTGTTGTTTTCAGGCAGGGTCATGCCGGTCACGCGGATCTCGACGGCATGCGATTTCTCCACGAAAACGCGGTCGAACAGCGACACCGTCTGCATCACGGTGTCGAGCGCGTGATAGCCGTCCTCGCGCTTATAGAGCACGCCGAGCGTCAGATTCAGTTTGGCAAGCGCCAGTTCCTCAACGATCATGCGATGAGTATACCACGGCTTTCGGCGGAACGCAATAAAAACCTTTCCCGCCGCGAAAAGCTGTGGTATACTGTTGGTTTGGGAGGACGTATGAAACTCTGTCCGTTGTGCAGCGGTTCCTCCGGGAACGCAACCTATATCGAAGCGGGAAACGCGCGGCTTCTGATCGACGCGGGTCTTTCGTGCAAGCGCATCACCGGGCTTCTCGGGAAGATCGGCGTCGACCCCCGTACGCTTTCCGCGATCCTCGTCACGCACGAGCACGTCGACCACGTGCGCGGCGTGAACGTGCTGTCCAAAACGTACGACCTGCCGGTCTACGCGAACGCGGACACCTGGGCCGTGCTGAAGCCGTCGATGTCCGGCGTCGCGCCGAAGAACGTCTGCGTGTTCGAGTCCGACCGCGATTTTTATCTCGCGGGCGCGCGCGTGCTGCCGTTTTCCGTGCCGCACGACGCGGTCCACTGCGTGGGCTTCACCGTGACGGCCGCGGGCAGGAAGGTCGGCGTCTGCACGGACCTCGGACACGTCGACGCGCGCATTCTCTCGATCCTGTCCGGCTGCGATCTGCTGCTCTTCGAGGCGAATCACGACGTCGACATGCTCATGGCGGGCAGCTATCCCTACCTGCTCAAGAAGCGCATCCTCTCCGGCAGCGGACACATGAACAACGAGGACTGCGGACGGGCGCTCGTGAAGCTCTGCGAAAGCGGCGTGAAAAACGTGATCCTCGGACATCTCAGCCGGGAAAACAACTATCCCGAGCTCGCGATGGTCGCGGTGCGCTCCGTGCTCGAGGAGGCGGGCGTCGCCGACGGCGTGCGGCTTGCGATCGCCGAGCGCGAGGAGCCGACGGGCATTTTTGAAGTGCTATGAAGATCCGGATCTGCTGTGTGGGAAAACTGAAGGAAGCGTTCTTTACGGACGCGTGCGCCGAGTTTCAGAAGCGGCTTTCGCGCTTCTGCGAGCTTGAGATCGTCGAGGTCCCCGATGAGAAAGCGCCGGAATCCCTGCATCCCGCCGACGAGGCGATCGTGAAGGAAAAGGAAGGCCGGCGCATCCTGAAGGCGATCGGGCCGAAGGACTTCGTCGTCGCGCTCGCGATCGACGGAAGCCAGATGACCTCCGAAGCGTTCGCGGCGTACCTTGCGGAACGTGAGACCGAAGCGCGGCCGCTGACGTTCGTGATCGGAGGGTCCTTGGGACTTTCCGACGAGGTGTACGCCCGCGCGAACGCAAGGCTCTCGTTCTCGAAAATGACGTTTCCGCACCGCATCGCAAGGCTTTTGCTGCTGGAACAGCTCTACCGCGGCTTTAAGATCCGCGCGCATGAGGCGTACCATAAATAACCGAAAGGACGGATCCCGCGCCGCGCGGCCGGAAGAAACAAATTGACAGACCGGTTTGCCTTCGGATAAACTTCAGAGAGGTTATAAGACAAATCCGCGGAGGAACGAATGATGACGACGGAAGAAAGAAACGAAGCCGCCAGCGAGCGGATCTATCAGAACGCGATGCTTCTGATCCAGGGAAAGCTGTATTCGGAAGCGTCCGACGAGCTTGCGCGCATCCCCGGGTACCGGGACGCCGACGAACAGAAGGCGGTGTGCGACGAAAAAAAACAGAACGCGTGGAAGGACGCCGTTTACGCGGAGGCCGACAAGGCGGCCGCCAACGCGAACGTGCGCAGTCAGCAAAAGGCGATCGCGATCTTTCAGCGGATCTCCGGCTACCGGGACGTTGACGAGCGGATCGAACAGGCGACCCGCCGGATCGAGGAGATCCGGCAGAAGGAAAAAGAGGACCGCGAGGAAGCCATCCGCGCCGCAAGAGAGGCGGAACGGAAGGCGAAGCTGCGCAAAAAGCGCATCATTCGCATCGCGCTCATCACGGCGGCGGCGGCCGCGCTGTGCGCCGTCGGCGTGTTTCTGTTCCGAAAATACGCCGTGCCGGAGATCCGGTACCGCCGCGCCGTCGCGCAGATCGAAGCCGGCGAATACGACGACGCATACCGCACGCTGCACGGAATGGCGTATAAGGACAGCAGCGAGCATGTCGCCCGCATCGCGAAGGAACGGCTGCGGGACGCGGAGGTCGGTTCGACCGTTCTGTTCGGTTCCTATCCGCAGGGGCACATCCGGTCCGACGAAAAGAGCCCCATCGAATGGATCGTGCTCGACCGGCAGGGAGACAGCCTGCTTCTGATCAGCAGATACGCGCTGGATTGTCTTCCGTTCATGCCCTACAGTTTTTACCAGGACAACGTTCCCGCGACGTGGGAAACGAGCCTGATGCGCGAATGGCTGAACGACTCGTTCCTGCAGACGGCGTTCGATCCGGGCGAGGTCCGGATGATCACCCGCTCGAGGGTCTGGAACGGCGGCAGCGCGGACGGCTCGCAGGATTCGCGGACCACGACGGACCGAGTGTTCCTGCTGAGCGCGGACGAGGCGATGCGCTACTTCTCCTCCGACGAGGCGCGGAAATGCACCGCCACGCAGTTCGCGATCGAGTACGGCGCGTACCGGAGCAGCATCGGCGGCACCTGCATCTGGTGGCTGCGAACGCCGGGCGACGACAGCGTGATCGTCCCCATTGTCGATCCGTCCGCCGACTACGCAGCGACCCGCTTCGGCTGCATCGGAACGTCCGGCGAGATCATTCGCGTCGGATACAACGTCCTGGAACGCGGCAACGCCGTCCGTCCGGTGATCCGGGTCAACCTCGCCGCGGACGAAGCGCTGCCCGTTCCCAAAAAATGATCCGGAAACGGATCGCGGAACGAACGCCGTTTCGCGTTCCCGGGCGGGGACGCGATTCCCATCCATCCTATCGAACAACGGAGGCATCATGACAACACAGGATTTCGTCTCGTATCGCGACCGTCTGGTCGGCGCGGTTTCCCAAGTGATCGTCGGAAAAGAACAGGAGATCGAACGGATCGCGGTCTGTTACCTTTGCGGCGGGCACGTTCTTCTGGAGGACGTTCCCGGAACCGGCAAGACCATGCTGTTCCGCGCGTTCAGCAAGGCGTGCGGAGGCAGTTTCCGGCGCATCCAGTTCACGCCCGACGTCATGCCGAGCGACGTGACCGGCATCAATTTCTACAACATGAAGACCGGCGAATTCGAGTTCCGGCCCGGCCCCGTCTTTGCGGACATGGTGCTTGCCGACGAGATCAACCGCGCGACGCCGCGCACGCAGTCCAGTCTTCTCGAAGCGATGGCGGAGGGTCAGGTCTCCGTCGACGGCGTCAGCCGGGCGCTCAGTCCCGTGTTCATGGTCGCCGCCACGCAGAACCCGATCGAGTCGTACGGCACGTTCCCGCTGCCCGAAGCGCAGATGGACCGCTTTATGATGCGGCTGAAGCTCGGCTACATGTCCCGCGGGGAAGAGACGTCCGTCGCCCTCCGGGGGGATACGGCCGATCTGATCGCGGCGCTCCGTCCGGTCGTTTCCGCGGAGGAAACGCTTTCGCTCCGCGCAAAGCTCGACGGGATCGAGATCAGCGAGCCGGTCACGAACTACGTGATGGACGTGATCGAAAAAACGCGCCGCGACGACCGGTTTACGATCGGCGCGTCGCCCCGCGGAACCATCGCGCTGTGCCGGACCGCGCGCGCCCTGGCCGCGTTCCGCGGCCGCGCGTTCGTAACGCCGGACGACGTCAAAACGCTCGCGCCGTACGTGCTCGCGCACCGGCTGTATTACCGCACCGCCGTCGGCAGCGAGGAAGCGGCGCTTCTGTTCCGCGAAATGCTGGAGGAGATCCCCGTCCCGACCGAAGAATGATCGCGGTGTTTCGCCCATGTTTCCTCTGTTTGTGATCGTCATCCTTGTGGCGCTGGTGCTGCAGCGGATCTTCGTCCGCAGCGCGTCGGACTCCGCGAACATACGGTACGAATGCAAGCCGTCGGTCCGCTCCTGCGAACCGGGGGCCGAGTTCCTTGTGTTCAGCACGGTGCAGAACCACTCGCGCTTCCGGACGCCCGCGATCCGCATTGACGAACATTTTCCGCGCAATCTCAACGTGCTCGAATCGGAGCAGTTCAACGTCAAAAATCTGTCGGAGGAGCACCGCATCTACTGCAGTACGGTCGTTCTGCGCAAGCGGCAGCAGATCCGGCGGTCCCTCCGCGCGTCCATCGGCGAACGCGGCGAATACGCGTTCCAGTACGCCGATTTCCACGCCGGCGATTTTCTCGGCTTCCGGGAAAACGACTACCGGATCGAAAACGAGCACCGCATCGTCATCTATCCGCCGAAGCTGGAGGACGCCGGCGTTCTGCAGGCGTTCACCAACGAGATCGACGAGATCGCCCTGAAAAAGCAGTTTCTGGAGGACCCGATCTCCGTGCGCGGCTACCGCGAATACACCGGCCGAGAGCCGATGCGGCAGATCAGCTGGACGCAGAGCGCCGTCCGCAACGAGCTGATCGTCAAGCAGTTCGACCCGGTCTGGGCGCAGTCCGTGCTGATCGTGCTCGACACGGAATACCACGGGGATTTCGACCGGTTCGGCGCGCAGCTCGAATACCTCTTTTCTCTGACGCGCACCGCGTGCGACGTGCTTGAGCAGCGTCAGATCGGCTACCGGCTGATGACGAACGCGATCATTTCGAGCGGCATATCGAGCTTTGCCGGCGGCACCGGAACGGACGGCTCCTACGGCAGGATCCTCTTTGCCCTGGGCGCCGCAAAGCGCGGCAGCGTCTGTTCCGTCGAAGAGCTGATGCGCACGGCGATCCTCAGCGCCGTCCGGCGCGAGGTGATCGTCTTTCTCTCGACCCGGCGCGACGCGAAGGTCGACCGCGCGCTGCAGAAGGCGCGCGCGCTTCCGGGCGCACGGCTTCTGACGCTGTTCGCAGACCCGGACGCGCAGGCCGAAGAAGGGAGGCCGGCGGTATGACGCGATTTTTCCGCACCGCATACGCGACGTCGCTCGTCAGCATGCTGCTGACGCTGATCACGACCGTCGCCACGGGCGTGCACGTGCCCTTTTTGTCGTTCTCCTGCCTGCTCGGCGGGCTTCTGGTCTGTCTTCTGCCGCAGGCGGTCCCGTCGATCCGCGGCCGGGAACGGCTCTTTCTGCTGCTCGGGCTCGGCGCGGCGCTGCTCGGCTTCCTGCCGATCCTTCTGACGCGCTGTCCGCTTTTCCACTTCATTTCCTACGGCGTTTCCGTCGCGGCCGCCGCGATCCTGCTCGCGCTGCTTCGCCACAACACCACGAACAACAATTTCAAGGCGCGGTTCAGCCTCATCACGATCATCGTGTTCTGTCTGGTCCTCTATTTCGTCGTGTCGGCGACGACGATGCGCAGGGTCAGCAACTCCCTCAGCTACGCGGCCGTTCTGGATCCCGAACGCGTGCGGCTCGCGCTGCACGACATCATTCCCTATGCCATCGTTCTGCTGGCGACGGGCGTTCTGTGCCTGCGCGGACTTCGCGCGCAGAACGGCGCCTCCGACGAGCGGTCGTTCCAGCGCCGCCAGCTGCGCGACGCGCTGCTTTTCTTCGGCACCGTCAGCGTTGCGTTCGTCGTCCTGCCGCTTCTGAAGCCGCTTTGGGAGTACCTGCTGAACAACGTCCTTGCGCCGTTTGCGCGGCTGCTTGCCGGACTGACGGAACGCGCGGTCACCGAAGCCACGAAGCCGGGCGGCCATTCGCAGGGGTTCATTCCCGCTGCCACGACCGCGCCGGGAACGACCGCCGGTCCCGTCGTTCCGATCGGGGACGTGTCCGACGGATCCGGCTCGCCGCAGAACGGCACGCCCCCGCCCGCCGGGCTGCGCACGGACACGCTCCTGAAAACGCTCCTCTTTCTGGTCATCATCGCGATCGTCGTGACCCTGGCGGCGTACTTCCTGCTCAAGGCGCTGCGCCGCTGGAAACGGTACGAACGCAGCTATCCGAACGAAAGCCGCGAGGCGCTGCCGGAAACCGAGACGCCGAAAAAGGAAGCGAAGCCCGCGAAGCACAGCGCCGATCCGCGCAGGCGCATGCGGTATCTGTACGCCAGTTTTCTGAAACAGCTGCGAAAAACGACCGCGCAGCGAACGCGCACGGCGGAGGAGGACGACGCGTCCGTCGATCCGCACGTCTGGGGCGAAATGAGCGGCAGCGGGTATTCCTGGATGCGCTCCCGCATGGTCACCCTGCCCGAGTATTCCGCCTCGTATTCCTATCTGCACGTCAAGGATGAGGGCATCGCCAACGAACGCGCCGCGACCTTTATGAAATGGTTTGACCGCCGTTCCAAAAAACGAAAGCCCGACGTCAACGCGGCGCAGTTCTATCAGACGAGCACCTGCGGCGAGATCCGGACGCGCGCGGAAACCATGCTGCGCGCCGACGAAGCGGACCTTGCCGCGTTCACGGCATATTACGAACGCGCCCGCTATCAGCTGAACGAGTCGCCGTCCCAGGAGGACGCAGCGCGCATGACGGAACTGCTCGGCAGGATCCATTCGGACCGCTGATCCCGGGCACATCGAATCCGGGAGGGTTTCACTATGAAGCAACGATCCGCGTCGGCGCCGGTGCATAAGATGCGCGCCGAAAAGACGATCGCGGTCGCCGGGATCGAAGCGGTCCTCGTCCGCAAAAGCGTAAAGAACCTGCGCGTCACGATCCTGCCGCCGGACGGAACGGTGCGCGTTTCCGCGCCGAAACGGACGCCGGAAACGTTCATCCGCGCGTTCCTCGCCGAAAAAGCCGACTGGATCCGCACGCACGCGGAACGCATCCGCGAAGCGCATCAGGACGAGCCGCGGTCCTTCGATACGGGCGAAACGGTGCGCGTGTTCGGCGTTCCGTACCCGCTGCTCGTGACGGAAGGACAAAAAAAGAGCCGCGTCTTTTCGGACGGCGGCCGCATCGTGCTTTCGCTCCGGGGCGAATCGACGCCGGAAAAGCGCAAAGCGCTGCTGGACGGATGGCTCAGGGAACGGCTGAAGGCGGAGATCGAACGGGACCTGCCGCCGTGGTCGGCACGCACGGGGCTCGCGCCGTCGGCGTGGACGGTGCGCGACATGACCTCGCGCTGGGGCAGCTGCAATCCGGGGACCGGAAAGATCACGCTGAATCTGCGGCTCGTGCACTTTCCCGCTTCCTGCCTCGAATACGTGATCCTGCACGAGCTCGCGCACCTGAAGGAACGCGGACACGGTCCGGCGTTCAAAGCGCTGCTCGACCGGTACATGCCCGACTGGAGGGCGCGGAAACAACTGCTGAACGGATAACGGGACCGCCCGCTGGCGGGCGTACAAATCGGAAAAACAGGAGATCGTTCCATGCGGAGAAACAGAACCCCATACACGGCGCTCGGAAGGGCTTGCGCGGTCCTTGTTTTCGCCGTACTGCTCGCGAGCGGTCCGATCGGCTGCGGTGCTGCGCCGGAGCCCGCAGTGACCCCCGTGCCGCAGACACCCGAGCCCGCTGTGACGCCCGTGCCGCAGACGCCCGAGCCCGCTGTGACGCCCGTGCCGCAGACGCCGGAGCCCGAGGCGCAGGCGATTTGCGGGGTGTATGAGAAGAAGCTCGAAGAGCCGGTGCTCGACGCGACTTCCTACCTTCTGGAGCTGTTCGAAACGGACGGCACGCTGTATTTCCGTCTCATCTGGGTGTATCCCTACGGGCGCGCGATCCATCCGGTGTATTCGGCCGCGCTCGAGAAGGACGACTCCGGATTCCGCGCGGTCTGCAGCGAGGATTACGTGCAGATCACGCTTTCCGGCAGCGCCGATGCGGTGACCGCCGATTTCACGATCAACGGGGATCATGACGACGCGTTTTCCGGACGGTATCTGCCCGCGGAGGAGCCCGTATCCGAATACCCTGCGGTCCCGCCGCTCGAGACCGATCCGCTGTCGCCCGACGGCAGGATCGAGCGGCATCTCAGCGACGCCGCCCGCACGGTCCTGGGTCTCGGACCGGACGAGGCGCTCACCGAAGAACGCTGTAAAGAGGTGACCCGTCTCGAGATCGAAGACACGGAGATCACCTCCCTGCAGGGCGTTGAATACTTCACGAATCTCACGAGCATCTACGTGTCGTACGGGTATATCAGCGACCTCAGCCCGCTCGCTTCCGTGCCTTCGCTGGCCGAGATCAATATCGGACACTGCCCGGTCTCTGAGATTCCGGACCTTTCCGGGCTTGAAAACCTCACGCTCCTGTGGGTGTGGGACGGCTGCATCACCGATCTGTCCCCCGTCGCGAAGCTTGCGCGCGTGTCGGATCTGAACTTCAGCTACAATTACGTCGCCTCCGTCGCGCCGCTTCGCACGCTCGAAAACCCGGAACACGTGATCCTGAACAACAATCCGATCCTCGATTGGGAGAGCATCGCGGACAACGCCGCCCTCGTCGCGGCGCTCGATTGGGACATCGAGCACGCGTACGCGGTGCGGGAACGGGCAAAGGAGATCCTTGCCGGGACGATCGAGCCCGGCATGACGGATCTTCAAAAGCAGGTCGCCGTCTGCGTGAAGCTCCACGAGCTGGCGGACACGACGGACCCGTCGATCCCGTACCTGCCGATGGAGCCGGACGGATATGAGGTGCTGATCAACGGAAGAGGCGTCTGTACCGATTTCTCTCAGGCCGCGACGCTCCTGATGCGGATGGCCGGGCTGAACACGATCAGCTGCTCCTCGAAAGATCATATGTGGAACATGATCGAGCTTGACGGGCAGTGGTATGAATTCGATTGTTACTGGGACGACAACAGACCGGTCGAGGAATGGAACTATTTCAATCTGAGCCACGCGGAAATGTCGAAGGACAGCTCCCATCATCTGATCAATCCGCTGCGCTATCCCCTTGCGGAGCACACGATGATGACGCTTCGATCCCTGTATGGCGAATGATCCCGGGGATCATTGCCGCGTTTTTGCCGCCTTCGGGCGGCTTTTTTATTTCGAAAGCCGATGGAAGACGCGAAGGCTCAAAACCGGCGCGGCGCGGCGGACGAGCAGCTTGACGCGCTCCGCGCGCGGCAGCGATTTTTCCTTCAGAAGCGGCTTCATGCGCGCGTCGATACGCGCCTTCATGTCCTTTGCGAGCGGACGGTTTTTCGCCTGCTTCGCGGCGGCGAGCACGTTCAGCGCGGACTTGACGTGCGAAAGCCGCGCGGCCGCCAGCACGTCCTCCCCGAACGGCGCGGCGATCGCTTCGACGCGTTCGCGCGCGGCGTACTCACTGAGGCGCTTTTCATCAAAGGTGCGCAGCGCGCCGGTCTCGCGGTACAGATAGTGATAGAGCGGCGCGGGGTTATAGTACGCGCTCTGCCCCGAGGCAAAGATCTGAACGCACAAAAGCAGGTCCTCGCAGATGCTGACGGACGGATCGAGCCGGAAGCCGTGTTCGCGGAAGAGCTCCGCGCGGAACAGCTTGTTCCAGAGATACCCCTCGAAGCTTTTGCCGATCGAAACGGCGCACCGGATCGCCTCGCGCGGAGAGAGCACGCCGCCCGCCCCCGCCGTGCCGCCGGTCTCACGACCGTTCGGATGCCCGTGGATGAAGCGGTTCGAGATCGAAACGCCGATCTCCGGATGATCGGAAAACGCCGCAAGCAGCGTTTCGACGAACGCGGGCTCTGCGGTATCGTCCGAATCGACGAAGCCGATGAAGTCCCCCGTCGCCGCTTCGATCCCGTCGTTGCGCGCCGCGGACACGCCGCCGTTCGCCTTGCGGATCACGCGGATGCGCGGATCGTCCTTCGCGTACGCGTCGAGCAGCGCGGAGCTCCCGTCGGTCGAGCCGTCGTCTATGAAAAGGAGCTCGAGCGCTTCGTGCGTCTGCTTTTGAAGGCTTTCGACGCACGCGGGAAGATACGCCTCCGTGTTGTACACGGGCACGATGATGCTGACTTTGACGTTCCGATCCACTTGATCCCTCCGGCGGTTTCTTTGTTTCAGTATAGCAACGATCGCGCATCTTTGCAAGGCGGGACGCCGATTTGCGCGTTATATCGTTCTTTTTAGTATAGAATTTCCCGTGTTCCGTCGATTCTACCCGCGGTAGAGCGGAACTCATGGGCTCTATTGCGCGGAGCGCGCACGGTAGGGCGGTCCGGCGCAACGGGTAGATTGACCGGCGGTCTCCGCGCGCGTAAAATGAACCCATGCAGGCGGCGGAGCGTATCGTTCCCGCCGCATGCGCGTTCAAAGGAGGTATACGCATGCAGTTTGTTGCAGTTACGGACACGTCCGGCAATCTTCCCACGCACGTTGCGCGGGAGCACGATCTTATGATGATCCCCTTCGCCTACTTCATCGAGGGCGAACGTTTTACCTGCCTCGATACGGCATCGTTCGACGGCGACGCGTTCTACGCGCTTCTGAAAAACACCGAGGTCAAAACGACCCAGATCAACCCCGCGGAATACGCGGACTTTTTCGAACCGTTTCTGAAGGACGGCCGGGACGTCGTGTACGTCGCGATGTCCTCCGGCATCTCGGGCTCGTGCCAGTCGGCGCTGCTCGGCGCGGCGCTGCTGAAGGAACGCTATCCCGACCGCACGATCGAGGTTGTCGACACGCTCGGCGCGTCGCTCGGCG
The DNA here is from genome assembly GCA_946411635.1 of uncultured Clostridia bacterium. GTDB lineage: Bacteria > Bacillota > Clostridia > Christensenellales > CAG-138 > UBA3792. Next base: position 76,650 of record CAMKES010000003.1, on the reverse strand, counting down.
AGGGGCTCGTGGCGATCGAGGCCGCGCGTCTGCGCGACGAAGGGCTTTCCGCGCAGGAGGCGGCAAAGCGGCTGCGGCTGCTGTCGGAACGGACGTTCAACGTGTTTACGGTCAACGACCTGATGTTCCTGCGCCGCGGCGGAAGGCTTTCAAACCTTTCCGCGATCGTCGGCACCGTGCTCGGCATCAAGCCGATCCTGAAGGGCGGCGAGGACGGCCGCATTTCGGCGTTCGATACGGTGCGCAGCCGCCGCCGTTCGATCAAGGCGCTTGCCGCGCAGTACGAGCAGTACGTCGTCGAGCCGGAGCGGCAGACGATCGGCATCGCGCACGCGGCGTGCCGCGAGGACGCGGAGCTTCTGATCCAGCTGATCAAGGACGGCGAGCATCCGCCGAAGGAGATCCTGCTCGTCGATTACGAGCCGGTGACCGGCTCGCACGTGGGCCCCGGCGCGCTCGCGCTGTTTTTCGAGAGCTGCGAGGGCGTTCGCGCCGTCAAAGGACTCGACACGATCCCCGACCGGCTCAGAGGCCTGCTCGAGGAGGCGCGCGCGAAGATCGCCGCGCGCAAGGCGACGGTGCAAACGATCGTCCGCGTCTGACGCGTCAAAAAACCCCGGCCGTTCAGCCGGGGCTCTTTTTTTCGTTAATTCTGGACGTTGGAATGCACATAGGGGCTCGTGAGGTCCAGCGCGCGGAAGGTGTATCCGTGCTCCGTGCCCCACTTCAGGATCGACTCGACGGCGCGGACGCTGTTCATGTGGATGTCGTGCTGCAGCACGATCGCAAAGTCGGTATGCGTCTTGAGCCCGGAGATGACGCGCTTTTTGATGCTTTCCGTCGTGGCGCCGCTGCCGCTGTCGCCGCCCGTCACGTTCCAGTCGAAGTACCGGTAGCCCATGTCCTCCATGATCTTCGTAAGCCGCGTCATGATCCCCTTGTTCACGCGGCTGGCCGTGTTCGCGCTGCCGCCGGGGAAGCGGAAGATGCGCGTGTACGAGCCGGTCGCCTCCCTGATGACCTCCTGCGTCTTCAGAAAGTCCTCGAAGAACGCCTGTTCGTTTTTGTAAAGCGATTTATAGACGTGCGTGTAGGTGTGGACGCCGATGCTGTGTCCCTCCTCGTACGCGCGCTTGATCATGTCCGTGCGTTTTTTGTTGCCGACCACGAAGAACGTCGCCTTCGCGTCGTATTTTTTCAGCACGTCCAGAAGCGTCGCCGTGTTGCCGCAGGGACCGTCGTCGAACGTCAGATAGACCGTCTTTTCGGGCGGCATGACGATCTCCGGAAACTCCGCCGGAACGACCGATACGCGCCGCACGGCCTTCGTCGTTCTGCCGTCGTCGTCCGTGACCGTATAGGTGAGGTCGTACGTGCCGACCAGGTATGAAACGACTTCGCCCGAAACCCGCACGCGGTCGGTCAGGTCGTTCTGCCGCCAGTCGTTTGCGGAACAGCCCGGATCGGTGAACGTGAAGTCCGCCGTCACGGTGAGTTCCTCGCCGCCGACCAGCGTGATGACGGGATCGGTGACGGGCAGCGGCGTCGGCTCCGGCGTCGGCTCGGGCGTGATCAGCTCCGGCGGGAGCGTCGGCACGGTCGGAAGCGCGGTCGCGGACGCGGGCGTCGGCGCGACGTCGATCGATTCCTCGGTCGGGATCGCGGCCTCTTTCGTCGGCTCCGGCGAGGGCGACGGCGCTGCGGCGGGCGTTTCGCCGCCGCACGCGAACAGGAGGCACAGGAACAGCACGGCAAGCAGCATCGCGCATCCGGTCTTTTTCATTCGGCGCCTCCTTTCGGTTCGATACGGATATTATGGCACAATCCGGGAAAAAGTGCAACCGGATCCCGTCGATTTTTGTCGAACGGCGCCGTCCGTTGCAATTCGCGCGCCGATCCGCTATAATGGTACATCATACGAAACCGGAGGAATCGGACATGTCACTCGAACGCGCAAGGGCGTATCTTCGCGAAAAGGGGCTCGAGGACCGCATCATCATCCCCGACCGCAGCAGCGCGACGGTCGCCGAGGCCGCCGAAGCGCTCGGCTGCGAACCCGGCATGATCGCAAAGACGCTGTCGTTTCTGCAGGGCGAAAAACCCGTGCTGATCCTTGCGGAGGGCACCGCGCGCATCGACAACGCCAAGTACAAGGCGCGCTTTCAAAAGAAAGCGAAGATGATCCCGTTCGACGAGGTCGAGGCGCGGATCGGACATTCGGTCGGCGGCGTGTGTCCGTTCGGCGTGAACGAGGGCGTGACCGTGTACCTCGACGAAAGCCTCCGGCTCCACGACGTCGTCTACCCCGCCGCGGGCACCGATCACAGCGCCGTGCGGCTTTCGATCGCGGACCTCGAACGCGCCTGCCCCGGCGCGGAATGGATCGACGTCTGCTCGGTCTGACGCATGCCCGCAATCCATAAAAAAACACCGTCCTTCGGGACGGTGTTCTGCGTTATCGGATCGCCATCATGAGGAGCATGAAGCCCACCAGCAGGATCAGAAAACCGAAATTGAACAGCGTGTATTTGCCGACGTAGTTCATCGTTTTGCCGGGGTTGTTCTTCACGTACTCGCGGAACGTGATCAGGCTCGCGAGCGACGCGATCAGCGTGCCGACGCCGCCGATGTTGACGCCGATCAGAAGCTCGGTATAGTTGTTCGTGAACTGCGAGAGCAGCACCGCGGTCGGCACGTTGCTGATGACCTGGCACGAAATGACGGACACGAGCAGCGTGCTCTTCTCCAAAAGCCCCGAGAAGAACGCGCGCACCGCGTCGATCCGGCCCATGTTGCCCGCGAAGATGAAGAAGAACACGAACGTCAAAAGCAGCGGGTAATCGACCGCGAGCAGCGCCTTGCGGTCCGCAAACAGCAGTACGGACGGGATGACGACGAGCCCGATCCAGTACGGGATCCCGCGGAACACGATCGCGATCGCCAGCGCGAACAGCGCGAGGTACAGGACCGTGCGCTCGACCGGAAGCCGGATCTTCGCGTCGTCGAGCTTCAGCGGCTCCGGCTTGACAAAGACGATGCAGCAGACCGTGATCAGCGCGACCGAGAACAGAAACGGCGGCGCCATGATCTTCAAAAATTCCAGATTCGGGATCTCGAACTTCGTGTACAGATACAGGTTCTGCGGATTGCCGAACGGCGTCAGCATGCCGCCGAGGTTCGCCGCGATGTTCTGCATGATGAACGTGAACGCCATGTGCTTTTCCTTGTGCGTCGACGAGAGCACGAAAAAGCCGAGCGGCAGGAACGTTAAAAGCGCCATGTCGTTTGCGATCAGCATGGAGCCGATGAACGTGATGTACACGAGCGCAAGCACGCACATACGGATGTTGCCGAAGGTCTGCACGATCTTGCGCGCGAGCGCGTAAAAGAAGCGGATGTTTTTCAGCGCGCAGACGACCGCGAGCACGCAGAACAGACAGGTGAGCGTTTTGAAATCGAAATAGCCGAGGTACGCCTCGTCCGGCGGCACGAAAAAGATCGTGACCAGCGCGGCGAAAAACGCGATGACCGTGACCGTATTCTTTTTGACGAACCGCACGAGCGCGCGCAGAATCGCGCTGCGTCTGAGGATCCCCGTCATGCCGCTTCCCTGCCCCTCTTCAGAATGCCCCTATTGTAACGCCGCGGTCGTTTTCTGTCAATCGGGGGCGTGGAAAAGCCGGCGGGGAGGATCCCGCCGGCTTTTCCGTCCTATGCGAAGCGAAGGTTATTTGAATGCGATCATGGTGTTCGCGATGGTCATGGTGGTCATCAGCATCGCGTTCAGGAAGGCGGGCGTCCAGATGTTGCCGGTCTTCTTGTACAGGTTGCGCGAGATGATCGCCGCGATCGACAGCGTCGGGATCATGGCGATGAGCACGATGCCGGAAAGCGCCGAGCCCGGATGCGCCGCAACGCCGGTCGCAAACAGTTTGCCGTACTGATGGATGAGCCAGAGCATGCCGCCGCCCGCGTTGAGCGCGATCGCCAGCAGATAGCCCTTGATCCCCTGCAGCTTTTCGGTGTTCGTGTTGATCGTGATCGACGCGGTGGAGACGATGTAGAACAGCAGGAACGTCGGGAAGTACTTGAGGATCGTCGGAACGATGTTGAAGTCGAAAGTCTTGAACGCGAAGGTCCAGATGCGGAAGTCCGCCTTGAACAGCAGATCCATCAGGAACAGGACCGCGTACGCGACGACGAAGGTGATGACCGCGACCAGGATCGAAACGAGGATCGCGACCGGGTTCAGCGTTACGCCGTAGTGCTTCAGCGTCACGCCCTTATCCGCCTTCGACGCAACGTAGATGACGCTCATCGCAAGCAGTGCGATCAGCGCGCAGCCGAGCGTCCAGTACGCGATGCTGTTGATGCCGAGCGCGTTCCAGAACTTGCCGGTGACGTACGTCGGATAGTGCGAGATCAGCGCGAGGCCGACGCCCGCGACCATCACGAAGATGCTGCCGACGAGGTGCGGGAGACGGTTCTCCTTGCGGAGCAGGCTGTAGATGAAGCCGACCGCGCCGCCGATCGCCAGCGCGCCGCCCAGATACAGCAGGATATTGACCATATCCGATCCGGCGCCGCCGTCCATCAGCGGTGAGAAGAAGATGCCCGGCAGCAGGATCAGGCACAGCAGCAGCGAGAACGTGCCGAACTTTGCGCCCGTGCCTTCCACGGAGGGCAGCGGCCTGAGCTCCGTCTTCGCCTTGTTGAAGAACGGGAGCTCGATGAGCAGCGACGCGACGCCGATGATCAGGAACACGAAGCCGACGAGCGCGACGCACTCGCAAAGCTCCTTGAACTGCCACATCTGGCTGGTCGGCGCGATATCCTTGATGTCCTTTGCGTAGTCCTTGAACGCCTCGGTGTAGAACGAGACGGCGTACGCGGTGGTGGTCAGCGAGAAGTGGTTCCACGGATGCGTCTGCGCCGGCTCATAGATGATGCGCTTGCCGCCGTCCGCGGTGTCGTACCAAGTGTTCGCCTTTGCGGGCTCGGTCTGCTCGAGGAACGCCATGCCTTCCGGCGTGGACGCGTAATCCTTATGACGGACTGTACCTGCGGGATCGTCCGGCGCGTTGAAGAAGAACTCGTCGTACTGCGCGGCGACCTTGCCCATCGTGCGTCCGCCGCCCAGCATATCCGCCGTCGCTACGTCGATTTTCATGAAGCTGGTGTAGGAGAAGTCGGAGCCTTCGGTAAGACCGCAGTAGATCTTGCGGACGCCGGTGGCCAGGAACTCCTGCTCGTCCATCGCGAGCGCCATGGAGCTGCCGAAGCCGCCCATCGAGTGACCGGTGACGCCGATGATGCCGTTGCCGGATTCATCTTTCAGAACGTACGGCTGCTCATACATATAGGCGACCGCGTCGTGCATGGAGTTCACCCAGAACGGGAACCACATGCCGGTGAAGGTTTCGCCGCCGAACATCGCGTAAATGTCGTTGTTCAGATCGGAATGACCGTGATCGTACTGGTCCAGCGCAAGCACCACGAAGCCGCGGCGGCTCAGCTCGATCGCGTTCGCGTCCTGCATCTCCGCCGAGTTCAGATAGCCGTGCGTCACGACGACCGTGGGACGCGGATTCTCTGCAGACGCCCCCTTCGGCATATACAGAAGTCCGCTCAGCGTGCCGTTCGGCGTGTCGAACGAGATCCGGCTGACGGTCGTCGCACCCGCTCCCGAATGAAATACGGACGCGAGAACGCTTCCCAGCAGGATCAGACACAGCCCGACGGCAAGTGTGATCAATGCTCTTTTTTTCATTTGTTTACCCCTTTCTGATCGTTAAGTTGTTTCCAATGGAAACATTACAACCGTATTATACCCTATTCTTCGGAAGAAAGCAAGGATTTTATATGATATACGGGAAAATCCATACGATATGCCGGTTTGTGTTGCATCTGCGCCGGTATTCTGTTATACTCATGCCGAAAGGGATTTGAGGGGGAACCGGTCGTGAAGCTTGAATGGATGGGAGAACACCGTGAGATCGTCGAAGCGCTGATCCGCTACTGCAACATTTACGCGGCGGTGTATCGCGCGGAACGGATGTCGTACGAGGGGATCACGTATTCCTACTCGCAGATCCAGGTGCTCGAATATCTGCTGGAGAACGAGGAGCGCGGCGAGAACATGTCGTCGATCGCGCACCGTCTCGGCATCACGCGCAGCAACTTCACGAAGATCATCAACCGCCTCGCGCAGAAGGGGCTCGTGGAAAAATGCCGGATGCCCGGCAGCCGGCGCGACCTCTGCGTCCGCGTCAACGACCTCGGGCGCGTGCTCTACGACGACTATTCGAAGGGCGTTCTGAAGCGGCATTTCGAGCCGATGTTCCGCGAGCTCGACAAGCTTTCTCCCGAAGCGCGCATCTACGTGCGCGACGCGCTGCGCGGCCGCGCGCGGCGGGACCCGGAATCATAACGAAGCATACGAAAACACGCGGTGAAAACCGCGTGTTTTTTGTGTGGAACGGATCACGATTCGAAGCCGTGGATCCAGTTTGATCTCTTGTAGTAGATGAAATAGATGACCGAGCTGATGAACCACGTCAGCGGATACGCGGCGAACAGCAGGATGATGATGTGCGAGATCGACATGGCGACCGTGATGTAGATGATACGGAGCACGCACCAGACCGCCAGCATGATCGACATCGGCACGATCGCCTTGCCCGCGCCGCGGCACACGCCCGCGACCGAATGCGAAAACGCGAGCAGGCAGAAGAACAGCGACTCGACGCGGAACTGGACCGAGCCGATCGCAATGATCTGCGTCACCGCGATCGGATCGCTGTCCGAAATGAAGGTCGATATGAAGTACCCGCCGAAGAAGAACGAGATGAGCCCGATGCTTTCGGCGAGGATCACCGAGGCGAGGATGCCGAAGCGCGCGCCCTGTCTGGCGCGGTCGTACTGTTTTGCGCCGAGGTTCTGGCCGATGAAACTCGTCAGCGCCATCGAGAAGCTCATGATCGGCAGGAACACGAAGCCCTCGATCCGCGAGTACGCGCCGCACGCGGCCATCGCGAGCGAGCCGAAGCTGTTGATGTTCGTCTGCACCAGCACGTTCGCAAACCCGATGACCGAGTTCTGCACGCCGGTCGGCAGTCCGTATTTGACGATCTCTTTGAGGCTTTGCGGATCGATGCGCAGCTTTTTCCATTCCAGCGTATAGACCGTTTCCTTCCGCGTGAACTGCCGGAGGCACAGCAGCGCGCTCACGGTCTGAGAAATGACCGTCGCGATCGCCGCCCACGCCACGCCGAGCCCCAGCGCGCCGACGAACAGCAGATCCAGCGTCACGTTCAGCACCGAGGACACGATCAGGTAGTACAGCGGCCTTCGGCTGTCGCCGACCGCGTTCATCATGCCCTTCATGGAATTGTACAGCACGACCGGCACGCAGCCGAGGAAATAGAAGCGCAGGTATTCGACCGAGCGCGGCAGGACCTCCTCCGGCACGCCCATCCAGCGCAGGATCTGCGGCGTCATGATCACGCCGAACAGCGACATCGCAAGCCCGCAGATCGCCGCGAACACCATGTTCGTATGCACCGCGCGCGAAACGCGGTCCAGATCGCCCGCGCCGAAATACCGCGAGATCACCACGCCCGCGCCCATCGACGCGCCGACGAAAAAGCTGGTCAGAAGATGGATGAGGCTGCCCGACGAATTGACCGCCGCCAGCGCCTCCTTGCCCAGAAAGTTGCCGACGATCCACGAGTCCGCCGTGTTGTACAGCTGCTGGAACAGCTGGCTCAGAAAAATCGGCGTCGCAAACGAAACGAGGACCTTCCATGGCTTGCCCTCGGTCAGAAGCCGCGCAGACTGCGTATGATGATGAAACAGCGAAAAACGCTTCACTTGCCACCCCAATGCATTTTGTTTCTATCGGAAACGATTTCACCGGTATTATATCGCATCCCCCGGGCTTTGGCAAATGTTATATTCAGTCCCGGCAAAAAACCGCGCTCTTATTTGCAAATGAAAAACCCATTTCACTGATGGACGGCGGAAATTTGTTGAAATTACTGGAAACGCATGGCTATCATGCAAGAATCGATCTGCAGGAAGCAAAGAATCTGATGAAGCAATGAACGAATGATGGTATTCCCTTTCCATAAACAGAACCGCCCGAAAAGGCGGTTCTTTCTGCAATGGCCGGCGCAGCCGTTCACGATCCCGAATGCCGGTCGAGATAGGCGCGCTTTTCGCGCGCGTCGGCGGCTTCCAGCGACGTCGAATCGTGAATGCCGCCCAGAAACTCCAGATGATGCCGGAATTCGTGCCGCAGAACGCCGCGCAGGATCGGCTTCGCCGCCGCCGCGTCCGCGTACGGATACGCGCAGTCGAACGAGCCCTTGTACATCACGATCTGCCGGACGCCGGAATAGATCCTGTACTGGCCGAGGGTATAGAGATCGTTCCCTCTGGCGTAATCCGGAACGATCGTCGCCTCCGACACGATCACGCCGCCGGAAAGCTCTTTGAAGAACGCCTTCGGCAGCTCGTCCAGAAGCTCCGAAACGATTTGTCTGTATTCTTCGATCCCGATCATGCCGTTTTCCCTTTCGATCCGATTTACAGTTGTATCATACCATCCGGAACGCCGGAAGTAAAGAAAACCTCCGGTGAACTTTGTGACAAAAAAAGCGCGCAGACGCCGGAACGCCTGTGCGCGGCCGGATGCGGCGCCGTCCGTTTACGGCTCCGTTCCGGGAAAGCTGATGCAGAGCATCGTGATGTCGTCGAACTGCTCGCAGCCGTCGACGTGCGCGGCGATCGCGGTCTTCACGTCGGAAAGGATCTCGTCCGGCGTCTTGCCGGCATCCTGTTCGAGGCAGGCGAGGAGCCGCTCTTCGCCGAACAGCTCGTGTCCGCGGTTTTCGGCCTCGGTCACGCCGTCGGTGTAGAGGAAGAGCCGGTCGCCCCGCTTCAGATCGATGGTGTGCTCCCGGTATTTCACGCCGCTCATGCCGCCGAATACGAAGCCGCTCCGGATCTTGAGGAAGGTCGGCTTCCCGTCCGAGATCCGCACGGGCGGGTTGTGACCGGCACAGACGAACGTGAGCGCGCCGGTCGGAAGATCGAGCACGCCGATCCACGCGGTGACGAACATATCGGCCGAATTGTTGCTGCACAGGCTCTCGTTGGCGGTCGCCGCCGCCTCTGCAAGCGAAGGAACGTCGCGCACGCAGTTCTGGATCGTGGTCTTGGAGGTCGCCATGAACAGCGCCGCAGGGATCCCTTTGCCGGAAACGTCCGCGACGACGAAGGCGAGCCGGTCCTTATCCACAAAGAACACGTCGTAAAAATCGCCGCCGACCTCCTTCGCCGGATCCATGGAAGCCGCAAGACCGATCTCGTGCCGGCCGGGGTACGTTTCCGTGATCGGCGGCAGAAGCGAACGCTGGATGGTCGTCGCGATCTCCAGCTCCGTTTTGAGCCGCGAACGCTCGAGCGTGATCGCGCGCTGTTTTTCGATATAGCTGATCATCGCGATCATCAGCGTGAAGCCGATCGCGTTGACCAGAATAAAGGGAAGCACGATCGTCTTGACGATGCCGAGCGCCGCGGAGAAATTGTTGAACAGCCAGCCGACGAGCAGGACGAGCGACAGATGAAAGACCTCCATGACGACGCCCGTGATCAGCGCCAGCCAGGGTTTTTTCAGTTTTTCGTGGATCTTCAGGGACAGCAGTCCGCACAGAACGCCGATGCAGATCGTCGCGGCAACGCAGGCGTACGTGACCGTCTGCGCCGAAAGTGAGTTGTTCGAGCCGAGGAAATACACAAAGAACCGGTGCGTGCCGGCGATCACGCCCGCGATCAGACCGCCGAGCGGCCCGCCCGAAAAGCCGGCGAACATCGGTCCGATGTCGCGGACCGAAATGATCGCGCCGTTCAGTTCAAGGCCGGACATCGTGCCGTAAATGCCGAAGAGCCCGCCGAGCACGCCGAAAAAGACCGCGTATTTCCAATTGCTCTTTCCGGAGCCGAAAAACTTTGCCAGATGCTCGCTTCCGCCGATGAACGCGGCGATGACGAGGATCACGGCAAGGGTGCCGATCATATTGGTGAAAAACTGCGACAGATCCGCAGTCGAAGCGATGGCGACAGTATCGTTCACGGAACCCCTCCTACCAACCGATTTCCTGTAAAAATAGTACCAGTTTTCGGCCCGCAGGTCAAGACGCAGCCGAAAGATATCCGGGTCGAACGTTCGTTTTCCGACCGGCTTTAAAGAAGCCGCACGCGGACGAGTCCCAGTCTTCAGATACCAAATCACGCTAATTACGATACCAATGCACCCCACCTTGCTTCCCGGGGTGCATTTTGGCATAGGGTGGGGTGCAAATTACCGTGGAGAGGGGTGCATTTAGCCGAAGGGAGGGGTGCACTTTGACGAAAGCGGGGTGCATTTCCGGAGGGAGGGATGCGTCAAGCCATATCGTTCTCTGCGCGGTCAATCACCTCAGCCTCCGAAGAGGCTTTAGCAATGATAAACGAAATGCAATTGAAAAAGTGTTCTTTAGAGTGTATAATCAATTGTGATCTGGTAAGAAAAACCACAGAACGCTGTGATCCTGTACGATCAGATTGTAACTTGGTACGCCGATTATCTTACCACCGGCGAAGCCCGGGAGAACATTGAGGAATTTGACCGGCTGCTTCCGGAATATGCGTGTATTAGTGAAACGAAGAAGATAGATTGCCTGCTTTGGAGCAAGCGGTAACAAACAGACAAATTGATATTTGCAGAGGTAATGCAATATGGATATGAAAATCAAACTGGAACCGATTAACGATACGAATCGCGAGGCTGTGCTGGCGCTCACTGTGCGTGAAGATCAGCTGTTTGTCGCGCCGAACGATTATTCATTAAGCGAGGCCGATGAGGCCAATGCCAACGCGCCCGGCACGGCGAGGCCGTTTGCGATCTATGCGGGCGAAAAGCTTGTCGGCTTCTGTATGCTCGCCCTGGACCCCGAGGATGAAAACCCCGTCGACAGGTACTGTCTCTGGCGTTTTATGATCGACAAAAACGAACAGGGCAAGGGCTACGGTCAGGCGGCGCTTCATGAGATCATCAAGTATTTCAAAGAGAACGGTGTGGACAGGATCTATCTGTCGACTGCGCCTGAGAACGAACGCGGACTGCACGTATACCATAAAGCGGGCTTTCGGGAAACGGGCGAGATGGAGGACGAAGAAGCCATACTTGTATTGAAACTCTGAATTCCGATTGTCTCAATGCACGCCGAGACAGCGGTACTGATGTCAAAGGAATAAACAAATCGGGATTTAAGGAGACAACGTATGATATATGAATTAAAAGACTTTTCCAAGGTAAAGCGCATGTTTGAATTCTGGTACGGGTTCGACGCTGTCGATGCAACGATCAGAGTCTTTGTGACCGACCCGGTCGCGCCGCGTTCCGCGTTGGCGTACTCTTCATATGACGGCATATATTTGGGCGGAGAACCGGACAGAGAACTTGTCGAATACGGGGAGCTCGGCGACGATATTGTGATCCCGCTGAATGAAGAGTGGGAAAAGCTGATCCGGGAATGCTTCCCGGAAGCCGAGCCGACTACCCGCTACGCGATCCATCGGTGTAAGGAGTTCGACCGGGAAAAGCTTAAATCTTTTGTTGACGCTCTGCCTGAGGGCTATGAGATCAGACGCATCGACGGCGAGATCTACGATCTTATTTCCGATGACGACGATCTTGAGGATCTCATAGGCGAGTTCGAGACGAAAGAAGCGTTTCTGGAGAAAGGACGCGGGTTTGCCGTGCTGAAAGACGGTAAGGCGGTCGCCGGCGCATCGTCCTGCTACTGCTACCCCTACGGCATCGAGGTCGAGATCGCCACCATAGAAACGGAACGCCGCAAAGGGCTTGCTGCCGCCGTGGGAGCAAAACTGATCCTTTCCTGCCTCGAGGATGGACTGGAACCGCTCTGGGACGCGTCGAACCTGAGTTCGTTGCGTCTCGCGGAAAAGCTGGGGTATCGGTTCGACCGCGAATACGTGTACTACTGGATAAACGAGGCGCAGCGTCTCATGCTCAAAAAACCCGATAAGAACCGGTGGCCTGATTACTGCGGCGAATATGAAGAGCTGTGTGAAGCATTCATGCTCAAGAAGGTCTGGATGCAGGACGGCGATCTTTTTGGACTCGCACGCAACGACCCGGAGGAAGATTATTTTGAGTTCAAGCTGCTGCCGATCGGTGAGAATACCTTCGGCAGAGCAAAAGGCAACGTGAAGATCACGTTCGGCGACAACTGCCTCGTGATCGACGGCGTCACCTGCAAAAAGCGGTAAGCAGCACGTAGACGAATTCCCGCTTATCGGGACGGACGGAGAAACAAACAAATCGGTATTTGCGGAGGAGACTGATGATGACTCTGCGTAAAATGACAGAAGATGAGTTTCGTGCTTTCAAAAAGTTCAGTGTCGCCGATTACGCGTCGGATCTGATGAAAGGACGAGACATGAACCCGGAGCAGGCGCTGATGGAAGCGGAAATGGAATTCGGCGCAGATCTCCCCGACGGGCTGGATACAGAATACAGCTTCATAATGAACATCGAGGACGGGAACAAAAAGAAAGTCGGATGGATCTTTTTCAAATACTATTCGCGCGAAGGCGACGGCCAATACTATGTGTTCCTCGAAGACCTGCTGATATTCGAGTCGGAAAGAAGAAGGGGTTTTGCGTCTGCGGCAATCCATGAGATGAATACACTGGCACGGCAGGACGGCTGTTCATCAAGCGTGCTCTTCGTGTGGGATCACAATCCGGAAGGGATGAGCTTGTATGAAAAATGCGGGTATAAGCCTGATAACCGTGAAGAAGGCGGAACATACATGGTGAAGGAATTGTGATCCGACGCACAGAGATCAACGAATTCCTGTTTGAGAAGATAAAGGCATGAAACATGAATAAGAAAAGGACTATATCCGGAGCGATCGCATTTATAACCCTGATGGGGATCGTGAGTCTGTTTTCAGACTTAACCCATGAAGGCGCCAGAAGCATATTGGGCGAATACTTAAACCTTGCGGGCGCATCCGCCGCTGCCATCGGATTCGTATCCGGTATAGGCGAATTATGCGGGTATTCGCTGCGGCTGATTTCCGGATTGATAGCCGATAAGACGAAGAAATACTGGACACTTGTTATCGCGGGCTATGTCATTCAAGTACTGGCAATCCCCGCACTGGCTCTTGTACCGGAACATGGGTGGGTTTGGGCCTGCGGCCTTGTGATTCTGGAGCGGGTCGGAAAAGCAGTTAAGAAGCCTGCCAAAAACACGCTGGTCAGCTTTGCGGCAAGCGAGATCGGAACCGGAAAAGGCTTTGCCTATCAGGAATTTCTGGACCAGCTCGGCGCATTTCTCGGGCCGATACTGCTCTTCGTAACGGCTCTTGTAAAAGGTTCGGACGACCTCTTTCAAACATACAGGATCTCCTTTGCGGTACTGCTCGTTCCTGCATTGATTACCATAGCGCTTGTTTTGGCGGCAAAGATTAAGTATCCCGATCCGGAGATGTTTGAAAAGCAGGAAGATAAACCGGAGAACTTTCGGTTTGGGAAGTCATTTGCTCTATTCATGGCGTCCATCTGCTTTTTTGCCTTCGGCTTTGCCGACTTCACCTTGATCACACTTCATGCAGCCAATACGGGAGCGTTTCCAGAATCCACGCTGAGTCTGCTCTATGCAGCAGCAATGGCGGTGGATGCCTTTGCTGCGCTGTTCTTCGGCTGGCTTTTCGATAAAATCGGGCTGAAAGCACTGATCATTTCCACGCTGTGCAGCACCTTCTTCTCCTGTTTTATTTTCATGACCGGAAATGCCCGGATAATCGGAATCGGGATTATCCTGTGGGGAATCGGAATAGGCGCGCAGGAAAGTATTATGAAGGCAGCTGTCAGCGGAATGGTCCCCCGTTCCATGCGAAGTACGGGCTTCGGTATTTTTGAAACAGGCTTCGGTATTGCGTGGTTTCTGGGAAGTTGGCTCCTCGGTGCCCTGTATGATTTGAATCCAATGTATCTTGTTGTCGTATCTGTAGCATCACAGCTTCTGGCAATTGCGTTTTATGCCATGTGCCTTCGCTGCAACAGGATAGAACGCTAAAAATTCCCGTTTGTAGTTACAACCCATCTCGCACACGATTACCCCATCTCGCGCACGATTACCCCATCTCGCACACGATTACTCCCATCTCGCACACGATTACCCCCATCTCGCACACGATTTCAGAGTCGGTCGGGATGGGGCTTTTACTGTAAATGGTCGAAAATCGACTGGATGAGCATGAATGAAGAGACGGCTCGAGCAGGTATTCGTGTGCGAGAAGCCGAAAAAGCCCATAATATAAGGACTTTTTCACATGGGAGGGGTGCAAAAAAGAAGGACCCTGATGGTATCCAAATCAGAGTCCTTCTATGGTGCGAGTGTTGATAACGGACTTGCCCGCAAGCGATTGGTAGCGCAGCGGAGGCGTTGCGAGGGCGTTTACAACCGAGCAGACGAAGCAAGCGGGATCGCTTGCGGAAAGGAGCCGCGACGGAGCGGGTGAACGGTGGTTTTGATCCGTAAGGATAAAAAACCGCCGCGAACGATGCGACGTCCGCGGCGACGTGGTGCCGGTGGTGGGACTCCTTCCGGCGTTTCAGACGCGTCTGCTCGTTCTCCGAACTTCGCAGCCGGTCTTACGCCGCAAGCCCCCCGCTACGGAACGCCGCACTGCGGCCTTCCGTACGGCTTCAGAGAAGCCGCACGCGGTCGAGTCCCAGTCTTCAGATACCAAATCAAAAACCACCCGCAAGGGGTGGTTTTGATTTGGTGCCGGTGGTGGGACTCGAACCCACACGATGTCGCCATCAACGGATTTTGAGTTTTCCCTCACGTTCGGACGGTAACACCCTTCAAATCCCGTCGAGGAGGTCTGGGGAAGTTCCGAAAAGTCCCGAAGAATCGGCACTTTCGACCGCAAAAGTGCAAAAATGTAGGCAGCGTCGGCCTTTGCGGTTTTTCCGGACCGATGCAGAATCACAAAGAAATCGGAGGTCTTCAGGAGGCCACCCGCCCAAAAATTCTCCGATTTCGATCCATTCATCGCCTGCCATTGACAAATACGCACAGGAGATGAACCCATGACACGATTTGAGTACGAACGCAAGTTCGAATCCTATCCCGATCTTTTGACTCTCGAACAGTTCCGCGCCATGCTCGGCGGTATCGCCGACGGCACCGCGCGCAAGCTCATGCGCGAGAACCGCGTTGAGCATTTCACGGTCAACACAACCTATTACATTCCAAAGATCAAGGCGATCGATTACATCTGCAGCCAGCACTACCGTTTCTATCGCCGCAAGCTGAAGCACCGCATCAAGTGAAGGAGGAACCGCTCATGAAGCCACATATCAAAGACGAACGCACCGGTCTCGCCTACGAGCTGGTCGGAGACTTTTACCTGCCTGCCGGTGAGGACGATCTGCCGCCTCTCGGAATCTGGGGCTGCCGTCGGCTCGCCTATCTCAAAGCCCACCGCCGCGATCTGTACGCCGACCTATTGCTTTCGGGTAAGCTGGAAGAACATCTCTCCTCGATCGACGCCGACGCTTCCGAAATGGCCTCCCATCTGACCGCTCAACTCGCCCGCACCGAAGGCGTGACCGAAGCTCTGAAAGCCGCCGATCCGATGGTCTGGGTCGGACGGATGAACAGCATCCGCAACCGCGTGACGGAAACCGTCAACCACGAGCTGATATACACATAAGTCCAAACGCCAACAGCCGCCGAATCCGGCGGCTGTTGCTTCATGATAGAATAAACTGTCTTACACTTCGAGAATGCTGAAGAAATTGTCCATGATGAATTTCAATCTGGAATTGCAACTCTAGAAATAAAAGTTGCAAATTTCAAAGACAGTTGCTCTGCATACAAGTCATCAAGATGGAAAAGACGATCTTCTTTGTGCTTCACAAGATATGACATGGGGACCGTAAAGTAATGTTTGAAATCAATGATAGCATTATTGATTACTCCTTTACCATCTATAACGACTTCTAAGGCATGTAATCTATAGTGCCAATCCCGTTGAGCAACTTTATAATCGTCGCTATGATATATATCTTCCTTTACCAGAACTAAATCCAGCTTGCTAAACGCATCAATAAGGTGATCCCCATTTTTCGCAACTGTCCTATCATATATAGGGCAGAGCAAAATTGATGGCATAAACTTGGCAGGCTTTCCTTTTTGTTCTGTGATTATTTGCTCCATAGAGATAGCATCACATGCTTGGCTGATTATCACTGCAAGAGGGAACTCAAACTCGACTACATTTACTCCTGCATCGTCTTCAGAATCGATGTAGCTGTATTTGACGTTTTTATATATATCCCCCTGCATAATTGGCCTTGCGTTTTCAGGAACAATGGCTTTTGAATAAGTAGACATTTTATTACTTCTTTAGTCGGTATTTTCTCACTTTTATTGTTCGTGGGGTCAGATACTCAGCAGGGAGCTCATTGTTTTGGTTTTGCACTCCAATAGTATCCGCATCTGTAATCAATGGCGGAGTTAAAGGTGCCGATACAATCGGGGTTCCCTCAATAATATCTGAGGATTCAACTTTTAATGCTGTAATACCCTTTTCCAAATTGCTAATGCTTTTAAGATAATCATTCATTACGCATCACCTTCCGGAGTGCTTCTGTAATTGAGGATTCAAAGAGCAATTGTATTGCATTATGCCCCTTTTCTACGCAACGAAGCAATCCATCTGCAACTTCGATCGGCTCTTCACTATAGCAATCATAATCTAACGCGAAACTATTATCTAGAAGCCTATTCGGATATTGCGGGTTAAAAAGACCATATCTAAAGTTTAGTCGCATCCCATTTACAAGGTATTCTGTCATATGCATCGATCGAATTAAGGATATTTCTCCGCTTTCTTGAAACTCATTTACATTAATAGTCGCTGCGATTTCTGGAGAAAACAAATTCTTTCTGATTTTTACTCTGTCTGGTTTCAAAATATTGATATAGCGAATCCCTGCTCGGATAACGGTCAGCTGATTTTCTAAATAAAAAGGTATAACAATTCCCTGGAGCCACTGCTGTAACTCTTCAAAATTTGAATATTCGTTTATCTCAATAATCAGATACTTATTAGATAGCACCAACTTGTTTTTCTGGTTAAGAGAATAGTACTCCCTTTGAATCCCCTCTTGAATCTCTCTCTGCGCATTCGGAGTGGAAGGATTATTGGAATCAAAAACGACATTAATAGAGTTAAACCTCATTATTTGATCCATCCCTCTCCGAGGAAAGAAACGAAGAATACTCTTTTCAATATCATCTGTAAAGACACGGTTGGTAGAAGCAAATTGTAAAAAATCAAACCGCAGAATTACTTGATTGAGAAAAGAATTCGTATATTTTACATTATCGTATCTGGCCATTTCGTATCCTCCCATTATTAAAAGAATCCATAAAACTAATATGCTCTCTCTTTGCCCTTGTTGTCAAGTCACACATACAATCGCTCAATAAAATATGCATCATTATGTGATGCGCCGATCACTTGCCAACACTATTCCTTCATTAACGTGGACTGCAATCAAAAATGACATTGGTGCTAAATCCCTTTCTTTTACTCTATCTCTATGCTATCAGCTATAAAAGCATAAGCATCATTTTCGCTAACCCTATCCCTTTTTTCTTTTACTTTTGCGCTCGGTCGGAACTTTAGCAGATAAAAGGGAATGATGCTTTCTAACCCCTTTGGAGAAGGTTTTTCTTTGATCTCCTCATTTGATAACGATACAAAATCAACCAAAGCTTCTTTTTGTTCTGCAGTTAAACTATGATATAGTTCTCGCCATTCATTTGTCTCACCAGTCTCCTCATAGTGGGACCTGTACATGATCATATCTCTCGGCATTGCAAGGATCTCCCTGTATTCGTTCTCGTCCTTGCCAAAGGCTTTGTAGAAAAAATCAGATCCAGCAGCAACAACGCCTTTTGTTACATGTAAAATGGCAGAGATAGCCTGTAAATACTTCCTTTTCCAATGCTTGCCAACATAGGATCTATCCGTTCTGTTTATTGGAGCAAATCTCATAGGGAAAGAAAAAATCTGAATTCCTAGCTCTACGTTAAGCTTAATATTAATCTCCAATCGCTTATAGAGATCCTCCGGGTAATCATTGAAGTTAAAAAGGATATAGTTTGACAGCTCCTTTATCCCATGATTGAATGCAGTATGTACTGCATTCACATATATTTTCTCATAGGCAATGTCATCAAAAGCAATCCTCAGAGGACGAATTGCAAGTCTTGCCAATTGAGCCATTGTATCATCATTTATCCGCCTACCGTCAACACCTTGATTAAAATCAATATATCTGTTGCTGGTTGCTTTACTACGATATTTTTCTATAATAGGTCTTAGCTGAGCTTCATGATCAAGCATATACTGTGCATAATCTTTAGCATCTTCAGCATCTATTACAATCTGTAGATAAGTTTCCAGTGTGCTCTCAGATTTAATTCTCTTCTTAAACGATATCAAATAATCCTGCAACCGCTTATCTAAAAATGCGCCTCTATCTCCATTGTGATAACGCATCAACACAATGTTATAATCGCCAGGATTCTCATATTTTGCTCCTCGATAAAACCCTGCTTGACAAAGAGAATCAATAATCTCCGACAGATTCGGGGCATTCAAAATATTGTTGTCCAACATCAACAGGTTTTGCTTCGGCCCATATTTTTGATTAATCTTTTCAATTTGCTGTACGATATTATTTGTAACAGTAAACTGAGGTTCCAATATCGGAACCGCACAGAACTTACAATGATTTGGGCATCCCCTTGAAGTATAAGCGAAATAATTATCTCCAGCGGGATATTTATATGATATTTGTTCTAAAAGATCATAATCCAGCGGTAATAGATCTACATTTATATCATTATCGTCCCCAACAACTGAAGTATCGGTAAATAAACCTATCAAAATGTTCTTTTTATGGAGCCCGGTTGCTGCCATTACTTTTTCTGGCATCAATGATGACATTATTCCGCCGACAAAAATGCTATCTAAATCATCAGCATACATTTTGTAATGATTTATTGTATCAACCGTTATATCAAAGTCAAAAGTAAATAGAGTGGTGATATATATCCTATCCCATGCTTTCATTGCGAGAACAGCATCTATCCCTTTGACAAAAGTAACATCATCACCCAGCATTTTATGATAGGTGCTTATTTTCATAAGCCCCATCGGCGGATATTTGTTTTTATATGCAGGTTCTACAAGAAGAATCTTCCTCATTTTTTCTTTACACTTAGCTCTTGCTTAATCTTTTCACGGAGGTTTTCCGCAATCTTTGGATCATTTGCAAAATAGGAATCTATTACGCTAATGATTCTTTGATATAGTTTCCTTTCTTCTCTTGAGTAACTTGTAGGCAAATCTTCCTTCGTTGCGTACTTTGCTTGAACAATTTTATTAGATAGTGAAACCGCTTCCGTCGAGGATTTTCTAGCTTTCTCTAATAAAGCGTTAACCTTTTCTTGTCGATTCTCGTCCGCTCCGCTATTCTTTATCGCTCTTTGAAGCGTTCCACTTTCCCGTTTAATTGTTCTCTGAACTTTTTCAAGTTCTTTTGCCAGCTCTTCCTTTTTTGCATCTGACGACACTCCGCCGCGTTCTATTTTTTGAGCAATCTCCTGTTGCTGCCTGAGACCTTCTTCAATCTTTCTCATTGAAGAAGATGCTTGAGAAGTCCCGCGACGATACTGTTTATTAATGTCCCCTGCCCATTGAGAAAGTGCTCTTTTTAATTCGTACAAAGAATCATTTGGTTCAAAATCATCGCGTTGCGAATTAGGTATCACCTCTCTGTCAAGAACATGTATCTCTCCGGCAAACATTTTATTTGCGTTATTTCCTTCTGCAGGAAAGTAGCTGTCAAAAGTTTGCGAGTCACCAATTTGTATATTACTCTTTCGCAACCTGATTCCCCTTAAATTCGGATCTCTAATCTGTCCAGAGAAGCCAGTAATTGCGAGCCAACCAATGTAAAGCGGTTCGTCGTTTTCAGTAGTCTTATAAAGCAATTCGACATCCTTTATATGCTCATCCTCTTTTTGTTTTCCCCTGCCTACGTTGGTATCTAATCTTTGCGTGTAGAGCTTATAAACCGGCTGTTTTCTATCTCCGAAGAAAATTCTATAAGTTGAGATCATTTGACCTTTTTCCTTATAAAACTCTTTTATCTTTTTTGCCTGCCTAAACTTTTGTCCATCAAAATCCACAGGGGCAACAATCGCAAGATAGTTTCGGATATCACTTTCGTCTATTAAAATGTTGCCTTTTTCATCATCGTCCACATCTTCCATGCGTACTTCAAAATAGTGCTTGTCTGCCTCTGCAGGTCTGGGAGGGCAAATATCGGAAATGGCTTTAATCACATCAACCAGTGTCTCCGCAGAATTGTTGCTGGGTGAAAGCAGCTCTTTCATTTTTTTGCAGTCCCATTTCATTACTGTTTCAACAGATTCACCTTTCGCTGAAGTGATGAAATAGAGCGTTTTACAATAAGCTAGCCCAGCTAATCTACCAATTCCCCGGAATCCACGATTCTCTGTATAATCCTTGCTGGAATTACCAACATCAGAAAGTGTATTTAATACTTTTTCACAAGGAATACCAACACCATTATCTCTGATGGAAATGACGCGGGACTTCGTATTTATCTTTATGTGAATCTCGCCTTCCTCTTTGGTTATAATTCCCTGTCTTACAGCAGAATCTATAGAGTCTGTAGCGTTTTGAATGTACTCTCTGTATATAGTACGAGGATCTACATACATGCCTGTGGATAAGGTTTCCAGAGTATTCTTACCTACAACGATGTCGCTCATTTTTTACTACCTCCTTGATTGTATGAGGGGAAGGGGAACGTGATTTTCAACAAAGTCTTGAATACGGGATGCTGGACAATCAGATCTCCTTTTTTGAGCCTTGTCATCATATTCGCATAAACATTTGGAACAAACTTGTAGTCAGGTCTTGAAATCTCAATTGCATTTGATCGGCCATAAACATTTGTCCCACAATTCCCTTTTATTCTTTCATGGACTGCACTTCTAAACTGCTCTGCAGAAAACAGTATAACTCCTTCTGAACGACCTCTCTCAGTAATATCAAGCAGATTTGACAGCAAAGGCGAATTCTTTCCCGAAGTCGACGGGGCATATTTATTCAATTCATCAACAAATATAATAATACGCTTCGGAATCTGCTTTCTCGTCTTTCTCGAAAGATCATCAAAATCTCCATGTTTCAATTCATAAACTGATTGAATGACATCTCCAAAGACCAAGCATTGGAGTTGCTCATTTAGCCCGGCTATATCAACTACAAAAGCACTCCCTCCTTCAATATTCATGATTGCATCAGATAGGTATCCTTGATGACGCTCTTTTTTCTCTGAAATGGAGTTTTGAAATAGAGGGTCGTTGATTGAATTGTTTATCAATCTGCTAAACCTTCTCCACGATTGCACCGGTATTTCAGCACTGCCGGTTGATTTCCCATTTGCCTTGTTAACATAACTCTTAAGCTTTTCCTTAAACCCATCCCAATCAGAAATGCTCTTAAATTCCGGGTTTGTTTCAATAAAATTGAGAATAGATTCAATCGTCCAATTGGGATCGTCCACGTTTGAGAAAAGCATAGAGATCTTGTCCACATCGTGCTCAAACGTATATGCAAAAGTTGAAGCTATGCCATCATTGAATTGTTCTGCAAGATCTTCTTGAGAAATCGCTGAATTTGTAAAAAGAGAGTCTCTTCTTCCAGAATAAGGATAGAAATACCGCACATTATCAAACGGCTCACAAGGAACTCCCAAAGCTTCCCACTCTGCTTTTTGTGAATCTGTAATAACGTCATTTGACTGATGGATATGAAGCAGATCGTCTCCTTTCACGTTCATTATAATCATCGCTACGTCATTATCCAGTTTATACTGAATTGCCTTCAGCAGAAACATTATGTAACTTGTTTTTGTTGCAAGACCAGAAATGCCGGAAACATTAACGTGTGCGCCTTCAGGTCCTACAATAAAATCACCATTATATTTGATCGGAACGATAACATCATTCGATGCTTTCATCAATCCTGCAGGAATCGCAGATTCTTCTGGGATCGAATCCAATCCTAAAGCAATCATGATGTCGTTTTCATCTGTTGTAGAAACCATTGCCCCATCAGGTAATGGCATATAATTTTCTTTTGTATTATGTATAACAGAGCACTTTGCATAAGATAGGCCGAGTTTCCTTGTCATTGACTCAGCGGTTGCATCTCCAAAATCGGAAGAGATAAAATTGCTAATATGACTAGGGCTATCTGTAATATGTAAGATATCTTGAACAACGCCATATGTATCCGATTGATCAATCGGATTTGTTACACGGACAATATCAAAGGGACTCAATATAGTTTCATCTGTCAACCAAAACGAAAAGTCGTCACAAGTTGAAGGGCTCTTTTCCGTTGCGGATACTTTCCCGATAATCTGTTTCATTGCGATTCCCCCTAAAACTCCTTTTTAAACTGATGGATAAATGATAAATCGCCCATAAAAGTTGCCTTCACCATCTTTTCGGTAAGATAAACAGGATATAAATGCGCCGCCCATCTATCGTCTTTTCCATGACAGGTTGGACATCCTTCCTCTATTAGCCAGTGTGAAATATTGTCAATAATATCTGAATCAAATCCATCCTCTAAATCCTCTTCACATGCCATCTTTTCAACTTTAATGATTCCTTCAAGAGGACTACTTACTTGAGATTTGGGACGAATTCTCAAATACCAGCAGCCAAATTCTCGTCCTCTACTATTCTTTTTATGGAAGACAGGAGTTCGTTCCCCATACTCCAACCTCAATAATTGTGACCCAACTTGTGCGCCTCCGCGCGACCGCTCAGAAATCGGTAACATTGGGTCAAATGTTTTTGAGACGCCAACAACATTGTAAAACAAATCCGCGAATGATTTCTTTCCCGTATCTTCCTTTAAAAACTGTAATGGTCCATCAACAATCAACAAGTGTTCGGTATCAAGATCTTTTGAATTAACCATCTGCTGCAGGATAGATATTTCCATTTCATGCATTATGCTATTGGCTTTTGCAATCGCAGCGTTTGTTGGGGCCAAATCTTTCGTTTTATCAAAGGAATACTGAATAACATCCAAATTGAGTTCTTGAGCAAGATTCCCTTTCTTGATTCGATATTTCAGTTCTTGGAAATCACTATTGTTAAAGCGACTTGTAACGAGCAAAAGGTTCTTTTGCTCGATTAAGTGCTTATGGATTCTTCGATCACTGCCTCTAAAGCCACATCCTGCTCGAACCTGTGCAACGACAACCGGATAAATTTTAGACTTCTCTAAAACAATATCACCGATTTTATATGTGCGACGAGAACCATCCATGAAATAGCTAAAATTTGATTCTCTTTCACGGATAACATCTATCTTTCTCTGCTGTTTTGGGAGTTTCTTTTTTTCAAACGGTTCTCCCATTTGATATTGATCAGGAAAAGTATCCTCTGCATCTTGATATGGATCTTGATAATAATGATCAAGATCCAGGCTCTCGTTTTGGTATAAAGTGATGCCGCTCCTTTTAAATAAACTTTGCAGTGTACTCATCTTTATCCTCACTATTCGACAGAATATAGTGAACTAATGTATATTATAGCATGCTACCGTATAATAAGCAAAGAATATTTTCCTCTTTTTGTCGCTTTCTACCTATCTGATTCTCTTGTAAATATCGCTCAAATCCGTCTCAACCGCATCCTGCACCTGCTCCGTAATGTGTTTGTAGCTTTCCTTCGACAGCCCGATTGCTTCGGCGACAGCGTAGAGATCCTTAATCGAGGGATTCGCGCTGTTGCCGTTAATCATTGTTGCGTGTTCGCCGCCGGTGCTGTTGCTGTAGTTTAGATCGTATGCCGGGGCGAGACGCCAGCCGGTTTCCGGTTCGTACAAGAACGCAAAGTTCTTGGCATGATCGTCGCGGTTGTGGGCAAAGACGTTGAAGCACATCAGGCGGTACAGCTTCTCGACCTCCTTGTAGCTTTGCGTCAGCGCAAGCGTGAGCTTCATGAGCGTATGGTAGTCCAGTGTCGGCAGGCGATGTGAATGCTCCAACAGCGCCGACGCGGACAGCATGTGAATGCGCTCGGTTCCGCGCCGGTCAAAGCGCTTTGTGCCGAAATACCCGTCGCAGGTCTTGGACGGGAACAGGCGCGTTTCGCTAATTTCGATGCCGCACTTCTTTGCGCATTGGCTGTATTCATATTCGATGCGTCCGATGTCCGGTCCGTCGATCGCGGACGGGAACTTGATGATCCAATCCTCGCCGTCGACCTCCGTCATGATCTTCGGTCGCGCGCCGCCGGAGGAGCCGCCGAGCCGGAACAGCTCGTCCAGATTCTCGGAATACGCGGATTTCAGAATGCGGCTGCACTCCTCGGCATAGTAGTCCAGCTCCTTCTGCGTGGTCTCGCTCTGCCACTGCACGGACGGGCGGTAGGTCAGCGCACCCATGCCGGACTCACCGACGATCACCAGCCGCTGGAGCGCATTGATCGCATTCGGGTCCTCGTGCTCTTTGAGGAGCATCCGATCCACTAAAAGCCGTCCCCAGCCGTCCGGTAAGCTGTCCGCGAACACGCCGAACAAGCCCTCGAACGGGTCGTATTTCGGAATGAACACGCGACCGTCCAGCGGCAGCGTGAACGGGCTGATCGAAAAGCCGTCCAGAAGCCAATCCGCGTCGTACTGGAAGGCGCCGAGCCATCTCTGATACAGCGCGAGCGTGCCGACCTTTCGCCCGTGATAGAGCACATCCAACGACTTAAAGGTTTCCATCGATGATCTCCTGAATGGACTTGATTTCGGTCGGTTTGAAGATCGCTTCAAACGACGCAGTTTCGCCAAGCACGACGGCGATCTTCAGCAGCGATTCGAGCGAAATCTCCCCGGTCTGCTCGAACCGCTTCATCGAGCCGTAGCTGATACCCGCCTTTTCGGCAAGCGCTTTTTGCGAAAGCTTCCTCTGCTTTCGCAGCTTCTTCAGATTCGCGGCAATTTCCATGCCGAGCTCTTTCGGTGTTTTCATCATATTCATGCTTATATTTTAGCAAATTCCTTTTCTTATGTCAATGAATTGCGAATATATTAGCACGTCAGAACCGCCTCCAGCACTTCTCTCGCAGCGCAAATCAGGGAATTCTTTCCTTTGTCAAACGCTAATTTGTTCCCTAATTTGTTTGAAGTTCAAGCGTATGAATAAGGCGTCCGTTAGTCTATTCGTATTATCAGCTTGCTTTTACCACGAAATGAAGACTAGTCTGTTGAAATAACGAAAAAAGTCGATATAATAATACTAGGATACTTGATTAATGGTTCACCAGTTAGGAATACTAGTACTTTGTGAAGGGATAAAGGAATGGAGACTCCGAAAAACGAAAAGACGAATGATCTGACTAACGAAGAGTATTTTCTTGCTCTTTTGCTTCTTTTGGAAGAAGACGAAAGACAACAAAAAGAAAAGTGGGATCAGTTCGAAAAGGATTTGATTTATACAAATCGCTTTTCCTCAAAAAGCCCTGTTGTAGCAGAACTGCATGATTGCGCTGAAAGAGCTGCAAAAAAGATCCCAAGCAATTCGGTCTTTTATCGTGCTCGTGTTTATCCGTATAATAGCTATGATAAGCTTTTGCGGTATTACATGAAGTCGACGGGACACAGTTCAAAGGAAATAGATGAGTTCACTAAAAGCCTTTCAGATTCAGAGAAATTGCTGTCACTTCAATCACAGTATTATAGCAATTTAGATGCATGCAAAGCTTCAAGCAGCAAAACCGCAAGTAATCTTCAGCAAAAGTGGAAGAAGAATGTGAGATTTAAAGGGTACTCGGCAATAGAATCAACCGCGCCAAAATCAAATTTGGTGGGAAATGGGCGGGCAAATCCGGATCATATCCGGTATCTATATTTGTGTGAAGACGATAGAACCCCAGTATATGAAATAAGACCTATTATTGGTGATATAGTAAGCGTCGCAGAGTTTCGTCTTCTGAAAGATATTATTGTTTATGACTTAACATTGGATATTCAAGATCAGATGCGTATTACAGACAATCAATGGTCAAGTTTATACGATATGATTGGTAAAATGTTTTCAAAGCCCTTTAACGGCGAAGTGCAGCATTATTTGCCAACTCAGTTTTTAGCGGAAGAAATCAAGCGAATGGGTTTCGATGGATTACGCTTTAACAGTTCTCTGCATAAAGGGGGTGTTAATGTAGTTTTGTTCAATCCCGAGTTATGTAAAGCCGTATCTTCTGATTTGCGACTAGTGAATGGGATCTCACTTGACATAGTTGATGCCCCGATTTATCAGATTGGGCAGGATGCCAGTACAAAGTAGGAGTAGTCCTGCGCCTACACACTGGATACAGTGCTTTTAATGATTATTTACCATGGTGCTGCGATATAATAATTCTAGGAATCCTCTTGACAAATATGGGATATATCCCCTATACTGTAGCTGAAAGGAAAGGTGAACGGAACATGCCGACCATTTGTCATTTTTACGGAATCATTATTGTGATGTACCTGCGCAACAAGGAGCACAACCCGCCGCACGTTCATGCAATCACACAGGATTTCGATGCGCCGTTTCTGATCGCGACCGGCGAGATCATGGAGGGAGAATTCCCGCCGAAGGCAAAGGAACTGGTGAAGGAATTCATCATGACCTATCAAAAAGAACTGGAGGAAATGTGGGAGACCGAACAGTATCGAAAGCTCCCGCCGCTGATCTAAATGTTTCACAAGGCAATCAAATTGGAATACCGGGAAGGCACAACACTTGAACTGACGTTTCAGGACGGTAAGGTCAAGCGCTATGATATGTCTGCCCTTTTCCCGAAGTACCCGCAGTTGGAAGCATTGAAGGATCGAGCTCTATTCACTTCTGGTCAGCTTTTAGGTCCGTACGGCATTGTCTGGAACGACGATCTTGACATCGAAGCAGAGACGATCTATGAGGACGGCGAAACCGTTCGTGAGGAGAAGCCCGCTGCATTTGTAATGGTCGGCAATGCAGTCGCCGCCGCACGAGCGAAGAAAGGGCTTTCACAGAAGGAGCTTTCTGAAATGACCGGCATCGATCAGTCCGACCTATCGAAGATTGAGCGCGGCATTGCGAATCCGTCCGTGAACACCCTAAATCGCATTGCGCAGGCGTTGGATGCAAAGCTGATCGTTTCCATCGCATAAGAAATCAGCTACAGCCGTCGGGATGATCCCGACGGCTATTGTATAAAAAGCTTAATATCCTAATTCGCGGTCGATCAGACTGCCGTCGATTGCATTCAGTGTTAGAAGGATCGTACGTTTCATTGTCGTTTCATCCCCGTTATTCACGATCGTCACAGTTCCGTAGAAATCCCAAACCGGAATCAACAGCCCATCTTCCTGACTGTTCTTTGCCCGGATTCGCATGAGCGTGAGTTTCACCTGATCCATTCGGATCGTGGCATGAATGTCTACGCCATCTGCAAGCGCGTTCTGAAAATAGGCGTATTTGACCATGATCATACGCTCAAAAACAGACGCAATTTCATCAAAGCGCATGAGTTGCGTATCCTTAAGCGTCAATTCCGGTTCATCGGTCGGTGCGCTCCATCTGAAATAAACAACGCCTTCTTTTGTTACACAAATCTCAATTGTTTCATACGGCCATGCTTTGCTGTAGGATTCATCGACAGCCGCACCCATCACACCTGTATATCCGATCGGACATCCATCCAATGTTCGAACATACTGCATCCGATATCCGGCTATGTTTTCCTGTGTAATTTCATTTGCCCCGTCCGCATCGCTTCTTTCGGAGACAATATACTGCGCATCCGAAAACATGACCGGCATGATCTGATCGCAAACGACGTCTGTAAGTCCAAGCTCGGCGATCAATGCATTCCCCATTTCAATCGCCTGCGTTTCAAAGAATTCCGGCGCGGAAGACGCAGCTTGCGTATAGCTGTAATTTGTATCGCCATATCCATCCTGATAAAAAACAGCGGTATTCCAAATATCAAAGTTCTGCACGCACAGATGCACCTTTTTCCCGTTCACATTCGACCATCCGGTCATTTTCGACATCATCGAATCCGACACGAAGCTTGTCGGCGCAAGCCGCAGCTCGCCTTCGTCCGGTGCAGTGCGGGCAAGTTCTTCATAGTAGGAGATCAGCCCCGGAAGCTTCTCCATGGTCGTGTCGCCCGAAAGCGGAAGCTCGCCGCTTTGCATCGCTTGATAGGTTTTTAAGCGTTCCAGTGCTTCCTGCTTCGTGACAGTTACTTCCTCATAGAAGGGATTGCCCTTTAGAAAGACGCGCAGAAAGATATCCAAATCGCTCTGTAAAAACTCCCTCCGCGTGATCTTGCCAGCGGGAATCTGCTCTGTATCGGGCAATAGAATCTCTGCATCGGCTATGACATGAACAATGTCGTTTACGCCTTTCCAATCGCCCGAAAAACGATCCGGCACCTCCAGCGCGGCAAGCAATGCAGAATTGTCCTTGCCGTCCTTTGCAGCTTCCAGCATTTCCTGCTGATCCTTTGAAACGACAAACGGCTCGTCCGGCGTCGGTTGACAGGCACAGAGAAAGAGCAGTGCAAGCAGTATCAAACATACATACTTTTTCATGTTTCAATACCCTTTCTGCGGATCGATGATGCTGCCGTCGATCGCGTTGATCATCAGCCAGCATCCGTAGATTTCGACGCCCTGATAATTCGAACCGTTCTTCGCTTTTTCTCGATTCGTTCCGTAAAAGCACCATACAGGAACCAACAGACCGGAATTCTGAACATTCTGCTCCAATACGCGCACAAGCTCCAATCGAATATCGCCGATTGCGTAGACCTCCGACCGATCCTCATAGGAGGCGGCATATCGAATCGGCATCATGGTGCGAAAAACATCCATCACTTTGTCGAACGGCAGAAGACTGCTGTTTTCAACGACCGTATCCTCTTTCTCGATTGGGGATTCCCATTGCAGCGCCAACAGGTCTTCATCGGAAAGCAGGATTTTGAAGCTTTCATAATACCAGTCAACCGTAACCGAGGTCTTCGGATCCAATCGGCTGTAACCGTCCGTGACGGCGATCGGCACCCCGTTGACGACACGCGCACACTCGATCAGATATGCGTCCTGCTTTGCTTCGTCCCGCACCGCCGTCACACGCATCGGCGTAAACGGGACATCCAACCGTTCGATCCATTCCGTCGCCCGCCGCATCGCTTCGTCCGGCGTCATATTGAGATTCACGCCGTTCGAGACCGCAGAACGTTCTGTAATCGGCTGACGATCAGAGGCGTCCTCAAAAAACTCCTCGAAGGAATAAGCAAAACGGTAACACAGCGTTGCATCATAATTCAACGGCTTGCCCTTTCCGTACGGGGTTTCCCGGTTATTCAGAACATTGAAATACTTGCCGTCCTTTTTCCACCACTCGCCGTTGGGATGCTCTGCTGCAATCAGCAGCGTTACACCGTCGTCCCGGGTATTCAGCGCCGCGTTCGTTTCTTTTCCGGCTTCGTCGAGCAAATCATACATTGTCGTGTCACCGATCAGAACGTCCCAAAATCGATCAACCGTCTCCTGTGCAAAATTGATACCGTGGACGCGAATGATCGGCATTTCCCCATACGGAATCGTCACGTTCGCGTCGACCTCAACAGACACCCCGTGTTCCGAAAAGGATTCCTGTACATGCTCCGTCACCGGTTCGGCTGCATTCGGCGCAGCGGTCTCCTGTGCTTTTCCGATCATTTCCTGCTGATCCTTTGAAACGACAAACGGCTCGTCCGGCGTCGGTTGACACCCCAAAAACAAAGACAGCAAAGCTGTGATTATCAATAAAACCAGAACTGTTTTTTTCATTTAGCTACCTCACGCTTTAGACTTTATCTAAATCATAGCCCTTTCAAAAAGTAATGTCGTTACCGAAAGATTACGGAATTATTACCGTTTGAGAATTACCCGCACAATCGTTCCTTTGCCAACCGTGCTTTCGATCGTAAGATGTCCACTATGCGCCTTGACGAT
The DNA here is from genome assembly GCA_946411635.1 of uncultured Clostridia bacterium. Lineage (GTDB taxonomy): Bacteria > Bacillota > Clostridia > Christensenellales > CAG-138 > UBA3792. Next base: position 46,390 of record CAMKES010000003.1, on the reverse strand, counting down.
CTCCTTGACAAGCGCAAGCCCGAGCCCGACACCGCCGAGCTTTTTGCTGCGGGAACGATCTACCATGTAGAACGGTTCGGTGATCCGATCGATTTCCGCCTGCGGAATGCCACAGCCGCTATCGGAAACGGCAAAACCCTCCGCATCCGCCGTGACAGTTACGGTCTGTCCCTCCTTGGATGCTTTTGAAGAATTGTCGATCAGGTTGATCAAGACCGATTGCATAAGATCGGCATCCAACTCCAATTGCGCCACACGGCAATCCGTTTCCAAGGAGACGCCGCGTGCGGCAAGCGTATCGGATGTACTCTCCCGCACGCGCTCCAAGAGCAGCGGAACGGAAACCGGTTCCTTTTTCGGCTTTTCATTTAGTGTGATCAGCTTCAGAAGCTTCTGCACCAGCCGCTCGAGCCAATGCGCCTGATGCCGGATTCGGGAAAGCGCTGCGATCTGTTCGTCCTCTTCCATGTAGGTATTCTGCAGCGAATCCGCGTTCAGCAAAAGCGCGGTCAGAGGGGTCTTGAACTCGTGCGTCACACCGCCGATAAAGAGCCGCTGCCGTTCCGTCGTTTCGGTGAGCTCGTCAATCCGCTGTTCCACAGACGCCGCCATTGCATTGAAATCTCGTGCAAGCGCGCCGATCTCGTCATTGGACGAAACGGAAGCTCGCTCGCCGTAACTGCCTGCCGCAATCCGCGACGCCGCGTTTTGCAGCGTTTGCAAGGGACGCAATGCTCGTCGAACGAGGAGTGCAATACAAATCAATCCTATGATAATGCACGCCGCACCGATCGCAAGAAACTGTCCGGTCATCAAGCGAATCTGTGTATATACCGGCGAAATTTCCTGTACGATATAGATTCGGCACAAGGAATTGCCGCTGTAGGAATGAGAAAACTCGGAAGGCAGGTCGACGCTGCTCCCGACGATCAGAAGCCGCTTTCCATTCACCGTACCGACAAAGTGCTGCGGTTTCTCGTCCTCGTCGATCCAAACATCGTCCGTATCATTGTAGGGAAGATCGTTCGTGTTATCTATGGAAAGATAGTCCGAGGGGTCAAATGTCAGATTGGAGCTTATTGTTTCATCCCGATAGATCAGGACGGCTTCGTCATCTGCGTACTGAGAAAAGCAGTACTTCACCAAGGAACGCGTGGCAACCTCGCTGTCATGCTCTTCATGATAATAGCGCAACATATTTTGAAAAGATGTCACAAGTGCTTGCTGCTTTTGCTCGGCATAGCTATAAGTCAAGCCTAATACTTTCTCTCCAGACCTAACGATCAAAAGCGTCAGGCAAATGCCCGCAACAAGAATCAACACCGTACCGCAAAGCAGGGATACTTTTTTCCAAAGCTTCATTTCCGCCGCTCCTCCAATCGGTATCCGACCTTGGAAATGGTGCGGATCTCATCGGTCAGCCCTAGCTTTTTTCTGAGGTTCGCCACACGAACATCGACAGTACGTGTATCACCATAATAGCATTCACCCCAGATTTCGTTCAAGATGCGGTCGCGTGAAACCGTGCGGTTCTTGTTTTTCATCAGCACCGTCAGCACATCAAACTCCATCGGCGTCAGTTCAATTGGCTCACCGGCACGCGTCAGAATCCGGTTTTCTGCGTCCAATGTAAACTCCTTAAAGCGATAGATTTGGTTTAGCCGTCCGGTTCTTGCCAACACCTTTTCGATCCGCACGAGCAGCGTCACGATTTCAAACGGCTTGACGATATAATCCTCCGCACCTTCCTTGAGCCCGCGCACCTCCGATTCGCTGTCTGTTTTGGCGGTCATATAGATGACGGGAATGTTGTATTTCTGCATTAGCGAAAACAGCGAGAAGCCGTCGAGACCGGGCAGCATGATATCCAAGAGTGCAAGATCAAAAGAATGATCCTTCTCAAGCGAAGCGGCTGCTTCATTGCCGTCGTCAAATGCAGCAACTTCATAGCCGACCGTCCGCAGGTTCAATGCAACTGCATCCGCAATCGCATGATCATCTTCTACCAACAAGATTCTATTCATAACGAAAAGCACCTCTTTCCAAATCTCATTGTACCATGAACGATAAGAAAAAAAGTTACCAAAATGTTATTGTTCTAATACTTCAACCGCTCTATGGTCACCGCATACAGCAGGGCGTTTCGTGCCGCCTTATGAACGATCCAATCGCTGAACCGATATAGACTGAACAAAAGGATTTGTGCGCTATCGAGCCCTTCATGTTGGCTGATCGCTTCCGTGATTTGCTCATAATCGTCAATCGTATAGCGTTTATCCAGTCCATGCGGAAAGATCCCGATCAGAGAGTCACTATCGTCCGAGTCATAATAATCCAAAATCACCGTTGTGCCGTTCCAAAGCTTTACCGGAACGGCTTTTTTAATTCTGTTTGAATCGGGGGATCGAAGCCAGTACTCAAACTTTGGTTTCTGCTGGATATAGCGTATGCAAGCGGCATGCAGCGCAGGGAGCGCGACTGCCTCGTCAATGCTTTCTTTTACCATCTGCATCAGCAAGTCCGGCGTCGCTATCTGCAGGTTCTGCATTCCGTATACATACCTGCCCCAAGCAATATAATAGCTGTTTGCAAGATAGTACCGCGCCCAAGCGCCGGGCTCGCTCTTCTCTTCCCTTACAAATCCATGCTTGATCAAGGCGTCCAGATAGGTCCCGCATTTGTTATTCGGGAATCCGACATCCTTTGCAATTTCGCTTAATCGGTGCTTCCCACAGGCGATGCTTGCAATGATCGGATAATAGCTTTCGGGGGCGCGGAAGGTTTCACGAAGCAGCTGCGGCAAATAGGTCGAAAAAGCAGAATCGAATGCAAGGAGCGTTCGTAGGTTCTCCTCGTAATTCTTTTCTGTATCCAGTTCTTTTGCAACGGCAGGAATGCCCTCGGTCAATCCGAACAAACGTACAATATCTTTTTTCTCATACGCAGCAAACAGCTTGCAGTATTCCGCAAGCGTCCGATACCGTACCGAAAAGATGCTTTCATAGATTTCAATGTCCCCTTCTTCTATCATGCAAAATACCACGAATGCAGAGTCTTCCCTTAAATACTTGGAAAATGCATGATAGCATTCATTTTGAACAGGGTTATGTTCATCCTCCCAGATCAACAGCTTGTAGCCGATTTCATGTTCTTTCATATATGCATCAGCCGCCTGCTCCCAATCCGAGATAGGCGCATGATTCTTGAGATACATTTGCTGAAACAGCGCAAGCGCATCTTCCCTTGTTTGCCCCTCAAAGGACAGATACAGCACATTTGGATATGTACGAGCAATCTCCTGCGCAAGCCGCGTTTTTCCGCTGTCTTTCGGTCCGATCATTTTAATGATCGGCTGTGAGAAGCGTTCCGAGTCTGTATTGATATGAAACGCTACATTGTTCCATAACGTATGGAAGCTCTTTCGTTGTTCTGTCAAATCAAATTCCATAAATTATCCAATCCCGATATGATCTTTTTGTCATTTTATCAGAAATAGCCCTATTAATCAACATATTTCGGCAATTATTCTATCCCTGCTCCTTTCTGATTTTTCCCTAAATATCTGCAAAATCTGACCGTCTATGAAATGTTCACAAATTGTTCATTTCAATAGCCCCGTAAATAAGAGTAGTAGGTGAAAGCCAAAAAAGAAAAACACTTCAAGCTTTCAGCACCTTGACAACTTCATATCGTTCTGCCGCCGAGGATACGGCAAACAACCGGGCCATTCGGCAAGGTCGCGGGCACAGCCCGCTGCGGCAACGCGGTGCAAGGCAGCGCAGGAACGCAGGCGGTCATGAGAACGAGCAAGCAAGAAATATGCGGAAGGGGTTTTCTTCAAAACCTTCTTTGTCCCTTCCGGACAACAAATTCATTTCAGAAGGAGAAAAACAACATGAAACAGACAAACGAGAACTGCAAAACGATGGATGTGATCAGCTTTGCCGATTTTTGCCGGTGCATGCGGCAGGCAATGGCTGAGAACCCGAACATCACGGAGGAAGAACTGAACGCAATGGCAACCGACCCCGTAATGACGGTGCCGCTGCTGGGGGATGAGGAGAAAGCGGAACGGGAACCGCAGATGTTCCTGGAGCTTTCTGAGGACGAGGACGAGCAGGACGCGGTGCTCGACGAAGTGCTTGCCTCCATGGGAACGCTGCTTAAACCGACAGCGCAGCCAACGGCGGCGGAGGTTGCGGCGGACCCGGACGCGTTTGTGATCCTCCGGCGCGAGGATCTTGCCCCGTACTTCGACGAGGACACCCCGGCGGAAGTGATTGATCTGATGATTACGACGCTGCTCGAGGCGGATCGCATTCGAAACGAATAAGGATGGTATGGCGCGGGGGCGGCAAGGTCGCTCCCCTGCCGGATAGGAGGAACCATGCGTAAACTGGAATTGATCAACATGAGCGAGATCATGCGGCAGGAGGTGGACTGGCTGTGGTATCCGTACATCCCCTTCGGCAAGGTGACGATCGTGCAGGGCGATCCGGGCGAGGGCAAGACGATGCTTTTAATGTCGCTGATTGCACGGCTGTCGAACGGCGAGCCGGTGTTCGGGCAGGAGGACGCGCGGGAGCCGATGACTTGCATCTATCAGACCGCGGAGGACGGGCTGGCGGACACGATCAAGCCGCGGCTGGAGGACGCGGGCGCGGATTGCAGCCGGGTCTTTGTGATCGACGAATCAAAGTCGTCTCTGTCATTTACGGATGACCGCATCGAGCAGGCGATCGTAAAAACGAACGCAAAGCTTCTGATCCTTGATCCCCTGCAGGCGTATCTCGGCGCGGCGGTCGATATGCACCGCGCAAACGAGGTGCGTCCGGCGTTCCATGCGCTCGGCGGGATCGCCCAGCGCACCGGCTGCGCAATCGTGCTGATCGGGCACATGAACAAGACGAAGGGACAGGGCGGTCTCTACCGCGGGCTCGGCTCGATCGACATCGCGGGCGCGGCGCGAAGCATTCTTCTGGTACGGCGGCTGGCGGACGGATCGGATGTGCTGTGTCTGGCGCACATCAAATCGAACCTTGCAGCGCTTGGGCAGACGCTGCAGTTTACGGTGCGGAACAACCGAATGGAATATGTCGGCGCTTGCGACATCTGCGCGGAGGAGCTTCTGCACGGCGGGGAGAAAGGCGAAGGCGATTTGCCGACCAAGGTCATGCAGGCGATCGATTACTTTGAGGAGCTTGCTGCAACGCGCGACGAAATCCCGTCCGCCGACGCATACCGCCTGTTCGCGCAAAAGGGGTTCAGCCAGAAGACCGTCGAGAACGCAAAGCGGGAGCTTGGGCTGCCCTCCGTGAAGCGCGGCAAGGGCTGGTGCTTTGATCTGCGTCCTTTGCGGGAACGGCTGTGACCGCACCACGAGAGCAAGGAAGGAAGAACGCCGCAAGGAAAACTGCGGTTTATACGACCTTCCTTGCGACACCTGCGGCAGGCAGAATCGGTGGTTTGCCATTGGCAAGCCCCCGCTGCCGCCGCCCACGGACGGAAGAAGGACACTTCGACGCCGTCCGCTGAGGCCGACGGGAACGGTCAAACACCGTTATACGGCGGTCGAAAAGCCCCCTGCAAGGGCACACCACCTGCTTGCAGGTGTAGTGTGTTATACTGCACCGCCGCGGCAGGAAAAGCGGGCGCTTTTGCCTGCCCTGTGCAGTCGGTTTTCGGGAAAAGCGACGGCACAGAGAGCCCGAAGGAGCGCACCGCGATCCGACAGGGCTCGACCCTGCGGCGATGCAGGATTCTATGAATTACCCAACGGAAGGAAGTCCGCAATTCACATTGTTTTCGATGCGGCGTTCTTCCTTCCGCACCCATCAAACGAAAGGAACAGGATTATGAAAAAGACGAGAATCACAGCAAAACAAGAAAGAGGTGAGACCGGATGAGCCAATACGCAATCATGCGATTTCAGAAATGCAAGGCAGGCGGTGTCGCCGCGCGGAACCGGCACAACGAGCGCAAGAAATTGGAATACAAGAGCAATCCGAACATCGACCGGAGCAAATCGCATCTGAATTACCATCTGGTTGAGCCGGAGGGAACCTACAAGGAGGCATACGAAAGCCGCGTTCAAGCGGTCGGCTGCCGGACGCGATCCAACAGCACGGTGCTGGTCGAAACGCTGATCACGGCAACGCCGGAGATTCTGAACGGCATGACGCCGGACGCACAGCGACAGTTCTTTGAGCGCGCCACCGCGTTTCTGTACGAACGGATCGGCAAGGAAAACGTGATCTCGGCGGTCGTTCACATGGACGAAACAACGCCGCACATGCACCTCTGTTTTGTGCCGATCACGAAGAACGGACGGCTGAGTGCAAAGGACATTCTCGGCAACGCGCAGGAGCTTTCCAAGTGGCAGGACGAGTTTCACGCATGGATGGCGGAGCGCTACCCCACCCTGTCGCGCGGACTGCCGCGCCGGATCACGCACCGAAAACACATCCCTGCATACCAGTTCCGCATGGCGAAGGATCTCTCGAAAAGCTACGGTCGGCTGGAGGAAGCGCTGAAAACGGTCACGGTGTTCAACGCCGGAAAGAAACGCGACGACGCGCTGAAGCTGATCGGGCAGATGCTGCCGGTCTGCTATTCGCTTGCGGGACAGATGCAAAGCACAGAAACCTACGTCCGTGAACTGGAAAAAGCAAAACGGGAACTGGAAACGGAGGTTGCGGAGCAGAGCAAAACGATCGCACAGCAGGACGACGAGTATGTAAAGATGAGCGAGCTTTTGGAGGAAACGGCGATCCGCGCAAGCGAGCTGCAGGAATGGCAGCGCCGCGCGCAGGGCCTTCTCGACCGCCTCCCGGACGATGTTCGGAAAACGCTCGACCGGAAGGAGAAACCGCGCTATGTCCCGGAACGATAAACCGACCTCTGCGGAGCTGCCGCTCTCCGCGCTGCATCCGTTTCCGAACCATCCGTACAAGGTCACCGACGACGAAGCGATGTTCGCGCTGATGGACAGCATTGACGCGCACGGCATTCTGTCACCGGTGCTGGTGTGTCCCGAAAAGGACGGGTACGAGATCATCTCCGGTCACCGGCGCTGTCATGCGGCAAAAGCGGTCGGGCTCAAGACCGTGCCCGCGATCGTCTGCGATCTGAGCCGCAACGAGGCGGCGATCCTGCTCGTGGATAGCAATCTGCACCGGGAGCATCTGCTGCCGAGTGAAAAGGCGTTTGCGTACAAGCTGAAAGCGGATGCGTTGAACCGACAGGGGCAGCGAACCGATCTTATCACTTCGGGACAAATTGTCCCAAAGTCGGACGACAACCGTACCACGGCGCAGATCGGTGAGGAGTACGGCGAAAGCTACAAGACGGTACAGCGCTATATTCGCCTGACGAACCTGATCCCGGAGCTGTTGGAGTATCTCGATCGGGATGAGATGGCGCTGTCGGTCGGCGTGGAGCTGTCGTATCTCGACGAAGAAAAACAATACGCTGTGCTGGACGCCATGGAAGCGGAGGACTGCACGCCCTCCTACTCCCAAGCCGTCCGGCTGAAGAACCTGTTCCGCTGCGGCGATCTGACCGAGGAGAGCATCATGGCGGTGATGCAGGAGCAGAAAGCCAATCAGCGGGAGCGTGTGAGCATCCCGGCGCAGGACATCCGTCGGTTCTTTCCCATCGACTATACCACGCGCGACATGGAACGGTCGATTGTGCGGATGCTGGAAGCACGGGAGCAATCCCGCGAACAGCGCAGAACGCGCAATCGCGAGGAAGAAAGATGAGGTGAAGCGATATGCGAAAGCAAAACCTTACGGACTATTACAAGGTCATGTTTACGGAATACCCGGACGTGGTGAGCGTCGAACAGCTTTCCGCGATGCTCGGCGGGACAAGCAATAAAAGCATCTACCGCCTGCTGAAAAGCGGCGAGATCCAGAGCTACATAATCGGAAAGCGATACCGGATACCGAAGGTTTCGGTCATTGAGTATCTGACCGGCCTTCAAAAATCCGTTTCGTAAACTCTCACACATTTGTCATCGGCACGGACAGGCGGTATCCTGTCCGTGTCAATGGCAGGTGAATACACGCTACAGGAAAGGAGCAACAAATGGTAGCAGGACATCTGAGAGAAAAGAACGGGATCTACTATCTCGTTCTGAGCTATACGGACGAATACGGCGTCCGCAAAACGCCGTCGCAGTCCACGGGACTGCCCGTCAAGGGTAACAAGAAGCGCGCCGAAGAATTGCTGCAGGAGGCGCGTCAGAAGAAAGAACAGGAACTGAAATATCGAAAGCTTGCGGCAAGCGCCGGCATGACGGTCGTACCGGACGAACTGAAATTCACGGACTTCCTTTCGGACTGGCTCAAGATGATGAAAAACAGCGTGGAGCTTTCCACCTACTCGAATTACGAAAAGAGCATCAAGGGCAAAATCATTCCGTATTTCAACAAGCGACATCCGAAGCTGAAGCTCCGCGACGTCACGCCAAAGCACATCCAGGACTACTACACCTATGAACTGGAGGTCGAAAAGGTAAGCCCGAACACGGTCATTCATCGCCACGCAAACATCCACAAGGCGTTGAAGTATGCGTTTCAAACAAGCCTGATCGACAGCAACCCTGCCGCCAAGGTACAGCGTCCGAAAAAGCTCCGCTTCGAAACCCATCCCTACACTGCGGACGAGCTGGACACGCTGCTGCGTCTCGTCAAGGGAACGAACCTCGAACTCGGCGTGATGCTTGCCGCGTTCTACGGCTTGAGGCGGGGCGAGGTCTGCGGACTGAAATGGGATGCGATCGACTTCGAGCGAAAAACGATCACGATCCGCCACACCGTCGTGCAGACGAAGGTGGACGGCTCAACGATGCTTGTCAGGAAGGATCGTACAAAAACGAAATCTTCGCATCGGACGCTGCCCCTTGTGAAGCCGTTCGAGGATTTTCTTCTGACGATCCGCGACAAGCAGGAGATCAATCGGCGGCTCTGCGGCAGCAGCTACAACACGGAGAATCTTGACTACATCTATGTGAACGAACTGGGAGAGCTGATGAAGCCGAATTACCTCACGCAGGCGTTTCCGGTATTTCTGGAAAAGCACGGGCTTCGGAAAATTCGCTTTCACGATCTCAGGCACAGCTGCGCAACGCTGCTGTACGCGAACGGAGTGGCGCTGAAGGACATTCAGGAGTGGCTCGGTCACAGCGATATCGCGACGACGAGCAACATCTATACGCACCTCGATTACTCGTCCAAGGTGGCTTCGGCAAACGCGATCATGGGCATTTTATCCCAAAAAGACGGGCAACAGGAGCAAACGCAACGGATTTCGGCGCCTCCCGAAAAGACCTCCGAAAACCCGGAAAGCGGCGCGGCATCTAATGAATCGGATTTGAAAAAAGCAAAAACAAGGGCTCGGACAATGGCAAACGCAACGGATTTGAAGGACAAAAACGGGGTTCCAAAAAGCTCGAAACCCCAGTAAATACTGGGGTTTCGTGGTGCCGGTGGTGGGACTCGAACCCACACGGGTGATTAGCCCAACGGATTTTGAGTCCGTCACGTCTGCCAATTCCATCACACCGGCATGAGACTTTATTTCCTGTCCGTTAAAGCGGACAACACGGAAATCGGAGGCCAAAGTGGAGGCCAAACGTCCAATTTCGCGTTTTTTGAATTTTCAAAGTGCCCTGTTTTAGGGCGTTTCCGGGCTTTGGTACGACAGACAGCGAAGGGGATTTTGAGTCCGTCACGTCTGCCAATTCCATCACACCGGCAAGTGCTTTTCTATTTATAGCACAAGTAATCCGAAAACGCAAGGATTATTTCATCCGGAAACGAGCACGCGCTCCGGTCGTCCGGAGCGCGGATCGTTCGAAAAAACCTCAGTATTTCAGGACCGTTTCGACCGGATAGTCCTTCAGCGTTTCGCGGCCCGGAAGATCGCAGAGCTCGATCGCGAACACGCAGCCGACCACGACGCCGCCCGCCTGCTCGACGAGCTTCGCGCACGCAAGCGCCGTGCCGCCGGTGGCCAGCAGATCGTCGACGATCGCGACGCGGCTTCCGGGACGGATCGCGTCCACGTGGATCTGCAGCTCGTCCGTGCCGTATTCGAGGCCGTAGGTGTACCCGATCGTTTCATACGGAAGCTTGCCCGGCTTTCTGGCGGGAACGAAGCCCGCGTGCAGCGCGTTCGCCAGCGCCGCGCCGAAGATGAATCCGCGCGCCTCGGGACCGACGACCAGATCGACGTCCTGCCCGGACAGCGGCTTCGCCATCTCGCCGACCAGCGTTTCAAAGCCGTCCGCGTCGCCGATCAGCGGCGTGATGTCGCGGAACAGAATGCCCGGCTTCGGAAAATCGGGAATGTTGCGTACCAGAGCCTTGAGATCCATAGAACCCTCCTTGCGGCGTATGCCGAACGATTTACGGTTCATTATACCACGCGGATATGGCGCAGGCAATGCCCCGGTTTGCATTTTCTTCACATTCTTGTGACGCTTCTTTCACACGGATAACGAATTTTTGACGCATTTGCGGGTTATACTGACAGTGTCAAAAGGAAAGCGGTTTACCCCTTCCGCGATCCGATTAGACTAAGGAACTGACTCCTCCTTATCATTACCCCCCTCTATCCTTGAAGAAACCGCCCTCACCCCGGGGCGGTTTCGATTTTTATGCGATCCCATGTGTCAGCAGAATCGCTCCATCGATATGCCGGCAGCAATCAGTCCTTTTTGAACGTAATCCGAACGGAATCCGCTACACCCCATTCATCGACGGATATTTCCCAATCGAACGTGTATCTGCCGACGGAACGGCCGTATTCATCCCGTCCGTAACAAAGACCCTTTACTATGACGTTTCCTGCACTGTTGACGGAAGATGAGCCATAGGATATTGTGCTGAAGTGATCCACGCCGTAGGGGGCGTTCCAATCCAGCATACTTTCGCACAGTTCCGCAAAATCCTCCGCGATGGCAATTCGACGGAAACTGGGGATTGGCGTTCGTTCGGGGATCGGAGTACGGTCCTGCACCGTATGCTCCTCGTGCCTGACATTGCAGGCAATACCTCCTAAGCCACCGAAAAGCATCGCACAAAACAATAGAAAAATAACTAACCGGAATCGTCTATTTTGCAGCATTGTTCATCTCCTGATTTTTGTTAGATGTTGCGTTACGGAGGTGTCACTCCATTCGGTATACATAAAAGAGCTTCCCATGTGCGGGAAGCTCTTTTTGTGCGTCGGTCAGTCGTCTGCGTTTTCGCAGCCTTCGCAGGTCTCCGCTTCGCAGTCCCAGCACTCCATGCGCTTTTCCGCGATCGCGAACAGCTCGTCGAGTTTGTCGTCGGCGACGGGCACGAATTCCTCGATGTCCTCTTCCTCGTTGACGATGATCTCCATGATGCAGACCTCGAAGTCCTCCTCGGGCTCCTCGGGAAGCTCTGCGTCTACGAGCACCGCGTACTCCTTGCCTTCATGTTCAAAATAATCAATGACCTCAAGGTCAAACTCGTTGCCTTCCTCATCGGTAAAGGTGACAAGATCTCTTTCGTCTTCCATTGGTGAATCTCCTTTGCTTTACTTCCTGTTTATTGTACCGCATTTCGCGCCGCAATGCAAGGAAAAGAACGGAAAAACCGCGCGGGCGCGGGCGAAAAAACTTTTTGCAAATCTAAATCAAATTTTGATTCCCTCTTGTATTCGGGTGAGAAAGGTTTATAATAGAAATGGAATAAACCGACGGAGGGCGCGTATGGACCTTGCATTTATGGAACGTCTTGCGAAGGCGATCGCGGAGCAGTTCGGCGAGAACTGCGAGGTGGTCGTGCACGACCTCAAAAGCGGCGATCCCGAGCACACGGTCGCGCTGATCGAAAACGGGCACGTCTCGCACCGGAAGGCGGGCGACGGGCCGAGCCGCGTCGTGCTGGAGGCGCTGAAGGAGGATCCGGATTCGCTCCGGGACGCGTCCGGCTATCTGATGAAGACGCACGACGGGCGGATCCTGAAATGCTCCACGGTCTACGTCCGCGACGAAAACGGCGTGCCGGAGGGCGTGTTCTCGATCAATTACGACGTGACCGAGCTTCTGATGGCGGAGCGCGCGATCGGCTCGATCCTGCACCACAAGGAGGAAAAGAAGATCCCGGACCGTATCCCGTTGTCGGTCAACGATCTTCTGGACGATCTGATCGAGCAGTCCGTGCAGCGGATCGGCAAGCCCGTCGCCGTCATGACGAAGGAGGACAAGATCGAAGCGATCGCGTTCCTCAACAAGGCCGGCGCGTTTCTTATTACCCGCAGCGGCGACAAGGTGTCGAAGTATTTCGGCATCAGCAAATATACCCTGTATTCCTATATCGACGCAAAGAATTCCAATTGACAGAAAGGAAAAGCAGTATGGATTTTGAAGCAATCAAGCAAGCGGCGCAAGGCTATCTTCCGCAGATGACGAAGTTCCTGCGCGACCTGATCGCCATTCCCAGCGAGAGCTGCGACGAGGAAGGCGTGATCCGCCGCACGATCGCCGAGATGAAGGCGCTCGGCTTCGACAAGGCGGAGATCGATCCCGAGGGCAACGCGCTCGGCTGGATGGGCAGAGGCCGGCGCATCATCGCGTTCGACGGACACATCGACACGGTCGGCATCGGCAACATCGTAAACTGGGAGCACGATCCCTACGAGGGCTACGAGACCGACGACGTCATCTACGGCCGCGGCGGCTCCGATCAGGAGGGCGGCGTGGTTTCGGCGGTGTACGGCGCGAAGATCATGAAGGATCTCGGCCTTATTCCCGAAGACACGCGGATCCTCGTCGTCGCTTCCGTGCAGGAGGAGGATTGCGACGGTCTGTGCTGGCAGTACATCCATAAGGAAGACGGCATCACGCCGGAATTCGTCGTTTCCACCGAGCCGACCGACGGCGGCATCTATCGCGGACACCGCGGACGCATGGAGATCCGCGTGGACGTGAAGGGCGTTTCGTGCCACGGCTCCGCGCCGGAACGCGGCGACAACGCGATCTACAAAATGGCGGACATCCTCAATGAGGTCCGCGCGCTGAACGAGAATACGGCAACCGAGCAGGACGAGATCAAGGGACTCGTCAAGATGCTCGATCCGAAGTACAATCCCGAGCACTGGGAGGACGCGCGCTTCCTGGGCCGCGGCACGATCACCTGCTCGCAGATCTTTTACACCTCGCCGTCGCGCTGCGCGGTGGCGGATTCGTGCGCGGTGTCTCTGGACCGCCGCATGACCGCGGGTGAAACGTGGGATTCGTGCCTTGAGGAGATCCGGAACCTCCCGTCGTGCAAAAAGTACGGCGACGACGTGAAGGTCTCGATGTATATGTACGACCGTCCGGCGTGGACGGGTCTCAAGTACGAGACCGAGTGCTACTTCCCCACCTGGATCAACAAGGAGAGCGCGGCGCACGTGCAGGCGCTCGTGGACGCGCACAAGGGACTGTTCGGTGACAAGCGCATCGGGCATCCCTCCGCGATGGACAAGCGCGACCGTCCGCTGATCGACAAGTGGACGTTCTCGACCAACGGCGTTTCGATCCAGGGACGCTACGGCATCCCGTGCGTGGGCTTCGGCCCCGGCGCGGAGTCGCAGGCGCACGCGCCGAACGAGATCACCTGGAAGCAGGACCTCGTGACCTGCGCGGCGCTGTACGCGGCGGTCCCGATGTGCTATAAACCCGAAAACCGCACGGACGACGTGACCGTTTACCGCGCGGGCAAGACCGACACCCGATTTGCAGACGATTGACGAGGAGGATCCCATGAGCAACGTAAAGAAATACACCGACAAGCTCAACGAGCTGAAATTCGACCGGATGTACAACGGCGACTTTTTCCTGACCTGGGAAAAGACCGACGACGAGATCGCGGCGGTGTTCACCGTGGCGGACGCGCTGCGGCATCTGCGCGAGAACAACATTTCCACGAAGATCTTCGATTCCGGACTCGGCATCTCGCTGTTCCGCGACAACTCGACGCGCACGCGCTTCAGCTTCGCGTCGGCGTGCAACCTCCTGGGTCTTGAGGTGCAGGACCTCGACGAGGGCAAGAGCCAGATCGCGCACGGCGAAACGGTGCGCGAGACCGCGAACATGATCTCGTTCATGGCGGACGTCATCGGCATCCGCGACGACATGTACATCGGCAAGGGCAACACCTACATGCACAACGTCGTCAACGCCGTGACCGAGGGCAACAAGGCGGGCGTGCTCGAGCAGAAGCCGACGCTCGTGAACCTGCAGTGCGACATCGACCATCCGACGCAGTGCATGGCGGACATGCTGCACGTCATCCACACGCTCGGCGGATCGGACGATCTCGACGAGGCGATCAAGAACCTCAAGGGCAAGAAGGTCGCGATGACCTGGGCGTACAGCCCGTCGTACGGCAAGCCGCTGTCCGTGCCGCAGGGCGTGGCGGGGCTGTTCACGCGGTTCGGCATGGACGTCACGCTCGCGTATCCCGAGGGCTACGAGATCATGGACGGCGTGGTCAAGGTCGCGGAAGAGAACTGCAAAAAGTCCGGCGCGAAATTCAGGATCACGCACGACATGAAAGAAGCGTTCCAAGACGCGGACATCGTGTATCCGAAGTCCTGGGCGCCCTATCAGGCGATGGAAGAGCGCACCGAGCTGTACGGCAACGGCGATCTCGAGGGCATCAAGGCGCTCGAAAAGCGGCTGCTCGCGCAGAACGCGGAGCACAAGGACTGGGAGTGCACCGAGGAAATGATGCAGCTGACGAAGGACGGCAAGGCGCTGTATCTGCACTGCCTGCCCGCCGACATCACCGACGTGAGCTGCGAAGCGGGCGAGGTCGCCGCGAGCGTGTTCGACCGCTATCGCGATCCGCTGTACAAGCAGGCGTCCTTCAAGCCGTACATCATCGCGGCGATGATCTTCCTTGCGAAGGTCAAAAACCCGCAGGCGACGCTGCTGAAGCTGGAAGCCGACGCGAAAAAGCGCTGGGAGGGCGGCGAAGCGTAAGGGCTTCGGCCTAAGGCGTCGAATGCGCCGCGCATGCCGCTGAATCTGACGGATCAAAACCGTATTGAACAAGGACCGACGCATCCGGCGCGGTCCTTTTTGCGTGATCCGGGCGTTTGGTGCTTGCGCGGGGCACGGGGCGCGTGGTATGATAGACAAAAAGAAAACGGAGGTGCGTCACTTGATCAAAAGCAGTATCGTGGACGCCGTTTTGAACGAAGCGCTCAAAACCGGCGGCGATTTTTCGGAACTGTATCTGCAGGACACCGAAACCAACACCGTGACCATGATCGACGGAAAGGTGGAGAACGCGAACTATCAGCGCAAGGTCGGCGCCGGCGTTCGCGTGCTGAAAGGCACCCGCAGCGCATACGCGTATTCCGCCGACACGGACGAAGCCGCGCTGCTCGCCTGCGCGAAAGCCGCGGCGTCCGCGCTGAAGGGCACGAAGGAATTTGAAGCGAAAAAGATCTGCGTCGACCGGATCGGCACGTCGTGGGCGAAGATCCCGTTCTCCGAGATCGACAACGCGAAGCGCATCGAGCTGATGCGCAAGGGCACGAACGCCGCAAAGGCGTATTCGGACGAGATCACGCAGGTCGTGGCGAACTACATGGACTGCGACCACCGCACCCGGGTCTACAACAGCGAAGGCGTGCACGCCGAGGACCGGCGTCCGCGCGTACGCACGGCGATCCAGGCCGTCGCGATGGCAAACGGCGAAGCGCAGACCGGCAGTTCCTCCCCCGGCTACGGGATGGGCTTTGAAGCGTATACCGACAAGATCGACATCGAGAACGTCGGCAAAGAAGCGGCGAAGACCGCGGTGACCATGCTGCACGCGCCGGAATGCCCCGCGGGCACGGTCCCGGTCGTGATCGACGGCGGATTCGGCGGGGTCATCCTGCACGAAGCGTGCGTGCACGGTCTGGAAGCGACGAGCGTCGGCCGCGGCAATTCCGTGTTCTGCGGCAAGCTGAATCAGCAGATCGCAAGCCCGGTCGTGAACGCGGTGGACGACGGCACGCTCCCCGGCGAATGGGGCTCGATGCATTACGACGACGAGGGCAATCCCGCGCAGCGGAATCTGCTGATCGAGAACGGCATCTTAAAATCCTACCTCGTCGATATCCTCGGTTCGCGGCTGATGAACCATCCGGTGACCGGCAGCGGCAGACGGCAGGATTACACCTACGCCCCGACCTCGCGCATGACGAACACGTTCTTCGCGCCGGGCAAGGACGACGAGGAGGAAATGCTCCGCACGATGGGCGACGGTCTGTTCGCGGCGAAGATGGGCGGCGGCTCCGTAAACCCGCTGACCGGCGAATTCAACTTCGCGGTCGGCGAGGGCTACTGGGTCAAGGACGGCAAGATCCTCTGCCCCGTCCGCGGTGCAACGCTGATCGGCAAGGGCGCCGAGGTGCTGATGAAGATCGACCGGATCGGAAAGAACATGTGGATGGCGCCCGGCATGTGCGGTTCGCAGTCCGGCAGCATTCCCACGAACGTCGGTCAGCCGCGCATCCGCGTGAGCGAGATCGTCGTCGGCGGCAAAGGAGGTGCGTTATGATGACGTATGAACAGTTCAAGGACGCCTGCTTCCGGTGCGCTCTGGAAAACGGCTGCGAAAGCGCCGAGGTCTATACCGCCTCGTCCGACGGATTCTCCGTCAACGTGCTGAACGCGGAGATCATCAAGTACGCGGTCGAGCGCAGCAAGGGGCTGAATCTGCGCGTGCTGTTCGACGGCAAGACCGGCTACGCCTATACCGAGGTGTTCGAGGATCCGGAAAGCCTCGTCGCGCACGCGATCGACAACGCGAAGGCGATCGAGAACACGGACGAAAGCCCGATGCAGGGCGCGTGCGAATACCCGGAGATCACGAAAAAGCCGAATCCCGTCGTCGACCTTTCCGAGGAGGAAAAGATCGATCTCGCGCTGGCGATGGAACGCGACACGCTTGCGGCCGACGCGCGCGTCAACCGCATGGGATACTGCTCGGTCGACACCGGCGTCATCGAAACGCATATCAGCAACACGCTCGGACTCAACGCGGACAGCACGGAACGGGTCTCCTACGCCGTGCTCGCGCCCATTCTCCGGGACGGCGAAGAGGAGCATGAAAGCTATTCGTTCAAGTTCGGACCGGAGATGACGGAGTACGCCGGCATCATCAAGGAGAGCATCGAAAACGCGCTGATGCAGTTCAACGCGTCCGCCGTTGATTCCGGCGAATACCGGATCCTGCTGCGCAACGACGCGGCGGGCGATCTTTTGTCCGCGTTCTCGTCCATGTTCTTTGCGGAGCGCGTGCAGAAGGGACTGTCGCTTCTCGGCGGCAAGCTCGGTCAGCCGATCGCGTCGGAAGCCGTGACGATCGTCGACGACCCGTTCGAGGCGGACAATCCGCGCGCGTTCGACGCGGAGGGCGTTCCGTCGGTCCTGACGAGCGTTGTGGAAAAGGGCGTGCTGAAGAGCTACCTCTATAACCTGAAATCCGCACGGAAGGACGGCGTGGCGTCCACGTCCAACGCGGGCCGCATGGGTCCCGCGGGCGCCGTTACCACCGCGCCGAGCAACTTCTATATCGGCAAGGGCGAAAAGAGCTTCGACGAACTCAGAACGGCGCTCGGCAACGGGCTGATCATTACGGAGCTGAGCGGTCTGCACGCGGGTCTGAACCCGATCAGCGGCGACTTCTCGCTGATCGCGAAGGGGCAGCTCGCGGAAAACGGCGAGATCGTGCGCTCGGTCGACCAGATCACGGTCGCGGGCAACTTCCTCGCCCTGATGCAGGGCATCGAAGCGGTCGGAAGCGATCTCCGGTTCGGTCCGCCGATGAGCGGAAGGATCGGCTGTCCGAGTCTTCTGATCGGCAAGCTGGTCGTTTCCGGCAAATAACGGAGCAAACAAAAAAGGACTTCCCTGCGGAAGTCCTTTTTTTGATTCGTTTACAGACCCGCTTCGATCAGCGCCTTGAAGGCGGGCAGCGAACGCAGGATCATGTCGTGGCTGACGCAGGTGGACAGCCTGAGATACCCGGAGCAGCCGAACGGTTCGCACGGCGGCACGAGGATGTTGAAGTCCTTCGCCCGCTCGGAGAACTCGAGCGCGGTGCCGAACGGCGCCTTCAAAAGCATATAGAACGCGCCGTGCGGATAAACGCAGGTATAGCCCATTTCGGTCAGACCCTGATAGAGCGTTTTGCGGTTCTCGTCGTACGCCGCGATGTCCGGCATCACGCCGCAGCAGCGTTCGACGACGTACTGCGAGGTCGTCGGCGCGCAGATGTGACCGAGCGCGCGTGCGGAGCCCGCGACCGCGTGGAACAGATCGACGCTGTCCGCGCAGCGGTCCGGCACGAAGACGTAGCCGATACGCTCGCCGGGCAGGCTCAGCGACTTCGACCACGAATAGCAGACGACCGTGTTCTCATAGATGTTCGGGATGAACGGCGCTTCGCGTCCGTCGAAGACCAGCTCGCGGTACGGCTCGTCGGCGATCAGGTAGATCGGATGACCGAATTTTACGCTCATTTTCCGCAGCAGCGCGGCGAGCGCTTCGAGCGCTTCCTTCGTGTAGACGACGCCGGAGGGATTGTTCGGCGAGTTCACGAGGATCGCCTGCGTGTGCTCCGAAAAATACGGCTCGATCTCCTCCACGTGCAGGTCGAAGTCGGCCGTGTTGGCGGGCACGACGACGATCTTGCCGCCGATCGCCTTGATGAACGTCGGATACTCCGGGAAATACGGCGCGAGGACGATATATTCCGCGCCGGGCACGCACATCGCCTTCATCGTGCTCATCAGCGCGGGCGCCGCGCCGCAGGTGAAGAACAGGTTCTGCGGACGGGCGTTCGCGTGGAAGCGCTCGTTCAGGTTCTTTGCGACCGCTTCGCGCACGCTCATGGCGCCGGTCGCGGACGTATAGCCGTGGACCTTGACGGTGTCCTTGCGCGCGGCGATTTCCCGATACACGTCCTGCACCGCTTCCGGCGCCGGAACGGACGGGTTGCCGATCGAGAAGTCGAACACGTTTTCCGCACCGACCTCCGCCTTGCGCCTCAGACCGTACTCAAACAGTTCCCGGATGCCCGAGCGCTTTGCGCCGAGCTGTACCATTTCGTTTACCAGCATGATGATCCTCCTTTAAAGCTGCAAACCGCGAGCGACGACCGCGCCGAGCGCGATGGACGCAAGCTTGACCTCCGCGCTGTCCGCGCGGGAAACCAGTACGATCGGCACCTTCGCGCCGACGACGATGCCGGCGTTCATGGCGCCGCCGAAGATCGACATCGCCTTGCCGATCCCGTTGCCCGTTTCATACGACGGCACGAGCAGGATGTCCGCCTGCCCCGCACCCTTCGCTTCGTAATGCTTGTGACGGCACGCCGCCTCGCTGACCGCGAGATCGAGACCGACCGGACCGTACACGTTCATGTTGTACGGCGCCCAGCGCTCGGTCATCTCCGAAAGCGTCTGCGCGTCGACGGTCGACTGGATCTTCGGGTTCACGACCTCCGCGCCGCAGATGCACGCCGCGTTGATCTCGTCGTAGCCCAGCGCCCTGAACACCTTTGCGGCGTTCTCGAGGATCTCGGCCTTCTTGTCGAGATCGGGGAACGTGTTCATGCCGCCGTCGGTGAGACCCATCATGCGATGGCCCTTCGGCTCGTACATCATGACGTGGCTGATGAGCTTGCCGGTGCGGAGTCCCGCTTCGGGCTTTAAAACCGCGCGCATGATGTCCGGCGTGTTCAGAAGCCCCTTCATCAGGAAGTTCGCCCTGCCCTCGGACACGCACCTGACCGCCTTCTCCGCGCAGTCCACGTCGGAATCCGCATGGATGATCTCGTAGGAAGCGGGATCCTCGCCGATCTCTTTAAGGATCGACGCGATCGTTTCCTCGTGACCGACCAGGATCGGCTCCGCGATCTTTCTCTTTTTCGCTTCCGCGACCGCCGACAGGACGTCCCTGTCGTGCGCGGCGGCGACGGCGATGCGCCCGGAGGCGTACCCCTCCGCCTTTGCAATGATCTCACGAATCGTTATCATGTGTTTTCCCCCAGATACGTTTTGCATTCCCCTCCGTGCAGCACGCGCAGCGCGCCCTCCGCGAGGCTCTTCATTTCCTCCTCGCCCGGGAAGCGCAGCACCGGCGCAAGCGGCGCAAGGTAGGAATCGAGCTCGTCGCAGAACGGCTTACTGTACGCCATGCCGCCCGTATAGACGATCGCGTCGACCCTGAACTTCATGACCGCCGCGAGCGCGCCCGCGTCCTTCGCAAGCTGATACGCCAGCGCCTTGAAGATCAGCGTCGCCTCCGGATCGTCGCCGGAGAGCGCCCGGCGCTCGATCTCGCGGAAATCCTTCGTGCCGAGATACGAATACACGCCCGCTTCGCCGCTGATGAGCTTTTTGATCTCCTGCTTCGTTTTGCCCGAGAAGCACAGGTTCACGACCGCGTTGACCGGCAGCGCGCCGCCGCGGTCGAGACCCATCGCGCCGTCGTCCTTCACGTTGAAGTTGTCGACGACCATGCCCTTTTCGTGCGCCGCGACGGAAACGCCGCCGCCGAGATGCAGCACGATCAGGTTCAGCTCCTCGTACGGCTTTCCGAGCTGCTTCGCGGCCTTGCGCGCGACGGATTTCTGGTTCAGCGCATGGAAAAAGCTTTCGCGCACCATGCCCTTGAGACCCGAAACGCGGGCGAGATCGCTTAACTCGTCGACGCACACGGGATCGACGAAGAACGCCGGGATGCCCAGGGGATCCGCGATCTCGCGCGCGATGTACGCGCCGAGGTTCGCCGCGTGCTCGCCGTAGAACGGATGCAGGATGTCCTGTATCGCGAGGTCGTTGACCGCGTACGTGCCGGACGGGATGTGGCGGAACAGACCGCCCCTGCCGCAGACCGCGTCGAGCGTTTTCAGGTCGACGCCGTTCTTTGCGAGCGCGTCGAGGATCAGCGCCTTGCGGTACGGCATCTGATCCGCGACCCGTTCAAAGTCTTTGAGTTCGGCGGCGCTGTGGTCGATGGACACGCGGAACTGTTCGGTTTCCTCCTCGAACACCGCGATCTTCGTCGACGTTGCGCCGGGGTTGATGACAAGTACCTTCATATCGGTTATACCGCGTTGAAGCCGGCGTGATACGCCTTGAGGTTCAGCTCGCGGAACTTCGCGGGAACGACGTCCGAAATGACCGCTTCCCAGTCGATATCCGTCATCTGAAGCGCCTTGACCATGCTGCCGAACAGCACGATGTTCGCGCACTTGACGTTGCCGAGTTCGGCGGCGATCTTTTCCGCGTTCAGCGGGAACACCTTAAAGTGCGCCTGCATCGCTTCGAGGCAGCCCGCGGGATACTGCGCCATGCCCGCCGCGATCGTCGAGGACGCCATTTCGTAATCGTTGATGATCGCGACGCCGTTCGGCTTCAGATAGTTCGAATAGCGCACCGCTTCCATCTTTTCGAACGCGACGATGATGTCCGCCGCGCCGTCGCCGATGACCGGAGAGTTGACCTTTTCGCCCCAGTGCACCTGCGTCGAAACGCTGCCGCCGCGCTGCGACATGCCGTGGACTTCGCTCATCTTCACGTCATAGCCCGCGCGCATGAGCCCCGTAACGAGAACCTTCGCGGTGAGGATCGCGCCCTGACCGCCGACGCCTACCAAAAGAGCACTCTTGTTTTCCATTGCTTATTTCTCCTTTCGGGTGATCGCGCCCATCGGGCAGACCTGCGCGCAGACCGTGCAGCCCACGCAGGTGGTGACGTCGATCTTCGCTTTCTTGTTCTCGACCATCACGGACGGACAGCCGACGGAGAGGCATTTCCTGCAGCCGATGCACTTTTCGGTGTCGACCTCGCACTTGCCGATGTCATGCTTGATGCGCTTGATCAGCAGGCACGGACGGCGCGTGATGATCGCCGCCGGAACTTCGGAATTCGCGGCCTCGGTGACCGCCGCTTCCATCGCCTTGAGGTCCTGCGGATCGACGATGATCACGTTCTGATAACCGTAGGAACGAAGGATGTCTTCGATCTTCAGCTTCTCGGCGATCTCGCCCTCGAGCGTGAAGCCGCTGCCCGGATTGTCCTGATGACCGGTCATGCCGGTGATCGAGTTGTCGAGCACGACGGGGATCACGTTGCCCTTGTTGTAGATGATCTCGGCCGCGCCGGTCATGCCGGAGTGGAAGAACGTGGAATCGCCCACGACGCCGAAGACCTTCTTGTCGGTCTGGCCGGACGCTTCGAACGCCTTGGCCATGCCCATCGCGACCGTGAAGCCGCCGCCCATGCAGACGACGGAATCCAGTGCGTTCAGCGGCGGCGCGAAGCCGAGCGTGTAGCAGCCGATGTCGCCTGCGACGACGTAGTTCTTATGACGGCCGACCGTGTAGAAGAAGCCGCGGTGCGGGCAGCCCGGGCACAGAGCCGGCGGACGCGACACGGGCTTGACGCCGACGTCGACCGTTTCCGGCTTGATCCCGAACAGGCGCTCTTTGAGAAGCTGCGGATTCAGCTCGTAGAGGTTGCCGATCAGCTCCTTGCCGATGCATTCGATGCCCGCCGCCCTGATCTGCTCCTCCATGAACGGATCGAGCTCCTCGACGACGTAGAGCTTTTTGACCTTCTTCGCAAAGGCCTTGATCCGCTCCATCGGAAGCGGATTGGTGAGACCGAGCTTCAGGAACGACGTCCCCTCCGGGAACGCGTCCTTCGCGTATTCGTACGCGATCGAGGCGGTGATGACGCCGATCTCGGAGCCGTTGATCTCTTCTTTGTTGAGCTTGGACGTGTTCGCGTATTCCTCAAGCGCCTTGAGGTTCTTTTCGACCTTCGCGTGGTTCACGTACGCGTTCGCGGGGGACGAAACGTATTTCATGTTGCGCTTGTAGGCGGGCACTTCGCGTTCCGCGCGCTCGCCGAAGGTGACGAGGCTCTTCGAATGCGCGACGCGCGTCGTGATGCGGTACATGACCGGCATGTCGAATTTTTCGGAGATCTCGTACGCTTCCTTCAGAAAATCGAGGCATTCCTGCGAATCGGAGGGCTCCACCATGCCGATCTTCGCCGCGCGGGCGTAATGACGGTTGTCCTGCTCGTTCTGCGAGGAGTGCATGGAGGGGTCGTCCGCCGAGACGATGACGAAGCCGCCGCAGACGCCGTTGTACGCCGCCGTGAACAGCGGGTCCGCCGCGACGTTGACGCCGACGTGCTTCATCGCCGAAAGGGAGCGGACGCCCGCGATCGACGCGCCGTACGCGACCTCGACCGCGACCTTCTCGTTCGGTGCCCATTCGCAGTACAAAGCGTCTTTATACTGCGGGAGGTTCTCAAAGATTTCCGTGCTGGGCGTGCCCGGATACGCCGAGCAGACCTTGACGCCTGCTTCGTACGCGCCGCGCGCGATCGCTTCGTTGCCGGAAAGCAATACAGGATCCATGTGATTATCCGCCTTTCTTACGTTTTTGCCGCTGCCGCGGCGATTTCGTTGTAAATATATGATATATGAAAAGGACAGCCGAAGCTGTCCTTACTCATCAGTCGTCGACGTCCAGCGCCTCGAGGCCTTTCTTTCGGATCGGCCTGCTGTCGCCGTGTTTGACGAAGAACATCGTAAAGAATGCGAGTATCACGAATACCGTCGCATACGGGAACAGGATGCTGAGTCCCGCGGCGTCCATCAGAAAGCCGGAAAGGATCGGCGTCAGCACCTGCGCCGCCATGGACGCGGTGTAGTAATAGCCGGTGTACTTGCCGACGTTGCCGCCCTTTGCGAGCTCGACGACCATCGGGAACGAGTTGACGTTGATCGTCGCCCAGCCGATGCCGGCGAGTGCGAACATCGCGTTCATCAGCATTGCGGGGCTGCCCTCGCGCAGGAACGACGCGACGCCGAACGCCACCGCGAGCATCACGACGCCCGCGAGGATCGCCTTCTTGCGGCCGATGCGGCTCGAAACAATGCCGACCGGCAGGTACGAGATGATCGCCGCGGCCTGCGCGATGATCAGGGTCATGTTGTAGTCGAGGTTCAGGACCTTGCCCGCGTAAACGGAATACTTGCTCGTGACGGCGTTGTAGCCGAAGAACCACAGCACCACGGACGCGAGGATCAGCAGGAGCGACACGCGCTCGCCCTTCGAGAGCTTCCGGGAGCCGGAGCCGTCGTCGTCCTCGCCGTTGTCGATGCCGAAGCGCTTGCTCTCCTCCTCCATCTCCTCAACGAACTTCGGCTCGCGCACGGTGAGCATGAAGATGACGAGCGCGATCATCATGATCGCCGCGATGACGGTGAAGAACAGTGTATAGCTCATCATGGCCTTCGGCGCTTTGCCGGTGCCGAACACGATGCCGAGCACGAGCACCAGGATGCCGCCGAAGGAGCCCATCAGATTGATGATCGCGTTCGCCTTCGAGCGGAGCGGCTTGATCGTGACGTCCGGCATCAGCGCGACGGCCGGCGAGCGGAAGATGCTCATCGAGATCAGCGTGATGAGCAGCACCGCCATGAACAGAACGAGGATCCCGCGGTGCGACGCGGTGGTCTTGGCGGCGACCGCCTGACGCGCGGGCACGAAGTAGGTATCCCACTCCGCCGTGGCTTCCTTGTCGCCCTGCGCGGCTTTGACCGCGACTTCGGTCATCTGCGCTTCGGTGTACTTCTCGGAGAGCACGTATTTGTCGCCGTCGTGCGTTTTGAGCTCGCCGTTGACGATATCGGTCTCGGCATAGACGGCGTGCACGCCCGTTTCGGACATCTCCGCGGCGTCGCCCACGCGGGCGAGCTGCGCGTTGTCGATGAACGAGAGCCCGACGAACGCGATCACGGCGATGACGGTGCCGATCACGATGTACGGCGTGCGTTTGCCGAAGCGGGTCTTGGTCTTGTCGGACAGTGCGCCGAAGATCGGCAGCATGAACAGCGCAAGCACGTTGTCAAGCGCCATGACCACGCCGGACCAGCCCTGCGCCATGCCGAATTTATCCGTCAAAATCTTGGGGATGATGCTGTCGTACGCCTGCCAGAAGGCGCAAATGAGAAAGAATGCGAAGCCGACTAAGATCGTGCGCTTGTAATTGAGTTTCATAATTGCCCCCGATCGATCGAATCACGATAGAATTACCTCTTTTATTATACCGAAAACGTGTTATAATCTCAATAGGAAAATTTCTTATATTATTACCCGGAGGGACGGAACATGGTCTTTGCGATCGTCGGCGGCGTTCTTGTCGTTTTGTTTGCGCTCTATTGCTTTTTCGTCAGCCCACGCCGCGCGGACGCGGCAAAAAAAGCCCCGTTTCAGGGACTGATGGCGGCGCACCGCGGGCTTTATGAAAAGGATCAGTCGGTCCCCGAGAACGCGCTCGAGGCGTTTCGCCGCGCCGCGGAAAACGGGTACGGCGTCGAGCTCGACGTGCAGCTGACGCGCGACGGCGAGGTCGTGGTCTTTCACGACGACACGGTCGACCGCATGACGGAACACAAGGGCCGCGTGGACGGCTTTACGCTCGCGGAGCTGCAGGCGATGCCGCTCATGGGAACGGAGCACCGCGTGCCGCTGTTCACCGACGTCATGGCGGTGCTCGACGGCGTCTCCCCCACGATCGTGGAGCTGAAATCGACCGAGAACTATCCGGAGCTCTGTGAAAAGACGCTCGCGATCCTCAGAACGCGGAAGGGACCCTTCTGCGTCGAAAGCTTCGATCCGCGCATCGTGCGCTGGTTTTACAAAAACGCCCCGGACCTCGTCCGCGGACAGCTTACCGAATCGTTCCGGTATTGGCGAAAGGCGGGCGCGCCGCTGCACAAGGCGCTGCTCATGCACACGCTCTGCGTGAACTTCCTGACGCATCCGCAGTTCATCGCGTTCGGCCGGGGCCGCCGTCCGCTCTGCTGGTTCCTCGCGCGGCCCGCGGGCGCGATGACCGTCTTCTGGACGGAGCGTCCCGATTCCGATCACGGGACGCTTCAGAAGCGGTACGACTGCCGCATCTTCGAGCATTACCGCCCTGAAACGCGGTACGAACGAAAACGATAACAAATCAAAAAAACGCTCCCGTCCGGGAGCGTTTTTCTATACCACGAGGTCGCCTTCCTCGCTGTTGATGACCTCGAAGATCTCCTCCTCCGCGCCGGTCTCGGCGTTCACGTAGACGAGGAAGAACGTGCCGTTCGCCGTGCATTTGCATTCGTAGCAGAGCACCTCGAGCGTGCGGCTTTTCGGGATCAGCGCGAGCGCGGTGTGCTCGACGGTCAGCGTGTCGGACACGGTGTTTTTCGCGTCCGCTTCGGTCAGGATCGGGCGGTCGAACGTGCGCGGCCTGTGGCAGAAGCGGTAGTTTGTCGCGTCGAGCCCGATCACCCGCTCCGTTTCGCGGTCGACGTACACCTTGACGAGATCGGCGTAGAGGATCACGCCGCTCTGCACGGCGGCGTAGTTGATCACGACCGTTCCGGCGTAGTACTGCGCGTACGACGGCTCCATTCTGCCGAAGCCGAGCTGTTCGAGACACGCGCTTGCCGCGGCGTGCAGACGTTCGCTTTCTTCGTCGCCCGGCGGATCGCTGTTCGCGCCCGCCGGCGTGCCCATGAAATAGAGCAGCAATCCGCCGCGCTCGGTGATCGAAACGCACAGCTCTCCCTTTTCGTCGGCCGCGGAAAAATCGTAGGTCACGATCGTCGATTCCGTTTTGCCGTCGAACGCGAGCGTGCGGTCCGGAAAGAGGTCCTGCGCGATGCGCGCCGCCTCCGCCTCGCCGACCGTTTCGTCCGGAAGACCCAGCGGCTCCGCCTGCTCGCTGCTTTCGGAGAACGGTCCGTCGTACAGGAGCGTCGGATAGTTCGCAAGGTTCTCCTCGTCGGCCTCGGCGTAGAAGCCGTCTTCGCCCGCGGCCGGAAAGCTGCCGTCGACGCAGCCGCCGTCGTACGACGCGGACAGGTCCGCGCAGCAGGTGCGAAGCGCACCGAGGGATTCGAGCTGCCCGCCGGTGAGCATCTGTCCGGAGAGCACGCGGTCCATCAGCGTATCGGCATAGTCGCCGGTGCGCGTGAGAAACTGCATGAGCCCCGAATCGTCGGCATAGGAGACCGGCAGAAGGCTCAGCGCGCGCGTCGCGCCCGCGGTGAGACGGCGGATCTCGGCAAAGCGCTTCGAGAGGCTTGCGGGCGTGGACGCCGCGTCCAGCTTGCCGAGCGCGACGGACAGGTCGTTGAGATCGTTCGAAAGCGCGCGGTACGCGCTTTCGGTCTGCGCTTCGATGACGCGCCGCTGTTCCGCGATCGTTTCGCGCTGCCGGAAAAAGGTAACGGTCATCACCGCGAGCCCGACGAGCAGGATCGCGGGAAAGCCGAACAGCCAGATTTTCTTGGATAACCGGATCATTTGCAGAATACGTGACTGCCGATCCGCAGCACGATCGGGCGGCTGCGGATCCAGCGGTTGCTGGTCTTTGCGGGGTTATAGTAGAAGAGACAGCCGCCCGTCGGATCCCAGCCGTTCAGGGCGTCCTTCGCGGCTTTGATCGCGGTCTCGTTCGGCGTCAGGTTGATCTGCCCGTCGTCGACCGCCGAGAACGCGCCCTTCTGATAGATCACGCCCGAGATCGAGTTCGGGAACGAACTGCTTTTCACGCGGTTCAGCACGACCGCGCCGACCGCGACCTGTCCCTTGTACGGCTCGCCGCGCGCTTCGCTGTAGATGCACTGCGCGAGCAGGTACGTGTCGCCGTTCGCGGGCTTCGACGCGCCGGAGACCGCGGACGAGAGCGAAAGCCCCATCGCCGCGGCGGTCTTTTCGCCCACCACGCCGTCGACGGTCAGTCCGTTTTTCTGCTGGAACCAGCGCACCGCGCGCTCGGTCGCGTAGCCGTAAACGCCGTCGACCGCGCCGGAATAGTAGCCCCACTGCTTCAGCCGCTTCTGCACGGCGGTCACGTCGTCGCCGGTCGAGCCGCGCCGCAGCGC
The DNA here is from genome assembly GCA_946411635.1 of uncultured Clostridia bacterium. Lineage (GTDB taxonomy): Bacteria > Bacillota > Clostridia > Christensenellales > CAG-138 > UBA3792. The sequence continues at coordinate 18,399 of CAMKES010000003.1, read as the reverse complement.
CGCCTCCGCGGAGAGAAGCGGGATCAGCATGCAGAGGATCGCCAGCACGAGGATCGCCGCCTTGCTTTTTTTTACTGCCGAACGGATCATGCGCCCTCCTTAAAACAGCGACGAAAGCCAGTTCCAAAGCCAGCTTTCCGGCTCGATATCTTCCGGATCGACCGGCTCGCCCGTTTCGCTGACGATGCACAGCGGCGGAAACAGCACGCACCACCAGTTGTGTCCTTCGGCGGCGCCGAGCCGCACGCACAGCGCGTCGTAATCGCCCGCGGGGAACGTCAGTCCGCCGTAGGTACGGTCCGGGAACGTCTCCGTGCCGAGCGAAAGGCAGACGCCGTAGTCCATGCCGCGCGCGTTCAGTACGCGCTCCGCCGTTTCCTGGATCTCGCGTCCGTGCGTGAGCAGATACGTCCGCGCGTCGTCATAGCTCGTTTCCTCCGCAAACAGCGGCAGGATCGCGTCGCGCACGGCGAGCTTCGCGCTCTGATCGGCGTCCGAATCGCTGTTTGCGATCACGTGCAGACGCAGGATCCCCTCGTGCACCGACGACGTTTCGACCGCTGGCGCGGCCTTCAGGATGCACGGGACGCCGAGAAGCAGCAGGATCATGCCGCAAAGAAACCGTTTTTTCATCATCATTCACCTCGCGGAGAGTATTTCCATTCGTCCGCCGCTTCATACCTGTTGACTTTTTCAAAAAACTCCGCTACGATGCAGATATGGAAGCCCTGAAGCCCCTGATCGAAACGGCGCTCGGCGATTTCGTCGAGCGGCATACCGGCGTGCGGCCGGCGTTCAAGCCGTCGAAGCGCGCGCATCTTGCGACGAACGCGTTTCTGCGCGGCGGCGCCGAACACGCCGCGGCGCTGCTTTCCGCGCACGCGGCGGACTGCGCGCTGTTCGGCCGTCCGCTGATCGAAGCGATCCGCACAGAGAACGGCTGGGTGCTGTTTTTCCTGACCGCGGACGTACCGAACGCGTACGCCGAAACGCTGCCGCCCGCGCCCGAACCGGACGAATCGTTTTTCGAGCGGCGGCTTCAGATCATGACGCGGCACGCGGACGCGCCCGTTCCGGACGATCCGTACGTGCTGCAGGGATTCTACGCGGTGCTGTTTTCCGCGCCGCGCGCGGAGGAAACGCTGCTTTCCGCCGCGCGGCATCTGGACGGCACGGCGCGCGTCGCGCTGGAGCAGCGGCTTCACCGCGTCGGCAAGCTCTTATTATGGGAACGGAGGAACGCAAAATGAAACGGACGTGGCTCGGTCATTCGACCTTTGTACTGGAAAACGAAGCGGGCAAGCGCCTCGTCACCGACCCGGTGGACGAGGGCAGCGGATATGCGTTCCCGCCGGTTTTCGCCGACGTTGTGACCGTGTCGCACGGGCATCACGATCACTGCGCCGTCGAGCGCGTGACGGGCGATCCCGTCGTGAAGCGGACCTGCGAACCGGAGACGGCCGCGGGCTTTGCGATCACGGGCTTTCCCTCGTTTCACGACGAGGTGCGGGGCGCAAAGCGCGGTCCGAACGTGATCTTTCTGATCGAAGCGGACGGCGAACGGATCGTGCACTGCGGCGATCTCGGCCATATGCCGGACGACGCGACGATCGCCGCGCTGAAGGGCGCGGACGTGCTGATGATCCCGGTCGGCGGCGTCTATACCGTCGACGGCAGAGCCGCGTGGGAGATCACGAAGCGCATCGCGCCGAAGACCGTCGTGCCGATGCATTTCCGAACGCCGGTCCTGCGGTTCGCGCTCGATCCGGTCGACGGATTCCTCGCCGCGGCAAAAGCGGATCCCGCGCCGATCGGGATCGAGGTCCCGACGCTGTAAACGCGGTTGCATCACGGCGCAAACCGTGGTATACTGAATCAAACGAAACGCTTACCCCTCCCCCGTTCGGGGCGTGGGGAAATACCCTTTTCGGAAAGGAACGGATATGTATCTGATCGCAGGACTCGGAAACCCCGGGCTGAGCTACAAAAAAACGCGGCACAACGCAGGCTTTCAGGCGCTGGACGTGCTGGCGGCGCGCCACGGCGTACGCGTGAAGACCAAGGGCTTTTCGGCGCTGTACGGCGAGGGCCGCATCGGGACCGAACGCGTGATCCTCATGAAGCCGCAGACCTATATGAATCTGAGCGGCGACGCGGTGCAGAGCCTCATGCACTTCTATAAGCTCGCGCCGGACCGGCTGATCGTGCTGTACGACGACATCGACCTGCCGATCGGCAGTCTCCGCATCCGCGCGAACGGCTCCGCGGGCAGTCACAACGGCATGCGCTCGGTCATTTCGTGCGTCGGGTCCGAAGCCTTCGCGCGCATCCGCATCGGCGTCGGCAAGGACGAAAGCATCCTGCTGCGCGATTACGTGCTGAAGCGCCCGTCGAAGGCCGAGCAGCAGGCGCTGAACGAGGTCTTCGAGCACGCCGCCGACGCCGCCGAGCTGATCGTTGCGGGACGCATCGGCGACGCGCAGATGCAGTACAACAAAAAACACGAAAAGAACCGCTCCGTCTCGATCGACGGACGTTCGGACAAGGAATAACTTGGTGTGTTTTTGCACCATCTTCGACAGATGAACGCATTATTGCAGGCGATCGCAAACGATCCCGGTTATCGACAGCTGCATACCTCCCTGGAAGCGGGCGACGGAACGGTCGCCGTTTTCGGGTTGAGCGAATCGCACCGTCCGGCGGTGAACGCGGCGCTTGCGGAGGACCGCACGGTCGTCTGGGTCGCGCCGACGCCGGCGGAGGCGATGCGGCTTTTTGAGCTGCAGCGGGCGTTCCGGCCCGATACGGGGCTGTTTTTGCCGCGCGATCTGCCGCTCGTTCATCTGGAGGCGGTTTCGTCCGAACGGCGTTCGCAGCGGCTTGCCGTGCTTTCGCGCCTTGCGCTGTCCGTGCCGTCGCTGATCGTCACCTGCCCCGAAGCGCTGATGGAGCGGCTCGTTCCGCATAAGACTTTTTTGTCGCAGATCGTTTCGGTGCGTGTGGGCGACACGATCGATCCGCGGCTGCTTCTCAGGCGGCTGACGGAGGCCGGCTACGAGCGCACGGAGCAGATCGAGGGCCCGGGCCAGTGCACGATGCGCGGCGACATCCTTGACGTATATCCCCCGCAGGCGGCGTATCCGTGCCGCATCGAGTTTTACGGCGACGACGTGGATCAGATGCGCCTGTTCGATCCGCTGACCCAGCGCAGCGTGGAGCAGACGCCCTCGGTCGTTCTGCCGCCCGCATTCGAAACGCCGCAGACCGACGCGGCAATGGCGAGAGCGCTGCGGCTTCTCCGGGACGCGGCCGGTTTCGACGCGCAGCGGGAAGCGTGGGCGGAGCGCCGTCCGTGCGTCGGCGCGGACGTTCTGGTGCCGCTTCTCTGCCCCGTGACCGAAACGCTTCTGGACTATCTGCCCGAACGGCGCGCGATCCTGCTGAACGACCCCGCGCGCATCGCGGACGAGGCGAGGGCCGCGGAGCTCGTGTTTGCCGAGACCGTCGCGGCGACGCTCGAGCGCGGCGAAGGGCATCCGGCGCAGGCGAAGCTTCTGCTTCCCGCCGACACGGTCATGCGGCTGCTCGACGCGAAGGACAGCGCGGCGTTCTACACGCTGTTCCGGCCGTACGCAGGCTTCCGGCACCGCGCCCGCGCGCAGTTCACCGTCGAGCCCGCGCCGGCGTTCCTGAACGACGCCGGACAGTTCGTGTCCGAGCTCGGCCGCCTTCTGAAGGCGCGCGAGGCGGTGCTGCTGTACGTCGGCGAAGCGGAGGAGCGTCTTCGCGACGTGCTGCGCGACAGCGATCTTTCCGTTGCGTACGCGAAGGAGCTGACGCGTCCGCCGGTGCGCGGCGAAGCGCTCGCGATCTCCCGGACGCTCCCGCAGGGATTCGCGTTCCCCGAGATCCATCTGTTCGTGCTGACCGCGCAGGAGCTGTTCGGCAAAAAGCCGTCGGCGCAGATCCGGAAACGCGGCGGCACGCTGAAATACACCGATCTTGCCGTGGGCGACTACGTCGTGCACGAGGCGCACGGCATCGGAAAGTTTTTGGGCGTCGAACAGCTGACCGTCGACAACAGCACGAAGGATTACCTGCTGTTCGCCTACCGCGGCGACGACCGGCTGTACATCCCGACCGATCAGCTCGACCGCATCCAGAAATACGTCGGCGCGGACGCAGACGTGCCCCCGCAGCTAAGCAAGCTCGGCGGCGCGGAATGGCAGCAGCGCGTGGAAAAGGCGCGGCAGGGCGCGAAAAAGCTCGCGGTCGACCTGGCGCGGCTGTACGCGGCGCGCAGCGCGAACGGCGGATTCGCGTTCTCGAAGGATTCCGCGTGGCAGAAGCGGCTCGAGGACGCCTTCCCCTACGAGGAGACGCCGGATCAGGCGCAGGCGATCAAAGACGTCAAGGCGGACATGGAATCGCCGCGGCCGATGGACCGGCTGCTGTGCGGCGACGTCGGCTACGGAAAGACCGAGGTCGCGATGCGCGCGGCGTTCAAGGCGGCGCAGGACAGCAAGCAGACGGCGTTTCTGGTGCCGACGACGATCCTTGCGCAGCAGCATTACCATACGCTTCTGCAGCGGTTCGCGGATTTCCCGGTGCGCGTGGCGTGTCTGAGCCGCTTCCAGTCGCCGAAGGAGTGCGCCGCCGTCAAAAAGGGACTTGAGAGCGGCGAGATCGACGTGGTCGTCGGCACGCACGCGCTGCTGGCGAAGTCCGTGAAATTCAAGAACCTCGGTCTTTTGATCATCGACGAGGAGCACCGCTTCGGCGTGAACCACAAGGAACAGATCAAAGCGCTGCGGAACGAGATCGACGTGCTGACGCTGACCGCGACGCCGATCCCGCGGACGCTGAACCTGTCGATGACGGGCATCCGCGACATCTCGACGATCGAAACGCCGCCGGAGAACCGCTTCCCCGTGCAGACGTTCGTCACCGAGTACAACGACGCGCTCGTCACCGCGGCGCTGCGGCGCGAGCTTTCGCGCGGCGGGCAGGCGTTCGTCGTGTCGAATCGCGTGATCACGATGGGCGCGGAGCTGACGCACCTCAAGGCGCTGCTTCCGGACGCGCGCATCGCGATGGCGCACGGACAGATGCCGGAGGCGCTGCTCGAAAACACGATGATGGCGTTTCTGAACCGGGAGATCGATATCCTGCTCTGCTCCACGATCATCGAAAGCGGCGTGGACATTCCGAACGCGAACACGCTCGTCGTGCTCGACGCGGACAAGCTGGGGCTCGCCCAGCTCTATCAGCTGCGCGGCCGGGTCGGTCGCTCGACGCGTATGGCGTACGCGTACTTCACCGTGCCGCAGGCGCGCGCGGTCTCCGAAACGGCGCAGAAGCGGCTCCTTGCGATCCGCGAATTCACCCAGTTCGGCGCGGGCTTCCGGCTTGCGATGCGCGATCTGGAGATCCGCGGCGCGGGCAGTCTTCTGGGCGCCGAGCAGCACGGGCACATCGCGGACGTCGGCTATGAATTCTACTGCAAGCTGATGCGCTCCGCGGTTGCGGAGGCAAAGGGCGAAACGCTGCCGCCCGAGATCGAGACGACGGTCGACGCGCCGGTCGACGCGTACGTGCCGCGGACGTTTCTGCCGTCCGAGCTGCACCGGCTCGCGATGTACAAGCGCATCGCGCAGATCGGCGACAGCGACGCGTACACCGATCTGCTGGACGAATTCAACGACCGCTACGGCGATCTGCCGGAGCCCGTGACGACGCTGATGCAGCTGGCGCTGATCCGCGCCTATGCAAGCCGCGCGGGGTTCTGCACCGTCACCGTGCGGAACGGAAAAACGACGCTCACGTACGACCCGGGCGCGAAGCCGGACGGCGTGCAGCTTCTGGCGGTGCTGTCCTCGGACCCGCATCTGCGGCTCGTCGCAAGCGAGCCCGCCGCCGTCGAATGGATCGACCGATCGATGACAACGGCCGGTTTTGTCAAAAAACTTCCACAATTAATTCACAGACTGATGCATTGCGTCGACCCGGCGCTGGGAGTATAATGAAGAACAAATCCAGGAAAGGAATCATTCCGAATACATGAAATTCTATCAACGTATTCTTGCTCTGATGACCGCCGCGCTTCTGGCGCTGTCGCTGACGGGCTGTCTCGTCGCGACGAAGGACGCCGAAACGGACGGCTCGAACGCGACGGAACCCGTATCCGGCGCGGCGACCGACGCGCCCTCCGTCAATCCGAACGCGTCCGCGTTCGACCGTGAGGCCGTTGCCGTCGAGCTCGGCGACCTGCAGATCAAGGCCGGCGAGATCGCCGACGTGTTCGATCAGTACATCGGCCTGTTCAGTTATTCCGGCTCGGTCGGAGAAGCGCAGATCGAGCAGTGCCTCGACATGTCGCTCGATTACATTCTGCAATACTATCTGCCGATGTGGAAGGCGAAGGAGCTCGGCATCGAGCTGTCCGAAGCCGACGAGGCGGAGATCGATGCGCTTGCGCGCGAACAGGTCGCAGAGGAGCGCGACGCCGTGATCTGCCAGTTCGCGTACTATTACGGCATCACCGAAACGTATCCCGAAGACCCCTCCGCCCTGACCGAGGAGGAAACGGCCGCGGTCATGGCCGCGATCAACGAGGAGCTCGCGGGCGTGTTCTACGAGGGCTTCACGTTCGAGCAGTACCTCGATCAGCAGCTGGAGACCTACTGCACGGGCGCGCGGATCGACCGTCTGACGCAGGTCCTGAAGGAACGCACGCTGACGGACGACGCCGTCGACGCCGAAACGGTCGACGCCTGGTACGCCGAAACGCTCGAAAAGCAGCGCGAAACCTTTACCGAGCTGCCCTCCGAGTATCGCACTGCCGCCGAGAACTATGCCGACGGCGACAGCTACGTGCCCGTTCTGTACGTCCCCGAAGGCTTTGCGCGCATCCAGGTGCTCGAGTTTTATCCGGACGGCGATCCCGACGAGAACATCGAACGCAACGCCGCCGAGATGACGCGGCTGGAAGCGGAGTACGGCGCGCTCGTTCTGAAGGGTGAAAACGAAGAACGGCAGCAGGAGATCGCCGCGCGCTACGCCGAGCTGCAGAAGGAAAACAAAATGCTCGAGGACGCGTTCTACGCCGGCGTGATCGACAGCGTCAACGCCGCGGACAAGGCCGTGAAGGAAGGCGCGTCGTTCGAGGACCTGATGGATACCTACAACAGACACGCGGAAGGCGAATCCGGCAAGGACGAACGGCTGGTCTATCTCGCCGGTCCGGACACGCGCTACGGCGATCTTGCGACCGAAGCGGCGAAGCTGAATCCGGGCGAGATCTCCGAACCCATCGTGATCGACGGCGCCTATTACATCATCCGCATGGTCGAACGGCTTCCGGAGGGCGAAACGGACCGCGCTTCCGTCGAAGACGCGGTGACCGCCGCCGCGACCGCCGCGAACCGGGACGACGCGTGGGAAGCGCAGTTTGATTCGTGGCTGGCCGAAGCGAACGAGATCGCCGTGTTCCATCCCGAAACGTATGAATCGATCGGCGATATGTATCTGTACTGATAAGGAGGAACGCATATGACGTATTGTCCGAAATGCGGAAAATCGCTGTCTGACGACGCGGTCCGCTGCGACGCGTGCGGCGCGCCGCTCTATCCCGAACCCGAACCCGAGCAGAAGCCCGCCGAAGTGAAGGACGCGCTTCGCAAATGGGCGCTCGACCAGGGGCAGTTCTGCCTGATCGCCAAGGCGCTCGCCGTGATCGTGATGGCGTTTTATCTGCTCGTTTCGATCGTGTACCTCGTCACGCTGATCACCGGCGGCGTTTCCGCGGGCATGATCTTTACCGAGGTGCTGACGAAGCTCCTGTCCGGCATCGCGCTCGGCGCGATCATCTGGCTGCTTTCCGACGCGGTCCTGTACCTGCAGCGACTGTATCAGATGAAGAAAAAGGAATGCAAAGACAAATAACGAATTGAACCCCGGGCGGACGCGAAAGCGTCCGCTTTTTGTAGCCGTTTTTTTCCGGTTTGCATAGAATACCCAGGGCGGCTTTCGCCGTCCGGAAAGGAGAAGAACATGGCTATCATCACCAATCAGGCGAACCTGACATACACGTACGGCGCAACGACGGCGTCCGTGCGATCGAACGTTGCCGCAACGGAGCTCGCGGCCGCTCTCGACGCCGAAAAGCGCGCGCTGGACGGCAGCTACCGCGCCGCGTCGACGCTCACCTACGTGATCTCGCTGCGCAACGAGAGCGAGACCGCGCTCACGAACGTCCCCGTGACGGACGATCTCGGCGCATACGTTCCGGAAGGCGGAACGGATCCCGTCGCGCCTCTGACCGCCGTCGATCCGGCGGCGCTGTACCTCGACGGCGAATTCAGCGAAACGCTGACGCCGGAGCCGGTGCAGGGCGGCGTTCGGTTCACGATCCCCGCGATCCCCGCGGGCGCGGACGTGCTGCTGATCTACAAGGCGCAGGTCAATGGCTTTGCGCCGATGGCACAGGGCGGCGCGATCACGAACACGGCGGAGATCGGCGCCGATCCGGTCACCGTGTCCGCGACCGTACCCGTCGATTCGTTCGCGCACCTCACGATCGAAAAGGAAATGACGCCGGATCCGGTTTCCCCGGGCGGCACGCTCACGGCGGCGTTCACCGTCGAGAACAGCGGCAACGAGCCCGCGACCGGCCTTCAGCTCACCGACGCGTTTCCGATCCCGCTTACGGACGTCGCCGTCACGGTGAACGGCGCGCCGGTGACGGACTTCACGTTTGAAGACGCGCTGCTGACCCTGCCCGCGGCAGGCAGCGCCGCGACGACGCTGACCGTTCCCGCCGCGACGTTTGCGCAGGATCCCGAAACCGGCGCCGTCACCGTCTCGCCCGGCACGCTGACCGTCGTTGTGACCGGCACCGTATAACGCGCCGCAGCGGCGATACGGGTCCTTCCGCCTGCGCGGAAGGATCCTTTTTTTTCAGATTTCTGTTGCGTTCGGACGCAAAAAAAGGTATCATAATTGTGTATGAGCATTCATTCCGACATTACGGCGGCGCTCGGGATCGAACGCAGCGGCGATCCGCTGTCGCTGCCCGCCCTGACGCTCGCCTACATCGGCGACACGATCTACGACCTGTACGTGCGCACGCTGCTTGCCGAAACCGTACAGGCGCAGGTGCACGCGCTGCATCTGATCGCGGCGAAGCACGTCTGCGCCGCGGGACAGGCGGCGGCGTACCGCAGGATCGCGCCGATGCTTTCCGAGCGGGAGCAGGCCGCGTTCCGGCGCGGACGCAACGCGCACAGCGGCACCGTGCCGAAAAACGCGCGCGTGCGCGACTACCGCGTGGCGACCGGGCTCGAAGCGCTGCTCGGATATCTGTATCTGACCGGCGAGGACGCGCGCATCGGCGAACTGATGCGCGCCGCGCTGGAGCAATCCGATGAATCCGGAAAGGAGACCGAACGATGAGCGAACGAAACGAATACGGCAGACGCCCCGGCTCGAAGGAGCTCGGCACGCGTACGCGCACGCAGTACGAAAAGCCGTACGGCAAGAAGCCGTATCAGGGAAACAAGCGCAGCTATGAGAACGGCGAGCGCGAGTATCCGAAGCCCGTATACGGAAAGCCGTACGAAGGCGATCACCGCAAAAAGAACGCCGGCGGTCCGAAGGGCGATCCCGCGAAAAAGCCGTACGACCGCAGGGACGGCGACCGCAAGCCGTACGACCGCAGACGCGAAGACGCGCCGAAAAAGCCGTACGCGCCCGCGCCGGTCGAAAACGAGCGCGACGAACAGCCGTATCTGCTGATCGGACGCAACGCGGTGCGCGAGGCGATCAAAAGCGGGCGCAGCATCGACCGCATCCTCGTCACGGCTGAGCACGACGGTTCGCTCGGCGAGATCGTGACGCTTGCGCGCGAACGCAAGCTCGTCGTGCGCGAGGTCGACCGCAAAAAGCTGGACGAGCTGTGCATGCCGTTCGGTCACGGCGGAAAGACCGCGAACCATCAGGGCGTCGTCGCATACGCGGCGGGCGTGACCTACTGCGAGGTAAGCGACATTCTCGCATACGCGAAGTCGCGCGGCGAAGCGCCGTTCGTCATCGTGCTGGACGGCGTCGAGGATCCGCACAACCTCGGCTCGATCATCCGCAGCGCGGACTGCGCCGGCGCGCACGGCGTGATCATCGGCAAGCGCAGAAGCGCGTCGGTCACCGCGGCGGCGGTCAAGGCGAGCGCGGGCGCGACCGAATACGTGAAGATCGCGCGCGTCGTGAACATCTCCGCGGCGCTCGCGCAGCTCAAGAGCGAGGGCGTATGGGTCGCCGGCGCGGATATGGAAGGCGGCGACATGCGTTCGCAGGCGCTGAAGGGTCCGCTGGCGCTCGTGATCGGCAACGAGGGCGAAGGGCTTTCAAAGCTCGTTCGCGAGAACTGCGACTTCCTCGTTTCCATCCCGATGCAGGGACACATCGATTCGCTGAACGCGGGCGTTGCGGCGGCGGTGCTGATGTTTGAAAAGAAGCGGCAGGACGCGGAATAACATGGCGGAACGAACCGACGAACAACTGATCGAAGGCATCCGCGCGGGCGATCGCGAAGCGGAGCGCATCCTGTACGAACGGTACAAGCAGTTCGTGCGTTCGCGCGCGCATTCGTATTTTCTGATCGGCGCGGACCACGAGGACCTCGTGCAGGAAGGCATGCTCGGGCTCTATAAGGCGGTCTGCGAATACGACGCGGGCAAGGCGGCCTCGTTCAAAAGCTTCGCGGAGGTCTGCGTCACGCGGCAGATCCTGTCCGCGATCAAGAATGCGACGCGCAAAAAGCACACGCCGCTGAACAACTACATCTCGCTGAACCGCTCCCCCGTCGAAGCGAACGGCGAGTTCACGCTGCTCGACACGGTGCGCTCGCTGCGTGTGGCGGATCCCGAAGAGGTCATCATCGGGCGCGAAAACTTCGACCGGCTCGTGGTCTATCTCGAGCAGGTGCTCTCCCCCATGGAGCGGCGCGTGCTCGGGCTGTATCTCGACGGATACTCGTATCCGCAGATCGCGGCGGCGATCGAAAAGCCGCTGAAATCCGTCGACAACGCCATGCAGCGCGTCAAGCACAAGCTCGAAGCGTTCCGGAACTGAACCGAACAAAAGACCCTCCCGGGCGGGAGGGTTTTTTCTTTGTCGCCGTCTTTGCGGCAAAACAAAAGGGAGTCCTGCGACTCCCTTGTTTGTTTCGGTTCGATTACTCGATGATCGACGCAACAACGCCGGAAGCAACCGTACGGCCGCCTTCACGGATTGCAAAGCGAAGGCCCTGCTCCATCGCGATCGGCGTGATCAGCTGGATCTCCATGCGGATGTTGTCGCCCGGCATGACCATCTCAACGCCTTCCGGCAGCGTGATCGTGCCCGTAACGTCCGTCGTTCTGAAATAGAACTGCGGACGGTAGCCCGAGAAGAACGGGGTGTGACGGCCGCCCTCTTCCTTCGTCAGAACATACACCTCAGAGTTGAAGTGCGTGTGCGGATGAATGGAACCCGGCTTCGCCAGAACCTGGCCGCGCTCGATCTCGTTGCGCTGTACGCCGCGCAGAAGCAGACCGATGTTGTCGCCCGCGATCGCCTGATCCAGGAGCTTACGGAACATCTCAACGCCCGTAACGACCGTGCTGCGCTTCTCTTCCGTCAGACCGACGATCTCGACGGTGTCGGATACCTTGACCGTACCGCGCTCGACACGGCCCGTCGCAACGGTGCCGCGGCCCGTGATCGAGAAAACGTCCTCGACCGGCAGAAGGAACGGCTTGTCAGATGCGCGTTCCGGCGTCGGAATGTAGCTGTCAACCGCATCCATCAGCTCGAAGATGCACTGGCATTCCGGCGTCTCCTTCGCGATCTTGCCCTCGGTCAGCGCTTCCAGCGCCAGCAGTGCGGATCCGCGAATGATCGGGATGTCGTCGCCCGGGAAGTCGTAGCTGGAGAGCAGCTCACGGATCTCCATCTCGACGAGCTCCAGAAGCTCTTCGTCGTCGACCTGGTCGACTTTGTTCATGAACACGATGATGTACGGTACGCCGACCTGACGGGCGAGCAGAATGTGCTCGCGGGTCTGCGGCATCGGACCGTCCGCTGCGGATACGACCAGGATCGCGCCGTCCATTTGCGCCGCGCCCGTGATCATGTTCTTGACGTAGTCCGCGTGGCCCGGGCAGTCTACGTGCGCGTAGTGACGTTTTGCCGTCTCATACTCTACGTGCGCCGTGTTGATCGTGATGCCGCGCGCCTTCTCTTCCGGCGCCTTGTCGATCTCGTCGTAACGCATTGCGACTGCTTCGCCCTGCTGTGCCAGCGCCATGGTGATCGCCGCCGTCAGCGTCGTCTTGCCATGGTCTACGTGTCCGATCGTGCCGATGTTTACATGCGGCTTGGTACGTTCGAATTTTGCTTTTGCCATTGTAGTTCTCCTTATAAAAATATTTTTTCATTTTTACCCGCCGAACCTGCAATGGCAGCGGGCCGACCGTTATCATGTCGGTGGCGCCGAAGCCGATGCCTCGGCTTTTGGAGCGGGTGGCGGGAATCGAACCCGTATAGCCGGCTTGGGAAGCCGGTGCTCTGCCACTGAGCTACACCCGCATGCCTCCATGATAACGCCACTATTTTACTTGCTTTTCTCGGAATTGTCAACGGATAAAAACGGTAATTGCCCGTCTTTTTCGCATAAACTGTACCATGAAACGAACGCTGACGCTCCTTCTGTCCTTTTTCCTTCTCAACTGCGCGCCCGCGGCGCCGTGCACCCCCGTCACGCTCGGGACGGAGCCGCCGGCGTATTTCGTGATCCTCGATTACGGACACGGCGGACGCGACTGCGGCGCGATCGGCGTCGACACGGGCGTCCGGGAATCCGAACTGACGCTTTTGATCGGCGAACGCGTCGCAAGGGCGCTCGAGGACCGCGGCTGCTTCGTGCTGCGCACCCGGACCGGACCGGACGCGCTCGCGGATACGAAGCGCGACGACATGGCGCGGCGCGGCGCGATCCTCTGCTCCGAGGGCGCGGACTGCACCGTTTCGATCCATATGAACAAGTTTGCGGACCGCCGCGTGAAAGGGCCGATGTGCTATTATCAGGCGGGCGCGGACAGCGGAAAGGCGCTCGCGCAATGCGTGATGGACGCGCTGACCGCCGCGCTCGGACGCGACGCGCGGCTTGCGAACCCCGGCAACAACTACGTGACGCGCATCCCCTCCGTGCCGTCCGTGCTCGTCGAATGCGGGTTCCTGAGCAATCCGGAGGACGAACGAAGCCTGCAGGAGCCGGCGTATCAGCAGCGCCTGGCCGACGCGATCGCCGACGGGGTGCTCGCCTATCTGACCGGCGGCAAATAAAAAAAGACGGCGCCGAAGCGCCGTCTTTCCGGTTTTCGGGATCATTCCTCCGCGGGGAAACGGTCGATCAGCTTCACCACGCGCCGCAGGATCAGCGCCGCGTCCGCCGCCGTCACGGAACCGCTTCCGTCCACGTCCGCGTTCACACGCCCCGCTTCGGACAGCGCGTGCAGTCCCACGGCCGCGCGCAGGATCGTCGCCGCGTCCGCCGCCGTCACCTCGCAGTCGCAGTTCGCGTCGCCATAGATCGGCCCGATCCCGTACGGCTTCAGCTGTGCGCCGACGGAGCGCTTCTGCGCGCTGTCGCTGCCCGCGACAATCGAATACGCCTTGATCGGCTCGGAAAACGCAAAGCCGATCTGCGTGCCGGGTCCGAGCTCCTCCGCGACCGTGAACCAAAGCGTCAGAAATGGCGTATCCTCGTCGATCATAATCCCGGTCGTAAAAACATATGCGTATTGAATCAATCCATCGACCTTTGGATTGAAAGCGCCTAACGCTCCATTCCCCGACAGTATCTGATGCTTTACATACGTCACTTGCTCCGAATCGTATAAGAGCTTAAACTGCAGAGACGAAAGCATTCTCTCGTCCGTCACGCCTTCGAGATACACATCCACGCGCAGGCAGTCCGCGCCGTTGACCGTTTCCGTATGCTCGGACACGTAGCCGCCGCGAATGCGGACGACGTAATCGCCGTTCCGCGGCAGATCGACCGGTTCGGGAACCGGCGTAGGCGTCGGTGTGGGCGTCGGCGTCGGCGTAGGCGTCGGCGTCGGAGTCGGCGTGGGCGTCGGCGTCGGCGTCGGCGTAGGCGTAGGCGTCGGGGTCGGCGTAGGCGTGGGAGTTGGCGTGGGTGTCGGCGTGGGCGTCGGCGTAGGCGTCGGGGTCGGGGTAGGCGTGGACGTCGGCGTAGGCGTAGGCGTCGGCGTATCGCCGATCGACGAGGTGTAATGATAGGTCTTGCCGCCGGTCCGCATCAGCATATAGCACGCGGCGATCGCCCATGCGCCCTGATTGTCGCCCGAATAGGCGGCGAAATCGTCGTATTCATACGCAAGGCACAGGAAGAAGCTGTTGTACAGGTCGGTCGAAAGCTTGATCCGGTAATTGTCCGAGATGCTGCGGATGCGCCAGCAGGTCGCGGTATCCGAAAGCGACGCCTGCGTCGCGGAGACGTTGAATTTCTTATAGGACGAGTTGCTGCCTGTCTGCAGCGCGAGCACTTCCCCGCCCGCGGCGTTCGTGAACGAGAAGGTATCCGGCGCGAGCTGTCCCGCTCTCCAGACGGCGATCGCGGGGACCGCGCTGACCGCGGCGGTGCCGGCGTCGAACGAACCGGTGACGTCTTCGAGCGCGCTGTAGGACCAGAATCCTTCCTTGATCGGCGTGTTGTTCATCGCGAATCCGCTTTCCCGCGAACTGTCGAACGGGACGCCGATGAACGCGTACTCGCCGCCGTCTGCGAGCTCCGCGGCGTTTGTGACCTGTGTCCACTCGTTTTCGGTGCCGCCCTCCACGCCGTAGCGGTAGACGGCGCACAGCGTCGTGTCCTCCGTCACGCTGTGCTGACTGCCGCCCGTAAGGACGGTCGGAACGTTCGTCGTGTCGGCGACGCTCGCGTCCGCCCAGCCGAAGAACACGTATTCCGTGCCGCCGACCGTCACGTTCGCGCCGACGGGCAGCGTAAAGGCGTCGCCCGCGTAGGTGCTCACGGTCGTCGCGTTCAGACCGATCGCATCCGTGAAGGTGACGGTGACCGGCGTTTTTGCCGCGAAGACGACCGTCACGGTGCAGTCCGCGGTCATATTGGTCACGCGGAAGGAATTACCGGAGCGCGTCAGAAGCGCCGCGCCCGCGGGCGAAACGGTCGCGTTCTGCACATAATACCCGGCGTTCGGCGTCGCGTTCACGGTACGTCCGGTGACGGCAACGCTGCCCCACGCAGCGTTGTTCGCGATCGCGGTGATCGAAAAGGTTTCATAGTTTCCGGCTTCACCGCTCGGCGTTGAATAATCCGCCGGCGGTTCGAGCCCGAAGAGCAGCCACGCGTACTCGGGATAGTCGATGAACACGTTGCGGTTGCCCTGCACGTTTTCGCACTGATCGTTTCTTGACATTTCCCACGTGTCGACCGGATCGAGCTCCATCCATTCGAGCAGCGTGTCGAGCGATTCGATGACCTTCAGTCCGTTGTTCCCGCCGGTGTCCCCGGGCGCGGAATACGGATCCGGATCGTTCTCGTACAGATTCTTCTCTTCCCATCGGCACCAGACGTACAGCAGGATGCGCGCCACGTCGCCCTTGATGTTGTCGTTGACCTCGACGAGGTCGGCGGCGGAGTTGTACCACAGTACGATCCTGCCGTTGTACGCCTTCGGGGTGTAGGAGGTGTAGACGTTCCTGACGTTGCCCATGGTCATGTTGCCGCGGGTCGAATTGATATCCTTATTCGTCGGGCGCAGGTGATGCAGGTCGCTGCCGCCGTTCGACTGATAAAAGCTCGCGCGCGATTTCGGCCAGACGTGCTCGCGGTTGTAGCTGGAGCTGACCTCGTCGGAATAGAACAGCACGGCGTCGCTTGAGCCGTTGTTCGCGTCCGTCTTCGGCCAGTAGCTCGTCAGCGAACTGTAGCTGACGGAATTCGTCATGGTCGTATCCATCAGCGTATGGAGTTTCGTAAACATCGCGCTGTGCATCGGGTCGTTCGGATCCGCGGAAAGCGCGGCGATCTCGTCGTACGTATAGCCCGCGGTATAGTACGCCTGCGCCTGTGCGGAAAGCGCGGTACAGACCTCGTGGCGCGTGCCGGTATTGGTCGTAAGCGTACCGGTCTGCGCGACGCCCGCCGGAACGAGCGCAAAGATCAGCAGCAGAGCGAGAAGCAGAGAGACCGGGCGTTTCAGTTGCCGCATGGGACATCCTTTCCGCGCAGGACGCGCAGTACGTAGAAGATAGATTCAGTATACACGAAAAGCGTTCCGAACACAAGAATTTCGGGCAAGAAAAAACGCCCCGCGGGGCGTTTGTCCGGAATCCGGAATCAATACAGATACAGCACGATGAGCTTCCACTCGCCGTTCAGCTTCGCCGCGACGAGGTACGCGTCCGAAACCGTTTCGCCGTTGACCGTGAGCGGACCTTTCGCCGTCGCGTATTCCTCCGCTTCGAGACCGAGCGTGCGGTTCGATTCGTAGATCGCGGAGCCGGTCAGCGTTTCCGTTTCGAACCGCGATTCGACCGCGCCGTCGGTTCCGTAGGTCTTCCGCAGCGCCGCGAAGCTGTTCGCAAGGCGCTTGTAATAGTCTTTCATGACCGCTTCGGGCGAATCGCCCTCGCCGAAGGTCTCCGGATGCGTGCCGAGGAAGGCCGCGGACGTTTCCGTCATCCGGTAAAGCCGCTCGCCGTCGCCGGCCTCAAGCGCTTCAACCGCGGCGGAAAACGCCTCGTCCGCGGATCGGAATCCCGTTTTCGTTCCGCCGCAGGTGGTGAGGCAGAGGATCAGGATCAGCAGAAGCAGAGCCGCACCGGCGCCGATCGCGATCGCCGCCCTGCGGTTTTTCAGAAGCTTTGAAACGTCCGGCAGCCGGAACGCGCGTTTTTTCGGCGCCGCTTCCTTCGTTTCCGGAACGGCCGTTCCGCACTTGCGGCAAAACAGGGCGCCCTCGTCCAGCTCCGCGCCGCAGTTCCTGCACTTCATATCCAACACCTCGTTTCGTTATCCGGTCACGCGTATCGTATCACGCCGCGGATGCGCGGTCAACGCGAAGCGCCCGATATTTGCAATGATTTTACATCTTTGTGACGAATTGCGCCGCCGTATTCCGTCGATTTTCCTCTATACAGCGCGGCGGATCCGTGCTATACTGTATGGTAACAACGAACGGTTTGACCGGGAGGTTCGCTATGAAGAAACGAAGCGTATTGTGGATGGCCGCGCTGACGGTCTGTCTGCTGCTCGTGATCTCCGCGGTGCTTGCGCCGCGCGCGGGCGCGGCGGACGGCGGCGGCTTTTCCGGCAGCGGCGATTACGGCGGAAGCAGTTCGAGCGACGGCTGCTCCGGCGAAGGGCTCTTTATCCTGTTCCAGTGCGCGCGCGGCGCGAGCGAGGCGGCCGCGTCGTCCGGCAAGTGCTCGGGCGGTCAGATCGCTGCGTTCTGGATCGTTCTGATCGTGCTCGTCGCGGTGGGTTTCGGCGTGATCACCTCCATCAGGAAACGCCGCGCTCCCGCGCCCGGTCCGGAACGTACCGCCGTTTCGACGCTCCGGCCGATCGCGGATTACACGCAGCTCGATCCGAACTTCTCCGCCGAGGACATGAAGCAGCGGCTTGAGAATCTGTACTTCAAGGTGCAGGACTGCTGCACGCGCCGCGACTACGAGCCCGTGCGCCCGTACTTTGCGGACGCGCTCTATCAGCGGTTCAACCGCGAGGCGCAGCAGTACCGCGCGGCGAAGCGCACCAACTACGTCGACCGCATCGCGGTGCTGTCGGTGGACCTTCTGGGCTGGTATCAGGAGAACGGCAGCGACGTGATCCTCGCCTCCCTCTACACCCGCATCACGGACTACACGCTCGACGACGAGACGAAAAAGCTGCTCTCCGGCAGCCAGACGGCGGAGAAATTCATGACCTATGAATACACGCTGTCGCGTCCGAGCGGCAAGATCACCGACCCGAAGCACGAGGGCGTTTCCGAACGCCACTGCCCGAACTGCGGCGCGCCGCTTTCGGTCAACGAGAGCATCAAGTGCCCGTACTGCGATTCGGTGCTGACCTTCTCGGACCACGAGTGGACCGTGCACATGATCCGCGGCATCTCGCAGCGCACCGTGAAATAAGACGAAATGCAAAAGACTGCCTCCGGGCAGTCTTTTTTTCCTGTTTTGCTTCAACACAGAGGAACCGTCCCCTTGTGTTTCATATTGTCACCAATCGCTTATGTTTAATGGTGGTCTCTTTCCATACTTAGCAGGGTGTCAAGAGAACCTTCCTCCCGTCGCGTCCAGAACCTCTTG
>CAMKES010000002.1 GCA_946411635.1 uncultured Clostridia bacterium | reverse complement strand
GCGAGGACAACATGAGCGTGACGGCGACGGTCGTCTGCGCGAACGATCCGACGCATACGATCACCGACGAAGGCACTGTGACCTTCGCAACGATCAAGGCCGCGACCTGCGAAGAAGCGGGCGAGGTCATGTACGTGGCGACGTTCACGAAGGCGCCGTTCACGGTCCAGATCAAGAAGGTCGCGATCGAAGCGCTGGGTCACGCGTACGGCGAGCCGACGTTCGAATGGACCGAGACCGAGACGGGCTACACCGTCAAGGCGACGGCGATCTGCGCAAACGATGCAGCGCACAAGCTGACCGTTGACGCGACGGTCGAAGCGGTCACGACGGCTGCGACCTGCGAAGCGGCGGGCAAGACCGTCTACACCGCAACGGCGGTCATCGACGGCAAGACCTACACCGATACGAAGGAAGTCGAGATCCCGGCGATGGGTCACAAGTGGACGTTCGTCGACTTTACCTGGACCGAGACCGAAACGGGTTACACCGCGGTCGCGAACTTCAAGTGCGAGAACGACGCAACGCACGAGATGCACGTTGACGCGATCGTTTCCGCGGAGACGACCGAGGCGACCTGCGAAGCGGACGGCAAGACGGTCTACACCGCAACGGCGCCGTTCGAGGGTTCGTACGTGACCGGCACGAAGGAAGTCACGATCCAGAAACTCGGCCACAAGTGGGGCGATCCGATCTTCTCCTGGATCGAGACCGAAGACGGCTACGACGTTGAAGTGAACATGGTCTGTCTGAACGACGCGACGCACGTCTATCACGAGACGGTCCATGCGGTCTACTCGATCGTGACCGCGCCGACGGAGGAGACTCCGGGCGTCGGCCGCTACACCGCAACGTTCTCGAACGAAGCGATCGAACCGCAGACGAAGGACGTCGTCATCCCGCCGGTCGGGCATGAAGACGTGACGGTCACGTTCAACACCGACGGCGGCAGCGCGGTCGATCCGCAGACGGTCCCGTACGGCAAGACGATCGTGAAGCCGGCCGACCCGACGAAGGAAGGCTATGACTTCACAGGCTGGACGCTGAACGGCGAAGCGTTCGACTTCACGACCCCGATCACGGCGGACATCACGCTGGTGGCGACCTGGACGGTCAAGACCTTCACGGTGAAGTTCAATTCGAACGGCGGCACGGCGGTCGAATCGCAGACGGTCGAATACGGCAAGACGGCGGCGAAGCCCGAGGATCCGACGAAGGAAGGCTTCGACTTCGCAGGCTGGACGCTGGACGGCGAAACGTACGACTTCAGCACGCCGGTCAAGGGCGACATCACGCTGGTGGCGACCTGGACGGTCAAGACCTTCAGGGTCACCTTCGATCCGGACAACGGCGAGGAGCCGACGGTCGTTGAGGTCGAGTACAACAAGACGGTCATGAAGCCGCTGGATCCGACGAAGGAAGCCTACGTGTTCCTCGGCTGGTTCGCGGAAGGCGCGGACGAAGCGTTCGACTTCGAGACCCCGATCACGGCGGATCTCACGCTGAAGGCACAGTGGAAGCCCGCGCCCGAACCGACGAAGGTCGTTCTGGATCCGCGCGACGTCGAGTACAAGGGTTCGACCCCGTACGTCATCTACGATAAGGAAGCGCAGACGCCGAGATTCACCGTTCAGGATATGAACGGCACGGTCATCGATCCGTCCCTGTACGACTTCTCGTACGACGACAACGTGCTGGCAGGCACCGGCTACATCGACATCCACTTCAAGACCGACAAGTACGAAGACTGCTACGGCTGGTTCAAGATCTACCTGCCGGCGAGCGAGTGGCTGACGGTCGAGAACGTCGAGAACGGCATCAAGCTCGAGTGGGCGCCGGTCGAAGACGCGGCGGGCTACGTCATCTACCGCCGTGCGTGGAACCTGGTCGACAGCGGCTGGACCACGTTCGAGCGTTGGAACAACACGACGGATACGACGTGGATCGACACCGAAGTATACGCGGGTACGCGTTACCAGTACGGCGTCAAGGCGTACTTCGCGGAGCGGACGAACCGGTACGACAAGAAGATCGGCGATCGCTTCGATAACTACAACCTCGGTATCGTCAGCCCGCTCAAGACGACGGTCCGCATCACCACCCGTACGATCAAGAGCGTCACGCCGGGCACGAGAAGCCTCACGGTCAAGTGGAGCGGCTCGAAGGTATTCTCCGGATACCGTCTCGAATACTCCACCACGGAGGACTTCTCCTCGAACGTGAGGGCGGTCAAGATCGCCGACAAGGCGACGTACCAGTACACGATCAAGGGCCTCGAAACGGGCAAGACCTACTATGTACGCATCTGCTCGTACCACGACTTCGAAGACATGGTCTACTTCGGACAGTGGTCGAACGTGATGAGCGGCAAGGTCAACTGAACCGAATATCGGGTGAATCCCAAAGCCCCGCGGCAAAGCGCCGCGGGGCTTTTCCTGTTGACATATCGAATAAACTGCGATACAATAGGCAATGCGTTGAAGGTGTCAGGTACCGTCCGAACGCAGTGAAAGAGAGCCTCCGCCGCGGCTGAAAGTGGGGGAACAGGGCACGGACGGGAAGGTTCAGCACCGGAGCATCTCCCTGAAAAAGGAGCGCGTTCCCTGCGTTATCGGGGATCGAGAGAAGAGCTTTGCTCTTAACTTGGGTGGTACCGCGGAAAAGCTTTTTCGTCCCATGCGTCTGCATGGGATTTATTTTTTGAAGGAGGACAGTATGGGCATCACGATGGAGGAGCTGCGGAAGCAGTTCTATGAGCATTTGCAGCAGGCGAACGCCGCGGAGACGTTCGAGGAGCTGCGCGTCCGGTATCTCGGAAAAAAGGGCGAGGTCACCGGGCTGTTGAAGAATATGGGCGCGATCGCACCGGAACAGCGCAAGGAATACGGCGCGAAGGTCAACGCGCTGAAGGAAGAGGTCGAAAACAGCATCAAAGACCGCATCGCGGAAGCGCACGCGCGCGAGCTCGAGCGCCGGATCGCCGCGACCGAGCGGTATGACCTCTCGCTTCCGAGCACGCTTTCCGAAGGCAGTTATCACCCGATCACGCTGGTCCAGCGCGAGGTCGAGCAGATCTTCGCGTCGATGGGCTTCACGATCGAGGATTACGACGAGATCGTCGACGACTACCACTGCTTTGAGGCGCTGAACATTCCGAAGCATCATCCCGCGCGCGATATGCAGGATACGTATTATCTCAGCAACGGACAGCTTCTGAAGACGCACACGTCCGCGGCGCAGAACGCGATCATGCGCAAGTACGGCGCGCCGCTTCGCGCGATCTTCCCGGGCCGGTGCTTCCGCAACGAGAGCACGGACGCCTGTCACGAGAATACGTTCTTCCAGATGGAGGGCATCATGATCGACGAGAACATCTCGATCTCGAACCTCATCTATTTCATGAAGACGATGCTTTCCGAGGTCTTCCAACGCGACGTCAAGGTGCGGCTCCGTCCGGGCTTCTTCCCGTTCGTCGAGCCGGGCTTCGAGCTGGACATCTCCTGCGCGATCTGCGGCGGCAAGGGCTGCCCGTCGTGCAAGAACAGCGGCTGGCTCGAGCTCTGTCCCTGCGGCATGATCCATCCGAACGTGCTGAAGGCGGGCGGCATCGACACCGAGAAGTATACGGGCTTCGCATTCGGCCTCGGGCTTACGCGGCTTGCCATGATGAAATACGGGATCAAGGACATCCGCGACCTGAACAGCGGAAACCTGAAATCCCTCGACCAATTCGTGAAGTAAGGAGGCGGAACCATGAAAGTATCCATGAACTGGATCTCGGAATACGTTGACCTTTCGGGTCTCGACGTTGAGGATCTGATCCGTCGCTTCACGCTGTCCACCGCGGAGGTGGAGGAGGTGTATCACCTCGGTACCGAGATCAACGGCGTCGTCGTCGCGGAGATCACAAAGATCGAGGAACATCCGAATTCCAAAAAACTGCATCTTCTGGAGCTCGACCTCGGCGATCATACCGACCGCTGCGTGTGCGGCGCGCCCAACGTGCGCGTGGGCATGCGCGTACCGTTCGCGCCGTTCGGCGCATCCGTCGTCGGCATGACGATCGGCGAGGCCGCGATCGCGGGCGTCGTTTCGCGCGGGATGTGCTGCTCGGCGGCGGAGCTCGGCATCGCGGATTCGTCGAGCGGACTTCTCGAGCTTCCTTCGGACGCGCCGCTCGGAAAGCCCGTCAAGGAGCTGTACGCGTTCGAGGACGTCGTGTTCGAGGTCGACAACAAGTCGCTCACGAACCGTCCCGACCTCTGGGGACACTACGGCATCGCGCGCGAGTTTTCGGCGATCGCAAAGCGCCCGCTGAAGCCCCTGGATCTTCAGGACCTTTCCGCGTACGACGCGCTGCCCGCCGTTCCGCTCGGCACGATCGATCCGGAGCTGTGCTATCGCTATTCCGCGATCCGCGCCGACGGCATCACGAAGAAGGTCAGCCCGATCGATATGCAGATCCGCCTCTATTACTGCGGTATGCGCGCGATCTCGCTTCTGGCGGACCTCACCAATTACGTCATGCTCGAGCTCGGTCAGCCGACGCACGCGTTCGATTCGCGCATGGTCGGCACGATCGGCGTGCAGCGGTTTACGGAGCCGTTCGCGTTCCAGACGCTCGACGACACGGAGCGGAAGATCGATCCCGAAACGCTGATGATCACGAGCGACGGCAAACCCGTCGCGGTCGCGGGCGTCATGGGCGGTCTGAACAGCGAGATCGTTTCCGACACGGATTCCGTCACGCTCGAATGCGCGACGTTTTCGGCGGTTTCGGTCCGCAAGACGTCGAGCCGCATCGGTCTGCGCACCGACGCGAGCATGCGCTATGAAAAGACGCTCGATCCGGCGCTCTGCGCGCTCGCCGCAGGCAGATTCTTAAAGCTCCTGCTTTCGATCGACCCCGGCGCGCAGGTCGT
This sequence comes from uncultured Clostridia bacterium, assembly GCA_946411635.1. Lineage (GTDB taxonomy): Bacteria > Bacillota > Clostridia > Christensenellales > CAG-138 > UBA3792. The sequence continues at coordinate 385,966 of CAMKES010000002.1, read as the reverse complement.
AAGCCGCTACACCGACTGCTACCAGTACCGGTATCCGGAGATCGAGCTGCACTTCACGAAGGCGTTCGTCGACCGCTACACCGGCATCGACATCTCCGACGAACAGATCGAGGACACGCTCACGCGTCTCGGTTTCGGCGTGACCCGCACCGGTTCGGCGTTTGACGTAAAGGTGCCCTCGTGGCGCGCGACGAAGGACGTCACGATCCCGGCCGACGTCATCGAGGAGATCACGCGCATCTACGGCTACGACAACTTCAATATCGAGACCACGATGAGCGCGCTGCGTCCGATCCTGCCGCTGACCGTCAAGGCGGACGAGGCGGCGATGAAGGACGCGCTCGTGAAGCGCTTCGGCCTGCACGAGGTGCATACGTACCTCTGGTGCGACGCGAAAAAACTCAACGACCTCAAGATCCCGCTTCCCGACAACCTGCGGCTTCTGAACGGCATGAACCCCGACGCGACGGTGCTGCGGACCGCGATGATGCAGACGCTGCTGCCCGTGCTGAAGGAGAACCGCTTCTACGCGCCGGCGTTCGGCGTGTTCGAGATCGGCAGGACCGTGAAGGGCCTCAGGGAGGACGGCACGGCAAACGAGCGCAGAACGCTCGGCGTCGCGCTCCTCTCGCACGAGAAGGAACGCACCGTGTTCCTCGCCGCGCGCGACATGATCGCGTCGATCCTGTTCGACATGCGCAGAAAGCACGCGTCGTTCGTGCGCGTCGAGCCGGTCAACTGCTGGGAGCATCCCGCAAACACCGCGGCGATCGTGCTGGACGGCAAACCGGTCGGCACGATTTCGACCGTGCATCCCGAGGTCGCGGCGGAGATCGACAAAAAAGCGTCGCTCGTCACGCTCGAGCTCGACATGGACACGCTTGCGGACATTCCCGCGGACGAGCTCAGATACCGTGAGGCGTCGCGCTTCCCGGGCATCGACATCGACCTTTCGTTCGCCGTCGGCAAAGACGTCACGTTTGCGGACGTCACGGGTCCGTTCTTTGCGGATCGCGACGAGACGCTTTCGGGCATCTCGCTCGTCGACGTCTACGAGGCGGAGGGCAAGAGCATGACGATCCGGCTCTCGTTCGTGTCTCCCGTCAAGACGCTCCAGAAGGCGGAGGTGCAGTCGTATATCGACCGCATCCTTGCCGTTCTCGCGGAAAAGAACATCCGGCTTCGCACCGTATAAAGGAGGACAGCAATGGCATTCAACGTGGAAAAAGTGACGAACGACCTCGTCAAATGGCTCAACGACTGGTTCGACGAAAACGGTCCCGGCTGCAACGCCGTGATCGGCATTTCCGGCGGCAAGGACAGCTCGGTCACCGCGGCGCTGTGCGTCAGAGCGCTCGGCGCGGACCGCGTGATCGGCGTTCTCATGCCGAACGGCGAGCAGTACGACATCAACGTATCCGAAGCGCTCGTGCAGCATCTCGGCATCCGCTCCTACGTCGTCAACATCAAGGACGCGTACGACGGCGTCGTGCGTGCGGCGCAGGCGGCGGGCGTGGAGCTCAGCAACCAGTCCTACATCAATCTTGCGCCGCGCATCCGCATGAGCACGCTGTACGCGGTGTCGCAGTCGTACAACGGCCGCGTGATCAACACCTGCAACCTCTCCGAGGACTGGGTCGGCTATTCCACGCGCTACGGCGATTCCGTGGGCGACGTGTGTCCGCTGGGCAAGCTGACGGTTGCGGAGGTCAAGGAGATGGGAACGTATCTCGGGCTTCCCGATATGTTCGTGCACAAGGTCCCGAGCGACGGGCTCTGCGGCAAGACGGACGAGGACAACCTCGGCTTCACCTACGCCGTGCTCGACCGCTACATCCGCACCGGTGAGATCGACGATCCGGAAACGAAGGCGCTGATCGACCGCAAGCATAAGATGAACCTCTTCAAGCTCGAGCTGATGCAGACCTTCCCGTACGACCCGAACGCGGACGCATGACCGAACGAAACGGCGAACCGGTCCGCGCGATCGGAAAAGCGTGCGAGCTTCTGGATCTGCTTGCGGAGGCAAAGCGCCCGCTGTCGCTCGGCGAGCTCTCGAAGGCGACCGGCCGGGCAAAGAGCACGGTCCACGGGCTTTTAAGCTCGATGCGAAACTGCGGGCTCGTCGAACAGGACGCGGAGACCGGGCTGTATACGCTCGGCGTGCGGCTGTTCGAGTACGGCAGCGCGGTGCAGACCACGCGCAATATCATCACGCTTGCCGAGGAGCCGATGCGCCTGCTCACGGCCGCGGCGAACGAATCGGCGTCGCTTTCGATGCTCGACCGCGGCGAAGCGCTGGTGCTTTCGCACGCGGAGCCGGACAGCGGCTTTCACGTCGTGTCCGAGACCGGCGCGCACCTGCCGTCGTTCTGCACGGCGCAGGGCAAGGTGCTGTTGTCCGCGCTTCCGGACGCGAGCGTCCGGAAGATCGTATCGACGCACGCGCAGCCGTTTACGCCGCACACCGTTACCGACGCGGACACGCTGATCGGAGAGCTTCGGACCGTTCGCGAGAACGGATACGCGATCGAAAACGGCGAGTTCAAGGTCGGCATCCGCGGCGTCGCCGCGCCGATCCGCGACCATAAGAGCGCGGTCCGCTACGCTTTGGGTCTCATCGGCATGTTCCGCCGCGTCGACTCGGACGAGTTCCGCGCCGCGACCGCCGAGGTCCGAAAGACCGCCGCGGCGCTTTCCGAAGCGCTGGGATACCGGAACAATTGAACGGATCAAGACCCTCCCGATCGGGAGGGCCTTTTTTGTTATCCCATAAACGGGATTGCAAGGCGGGTGGGGACGTGATAGAATAGCGGCAGAGGAACAGGCGATGGATTTTGATTGTATTGTCAAAAACGGCATGGTGCTTGACGGCAGCGGGGCGGAAGCGTTCCGCGCCGACGTCGGCGTGCGCGGGCGTTCGATCGCGGCGATCGGCGATCTGTCCGCGGCGCATGCGGGAGAGATCCTCGACGCGGCGGGAAAGGTCGTTGCGCCGGGCTTTGTCGACGCGCACCGTCATGCGGACGCGGCGATCCTTCGCGACGGATTCGGCGCCGCGGAGCTCAGGCAGGGGCTTACGGCCGTGATCAACGGAAACTGCGGGCTTTCCGCCGCGCCGGTGTTCGGCGCGCACGCAGGGGAGACCGCGGCGTATCTGTATCCGGTGACCGGCGCGATCGAAGGACTGCCGCTCGAAAGCCTTGCCGCCTATCACGGCGCGCTGAAAACGCGTCCGCTGCCGCTTCACGCGGGGATGCTCGCGGGGCTCGGCACGATCCGCGCGGCGGTCGCGGGGTTTCAAAGGGACCTGGGGGACGGCGATTACGCCGCGATCCGCTCGCTTCTCGAACGCACGCTCTCCGAAGGCGCGCTCGGCGTTTCGCTGGGGCTCGGCTACGCGCCGGAATGCTTTTTCGACACGGCGGGGCTCGTTCGCGCGCTCGAACCGATCCGCAATACGAAGATCCCGCTGTCCGTGCATATGCGCTCGGAATCCATGAATCTGCTGCCGTCGATCGACGAGGCGGCCGCGCTTGCAAGGGCGCTCAACGTGCCGCTTGAGATCAGCCATCTGAAGGCGGTCGGGCGCGAACGGTGGGGGACGCTCGTTTACGACGCGCTCGAAGCGATCCGCCGCGCGCGCGAGGACGGGCTCGACGTCATGTGCGACGCGTACCCGTATACCGCTGGCAGCACGCAGCTATTACACGTTCTGCCGCCGGAGTTTCTGACAGACGGCACGGACGCGATCGCCGCGCGGCTGATCGATCCGGACGCGCAGAAGGTTCTCGAAGCGCGCTTTGAGACCGGCACGGATTACGACAACTACGCGATGCTGATCGGCTGGGAGAACATCGAGATCGCCTCGGTGAAATGCGAAGCGGACAGGCCGCTCGTCGGCAAAACGATCGCGGAGGCGGCGGGGGACGGGGAACCGTGGCGGTTCTGCGCCGAACTGCTTTCGCGGAACCGCTGTGCGGTCACGATGATCGACCGGCTCACCGCGGAGGACGATATCGCGGCGATCTATCGGGCGCCGTTTTCGTACGTGATCTCGGACGCGACGTATCCGACCGGCGGACGGATGCATCCACGCGTGTACGGGACCTGCGCGCACGTGATCGAACGGTTTGTGAACGTACGCCGGTCGCTTTCGCTTGCCGAAGCGGTGAAAAAGATGACGCGCATGCCCGCCGACCGGTACGGGCTTATCAAAAAAGGACGCGTCGAAATCGGCGCCGACGCGGACCTTGTGATCTTCGATCCGGAGCGCGTGCACGCGCGCGCGACCTTTGCGGCGCCGAAGACGTTTGCGGAGGGGATCGACACGGTGCTGGTGAACGGAACGGCCGCGGTCGAAAACGGCGCGTGCACCGGACGAACGAACGGAACGGTTTTGGAACGGAGGAACGTATGAAACGCGAAAATCAGAAGTGCAAGATTTTGGTCATCCGCGATCTGCTGCTGGAAACGGACGAACAGCATCCGCTGACGGTCGCGGACCTGATCGCCGCGCTCAACGGACGCGGCATCGACGCCGAGCGCAAGAGCGTCGCGGACGATATCGCCGCGCTTACCGACTACGGCATGGATATCGAATCGGTCGCGGTCGGCAAGCGCAAGGGCTATTACCTCGCGTCGCGCACGTTCGAGCCGGCGGAGCTCAAGATGCTCGTCGACAGCGTGCAGGCGGCGAAGTTCCTTTCGCCGAAAAAGACGCGCGCGCTGATCAAAAAGCTTGCGGCGCTCTCGAGCCGCGGCGAGGCGGCGCTTCTGAAGCGTCAGCTCTATCTTTCCGACCGCGGCAAAACGGACAACGAATCCGTCTTTTACAACATCGACGCCGTGCATACGGCGATCGGCGAGAACCGTGAGATCTCGTTCGTTTACTGGCAGTACGATCTCCGAAAAAAACGCGTCCCGCGCAGAAACGGCGCGCGCTACTGCGTCAGTCCGTTTGCGCTCGTCTGGGACGACGAATTCTATTATCTGATCGCATACGACGCGGAGGATGCGCGCATCAAGCACTACCGCGTCGACAAGATGAACCGCATCACAATCCTCGATTCGGAGCGGAAGGGCAGGGACGCGTTCGCCGCGATCGACATGGGCGAATACACGAGCCGCAATTTCTCGATGTTCGCCGGCGAGGAGGCCGACGTGGTGCTCGACTGCGACGAAAGCGTGATCGGCGTGATCGTCGACCGGTTCGGGAGCGGCGTTTCGGTGCATCCGGAGGGGAACCGGTTCCGGGCGTACGTGCGCGTCGCGGTCTCGGAGCAGTTTTTCGGCTGGGTCGCCGCGCTCGGCGGCGCGGTGCGGATCGTTTCTCCGCAGCCGGTGCGCGACCGGTTCGAGGCGCTTCTCGACCGCGTCCGTTCCGCGCAGAACGGATAAAACCGGCAAACAAAAAAGCCGCCCGACGGGCGGCTGTTTTGTTTGGCTCAATTCGTGCCGGGAGCGGATTCCGCAGCCTTCAGCTTCTTGCCGAATTCCGCATACGCTTCCGCATCCGTGACGCGCAGCAGTTCGACCGCCGTCAGAGCGCGGACAGCCTTCTTGCCCTCCGCATCCAGACGCGCATAGCGCTCCAGCAGCTCACGCTTTTCACCGTCCAGGAAGACGGGATTGTCGCCGGGAACGGGCTTGATGTCCAACACCTTGCAAATCTGCATAATGGTATCAAAGGACGTGCCGCCGATCCCCTTCTGCAAAGCCGTTACGATGGTTGATTGCGGGACCCCAATGTACATCGAAAACTGACGCACACTGCGGAATTGCTTTTTGATCTCGGTTTTAATCAACTTCGTAAGTTCGTCCATTTCACACACCTCCGACGGTGATTATATCATGAGAAAAAGGTTCGCGTCAAGAAATTTCATATATTAATTACATATATTTATTAAAAAAATCAAGTATTTCTGCTTTTTTTGCAGGTGAGGGCAGAAATGTATGAACATAATTCCATTTTGTGTTCAGAAACGCATCCTGTCCGTTTTGCGCGCAAAAAAGCGTTCGGATTCATATGGCAGGGGACGCCGACCCCGGCGTCCCGCAAACGTCCGTTTATCGCCTGAGCTCCCAGAACGCCACGGCGGATGCGGCCGCCACGTTCAGCGAGTCCACGCCGTGCGCCATCGGGATCTTCACCGCGAAATCGCAGGCGGCGATCGTTTCCTTCGAAAGCCCGTCGCCCTCCGTGCCGAGCACGACGGCAAGCTTTTCGCATCGTTTCAGCCGCGGATCGTCCATCGCAAGCGAATCGTCGACCAGCGCCATCGCCGCGGCCGTGAATCCGCGTTCACGCAGAAGAGCGATCCCGTCCCCGGCAAGCGCGGGCAGGACCGTCCACGGCACCTGAAACACCGTGCCCATGGATACGCGCACCGCGCGGCGGTTCAGCGGATCGCAGCAGGTGGGGGAGAACAGCACAGCGTCGACGTTCAGCGCGGCGGCGCTCCTTGTGATCGCGCCGAGGTTCGAAGCGTCCGTGATCCCGTCGAGCACCGCGACGCGCTTTGCGCCCGAAAGCACCGCGTCCAAAGCGGGCAGGGGTTTTCTGCGCATTGCCGAAAGTACCCCGCGCGTCAGCGCGTAGCCGGTCAGTTCCTTTAAGAGCGCGCGTTCGCCGGTATAGACCGGAACGCCCGGACAGCGAAGGAGCAGTTCCTTCGCGTCGCCTTCAATATGCTTTTCCTCCATCAGAAACGAAACGGGCGCATACCCCGCGTCCAGCGCAAGCCGGATCACCTTCGGGCTTTCCGCGATAAACACGCCTTTTTCGGGCTCCAGACGGTTTCGGATCTGCGCTTCGGTCAGCCGCGCGTAGACGTCGAGCGCGGGATCGTCGAGCGATTCCAGATGAATGACGTTTCCCATAGTCGAAAAAATGCCCCGCCGGGATCGGCAGGGCGTGAGGTCCTTGCTTATTGCTTGCTTTCGAGATAGTCGTTGAGCTCCTTGCACAGCTCGTCCGCGTCGATGCCGTGGACGGCGCAGGCCTCTTCGAGATTCTCAAAGTGGGACATCGCGCAGCCGAGGCAGTGCATGCCGCTGGCGATCAGAATGCCCGCAAGGTTCTCGTCGATCTCGATGATTTTGCGGATGTTCATGTCTTTCGTGATCATGGTTTTGACTCCTTTGCTTGTTCGGTGGGATTAGTATACCAACCTTTTCGCCGTTTTTCAACAGAGGATTGTGATTTTTTCGTGACGCTTACGCTTTTTTCAGGATCCGGAAGCCGTTTGCGGGGATCGTGACCGAAAGCGTGCCGCGCGCCGTGACCGGTTCGCCGCTTTCATCGAGATACGTTCCGGCAAGCGCAAGCGGCTCGTCCGCCGCCGATCCTTCGCGGAACAGCGCGGGATAGATCGATGCGCGCGCGGGCGTGTCGGCGGCGTTCGCGAGCAGGATCAGCGTTTCCGCTTCGCTCTGCCGGATCACGCAGACGGTCCGGCTGCCGACTGCGGCGATGCGCGTGCTGCCGTTTTTGATCGCGTCGCTTTCGCGGTGCAGGCGCATAAGCGCTTTTACCCGATCGGTCAGAGCCTTGTCCTCGCGTCCCCACGGGAACGTGCCGCGGTTCAGCGGATCGGACATGCCGGTCATGCCGGCCTCGTCGCCGTAATAGATGCACGGAACGCCGGGCATCACCGCCATGAGCGCGTAACCGAGCGCGACGCGGTCCGTGGCGCGGGCGAGCGTGGCCGCGTCCGGATGATGCGCAAGCTGCTGCGCCCGGGTGAGCGTTCTTGCGTCGGGCGCGCCGGTCAGCGCGGTCTTCACGCGCTCGGTGTCGTGCGAGCCGAGAAGGTTCAGGCACGCGTCCAGGAACGGCTTCGGATAGTCCTCCAGGATCCGGTTCTGCGTTTCGGCGAACCGGTACGCGTCCATGCGCCCGTTCAGGAACTCGATCGCGGGCTCGCGGAACGGATAGTTCATCGGCGCGTCGAGCTCGTCGCCGTTCACGTAGCCGCGGCGGCCCTCCGGACCGGATTTCGTCGCGCAGTTGTCCCAGACCTCGCCGATCAGCACCGCGTCGGGATCGAAGTCCTTGATCGAACGGCGCACGCCGCGGATGAACGAATCGGGCAGCTCGTCGGCAACGTCGAGACGCCAGCCGGACGCGCCGAGCGACAGCCATTTTCTGAGCACGCCGTGTTCGCCCTGGATGAAATCCGTGTACGTCGGTTCGGTCTCCTCCACGTCGGGCAGGGTCTTGAAATTCCACCAGCACTCGTAGGTTTCCGGCCAGTCGTAGAACCGGTACCACGGATAGTAGGGGGATTCCTTGCTCTCGCACGCGCCGTGCGTGCCGTAGCGGTGATAGCGGTCGAAATAGATCGAATCGTCGCCGGTGTGCGAGAACACGCCGTCGAGCACGATGCGGATGCCGCAGGCCTTCGCCGCGTCGCACAGCGCCTTGAAATCGGCGTTCGTGCCGAGCAGCGGGTCGATCGTGTGATAGTCCGCCGTGTTGTAGCGATGGTTCGAGTGCGCCGCGAAGATCGGGTTCAGATAGACGCAGGTGACGCCGAGCGAGGCGAGATACGGGAGCTTTTCGCGGATCCCGTTCAGATCCCCGCCGAAATAATCGTCCGGCGCATAGTCCTTCGCGCCGCCGTGCGGGGTGTAATACGGCGTTTCGTTCCAGTCGTCGTGCACGAAGAGCGGCCGTCCCGCCGCGCGGTAATCCGCCGCGGCGCGCAGAAACCGCGCGCGGTCGGAGCAGAAAAAGCGGTCGGGGAAGATCTGATAGACGACGGCGTGCCGGAACCATTCCGGCGTCTGAAACGCGCCGTCGTACACCGTCAGACCGAAGATCTGCGGGGCGTCGGAAAAATGCGCTTCGCCGCTGTCCGCACCGAAATACCGGCCGTTGACACGGAAGCCGTAGCCCATGCGGCAGGGAACGGAGGGGGCGGTAAACGCGGCGCGGTACGCCGTGCCGTCCCGGTGCATCGGAAGCGTTACGGGACCGTCCGGCAGGTACAGAAGCAGCTCGACCATGGCGCTCGGGTCGCCGTCGACGCGGAGCGAAACCGTTTCGCCCGTCCGGACCGCGCCGAACGGGTATTTGTAATGCGGATCACGCGAATGATAATACCAGTTCATACAGGTCCATTATACGCTTTCGCCGCCGCCAATGCAACCCGAACTTTGCAGATAAGAAGGCTTTGACGGTACGGCGGGATTGTGATATACTGATTCATACGGACAGCGGCGGAGCGTTTCCGGAAAAAACCGGAAAAAATCAAACGTCGGCAACACTCGTGTTACATTTTGTCCGAATTTGTATGATATGATTTTTCCATGATAAGGAATCGGAGGAACGGAACATGATAAAGATCCTGATCGTGGACGACGAAGAACCGATCGCAAACCTGATCCGCATGAATCTCACGCGGCAGGGGTACGTGTGCACCTGCGCCTACGACGGACAGCAGGCGGCGGATCTTCTGGAGAAGAACCAGTTCGACCTCGTGCTTCTGGACATCATGCTGCCGAAGTACGACGGATACGATCTGCTCGCGTACATCCGTCCGATGGGCATCCCCGTGATCTTCCTGACCGCGAAGAGCGACGTGAACGACCGGGTCAAGGGACTGAAGCTCGGCGCGGAGGACTACATCGTCAAGCCGTTCGAGATCGTGGAGCTTCTGGCCCGCATCGAGGTGGTGCTTCGCCGCTACAACAAGAGCCAGGGCCTGATCCAGTGCCTGGACATTCTGATCGATCTCGACGCGCGCGAGGTCATTCAGAACGGCAACCGGGTCGAGCTGACGCGCAAGGAGTTCGATCTGCTCGTTCTGTTCGTGCAGAACCCGAACACCGCGCTGTTCCGCGAGACGCTGTTCGAGCGGGTCTGGGAAACGGATTACATCGGCGAAACGCGCACGCTGGACAGCCACGTGCAGCGTCTGCGCCGCAAACTCGGCTGGCAGGACCGCATTCGCACGGTCCATAAGATCGGCTATCGACTGGATATCCCCGAAACATGAGATTTGCTCTGAAAATCTGCATATGCACCGTATTGATCGTAGCGCTGTTGTTCGGCGTGGCAGGACAGATCCTGATCGCGCAGAGCTTTGAAACGGCGCTTCGTTTTCGTGTACAGGCGGCGGTTGCGGATTATTCGGCGCTGGCTTCCGCGATGGAGGCGGAGCTGTACGGCATCTATCTCTACTACAACACCGCGTCGCCGGAGATGTACGGCGAGATCCTGAAGCGCGCGGGCTCGAATCAGGGCGTGGAATCGCCCTGCGCGCTCTACGGCGTCGACGGAATGCTGATCACGGCGAGCACGGAGGACTTTCCGGAAACGCTGGCGTTCTCCGAGCTTCGGGTGCGGCGCTTTGCGTACCGGCTGCTGCGCGACGGGGAGCGGACGCTTCTGGACACCGCGGGCTGCGTTTCGTTCGGCGGACAGAACTATTTCCTTTCGGTGCGGTACGACGCGACCGACCTGATGCGGCTGCGCGCCGAGCAGATCGGCTCCGTGACCGCGCTGCATCTGATCACCGTCGCGCTTTCGACCGCGGCGATGCTGCTGGTCTCGTATTTCACGACGAAGCCGCTGCGCAGGCTGAAGCGGTTCACCGAAGTGATCGGCGGCGGCAACTATTCGCGCCGCGCGCGCGTGACGACGCTGGATGAGATCGGCGACCTCACCGTCGCGTTCAACGACATGACCGGCGCGATCGAGCAGAAGGTCGACGCGCTCGAGCTCAACGCCAAGCAGCAGAAGGACTTCGTGGCGAGCTTCTCGCACGAGCTGAAGACCCCGATGACCTCGATCATCGGCTATGCGGACATGCTTCGCAGCACCGAGCTCGACGAGGAGGACGCCTTCATGGCGGCGAACTTCATCTTCTCGGAGGGCAAGCGGCTTGAAGCGATGTCCCTGAAGCTCATGGACCTCGTCGTGCTCGACAAGAACGATTTCAAGCTCGTCCGCGGCTATGCGCGCCGCGCGCTCGGGCACGTCGTGGCGGTCGTCACGCCGATGCTCGAAAAGGCGGAGCTCACCCTGAACTACGACATCGAGCAGCAGATCATCCTGTACGAAAAGGACCTGCTGCTGACGCTCGTCACGAACCTCATCGACAACGCGCGCAAGGCGAGCGCGCCGGGCAAAACGATCACGCTGACCGGCCGCCGCGAGGCGGGCCGCTACCGCATCTCGGTCCGGGACGAGGGCATCGGCATCCCCAAGGAGGAGATTTCGCGCATCACCGAGGCGTTCTTCATGGTCGACAAATCGCGTTCGCGCGCACAGCACGGCGCGGGTCTCGGCCTTGCGATCGGCAACCGCATCGCGCAGATCCACGGCAGCAGCCTGCACTTTGAGAGCGAGGTCAACGTCGGCACGCTCGTCTGGTTCGACGTGCCGCTCTACGCGCGCGGGAAGGGAGGCGACGCGGAATGAAAAAGATTCGTCTGTTTGCAAACCGCAGCCGCGTCACCCGCACGCGCATCGTCTATATCGCGCTCACGGTCGGCACCGTCGCCGCCGCGTTCCTGCTCGTTCTGCTGAACCGCTGGATCTTCAGCCTCAGCGAACGGGGACTGTACGACGACCCGAAATACGAGGCGGTCAGCATCATCAGCGCCGACAGCATCGGCGCGCCGCTGTCGCTCGAAACGCGTCTTGCGCTGTTCCGCCGCTGCGAACGGCAGGGCGACGAACGCGCCGTCATGCCGGGCGAGCTGGATGAGCGCGCGGTCACGGAGCGGCTGAGAACGCTCTGGTCGGACGTGCTGAACGCGCATGCGAAACGAAACAGGCTTCTCACGGGCGAATCGGTCGAAGCCGTGCTGAAAAAGACGCGCGTCCAATGCACGCTTCGCGATTTCTACAACGACGAGACCGGCGCAAAGCTTGCGCTCTGGTGCGCGCAGGCGTACTGCAGCGCGGACAGCGGGCAGACCTTCTGCCTCTCCGTGCAGTTCGACAGCCGCACCGGCGAGGTGTATTCGATGTCCTGCTCGCTGTTTGAGAACGTCGCCGAAGGACTCGAAAAAGACGTGTTCGGCCCGTTCCTTGCGGCAAACGGCTATGCGGAATCGCTTTCGCAGCAGGCCGCGGTCCGCCCCTCCGAACGCGGATATACCGGAACGCTGACGCTTCCGGACGGGCTTACGGTCACGCTTTCCTACGACTTTTACGCGCAGTACGAGATCCGCTTCGAGTGAGCGCGCGATCCCTGCCGTGCGGATGAGAACGGAGAGGGACCGCGTACGCACGGAAACACTATTTTCCGCATGATTCAGGGGACAAAAGGAGAACACGACGAAAAAAAACAAACGGTTCTGCTCGCATGGATCCTGCTGCCGGCGTTTGCCGCCGCGGGATGCGAAAAATGTCTTGCAATATATCGAAAGCATCCATATAATAGTTCTGTTATGGAAGCTTCGATTCGTAAAAACAGAATGGGAACGGAGCCGGAGGGACGGCTCCTTCTTTCTTTGGGCTGGCCGATCATCGTGTCCATGCTCGTGCAGGCGCTGTACAACGTCGTGGACAGCGTGTTCGTGTCGCGCATGAAATTCCTGCCGACGGAAGCGCTGCAGAGCATCCTCGGGGATCTGTTCACCGCGGACGCCGCCGAGCACGTCGGAGACAAGGCGATCGCGGCGCTGTCGCTGGTCAATCCGCTGCAGATGCTTTTGATCTCGGTCGCGGTCGGCACCTCGGTCGGCATCAACTCGCTGATCTCGCGCCGTCTCGGCGCGCGCCGCTTTGAGGAAGCGAACCGTGCGGCGGGCAACGGGCTGATGATCCTGCTGATCTCCGCGGCGGTGTTCACCGCTGCGGGACTGACGCTGTCGGGCGCGTACATGCGCTGGCAGAGCGACGATCCGGTCGTGCAGCTGATGGGCATCCATTACATGTCGATCTGCCTCTCGCTGTGCGTCGGCGTCTTCGTCGCCTGCGGCATCGAGCGCATCATGACGGCGCAGGGCAAAACGATCTTCGCCATGTTCATGCAGCTTTCCGGCGCGATCGTGAACATCGTGCTCGACCGCGTGTTCGTGCTCGGATGGGGACCGGTCCCCGCGATGGGCGTCAAGGGCGCGGCGATCGCGACGGTCGCCGGTCAGTTCGCCTCGATGATCCTTGCGATCGTCCTGCTGTTCGGCACGAAGCACGAGATCCGGATCCGGCCTGCGGACTGCAGACTGAACCGGAAGACGGTCTACGAGATCTACCGCGTGGGTCTGCCGTCGATCCTGATGCAGGCGGTCGGCACGGTCATGATGTTCGGCATGAACGCGATCCTGAGCGCGCTCGGCGCGTATCAGCTTTCGATCGCGCCCGCGTCCGTTGCGGAGGAGATCGCGCAGGGCTCGCGCATCAGCTTCTCGGATCTGTACCGCGGCGCGTTCGGCACGTATTTCCGGCTGCAGTCGATCATCTTCATGCCGGTGTTCGGTCTGACCAACGCGGCGATGAGCATCCTCGGCTACAACTACGGCGCGCGCAGCCGCGTGCGGTTCATGCGCGCGTTCAAGATGCTTCTGATCTACTGCTGCGTGTTCATGCTGTTCGGCACGCTCGTGTTCCAGTTCTTCAGCGGACAGATCATTCAGATCTTCGGCGTTTCGGTCGAGATGCGCGACGTCACGGAGCGCGCGCTGCACATCATCTCGATCGGCTTTGTGCTGGCGGCGGCGGGCATCACGTTCACCACGGCGTTCGGCGCGACCGACACGAGCCTGTACGGCGCGATCACGTCCCTGCAGCGTCAGCTCATCGTGCTGCTGCCGGTGGCCGCGCTGCTTGCGTGGATCACCAAGGACGTCGACGGCATCTGGTGGGCGTTCCCGATCTCCGAGTTCATCACGCTGATCGCGGCGGGGCTGCTGTTCAAACGGCTGTACCGCAAAAAGATCAAGCCGCTCGACGAGCTTCCCGCAATCGAATAACGAAAAAGCGACAGGCGTTTGCCTGTCGCTTGTTTCTGTGTGTTTACAGCGTGTCGATGATCTCAAGAAGCTCCAGCGGATGCGAGATCACGTGCGCCGCGCCCGCTTCCTTCAGAAACGCTTCGCCGCGATAGCCCCATCCGCAGCCGACGCACCGCAGCCCCGCGTTTTTCGCAAACTGCAGATCGACGTCCATATCGCCGAGATAGAGCGTTTCTTCGCGTGAAAAGCCGAGTTCTTCGCGCACGACGTCGAGCATCGCGGGATCGGGCTTCACGGGATAGTCGGCGCACTGTCCCTGCACGCGGGCGAAGAGATCGCCCTCCGGGAAGAGCGTGCGGATCATTTTCTTGGCGTGCGGATCCGGCTTGTTCGTGACGACCGCGAGCGTGACGCCGCGGTGTTTCAGCGCGTGCAGCAGCTCGGGCATTTCGGGATACGGCACAGTCGTGTCGCACAGATGCTCCGCGTAGTCGGCGAGGAAACCGTCGCGCACGTCGGTCCATGCTTCGGGACGGTCCTCGGGCACGGCATGCTGACACATCCAGACGATGCTCCGCCCGATGAGACCGGAAACGCCGTCGTCGGAATAGGTGGAAAAACCGAGCGCGTCGAGCGCGCGGTTCAGCGAGGACGCGATGTCCGAAAGCGTATTACAGATCGTGCCGTCCAGATCGAAGGCGACGAATCTGAAGCCGGTTTTGATTTCATTTCGTTCCATACCCGCACATTCTACACGATTATCGCCGGTTCGTCAACAGCGGCGCGCGCTTTTTCGGTCTTCACAAATCGGAAAAGTATGATATACTGAACGATAGGAGTTTTTATGATCGAATACGAACGGATTACGGGTGAAACCGTATCGGCTTTAAAGCCGTTTTTTCAACTGTATGCATGCGGCATCTGCGACAACACGGTCGGCGCCGTCTACCAGTGGCGCGATATTTACGTGTCGTATTACGCGATCGTAAAGGACATGCTGTGCATCCGCGCGGGCTACGGCGCGTACGGCGAATGCTACACCGTGCCGCTCGGCAGCGGCGATCTTTCGGCGGCGTTCGAGGCGAACGAGGAGGACGCGAAACGGCGGGGGATCCCGCTTCGCTACTGCGTCGTGCCGCGCTGCATGATGCCGCTTCTGGAGGCGCGCTACGCCGGCCGCATGGAGGTTGAGAGCATCCGCGACTGGGCGGATTACGTTTACGACGCCGAAGCGTTCCGCACGTTTTCCGGCAAGGCGTATCACGGGCAGAAAAACCACGTGAACCGCTTTTACCGCGAGCATCCGGACGCGGAGGCCGTGCTCGTTTCGGACGAAGAGACGGAACGCGCGTGCCTCGGGTTTCTGGACCGTTTCCGTGCCGCGCATCCGGAGCTTTCCCCGCTCGAGCAGAACGAGTGGAACGGCGCGCGGGATCTGCTTCTGCACCGCGAAGCGCTCGGGCAGACGGCGGTCGCTTTGCGCGCGGGCGGCGAGATCGTGGCGATGGCGATCGGCGAGAGCAAGGACGATATGCTGTTCGAGCACGTCGAAAAGGCGATGCCGGACGCTGCGGGCGCGTACCCCGCGATGGCGCAGGCGTTCGTAAGGGCGTTTCCCGCGGCGAAGTACCTGAACCGCGAGGACGACGGCGGCGATCCGGGGCTGCGGTATTCCAAGATGAACTACAAGCCCGCGGAACTGAAAGAGAAATTTCTCGTCACGATCCGTGACGCATCGGAATCATCAGCAACAGAAGGGAGCAAACCAATGAAAAAACCGATTCTTTTGATCATGGCGGCAGGCATGGGCAGCCGCTTCGGCGGACCCAAACAGATCGAGCCGATCGACGAGCACGATCACGTGATCCTCGATTTCTCGGTGTTCGACGCGATCCGCGCGGGCTTCGAGAAGGTCGTGCTCATCATCAAGAAAGAGATGGAACAGGACTTTGAAGAGCGCGTGGGCAGACGCATCCGTCCGCACGTGCAGCTCGAGTACGCGTTCCAGTCGCTCGACAAGCTGCCGGAGGGCTATGCGATCCCCGATGGCCGCGTGAAGCCGTGGGGAACCGCGCACGCGATCCTCTGCGCGAAGGAGCATCTGGACGCGCCGTTCGCGGTGCTGAACGCCGACGATTTCTACGGCGCGGACGCGTACAAAAAGATCTACGACTTCCTGTGCGAAGCGCATGACGAGAGCGAGTACGCGATGGTGGGGTACCAGCTCGGCAACACGCTTTCCGACTTCGGGTCCGTGGCGCGCGGCGTCTGCGAGATCGGCGGGGACGGCAAGCTCGTTTCGCTCACCGAGCGGCTGAAGATCGAAAAGCGCGACGGCGCCGCCGCGTTCACCGAGGACGACGGCGCGACCTATACGCCGCTTGCGCTGGACACGCTCGTTTCGATGAACCTGTTCGGTCTGCAGAGAAGCGTGCTCGACGCGTTCGAAGCGCGTTTCCCGGCGTTCCTCGACGAGAACCTGCCGAAGAATCCGATGAAGTGCGAATACCTGCTGCCGCGCGTGCTCGACGCGATGATGCGCGAGGGAAAGATCAGCATCAAGGTGCTTGAGACCACCGCGCGCTGGCACGGCATCACGAACCGTCCCGATCTGCCGATCCTCAAGGAAGCGATCCGCCGCATGAAGGACGAGGGACAGTATCCCGAGGAGCTCTGGAAGTGAACCGCATGCCGAAGACCCGTCTGCTCTGCGCGCTGTTCGCCGCGCTTCTGCTGCTCTGCGGCTGCGCGGGATCGGCGAAAGAAACGCCTGCGATCGACGCGGACGACGTCGTGCTGACGGTCGGCGACACGCCGGTCTATGCCGTGACGTACCGGTATTATCTGAACGACCGCCTTCGCACGATCCGCGAAAACGGGCTTGACGACCGCGAAACGTACCTCACGTTCGTGTCGGATCAGGCCGCCGGATACGCGTACGAGTATTACGACACCCGCACCGAAGCGGGCATGGATGCGCTCTGCGAGGCGGTCTTGACCGAGCTCGCGCTCGAGGCCGCCGCGTACGACCTCGGCGTTCAGCGCGGATATGAACTGACGGCGCAGGAACAGGCGTATCTGTACAATGCGGCGGAGACCGCGGAGGAGAAGCTTGCGGACAGCCTGGCGGAATCCGGCGGCGCGTATGAATCGCGGGAGGCGTTCTTCCGCGAGACCGGCTTCACCGAGGCGCGCTACGTCGAAATGTTCGAGCGCAGCCTTCTTGCGAGCATGTACTTCACGCACATCCTCGAGGACTACAAGGCGTCGCACACGCTCTCCGACGAGGAGCTGCAGGCCGGATACGAACGGATCGTGCAGGACACGTTCGTCGACCGCTACACGGCCGGCGCGTATTCGAAGTATCTGTTCTACTATCTCAACGGACAGCGCACGTTCCCGTCGCTGTACGTGCCGGAAGACGCGATCTTCGTACGGGTGTTCGTGCATACCGATCCGACGGACGAACAGATCGAAGCGTACCGCGCGCAGGCGGAGTCCGATTTCAACGCGCTGTACGTCGATACGGACAATGAATTTGTCACAAACGGCATCGCGGGCGACCTTGCGGTCGCGCCGAACGATTCGCTGATCGACGGGCTCTACGAGGCGGCGAAGGACGTGCCGGTCGGATCCGTCGGCACGCTCGTCAGGGAAAAGGACGGAAAGAAGGCCTTTTATCTGTTCCTGCGCGTCGAGGGCGAGACCGGTGTCGTGCCGATCGACCGGTATCCCGGCGTGCGCGAGCGAATCACGGCGCAGCTGCTCGGCAAGAACTGCATGGACGAGCTGCGCGCTACGGTGAACGATCCGACCGTTACGGTCCGCAGCGAGGATGTGATCGCGGCGTGCCGTCCCGAATAACGAAGGCAGCAAAAAAGAGAGGCGCAGGCCTCTCTTTTTTCGTTTCGGATCATTCCGTTTTCAGTTCCAGCGCGCGGCGGTAGACCTGTTTTTTCGGAAGGTCCAGCCGCTGGGCGGCGATCGCGGCGGCGTCCTTGACGGACTCCGTTTTCAGAAGCGTCAGAAGCGTTTCGTCAAGATCCGGCACTTCGGCTTCGTCCCTGCGCCCCGGGATGAACGCGATCACGCATTCGCCCTTCGGCTCCTCCGCGAAGTGTTCGATCAGCTCGGAGAGCGAGCCGTTCACGACGGTCTCGAACTTTTTTGTCAGTTCGCGCAGGACCGCGGCGGGACCGTCGCCGAACCGGTCGTAAAGGTCGCGGAGCGTCGCCTGCACGCGGTGCGGGCTTTCGTACAGAATGACCTGATGCCCGATCCCCGCGATCGCGTCGAGCGTTTCGCGGCGCGGCTTTGCTTCGCGCGGAAGGAAGCCGAAAAAGCTGAACGGCTGGGAAGGCAGGCCCGAAAGCACGGCGGCGATCACGGCGGCGCTTGCGCCGGGGATCACGGTGCAGGGGAGCCCCTCCCTGCGGCAGACTTCCACGAGCATCGCACCGGGATCGGAGATCCCCGGCATGCCCGCGTCGGACACGTACGCGATCTCGCGTCCGTCCTTCAGCGCGGAAACGACCTCCTCCGTGCGTTCGCGTTCGTTGTGCGTATGCAGGGAGCGGGTCGGTTTTTTGATTTGAAAATGCTGCAGCAGAAGCGCGGTACGGCGCGTATCCTCGCAGTAGATCACGTCGACGGCGTTGAGCGTTTCGATCGCGCGCGCGGAGAGATCGCCGAGGTTGCCGATGGGCGTTGCGACGAGGTACAGCATCAGCGGATCCTCGTGCGCAGGTTGTCCCCGCGCAGCAGAATGACGGAGGTCAGCGCGCCGTCGATCATGCGGCTCGCCACGCGCTCGCCGTAGCGCTCGAACAGCTCGTCCTTGTTGAGGTTCGAGATCAGAACGGTCGGAAGCGCGGCCGCGGCGCGTTCGTTCAGGATGCGGAAGAAGGTCTCGACCGTCACGTTCGGGACCATCGCCTCGGTGCCGACGTCGTCGAGCACCAGAACCGGAGCGGAAAGGAACGGCGCGATCGCGTCCTCGCGCGCGTCGATGCCGTCGAGGATCGCCTGCACGCACTGGTACGCCGTCGTCTTGACGGCGGGCACGCCCTTTTCGATCGCGGCCGAAGCGATCGCGTTGCCGAAAAAACTTTTGCCGAGCCCCGCCGCGCCGAGGATCAGAAGATTCGGCTTTTCGGGGGCGGGCAGGGAGGCGACGTAGCGTTCGCAGAAGCGCTTCATGGCAAGGCCCTGCTTTTTCTGCTCGTCGTCGGGATAGATCGATTCGCGGAAGGCCGCGAACGTTTCGCGCGGGTTGATGCGCGAGCCCGCGATCATCTGCTCCTGCAGTTTTTTGAGCGCGCAGGCGCACAGCCGCGCCGGTTCGCCGACCTCGCCGGTGTCCCGGCAGCGCGGACAGGTATAGATCGGGTCGAGATAATTGCCCGGAAGCCCCATCGAGATCAGAAGGTTTCTGCGCTCCGCGCCGATCGCGCCGATGCGCGACTTCGCGGCGGCGGGGGTCAGTTTACCCGCGGCAAGCTGCTTGAACACGAGCCCCGGCTCGTCCGCAAGCGAACGGAAGCGGCGGTTCTTTTGCTCGCATTCCGCGATCCGCTTTTCGAGCGCGCGGCGGTTCTTTTCGCGCAGGTCGCTGTAATATCGCTGCAGTTCGTTCGTCATACGTCCTCGCTCAGATCCACAACCAGATTGTTGAAGTCGGTTTCCGAAATGGGGGTCTGCTGATAGATCAGCGCCGGGTTCTTTTTCTTTTTCGGCTTTTTCGGCGTGTCGGGCTTCGGCCGGTTCAGCGCCGCTTCGGCCTGCTCCACGGTTTCGATGTGCGCGTTCGCCCAGTCGGACAGGATCTTCTTGAGAAGACCCAGCGGCCGCTCCGCGCCGGCGCATTCGTCCGCGGCCAGCAGGATCGCGTCGCGCGGGATGCCCTTATCGTCGCGGAACATCCTGAGCTGCGCGACCGTCGTTTTGTCCGGCGCGCCGATCTTGCCGAGCCGCGCGTACACGAGCCGCGCAAGCTCACGGTCCTGCGCGGCGCGCGCTTCGTCGCGATCCATTTCCGCCGCGTCGGTCACGTTGCGCGATTTCATTTCTAGCAGGCGGTCGTTGAGGATCGCGAACGTCGGGGTCGCGACGTCCGTCATGCGCGAGCAGGCGGACAGGATCGCCTCGGCGTCGAAGCCGAGCTCGTTGATCCACCGGTCGTACAGGTCCATTTCATCGACCGTCGGCGGGCGGCGCTTGTTCCAGCGGCGCAGCACCTCCGCGGCGCCGTGCTTTTTCGTGCGCCAGTCGGCGACATACGTTTCCGCGGCGGTCTGCGTTTTGATGCCGCGTTCGCTCCATTCCTGCGCGACGGTGAGCACGTAGTTGGTCGAAACGCGCTTGCCCTTCAGCTCGATGCAGTGTCCGACGAGCGCGAGCACCGCGCCCTCCTCGAGCCCGTACAGCTCGATGCAGTCGTACATCGCCTTCATTTCGCGCATGTCGAGCGAGCGCGGCGAAAGCAGCGCGTCGATCGATTCGATGAAGCGGCGGTATTTTTTCGGCGTCGCCGTCGTCACGGCGGGCTGTTCGGTCAGAAGATACTCGACCGACAGCGGATCGTCGCCGAGGATCCGCACAAGGCCCTTCGCCTGCCAGTAGACGAACGCGCAGCGGATCTGCGTTTCGGTCAGCCCCAGCGCGTTTTCAACGTCCGTGTCGGCAAGCGACGGGTGATAGCACTGCATCAGACCGAACAGGTATACCTTCACAAACGTGCCGTCCGCATCGGGCATGTATTCAAGGAAGAACAGATTGTCGACCGGCGTCATCTCGCGCCGCGCCGCATCGGGCGAAAAACGGATATTCATACCCGTATTATAGCACGGCGGCGTTTCGGAATGCAACGGAAAGCGGGAATTTCGTGATAAGTAAAAATAACTGGTATTTTTTGCGCGCGGGCACTATAATACATACCATGAAGAGTTTCCGAAACAACCCCATCGTGCTCGCCGGCATGGCGATCCTGCTGCTGGCGCTTCTGGTCGCGCTGATCCTGTTTGCGCGCACCGCCCTGAAGGATGCGTGCGGGCAGGGAAATCCGCTGCCCCGGGAGAACGCGTTCGCAACGCCCGGACCGACGCTGCTCGATCTGTACGCGACGTACGACCGGACGGAGGCGGTGCAGATCCGGGTCTACGACCACCGCGCGGACCGGCTCGTCACCATGGATCTCGAGGAGTACGTCGTCGGTGTCGTCGCCGCGGAAATGCCCGTGCGCTACGAATTTGAGGCGCTGAAGGCGCAGGCGGTCGCGTCGCGCACCTATACGCTGTACAGCGTGGCGCACGGCGGCTGTCATACGAATCCCGACGCGGACGTGTGCACGAACAGCAAGTGCTGTCAGGCGTTTTCGACGCATGAGCGCATGCAGCAGACGTGGGGCGACGATTACGTGAAGAACTACAATCTCGTCGCGCAGGCGGTCATCGATACGGCGGGCGAGGTCGTGACGTACGACGGCAGGCTCTGCGACGCGCTCTACCACGCGTGCTCGGGCGGACGCACCGAGGATTCCGAAAACGTCTACGCGAACGCGCTGCCGTACCTGCGCGGCGTCGACAGTCCGTACGAGGATCCGATGCGCACGGAGGACGTCGAGATCGGCTTTGACGCGTTTCTGGCGCTGATCACGGAGAAGTACCCGGAATGCGGCGTGACGGAGGACAACGCCGAGGACGAGGTCCGCATTGCGGAGACCTATGAGAGCGGCCGCGTCAAAACGCTGCGGCTCGGCAAAACGGAGATCACCGGCAAGGAAGCGCGGAGCCTGTTCAATCTGCGCAGCACGATGTTCACGATCACGTGGGCGGAGGACGGGATCGTCTTCCATACGAAGGGATACGGGCACGGCGTGGGCCTTTCGCAGAACGGCGCGAACGGCCTGGCGAAGCGCGGCGCGTCGTATGAGGAGATCCTGCATCAGTATTATACGGGCGTGACGATCGGCACGATCCGCGCGGACGGGACGATCGACTTCCCGCGGGAGACGCCCGGATCGACGGCGGCGCCGCTCGTACCGGAGGGCTCGGAATGAAACGCTGGGAATGGCTTGTCGAACCGAAAACGGGGATCTATCAGGATCCGGACCTCGGCTGCTTTACGGAGGATTCGATCGCGCTCGTGCATTTCGCGCGCATCGGCAAATCGGACGCCGTGCTGGATCTCGGCACGGGAAACGGCGTGCTGTGCCTGTACGCCGAAACGCGGTACGGCGGAACGTACACCGGCGTCGACGTCGACGCGGAACAGCTCGCGCTGGCGCGGGCGAGCGCGGAACGCAACGGACAGGCGATCCGGTTTCTGACGCTTTCCGCCGAGGACGCGCCGAAGGAACTCGGATACGGCGCGTTTTCGCGCGTGCTGATGAACCCGCCGTACTTCACGTCGGGGGATCCCGGAAAACGCGGGACCGCGCGTCACGCGGAGCGGTCGCTGCTGTCCGACTGGTGCGGCGCCGCGTTTCTCGCTCTGAAAAACGGCGGCACGCTCACGTTCTGCTATCCCGCCGAACAGCTTGCGGCGGCGTTCCGGACGCTTTCGGACGCACGGTTCGCGCCGAAGCGCATGAGGCTTCTGATGAGCGGACAGCGCGCGCGGCTTGCGCTGATCGAAGCGAAAAAACTCGGCGCGGACGGATTGACCGTCACGGTCGAGCCGGACCGCAGGCGAATCGCAAAAGAGACGGAAACGACCGGCAGGCTCGTCTGAGCCGCCGGTTTTTGTTTGTCACAGATCGTTTACGGATTCCCCGACGATCGAAACGGTTCGTTTGTGGATTCCGTTCCCTATGCGCGGTAGACTGAATGCGGAGAGGGGAGGGATCAGTATTTTGAATCGAAGGGTCCTGCGGAGAGAGGAACGATGGAACGGAGAGGCGCATCCGAAACGGATCGGAGACGGGGCGCGGATCAGCGCCGAACTGCTGCTGGAGCTCGGCGTCAATCCGGAGCAGCGCGGCTTCGAGCTGCTGCGCGACGGCGTCCGCGTGACGGCGGAGCATATGCCGGAATGCAGACGCCGGCCGTTCGACACGCTGTTTCCGGTGCTCGGCGCGATGTGCGGACGGTCGGACGACCGCGCAGGGCAGGCGATGTACGGGGCGATCCGCGCGTGCTGGGATCGGGAGGAAACGGAGCCGGGAAGGCCGTTCCCGTTTGTGAAGCGCCCGACCGCGTCCGAAACGGTCTACGCGCTTGCCGAACACGCGCGCGACCTGCTGGCGGCCAGATCGGTCAGGCCGTGAAAAAAAGCGCCCGGAAGGGCGCTGTTTTTTTATTCGGGGATCAGCTCGCTTCTTTCAGCTTCGCTTCGATCCGTTCCTTCACGAGCTCCGCGATCTCCTGTGTGGAGAGCGGCGCGATCCGTTCGGGAGAGAGCACGTCGACGACCGAGAAGGAAACGCGCGTGCGGTGCAGGAAGAACCGCTTCAGCGCCTTTTCGGTATTCCGGTTGACGGCGACGACGATCGGCACGTTTGCGCGCTTTGCGATCGAGAACGAGCCGGGATGCAGCGGCAGCAGCGGATCGGCGGTCTTGTTGCGCGTGCCTTCGGGGAAGATCGCGACGGAGGTAGATTCGTCCGTCAGGATCCCGACGGCGCGGAAGATGGTTTTCAGCGCCTGCCGGTTGTTCTGCCGATCGATCAGCGGGAAGCCGCAGATATGCGTCATGCCGCCCGCGACCGGCATCTTCGCGACCTCGGGCTTGCAGATATAGACGATCTCCGTGCCCTTCAGAAGCGTCAGCGGCAGGAACGGGTCGATCAGCGAGCGGTGATTCGCCACGAGCAGGAACGGCTTTTTGCGGTCGATCCGGTCGAGCCCTTCGCCGCGCACGCGGATTCGCCCGACGAGCAGGATCAGCTCCATCGTTTCGACCATCAGCCGGCGCATGCCGTGATGCGGCTTTTTGACCGGCTTTTTCTGATCGATCAGCGCGCCGAGAACAAACAGGAACAGCGTGTACAGCAGCAGCCAGCAGACGCAGAACGCCAAAAACAGCAGCGCGATGCGCAGTACGAACCACCACGTCGCGCAGGAGCCGAGCAGCCACGAAAGAAGCGCGGTCGAAGCGGCGCCCAGAAGCAGAACGGCGATCAGGATCAGCATACGGGTATACCACCTTTCCGTCCCGATTATACCACATTTCGACGGGAAATTCAATCGTTTCGCGCACGTGCATATAAAAAAGGAGGGGGGACCTCCTTTTCCGGTCCGGCGCCGTTCAGACCGCGTCTTCGCCCTGCGTCAGGGCCAGCAGGTTCCGGCACAGCGTGTCGAGCAGCGCGCGGATGCGGCGCTCGAGATCGCCGTTCGATTTCGGCGGGCGGCCGACGTGCGGGGCGTCCGGATCGCGCACGAACGGATCCGGAACGGCGTGCCCCTCGGAAACGAGCCGCGTCCGGACCGAACGCACGCGCTCGGGACGGGATTTCAAAAGCGCGCGGTACTTGTTCTGATAGCGCAGCATGCGGCGGGTATCGCCGTTCGCCATCGCGAGCGTGCAGGCGCGCACGGACTGCCCGTTCGCAAGCGCGAGCAGCACCGTTTCCAGCAGGCGGTCGGTCTCCTCCTCGGAGAAGGGGAGAAACACCGGTCCGTCTTTTTCATTCGGCTTCAGCTGCGTGTAATAGTGGTTGCGGACGCTGTTCGGACGGCGGTTCGTTTCGATCGCGATCGCGTCGAACGCCGTTTTCAGCGGTTTGCGCTGTCTGCGCGCCTCCGACGCGGCAAAGGTCAGCGCCGCGTCCTCCTGCGCCGTCCAGCCTGTGTGGGTTTCTTTCATGGAATCACCTCCTTTTTCTGCCCGGAGTATGGACGTTTTTCCGGCTGCCTATACCAAGTATATGCGTGCGAAATCCCGCGCAGAAAAAAATATTACGGTTTTATGAAAAATCCGCTTGACAGGTTGATTTCAAGATGATATTATTCGATATTGCATTATGATGCCTATACTGTGGTAATATGCCCCT
Source organism: uncultured Clostridia bacterium (assembly GCA_946411635.1). GTDB lineage: Bacteria > Bacillota > Clostridia > Christensenellales > CAG-138 > UBA3792. The sequence continues at coordinate 361,059 of CAMKES010000002.1, read as the reverse complement.
ATAGCCTCTGCGGATTGAAATAAAGCGAGCTGTTTCGGGACAAAAAGACACAGGAGGTAAGGAATATTGCCACCTCCACGGGCGGGGGGATACGCCCGAAATCAATCAGATGGGAAACCGTCAGCAAGGAGTAAACGCAATGATGCATGACGTCAAGATGGGAAAACGGACCAGAAAGAGCTTTTCTCACATTTCCGAAGTTCTTGAAATGCCCGATCTCATTGAGGTGCAGAAGAATTCCTATTACCACTTCCTGAAAGAGGATCTGCGCGAAGTCTTCAACGACATTTCGCCGATCGTCGACTTTTCCGGAAAACTCGTTCTGGAATTCGTGGACTACCGGATCGATCTGGATAAGCCCAAGTATTCCATCGAAGAGAGCAAGAGCCGCGACGTGAACTATGCGGCGCCCCTGCGCGTGACCGTCCGCCTGATCAATAAGGAAACGGGCGAGGTCAAGCAGCAGGAGGTCTTTATGGGCGATTTCCCGCTGATGACGCCGCAGGGCACGTTCATCATCAACGGGGCGGAGCGCGTTATCGTTTCCCAGCTCGTTCGTTCCCCGGGCGCGTACTATGCCGTTTCGACCGATCAGAAGGGCGGCAAGCAGCTGTTTTCGAGCCAGGTCATTCCGAACCGCGGCGCATGGCTTGAGTACGAGACCGACGGAAACGGCGTTCTGTACGTCAAGATCGACCGTCAGCGCAAGGTCTTTATCACCGCGCTGCTCCGTGCCATCGGTTACGGCACGAACGCGGAGATCCTGGATCTTCTGGGCAACGACGAGCGTCTGGAAGCAACGCTTGCGAAGGATCCGAACCGTTCCGTCGTGGACGGCCTGGTCGAGATCTATCGCCGGCAGCGTCCCGGCGAGCCGCCGACGGAGGAAAGCGCGCGCAATCTCCTGCACGGGCTGTTCTTCGACAACCGCTACGATCTGGCGCGCGTCGGCCGCTACAAGTATAATAAGAAACTTTCTCTGAAGGCGCGTATCCGCGATCAGATCGCGGATGAGACCGTCATCAATAAGGAAACCGGCGAAATCTTCGCCGAAGCCGGTCAGAAGATCGACAAGGCGACCGCCGAGGCGATCCAGAACGCGGGCATCAACGCCGTCTGGGTCCGCATCGGGGACGACAAACGCGTCAAGGTCGTCGGCAACCGGTTCGCGTCCGCGGCGGGCTTCCTCCCGTTCGCGCCGATCGAAGCCGGCCTCAACGAGGACGTTCACATTCCGACGCTGAAGGCGCTCCTGAAGCAGGCGGAGGAAGAGGGGATCGAAGGCGATGCGCTGAAGGACTTCCTCGGCAAGCATTACGACGATCTGATCCCGCGGCATATCGTTCCCGACGATATGGTCGCGTCGATCTCCTACCTCATTGATCTTCCGTACGGCATCGGCAAGACGGACGATATCGACCACCTCGGCAACCGCCGCATCCGTTCGGTCGGCGAGCTGCTGCAGAACCAGATCCGCGTGGGTCTTACGCGTCTCGAGCGCGTCGTGCGCGAGCGCATGGGTCTCCAGGATATGGACGTGGTCATGCCGTCGAACCTGATCAACATCCGTCCTGTGACCGCGGCGATCAAGGAGTTCTTCGGATCCTCCCAGCTGTCGCAGTTCATGGACCAGACGAACCCGCTGTCCGAGCTGACGCACAAGCGCCGTCTTTCGGCGCTCGGTCCGGGCGGTCTGAACCGCGACCGCGCGACGTTCGAGGTCCGCGACGTTCACTACTCGCATTACGGCAGAATGTGCCCGATCGAGACGCCTGAAGGTCCGAACATCGGCCTCATCAACTCGCTGTCCACCTATGCGCGCATCAATGAGTACGGCTTCATCGAAGCGCCGTACCGCGTGATCGACAAGGAAAACCGCATCGTCACCGACGAGATCGTGTATCTCACCGCGGACGAAGAGGACGGCGCGATCGTCGCACAGGCGAACGAACCGATCGACGAGAACACGCATTGGTTCAAGCGCGACCGTCTCGTCGCGCGCTGCCTCGATCAGATCATCGAGGTCAAGAGCAACGAGGTCGATTACATCGACGTTTCCCCGAAGCAGCTGGTCTCCGTCGCGACGGCGATGATCCCGTTCCTTGAGAACGACGACGCGAACCGCGCGCTGATGGGTTCCAACATGCAGCGTCAGGCGGTCCCGCTTCTGAAACCCGAAGCGCCCGTCGTGGCGACCGGCATGGAGCACAAGGCGGCTGCCGACTCCGGCATCACGGTGCTTGCGGAGTGCGACGGCACCTGCACCTACGTGGACGCGGATACGATCGAGATCACGAGCGACGCGGGCGTTCCGCATCGCTACAAGCTCCTGAAGTTCCGCCGCTCCAACCAGGGCACCTGCCTGAATCAGCGCCCGATCGTCGAGCACGGCGAGCGCGTGAAGAAGGGCGACGTCATCGCGGACGGCGCGTCGACGCAGGGCGGCGAGATCGCTCTCGGCCGCAACATCCTGATCGGCTTCATGACCTGGGAAGGCTACAACTACGAGGACGCGGTCCTGATCTCCGAGAAGCTCGTCAAGGAGGACGTGTACACGTCGATCCACATCGAGGAGCACGAGGTCGAAGCGCGTGAAACGAAGCTCGGACCGGAAGAGATCACCCGCGACATTCCGAACATCGGCGAGGACGCGCTTGCGCAGCTCGACGAGAACGGCATCATCCGTCCCGGCGCGGAAGTGCGCTCGGGCGACATCCTCGTCGGCAAGGTCACCCCGAAGGGCGAGACCGAGCTGACGGCGGAGGAACGTCTCCTTCGCGCGATCTTCGGCGAGAAGGCGCGCGACGTGCGCGACACGTCCCTGAGAGTGCCGCACGGCGAGGGCGGCGTGGTCGTCGACGTCAAGGTCTTCACCCGTGAAAACAAGGACGAGCTGAGCCCGGGCATCAACCAGATGGTCCGCGTGTACATCGCGCAGAAGCGCAAGGTCTCCGTCGGCGACAAGATGGCGGGTCGCCACGGCAACAAGGGCGTTATCTCCCGCATCCTCCCCGAAGAGGATATGCCGTTCCTGCCCGACGGCACGCCGCTGCAGATCGTTCTGAATCCGCTCGGCGTTCCGTCCCGAATGAACATCGGACAGATCCTGGAGCTGCACCTCGGCATGGCGTGCAGGAAGCTCGGCATCGAGATCGCGACGCCGGTCTTCGACGGCGCGACCGAGGAGGACATCAAGAGACTGCTGGTGAAGGCGGGCTGCGACGAGGACGGCAAGACGATCCTGTACGACGGCAGAACGGGCGAACCGTTCGAGAACCGCGTCTCGGTCGGCTACATGTACTATCTGAAGCTCCATCACCTGGTCGACGACAAGATCCACGCGCGTTCCACGGGCCCGTACAGCCTCGTCACGCAGCAGCCGCTGGGCGGCAAGGCGCAGTTCGGCGGACAGCGTTTCGGCGAAATGGAAGTCTGGGCGCTCGAAGCGTACGGCGCGGCGAACACGCTGCAGGAGATCCTGACCGTCAAGTCCGACGACGTCGTGGGCCGCGTCAAGACCTACGAGAGCATCGTCAAGGGCGAGAACGTCAAGCCCTCCGGCGTGCCCGAGTCGTTCAAGGTCCTCATCAAGGAGCTCCAGTCGCTGGGTCTCGATATGCGCGTGCTCTCCGAGTCGCGCGAGGAGATCGAGATCGGCGAGGACGACGATGAAGAGACCCGCTTCACCGACAACATCAACATCTCCGGTCTCGAGGATACCCCGATCACGCCGATGGAAGGCGAGGACGAGGACGAAGACGAGATCGAGGATCTCGAGGGATTCGACGAATTCGACGGCGAAGGATCCGACATGGACGAAATGCTGATGGACGATTTCGACCTCGGCGACGACATGGATCTGGACCTCGACGGTGAGGACGATAACGAATAAGTGCGAAAGGAGACAGCAAATGTTTGATTTAACGGAATTTGATGCTCTGGAGATCGGTCTGGCTTCCCCGGAAAAGATCCTCGAATGGTCTCACGGCGAAGTAAAAAAGCCCGAAACGATCAACTATCGCACGCTGAAACCCGAAAAGGACGGTCTGTTCTGCGAACGGATCTTCGGACCGACGAAGGACTGGGAATGCCACTGCGGACGCTATAAGCGCGGCAGATACAAGGGCATCGTCTGCGACAAATGCGGCGTTGAAGTCACGCGCGCCAAGGTGCGCCGCGAGCGCATGGGTCACATCGAGCTGGCCGTTCCCGTTTCCCATATCTGGTATTTCAAGGGCATTCCGTGCCGCATGAAGATGCTGCTCGACATGAGCCCGAAAGAACTGGAACAGGTCCTGTATTTCGCGGCGTACGTCGTCATCGATCCCGGTACGACCACGCTGCAGAAAAAGCAGGTGCTTTCCGACAAGGAATACCGCGAATATCAGGAGCAGTTCGGCGAGAAATCGTTCCGTGCCGGCATGGGCGCGGAAGCGATCCGCGAGCTTCTCTGCGAGATCGACCTCGAGCAGCTCGATAAGGAACTGCGCGAGGAGGTAGAAACCAGCGGCGGACAGAAGCGCGCCAACGCGGTCAAGCGTCTGGAAGTCGTCGAGGCGTTCATGAAGAGCGGCAACCGCCCCGAGTGGATCATCCTCACCGTGCTGCCGGTCATTCCGCCGGAGCTGCGCCCGATGGTCCAGCTGGACGGCGGACGGTTCGCGACGAGCGACCTCAACGATCTTTACCGCCGCGTCATCAACCGCAACAACCGTCTGAAGAGACTGCTTGAGCTCCGCGCGCCCGACATCATCGTGCGCAACGAGAAGCGCATGCTGCAGGAAGCGGTCGACTCCCTGATCGACAACGGCCGCCGTTCGCGCCCGGTCACGGGTCCCGGCAACCGTCCGCTGAAGTCGCTGTCCGACATGCTCCGCGGCAAGCAGGGACGTTTCCGTCAGAACCTGCTGGGCAAGCGCGTCGACTATTCCGGACGTTCGGTTATCGTCGTCGGTCCGGAACTGAAGATGTATCAGTGCGGTCTCCCGAAGGAGATGGCGCTGGAGCTCTTCAAGCCGTTCGTGATGAAGAAGCTCGTCAAGGGCGGTCTTGCGCAGAACGTCAAGGGCGCGAAGCGCATGGTCGAACGCGGCGTGACCGAGGTCTGGGGCGTGCTCGAGGAGGTCATCAAGGACCATCCCGTCATGCTCAACCGCGCGCCGACGCTGCACCGTCTGGGCATTCAGGCGTTTGAGCCGGTCCTCGTCGAGGGCCGCGCGATCAAGCTGCATCCGCTCGTCTGCACCGCGTTCAACGCGGACTTCGACGGCGACCAGATGGCGGTCCACGTACCGCTTTCGGTCGAAGCGCAGGCGGAAGCGCGCTTCCTGATGCTCGCGTCCAACAACATTCTGAAGCCGCAGGACGGCAAGCCGGTCGTCTGCCCGACGCAGGACATGGTCATGGGCTGCTACTATCTGACGCAGCAGCGTGACGGCGTGAAGGGCGAAGGCAAGGCGTTCTCCTCCGAAGAGGAAGCGATCATGGCGTATCAGACCGGTGAAGTCGCGCTGCAGGCGAAGGTCAAGATCCGTCTCCGCCGCGAATGGCAGGGTGAAACGATCTACAAGATCTGCGACACCTCCGTGGGCCGCGTTCTGTTCAACAACGCGATCCCGCAGGACCTCGGCTTCGTCGAGCGCAGCACGGCGGACGATATGTTCAAGCTCGAGATCGACTCCCTCGTCAAGAAGAAGGACCTGGGCAAGATCGTCGACGCGTGCTACAGAAAGCACGGCCCGACGCAGACGAGCGAAACGCTCGACCGCATCAAGAAGCTCGGGTATTCGTACTCGACCCGCGGCGGCGTCACCGTCGGCTTCCAGGATATCCGCGTTCCTGCCGAAAAGAAGGAACTCGTTTCCGAGGCGGAGAAGAAGGTCATCGAGATCGACAACTACTTCCGCATGGGTCTTCTCAGCAACAAGGAACGCAGAGACCGCGTGATCGCCGTCTGGGAACAGACGACCGACAAGGTCACCAAAGCGCTGATGGATTCGCTCGACGCGTACAACCCCATCTTCATGATGGCGGACTCCGGCGCGCGCGGCAGCCAGGCGCAGATCCGTCAGCTCGCCGGCATGCGCGGTCTGATGGCGGACCCGTCCGGTCAGATCATCGAGGTCCCGATCCGCGCGAACTTCCGCGAGGGCCTGTCCGTTCTGGAGTTCTTCATCTCCTCGCACGGCGCGCGTAAAGGTCTTGCCGATACGGCGCTTCGTACGGCGGACTCCGGTTACCTCACGAGACGTCTCGTCGACGTTTCGCAGGACGTCATCGTTCGCGAGGACGACTGCTTCGCGGAGCGCAACGACACGCCGCGCGGCATGTGGGTCTCCGCGATCGCCGAAGGCAACAAGATGATCGAGCCGCTGTCGGCGCGCATCGAGGGCCGCTACGCGATCGACCCGGTGTTCCATCCGGAAACCGGCGAACAGCTCTGCGAAGGCGATCACATGATCAGCCACGACGAGGCGCTTGCGATCGAAGCCGCGGGCGTCAAGGAAGTCTACTGCCGTTCGGTCCTGACCTGCCGCACGGAGCACGGCGTCTGCTGCAAGTGCTACGGCGCGAACCTCGCGACCGGCGGACACGTGGATATCGGCGAAGCGGTCGGTATCATCGCGGCGCAGGCGATCGGCGAACCGGGCACGCAGCTGACGATGCGTACGTTCCATACGGGCGGCGTCGCTTCCAGCGAGGACATCACGCAGGGTCTTCCGCGTGTTGAGGAGCTGTTCGAGGCGAGAAAGCCGAAGGGCGCGTGCACCATCACCGAGATCTCCGGTACGGTCGTCGGGTTCGAACAGACCGACAAGGGCAACTTCTGCATCATCTCCAACGAGAACGGCGAATCGGCCAGATACCAGATCCCGTTCAACTCGAAGCTGCTGGTCAAGGAAGGCGATTACGTCGACGCGTGCGATTCGCTCACCGAGGGCCCGGTCACGCCGAACGACATCCTGAAGATCAAGGGCGTCAAGGGCGTGCAGGCGTATCTGCTGAAGGAAGTCCAGAGCGTATACCGTCTCCAGGGCGTTGAGATCTCCGATAAGCATATCGAGGTCATCATCCGGCAGATGCTCCGCAAGGTCCAGATCGAGGACGCGGGCGACACCGGACTGCTCCCCGGCGAACTGTGCGACAGCTACCACTTCGAGGAAGAGAACGAGAAGCTGATCCGCGAATACGAGCTCGCTTGCGCGGAAGCGCAGGAGAGCGGCGCGGACGAACCGGCGGAGCCGATGCTCGCGAAAGCGAAGCGCAAGCTTCTCGGCATCACCAAGGCCGCGCTCGCGACCGACTCGTTCCTGTCGGCGGCGTCCTTCCAGGAGACCACGCGCGTGCTGACCGAAGCTGCCATCAAGGGCAAGATCGATCCGCTCGTCGGCCTCAAGGAAAACGTCATCATCGGCAAGCTGATCCCGGCGGGCATCGGACTGAAGCGCTATCGCAACGTCGAAGTCGCGGAAGCGCAGGACGTCCCGGCGGATGCGGAGTAACGCCATGGAGCAACGCAATCTGACCGATACCGCGTGCAAACTGTACGGCACGAAATCGTGTGCGCTGCTCAACATGCGCGCATGCGAGGCGTGTCCGCTGAAAGGGCGCGAAGCAGATCCGGAGATCCATACGGATCTTCGGACCTTCTGCGAGCTCCAGCCGGAGGGCACCGTGGCGCAGCTCTTCGAGAGCGAGACGTGCACGCTCTGCACGACCGAGCCGAAGGGAACGCCCACGTGCTTTGCCGTGTTCGACATGGCGCACGAAGAGCCGAAAAAGCTTGCGACGCGTAAGTGGCTCTCGAAGCAGAAGACCGGATTCATGGTCCCGCTGCAGTTCGCATGCTGCTCGAAATGCCGCCGCAGGATCCTGCTTGCGGAATACCTTCCGCTGATCGCGCCGATCGTGCTGACGGCGATCGTTCTGCCGTTCGTTCTGATCGAAAAGACGGCGCAGACGCTTCGCGCAGCGGCGCAGTGGCTGCCTCTGGCGCTCGTGTTTGCGGCGCTGGTCGGCGGATACGCGTTCGGGAAACTGCTCGCGTATCTGTGGCGGCGCAGATCCGGATCGGTCATGATCGCGGACGTACGCAGGCATCCGATCGTTGCGGAGATGGAGGAAAAGGGATGGCGTCCGCTGTTCGGCGAGCGCCGGCCGCACCTCGCGTTCACGAAGAAGCGCATCGACAAGGGCCTCGGCAGCGCGCCGAGCGCCGTGTACGATCTGCCGGACGTGCCGGAAACGGAAGAAAAAATTTCAGATTGACAAGATTGACTTTGTCTGTTACACTAACTATTTGGCGGTGCTTGCGACAGAGCACTGCCAAAACCCTGTTTTTTCGGAAAAAACGGGGCTGATCACCGGACAATATCCTCTGAATTGGGTTGCAGAGGGATTGATTTATAAAAACGATTGAAATATTTTTAGGAGGAAACATCTGAATGCCGACCATTAATCAATTGGTTCGCAAGGGCAGACAGCCCGTGGAATACAAGTCCACGGCGCCCATTCTGAAGCAGTGCCCGCAGCGTCGCGGCGTCTGCACCGCAGTCCGTACGATGACGCCGAAAAAGCCGAATTCCGCACTGCGTAAAATCGCTCGTATCCGTCTGACGGACGGGCTCGAAGGTACCGCGTACATCCCCGGCGTCGGTCACAACCTGCAGGAGCACTCCGTGGTTCTCATCCGCGGCGGTCGTGTCAAGGACCTGCCCGGTGTGCGTTATCACATCATCCGCGGTGCTCTGGATACCGCAGGCGTCGCGAACCGCAAGCAGGCTCGCTCGCTGTACGGTGCGAAGCGTCCCAAGAAATAAGGAGGACACACCATGCCGAGAAGAGGTTTTATTCCCAAGAGAGAAGTTCTTGCAGATCCGATCTACAAGAGCGTTGTCGTGACCAAGCTCATCAACCAGGTCATGCTGGACGGCAAGCGCGGCGTTGCGCAGAAGGCCGTTTACGATGCCTTTGAGCTGATCAATGAAAAGACGGGTAAGGACGCGCTCGAAGCGTTCGAACAGGCGATGAACAACATTATGCCCGTTCTCGAAGTCAAAGCACGCAGAGTCGGCGGTTCGACCTACCAGGTCCCGATCGAGATCCGTGCGGAGCGCCGTCAGACCCTGGGTCTTCGCTGGCTCGTGAGCTATGCGCGCAACCGCGGCGAGCGCACGATGGCGGAGCGCCTTGCGGGCGAGATCATGGATGCCTGCAACGAACAGGGCAACGCCGTCAAGAAGAAGGAAGACACCCATAAGATGGCAGAGGCCAACAAGGCGTTTGCACATTATCGCTGGTAATGCGGGATACTGCGCTTGAACTGACACGCAATATCGGCATCATGGCGCACATCGATGCCGGCAAGACCACGACGACCGAGCGGATCCTGTTCTATACGGGCAAGATCCACAAGGTGGGCGAAGTACACGAGGGCACGGCGACCATGGACTACATGGCGCAGGAGCAGGAACGCGGCATCACGATCTGCTCCGCCGCGACCACGACGTACTGGCGCGGTCATCGCATCAACATCATCGACACGCCGGGACACGTCGATTTCACCGTTGAGGTGGAACGCAGTCTCCGGGTGCTGGATGGTGCCGTTGCCGTGTTCTGCGCGAAGGGCGGCGTCGAGCCGCAGTCCGAAACCGTCTGGCGGCAGGCGATGAAATATCACGTCCCCTGCATTGCGTACGTCAACAAAATGGACATCACGGGCGCGGATTTCTTCCGCGTGATGGACATGATGCGCGAGCGTTTGGGCGCAAACCCGATACCGGTGCAGCTTCCGATCGGAAGCGAAGCGGATTTCCGCGGCATCGTCGATCTGATCACGATGAAGGCGGAGGTCTACTACAACGACGACGGGACCGATATCCGCGAGGAACCGATCCCCGAAGACATGGTCGAAGCGGCGGAGGAGGCCCGCGGCGCGCTCATTGAAGCCGTCATCGAACAGGATGAGGCGCTTTTGGAGCGGTACTTCGAAGGCGAAATGCCGTCGGAGGCGGAGCTGATCGCCTGCATCCGCAAAGCGACCATTGCCGGCGCTGCCGTGCCGGTCACCTGCGGAACGTCGTACCGCAACAAGGGCGTACAGCCGCTGCTGAACGCGATCGTCGATTTTCTGCCCTCTCCGCTGGACATTCCGCCGGCGAAGGGCACCGACCGCAGCGGCGAAAAGGAACTCACGGCGGAGCCGCGCGACGACGCGCCGTTTGCCGCGCTGGCGTTCAAGATCGTCACCGATCCGTTCGTCGGCAGGCTGGCGTTCGTGCGCGTGTACAGCGGCACGCTGAAGACCGGTTCCTACGTCTACAACGTCTCGAAGCAGAAGCGTGAGCGCGTCAGCAAGATCCTGCTGATGCATGCAGACGCACGCACCGAACTCGATGAGGTCCACGCGGGCGACATCTGCGCACTGGTCGGCATGAAAGAAACGTCCACCGGCGACACGCTCTGCGCCGAGAACCGTCAGATGCTCCTGGAAAGCATGATCTTCCCGACCCCGGTCATTCAGGTCGCGATCGAGCCGAAGACCAAGGCTGGCCAGGAAAAAATGATGGCGGCGCTTCAGAAGCTCGGCGAAGAGGACCCCACGTTCCGCACCTATACGGACAAGGAAACGGGGCAGACCATCATCGCCGGCATGGGAGAACTGCATCTTGAGATCATCGTGGACCGTCTGATCCGCGAATTCCGCGTCGAGGCGACGGTCGGCAAACCGCAGGTCGCTTACAAGGAATCCATCGTGCGTCCCGTCACCTACGAATGCCGTTACGTGCGGCAGACGGGCGGGCACGGACAGTTCGCGCATACGGTCATCGAATTCGAACCGCTTACGGATCCCGCCGAGGGCGAGACCTTCCGGTTCGTCAGCAAGGTCGTCGGCGGCGTGATCCCGAAGGAATTCATTCCCGCGGTCGATCAGGGCATCCGCGACGCGCTGATGAGCGGTCCGCTCGGCGGATACGAGCTCATCAACCTGAAGGCGACGCTGAAGGACGGAAGCTTCCACGAAGTCGATTCCAGCGATCTGGCGTTCCGCATCGCGGGCTCGCTGTCGGTCAAAGAGGGCATCACGAAGGACAACTGTGAGCTGCTCGAGCCGATGATGAGCGTCGAGGTGCTGGTGCCGGACGAATACCTGGGCGACATCGTGGGCAACCTCACGTCGCGCCGCTGCAAGATCTCCGGCATGGAGACGCGTCAGGGCGCCACGGCGGTACACGCGATCTGTCCGCTTTCGGAGATGTTCGGATACGCCACCGATCTGCGTTCGAGAACGCAGGGAAGAGGCACGTTCACGATGCAGTTCAACCGCTACGACAAGGTTTCGGCCGCAATACAGGAGCAGATCCTGGGCAAATACAACTACTGGTTCTAAACAAAACGATTCAAATTTATAAAGGAGAACTACAATGGCAAAAGCAAAATTCGAACGTACCAAGCCGCATGTAAACATCGGCACGATCGGACACGTAGACCATGGCAAGACGACGCTGACGGCGGCGATCACCATGGCGCTGGCACAGCAGGGCGAAGCAGTCGCAATGCGTTACGACGAGATCGACAAGGCGCCGGAAGAGAAGGCGCGCGGCATCACGATCAACACGGCGCACGTAGAGTATGAGACGGCAAAACGTCACTACGCGCACGTAGACTGCCCGGGCCACGCGGACTACGTCAAGAACATGATCACGGGCGCGGCGCAAATGGACGGCGCGATCCTGGTCGTATCCGCAGCGGACGGTCCGATGCCGCAGACCCGCGAGCACATTCTGCTCGCCCGTCAGGTCGGCGTACCGTACATCATCGTGTTCATGAACAAAGTCGACCAGGTCGACGACGAAGAGCTTCTGGAGCTCGTCGAGATGGAGATCCGTGAGCTGCTCTCCAGCTACGACTTCCCGGGCGACGACATCCCGATCATTCGCGGATCCGCACTGCTGGCGCTGGAAGCGCTGACCGAGGGCAAGATCGCGAAGGAGACGCCGGAATGCCAGTGCATCTTCGAGCTGATGGATGCGGTTGACAGCTACATTCCGACGCCGGAACGCGCATCTGACAAGCCGTTCCTTCTGCCGGTCGAGGACGTTTTCTCGATCACGGGCCGCGGCACCGTTGCGACGGGCCGTGTCGAGCGCGGTACGGTCAAGGTATCCGACACCGTCGAGATCGTCGGTCTGACGGAAGAGAAGCGCAGCACGGTCGTTACGGGCGTTGAGATGTTCCGTAAGCTCCTGGATCAGGCGATCGCGGGCGACAACATCGGTCTGCTTCTGCGCGGCGTACAGCGCAACGAGATCGAGCGCGGCCAGGTTCTGGCGAAGCCGGGTTCCATTCATCCGCACACGCACTTCAACTCTGAGGTGTATGTTCTGACGAAGGAAGAGGGCGGCCGTCACACCCCGTTCTTCTCGGGCTACCGTCCGCAGTTCTATTTCAGAACGACGGACGTTACGGGCACGATCACGCTGCCGGAAGGCGTTGAGATGGTCATGCCGGGCGACAACATCCGCATGGAGATCCAGCTGATCACGCCGATCGCGATGGAGCAGGGCCTTCGCTTCGCAATCCGTGAAGGCGGCCGTACGGTTGCTTCCGGCGTTGTTGCGAGCATCATTGAATAATCGAACCAAACGAAAAGCAGGCGTCAAACGACGCCTGCTTTTTTCATGCGCCGCCGATGCGATTCACGGATGGATGATCGACATTTCCGTTGTATGATCTGAAAAAAGTGTAAATACGGTATAGATTTTTCGGAACGGTTCGTGTATAATAAATCTGCATACATGGGAGTATGCCTGTTCGGGCATCTCCGTTGTGAATAACGGTAGGAGGAAACGAGAACATATGAAGAAAGCATTGGCACTCATCCTGTCGCTGGTGATGGTGTTTGCGCTGATCCCGGCAAGCTTTGCCGCGGGTGAAGTAGCGGTCGCCATGACGGAAGCGCCGGCGACCGGGGATAAGATCGTCATGTATTATCCCACCGGAAACAATGTGATCAGCACCGTCGCAAGCGGCGATAAGTTGACCGGCGTCGGTGTAACGGTTGCGGAAGGTGCTGTCACTCTGCCCGCGAATGCGGCGATCTTTGACGTCACCGTCAATGAGTCGGGCGAGTACGCATTTGCGGTCGACGGAAAGTATCTGACCACCGCAGAAGCGGGCGGCACGTTGACCTTTGCCGACACGCTGACCGATCTTGGACGCTGGATTCTTGAACCCGTCGAGGGCAAAGGATACCTTGTGAAGAACAAACAGGCCGCTTACAACGGCAAACCGCAGTACATCGAAGTGTACAACGAGCTCTTCACGACGTACAGTTACAAGGAATCGAATCAGAAGTACTTCCTGCTGCAGTTCTTCAAGGTTACCGACGAAGTGACGGTGCTTGCTCCGACGGCGGATCCCGCTGCGGGAACTGTTATGAAGGGAAGCAAGGTCAAGCTTTCCACGGCAACGGAAGGCGCGAAGATCTTCTGGTGTACCGATGACGAGAACTATGTCGAATACACCGGAACGATCACGATCAACGAGGACTGCACGATCTATGCATACGCGCAGAAGGACGGAAAGGAATCCGCAACGGTTTCCTTCAAGTACACCGTGGTTGAAGGCGCGATGAGCATTCCGCAGGCGCTTGCGGCGGGCGACGTTGCTTCCGCAAAGGTCGTCGGTCAGCTCGTGTACCGCTTCGGCAACTTCGGTTCGATCAACTCCGCGGTCATTCAGACCAAGATCGACGGCGAAGTCTATGCGCTGCAGTGCTTCAACTCGATGGATTCGGATACCGAGGGCAACCCGATTGAAATCGGCGACTGGCTGGTCCTGACCGGTAAGCTCGGCGCGTACGGCGGCGTACAGCAGATCCAGTCCATGACCGAGATCCGCAAGGCGACCGAGGAGGAGATCATCGGCGAAGACGCGGCCGAACCGCAGGTGTTCAACAACTTCGCAGAACTCAACGCGAACTTTGACAACCTCATGACCGAATACGTTATGATCAAGAACGTCACGCTCGGCGAATACAAGGACAACGGCTCCACGACCGTGACCGACAGCACCGGCGCGACGATGCCGATCTACCGCGCGGCGCCTTATCCCGTGGGCGTGGAAGCGGGCGACGTTGTGAACCTCTATGCGTGCGTTTCGAAGTACAACACCACGAAGCAGCTCCGCAACGGTTCGCCGAAGGACTACGTTCCCACGAACGACACGAAGGCGCCCGTCATCACGCGCGTGAACACGGCGGAGGCCGAGGTCGGCAAGGCGTATAACTTCACCGCGACCGTGCAGGACGCGAGCGGCGTTGCAAGCGTCACGGCGGAGATCTATAAGGGCGAGGAGCTTCTGACGTCCTTTACGGAGCCGACCGGCGTCGAGGACGAGACCTATTCGTTCCTGATCCCGGCGAGCGTCATCACCGGCGGCAACCTGACCGTTAAGGTCACGGCGGCCGATAAGTGGGAACCCGCAAACGTTGCGACCGAGTCGTTCGAACTCGTCGTCATCGATCTGCCGCAGATCACCGGTTACACGCCGGAGGCGAACAGCGCGACCGGCGAGAACAAGCGGCCGACGATCTCCGTCACGTTCGCGAACTGCGGCGAGAATCCGACCGTGGAAATGAAGCTGAACGACGTTGCGGTCACCCCGGTCGTCGAGGGCAATACCGCGACCTATATGCCGGACGCCGACATGGAGGACGGCAAGGTCACGGTCTGGGTGAAGATCACCCGCGCGGACGGCAAGAGCTATGAGACCAACTGGAGCTTCACGGTCGGCGTCGCGACCTATCAGCTCTACTTCGGCGAACTGCATTCGCATACCGCGGAGTATTCCGACGGTACGGGCACGCTGGAGCAGGCGCTCGCGCACGCGAAGGCGGCCGAGCAGATCGACTTCCTCGCGGTCACCGACCACTCGAACTACTACGACACGAAGGACAACCCGAACGGCGACATGACCGATGCGTCGAAGGGCAAGATGACCGCCGACGGTTCTAAGACGCTCTGGCAGGAAGCGAAGGACACCGCCGCGCTGTACGCGGACGATTCCTTCATCCCGATCATCGGCTACGAGATGACGTGGTCCGGTCAGTACGGCCATATGAACACGTTCAACTCGATCGGCTTCGAGTCCCGCAACCTGCCGAAGTACGTCGTCAAGAACGGTCCGGGCCTCGTCGCCTACTATGACCGTCTCGTCGAAGTGGCCCGCATCGATAAGGAGAACGGCCGCAAGAGCACGATCAACCAGTTCAACCATCCGGGCACGACGTTCGGTACGTTTGAAGACTTCGCGCACTACACCCCCGCGTACGACGAGCTGATCACCATGATCGAGGTCGGCAACGGCGAGGGCAAGGTCGGCGGCTCCATGTACTGGCCCTCCTACCAGTACTACACCATGGCGCTCGACAAGGGCTGGCACCTTGCGCCGACGAACAACCAGGATAACCACAAGGGCGGCTGGGGCGACAGCAACACCTGCCGTGACGTTATCTACACCGACAACTTCTCCGAGGACGGCATCTACGACGCCATGCGGAACATGACGATGTACGCCACCGAGGACAACGATCTCGAGATCTACTACACGCTGAACGACCAGGTCATGGGTTCGATCCTGAACCTTGAGCAGGGCGAACAGCTCCATATCAGCATCGACTTCAAGGATCCGACCGACAAGGTCCAGAAGGTCTCCATCATCGCGAACGGCGACGTGACCGTTGCATCCAAGACCTTCAACGCCCAGTCCGGCTCCTGGAAGATCGATCTTGACAACAACTACTCCTACTACTACGTCCGCGTGGACGAGGTTGACTCCGACATCGCGGTGACCGCGCCTGTCTGGACGAGCGAGACCGTCAAGGTCGGCATGTCGCCCGTCGAAAAGGACACCACGATCGAACTGAAAGACGAACCGATCACCTTCATCGTCCCGCTGTACAACTACGAAGAACCGGCGATCGGCGAGGAAGCCTCCGCGGTCGACTTCACGATCACCAAGGCCGAATACATGATCGACGACGAGATCCTGGAAACGGTCAACAACCCGACGTTCGCGGACGGCACTTCCGTGCTGACCACGACGAAGCAGGACGACAAGCTGACCTGGACGTACACGCCGACCGAGACCGGCAGATTCAATATGCAGGTCAAGGTCACCGGTCAGTTCCGCGGCGTTGAATACGTGTTCTACGGCAAGCTCGGCTTCACGGTCCGCGACGGCGCGGATATGTCGCTGATGCTGATCGACGCGGGTCACAGCAACTTCTACGTCTCCGGCAACTATGCGGATTCCGACACGGCGTTCATCGAACTTGCGGCACAGTACGGCGTCAAGTCGCAGCACATCACCGAGCCGATCACCGACGCGGTGCTCGAAAACTGCGACCTGCTCGTTCTGACCGTTCCGTTCAAGGGCGCGAGCATCTCCGTTTCGGATTCGCTCTACACGGCGGACGAGATCGCGGCGATCCACAGATACGCGGAGCGCGGCGGCAGCTTCATCATCTGCTCCAAGTCCGACCGTCTCGAGCCGGAGAATCAGAATGAATGGGCGAGCGTCATTTCGAACGAACTGCTCGAGGCCGTCGGCGCAAAGGCGCGCGTCGGCAAGGGCATCGTTTCCGACGCGGTCAACATGACCAACGAGTCCTATCGTCTGCACTTCACCGGCAAGGACTTCTACAACTGGAACAATCCGCTCACCGAGTACCTCATTGAGAACACGAACCTGATGTTCTCCTGCTACAACGCGGCGCCGATCATTCTGCACGGTGCGACCAGCGTCGTCAACGCGTTTGACACCTCGTTCGTCAGCTCGTACCCGCTGTATTACAACGGCGGCAAGAACGTCACGGCGGACAAGATCTATCAGCCGTACTACGACGAATGCGGCGATCAGGACGTGATCAGCGTGCTTGCGTACGAAGAACTGCCCACGGGCGGCTTCTGCATCACCTCCGGCGTCACCTTCTTCTCGACGTTCGAAGTCAAGGTCGAGATGGAGAGCGCGGCGACGCTGCAGAACACGAACTACCAGATCGTCGTGAACCTGTTCAAGATGATCCATCCGAACGAGGTCACGCCGATCGCGGACATCCATGAGGCGGGCAAGCTGAACACCTCCTACACGATCGAGGGTTACGTCACCTCCAACGCCTCCGGCTACGACAAGGACACCGCGTTCTTCGACTGTATCTACATCCAGGACGACAGCGGCCGCGGCATCAACGTGTTCCCGGTCGCGGGACGCTATGAGATCGGCCAGAAGCTCCGCATCACCGGTATGACGAGCGAGTACATGGGCGAGATCGAGCTGAACTGCGGCAACGACTACGGCGGAGAGATCCAGGATATCACGCTGCGCGACACCGAATACACGGCGGACGGCGTGACCACGACCGGCTACGCCACGCGCGCGAGACTCCTTGACGTTGCGATCACGATGGCGAACATGCAGACCATCGAGACCTACGTCATCGACGACGGCAACCTGAACCTCGTGATCGACGAGATCTGCGCAGACAACCGCGCGAAGATCGTTGAGCCGATGACCGAAGATGCGGAAGGCGAGTTCCTCATGGAGAAGCTCACGACGGTGCAGGCGGCAAGCGCCGACAAGGTCGGTAATCTCGTTGCGTTCGAAGGAACCGTCACGAAGGTCGAATATGACGCGAACGGCGTGCTCGGCGCGATCCACGTGGACGACGGCAGCGGCGAGGTCGTGATCTTCCTCGACGGCTACATCAACTGCAGCGATGCGTGCGAGAAGGACGCGCAGGGCTACCATGACCTCAGCTGGGTCACGGAAGGCGCGTACCTTGCGGCGCGCGGCATCGCGTCCATCGGTCAGAACAGCTACGAGCATTCCGACCAGATCGGTCCGCGTATCCGTACGCGCGACCGTGCGGACATCGTTCCGGCCGTGAAGCCCGTCACCGTTTACGGCGACGCCAACTGCGACGGACAGGTAACGGCGGCAGACGCGGCGCTCGTGCTCCGCGCGCTGGTCGGACTGTCCCAGCTGACCGAAGAAGGCGCGCGTCTTGCGGACGTCGTGCCCGAGTACGACGGTCAGCCGAATGCGGCGGACGCCGCGGCGATCCTGCGCTACGTCGTCGGTCTGATCGACACGTTCGAGATCGAAGCAGCGGAATAACAACCGAATCGAAGGGGCGGGACTTTCAAACGGAAGTCCCGCTCTTTTTCCACATGAAAAAAAAGCGCGCCGGAAAACGGCGCGGGGGAGGGAATCGCACGTGAACGGGATCCGAAACGCAACGCCGGAGGATGCGGCGCGCCTTGCCGAGATCGAGATCTTCAACTACCGGCTGTTCTTTTATCCGATCTTCCGAAGCGACCGGTATTTCTTTTCGGAGCTGACGGTCGCGGCGCTGGAGGAGGAGTACCGCACGGAGCCGGAGCGGATCAAAAACACCTTCGTCTTTGACGACGGGATCGTGAAGGGATTCGTCCGCGTCGACGGAACGCGCGTCGAAAAGCTGTTCACGGAGCCGGCGTTCCAGGGAAAGGGGATCGGCGGGATGCTGCTTACGCACGCGGTCCGGGAAACGGGCGCGTCGGACCTGCTGGTGCTCGAAAAGAATCCGCGCGCGATCCGGTTTTACGAGCGGCACGGCTTTCGGAAAACCGGCGCGCGGCAGCGCGTGGACGATACGGACGAGTTCTTTCTCATCATGAAACGGACGTAAACAAAAAGAGAACCGGATTCCGGTTCTCTTTTGCGTTGCATCAAAATCAATACTTGCGCTTTCTGGCGGCTTCCGCCTTCTTCTTGCGCTTTACGCTGGGCTTTTCGTAATGCTCACGTCTGCGGACCTCCGCGAGGACGCCGCTGCGAGCGCACTTTCTCTTCCATCTCTTGAGAGCGCTTTCCAGGGATTCGTTTTCACCGACTCTGATTTCCATTTTTTTCCCTCCCCTCTTGAGCAACATCTTGCCGTGCGCGATCCGTTGAATAAAAGACCTTCCGCACGACGCATTTGCTATTATACTCGCTGTTTTTTGTTTCGTCAATCCCGATTTGTAAAATTTGCAAGATTTTTTGACAAGCGCCGATCCTTTCGGTATAATGATAGCCGAAGAATCATGCCGCAAAGCGCGGCGCAGGGAGTTTGTATGGCAAAACTGTATTTCCGCTACGGAGCGATGGGCTCCTCGAAGACCGCGAACGCGATCATGGTCAAGTACAATTACTGGGAACGCGGCAAGAACGCGATCCTCATCAAGCCGTCTCTGGACACGCGCAACGGCACGCGCCGCATCTGGTCGCGCTGCGGACTCGAGGACACCTGCATCTCGATGGAAGAGCTCGATATGGAAAAGGTCAAGGCGGGCGAATACGACTGTCTGATCGTCGACGAGGCGCAGTTTCTCACGAAGGATCAGGTCGAACTGCTGGTCAAAATCGTCGACGATTACAACGTGCCGGTGATCTGCTACGGGCTTCGCACCGATTTTCAGGGCAATTTCTTCGAGGGAAGCCACTGGCTCCTTGCGCGCGCGGACGCGATCGAGGAGGTCAAGACGATCTGCTGGTGCGGACGCAAGGCCACGAACAACGCGCGTCTCGACGGCAAGGGCGGCATCACCAAGGTCGGCGAGCAGGTGGTGCTCGGCGCGAACGACAAGTACATCGGGCTTTGCCGCAAGCATTTCAATCTCGGCGATCCGGGTCCGGAGCTTCGCACGCCGGACAAGACCGAATAACGCGGAAGGAGCAGCACAATGGAACAGGTGTATACAACGGTTCAGACGTATTTCGAAATGATCGTCGAATGGGCGATCCTGCTCTGCGAGCTGATCGGCGTGGCGGTCATCGTGATCACGGTGATCAAGGGCGTGATCCTGTGGGCAAAGAAGGATCCGCACGTCAAGCTGATGATCGCGGAGGGCATCGCGCTTGCGCTGACCTTCAAGATGGGCGGCGAGCTGCTGCGCTCGGTCGTCGTGCGCGAATGGCGCGAACTTCTGATCCTCGGCGCGATCATCGTGCTGCGCGCGCTGATGGCGGCGCTGATCCACTTCGAGATCCGCAGCGAGCGGCATCTCCTGGGCGACGACGCGGACGAAAAACCGCGCGAGCAGAAAAAGCCGCCGATCGTGAAACTTTGAATCAACGCCCCGGCTTCGGGGCTTTTTCCGTAATACGAAACGAGAAAGGAACGCATGGAAGGAAATCCGATCAACTGGTATCCCGGGCACATGGCAAAGGCCCGGCGTATGCTGGAGGACAATCTGAAACTCATCGACGTGGTGATCGAGCTGGTCGACGCGCGCGCACCGCTGGCGTCGCGGAACCCCGATTTCGACGCGCTGTTCCGCGGGAAAACGCGCGTTCTGCTGCTGAACAAGAGCGATCTGGCCGATCCCGCAACCAACAGGCGCTGGATCGCGTATTACAAACGACAGGGCATCGAGGCGGCGGAGATCACGGCGTCCGCGCAGAACGCGAGAGCGCAGACGATCCGTCTCATCGAACGCGCAGCGGCGGAACGCGTGAAGCAGTTCGAGCAGAAGGGCGTGAAAAAAACGATCCGCGCGCTGATCGCCGGGATCCCGAACGTCGGGAAATCCACGCTGATCAATCGCGTCGCGGGCGAAAAACGCGCGCAGACCGGCGACAGACCCGGCGTCACGAAGGGCAAGCAGTGGGTGAAGATCACGCCGCATCTCGAGCTGCTGGATTCCCCGGGGCTTCTGTGGCCGAAGCTCGGCGACGATACGCTTGCGCGGCATCTGGCGTTTCTCGGCTCGATCAATGACGAGATCCTGAATCTGGAGGAGCTTGCCGAACGGCTGCTGTCCGAGCTTCGGACGCTTGCGCCCGCCGCGCTGTTCGAGCGCTACAAAAAACTGGACGCGGACGTGCCGGAGGGGGCGCTCCTGGAGGGCGTCGCAAAGAGCCGCGGATTTATTCTGAAGGGCGGCGTATACGACGTTGAGCGCGCGGCAAGGATCGTACTGGACGAGTTCCGCGCGGGCAGGATCGCAAAGGTGACGCTCGAGCAGCCGCCGCAGGAGGACGAACATGGCGAAACGGAATGAGCAGGAACGGCTGATGCGGCTTTCCGAACGCGACCGCGCGTTCTGGACGCAGGACGGCGTGATCCTCGCGGGCATGGACGAGGTGGGGAGAGGACCTTTGGCCGGTCCCGTCGTCGTCTGCTGCATCGTCATGCCGCCGGAACCGCTTCTGGAATACGTCAACGACTCCAAAAAGGTCTCGGAAAACCGCCGCGAGGCGCTGTACGACCGGATCCTCGAAACGTGCGTCGAGTATCAGACCGCGTGGGTGGATCAGACCGTGATCGACGAGATCAACATTCTGAACGCGACGAAGCTTGCGTTCAACGAGGCGTTCCGCAAGATGAAAACGCCGGTCACCGACGTGCTGATCGACGCGCTGACGGGACTCGATATCCGGGCGCGGCAGCACGCGCTGATCCACGGCGATGCGCTGAGCTATTCGATCGCCGCGGCGTCGATCGTCGCCAAGGTCGAGCGTGACCGCTATATGCGCGAGCAGGACGCGATTTGGCCGATGTACGGCTTCGCGCAGAACAAAGGCTACGGCACAAAGGCGCACACGGACGCGATCCGGGCATTCGGACCGTGCCCGCTGCACCGGCGCTCGTTCCTGAAGAACCTGCTATGAACACGGCGGACACCGGCAAAACCGGCGAACGGCTCGCCGCGCGGTATCTGAAGCGGCACGGATACCGGATCCTCGAACGCAATTACCGCGCGCACCGGCACGAGATCGATCTCATCGCCCGCGAAAAGCGCACGGGAACGGTCGCGTTCGTGGAGGTCAAGACGCGCACGCCCGGAAGCTTCGGACGGCCCGCGGACGCCGTGGACGCGAACAAGCGGCGGTTTCTGCGGCTGGCGGCGGAGACCTGGCTGACGGAAAACGGCGGCACGGAGCAGCCCGCCCGCTTTGACGTGATCGAGGTCCTGCTGCCGGAAAAAACGGTGAACCATTTGCCGTCCGCTTTCTGACGGTTGTCGGAAAGCCGGCGGCGTGCTATACTATTCTATTATACCGATTCGGAGGAAAGACAGTTGCGGAACGTGCATCGGATAGGGATCGTACTGCTGGCGGGGATCCTGCTGGCAGGTCTTTTTGCGTGCGGACGGTCCGGATCCGCTCCGGACGCCGGCGCGGAAGCGATCGATTTTGATTTCTCGGACGCAGGGGACGGGCTTCCGTCCGGCTGGTCGGTTGTTTCGTATGAGGACCGGTATGAGACCACGCTCGAGGACGGCGCGTTCGGCATTCTTCTTGCGGGAGAGGACGACTGCAGGCTTTGCCGCGTAACGGGCGTACAGCCGGAGACGGTCTATCGCCTTTCCGCAGAGATCCGCACCGAAAACGTGCGCGGCGGCAAGGGCGCGACGCTTTCGATCGACAATTTCGCGTCCGACGGCAGTTACGTGTATTCGGACGCGCTGACCGGAACGAACGGCTGGACGCAGGTCACGCTTGCGTTCCGCACCGCGCCGACGCAGAACAGCGTGACGCTTGCGCTGCGCATCGGCGGATATTCCGAGGAATCGAGCGGCAGCGTATGGTTCCGGAACGTGCGTTTCTCCGTTGCGGAGGGCGCGGCGAACTATCAGCAGCTCGAGCCGTACGAAGCGGAAGAGGAGCCGGTCGAGCTTTCCGAACTGACCGATGAAGAACGCAGGGAATATGACGCGGCGATCAGCGCGCTGAAGGATTATTACGAAGGCTTTTTCATGGCGATCTTCCTTGCGGGCGCGATTGCGGCGATCGTTTTGTTTGCATTCGTCTGCCCGAAGGCAAAGACGCTCATGCAGGACAACGATCGTCAGCCGTATTCCTATCTGATCTTCTGTATCATCGTGCTCGTCGGACTGATCGTCCGCATCGTGCTGTTCGCGCGCTACAAGGGACACGACACCGACATGACCTGCTGGCTGAGCTGGGGCGCAAACGCCGCGAAGAACGGACCGGCGTCGGTCTACGGCGGCTTCTGCGACTATCCGCCGGGATACATTTACGTCCTTGCGCTGACGTACCGCTTTGCGAGCCTGTTCGGCGATCCGGCGCGGATGCCGTTTATGTATCTGCTTCCGCCGATTATCTGCGACGTGCTCTCCGCGTGGCTTCTGCTTCGCGCGGCAAAGCGCTTCCATCTCGACAGCCGCGCGGCGCTGCTGCTTGCGGGCACGATCGTTCTGAATCCCGCGGCGACGTTCCTGTCCGGCGCATGGGGGCAGGTCGATTCGGTCTGCACCGTCATGCTGATCGGCGTTTTCCTGCTGCTGAACGCGAGCCGTGAAAAACCGTATTACCGTTTGCTGGCGGGCCTTCTGTACGGCGCCGCGATCCTGATGAAATGGCAGGCGCTGATTGCGGGACCGGTCATCGCGCTGCTGTACGTCATGACCGGCGTGGATCAGTTCGGAACGAAGAGATTCAAGGACCACGTGTACTGGTCGTGCGCGGCGGTGGCGGGCGCGGTGTTCGTGCTCATCCTCGGCGCGCTGCCCGCGTGCGGCGGCGAATCGCCGATCGCGTTCCTGTACCGGATCTTTTCGCACGCGGTCGACTATTATAAGGGACCGACGATCGACGCATACAATTACCATGCGCTGTTCGGCGGCAACTGGTACAATCCGCCGTACGGCGAATCGCTGGAGCTGCTTCCGATGCTCGGCAGCGGCAGCGTCGGCCTGATGCTGCTCCGCACGAACGAGCTTTTCTCGAAACTTGCGCTTCTGATCCTGTTCCCGACGCTCGTTGCACGGGCGTGGGAGCAGATGCGCGTCTGCAGGGACGGCGAACCGAACCGCGCGCTGTACGAGCTGATCGCCGCCGCCGCGGTGACCGGACTTCTTGCGCTTCTGCGGTATCTTGCGGTGAACTTCACGTCGGAGGACGAAACGGTGCAGGCGATCCTCGGGGCGGTCGCGGCGTTCCCGCTGTACGGACTGCTTGCGATCGGCTGGTTCGTGTCTCTCGCGCGCCGCGGCGTTCGCGGCGTAAAGACGGCGGACTGGCTCCGAACGGGCGGCGCGGCGGTGTCCGGCACGCTGACGATGCTGGCCGCGGTCTGCGTTTTCGCCTTTACGCTGATCCTTTCCGTCCTGTTCCGTCTGTTCGGCGGCACGATGAGCTACCGGGTCTTCGGATACGCGAACATCGGGCTTGCCTGCGTCGTGACCGGCGGACTGTTCACGATCTATTGGGTGCGCTGTAAAAAAACGCGGTATTCGCTGTATGTGAACCGCGGGCTGGTTTTCCTGCTGACGGCGTGCTTCTTCGTCTGGGTATACACCTTCGCGCTGCGGCAGCACGAGCGGTACGTGTTCCCGGCGATCTTCCTGCTGGCGTTCGCGTACGCGTACGACCGCGATCCGCGGAAGCTGAAGGCGTTCTGCATGCTTTCGACCGTAACGTTCCTGAACGTCATGGTCGCGCAGTTCGTGTATTCGCATCCGACGGCCGACGTTCTGAAAAACATGGTGGACGAGAAGGCGCGGTATTATCCGATCATCGTGGACCAGCTTTACGATTTTATCCGGGAAAACATCCAGGCGAAGAGCCTGCATAACGCCATGATCGCGCAGATCTCGCTTCTGGAGGTCGGCACGGCGCTCTATCTGATCGCCGCCGCGTTCCGCGGCGCGCTCACGTTCGATCCGGGCGATCCGTTCGAGCTGCGCATCGTCGAACAGCCGGAGCCGCGGAAGCCGGGCGGGAAAAGGAGGTGAGCGGCATGGATTTCAAACAATTCCGCAGAGATATCCGTACCGAAGACGGACGCAGAATGACAAAGCGCGATTATATCGTGCTGCTTGTGCTGCTCGCCGTGTATTCGCTCGTCGCGTTTCTGAACCTCGGCTCGGTCACTTCGCCGCAGACGATCTGGAAAGCGGAGGAGGGCGCGACCGCCGTCATCGACTTCGGAGAACGGACGGAGGTCACCGACCTGCTGTTTTACGGCAGCATCGCCGAGGGCTATCTTGAGATCTACGATGAGACCGCGTCGCAGGACGGCGTGTTCAAACGCGAAACGTCGTTCCCGATCGCCACGTTCCGGCAGGATGACGGCGACATGTACAAATGGAAATCGCTGAACAAACAGCTGCAGAGCGCGGGAAATCCGCCGATCGATACGGAAACGGGCTTTTTGATCCTGTACGTGCGGAGCGGCTCGATCGCGCTCAACGAGATCGCGGTGCTGAGCGGCGACGAGCTTGTGCCGGCGACCGTGTATCAGCCTTCGGACGGCAGTGAAAACCTGCTGGACGAGCAGAACGCCGTGCAGATCAATCACAGCTATCTCAACGATATGTATTTCGATGAGATCTACCACGCGCGCACGGCGTTCGAGATCCTGAACAACGACGATCTGTATCTGAAGTACGGTCTTGAAACGGCGTATACGGAGGGGTATTCGATCTACGAGTGGACGCATCCGTCCCTCGGCAAGCTGTTCATCGCGGGCGGCATCCGCATCTTCGGCATGACGCCGTTCGGCTGGCGGTTTGCGGGAACGTTCTTCGGCGTGCTGATCCTTGCGGTCATCTACGTGTTCGCAAAGCGCATCTTCCGCCGCACGGACTTCGCGCTGATCGCGGCGGGTCTGTTCGCCGTCGACGGCATGCACTTCGCGCAGACGCGCATCGCCACGATCGACACGTACGCGCTGTTCTTTACGCTTCTGATGTTCCTGTTCATGGGCGACTGCATCGCCGAGGACATCGGAAAGCGCCCGTACTGGAAAAAGATCGCGCTTCTGGGTCTTTCCGGACTTGCGTTCGGACTCGGCGTTTCGTCGAAGTGGACGTGCCTCTATTCCGGCGCGGGCCTTGCGGTGCTGTATTTCGGCGATCTGATCTGGCAGCTGG
This sequence comes from uncultured Clostridia bacterium, assembly GCA_946411635.1. GTDB lineage: Bacteria > Bacillota > Clostridia > Christensenellales > CAG-138 > UBA3792. Next base: position 335,131 of record CAMKES010000002.1, on the reverse strand, counting down.
TCCGCATCCTCGTCGAACGGCACAGACAGCCGAAGGAGAAACGCAAAAAGTTTGCGGTCAACGTGCTGGCGTACGCGCCGGTGCTGTTCGTGTTCGGTGTGATCGTTCTGCATATCGCGGGGAAGTGGACCGACTGGAGCGTGCTGAAGGATCCGGTGACCGGCGTGCTGGACGGCGAGAAGGCCGGGATCGAAACGATCCGCCTGTTCCTGCAGCCGTGGTTCTACGGAACGCTTCTGATCCTGACGGGCGTTTCGATCGCGTCGTCGGTCGTGTTCCGGCTCGTGCTCGCAAAGCGGAAGGACGTCGACCTGACGCTCAACGATCTGCTGATGACGCCGGTGTGGTGCTGTCTGTTCTTCATCGTGATCCCGATCGTCCTGTACGTCGTTACGAACTACTGCTACTACATCTCGAAAAACTGCACGACGCTCTCCGAAAAGCTTTCGGAGCTGTGGAAGACGCAGATATCGATGTACCGCTACCACAGCAAGCTCGTGGCCACGCATCCGTGCCAGTCGATGTGGTATCGCTGGCCGCTGGCGGGCAAGTCCGTCTGGTTCTATTCGGACTATCCCATGATCGACGGCGTGCAGTGGTCGTCCAACATTTCGAGCACCGGCAATCCCGTGCTCTGGGCGGGCGCGGCGTTCGGCGCGGTCTTTGCGGTCGCGAGCCGGTTCCGGGACCGCGCGTTCAGAAAGGATCGTGCGTTCTATACCGTGCTCGTCGGCATCCTTGCGGGGCTGCTGCCGTGGATCCTCGTGACGCGGTGCGTGTTCCTGTACCATTACTTCTCGACGATCCCGTTCATGATGCTGATGGCGCTGATGGGATTGTATTACGTGGAAAAGAAATACCCGCGCACGGCATGGTTCAAGTGGGCGTGGCTGGCCGTCGCGGCCGTCGTGTTCCTGCTGATGCTGCCGGCGGTTTCCGGCATTCCCGTGCCGAAGGCATACGGGCGATTCATTGAAGACGTTCTGAACGTCTTCGGAAAGGTCTATTATGCAGGTATCTGAAAAGAAAAAGAGCGTTCTCCAGCTGCTGAAATTCATCCTGATCGGCGCGTCCAACACGGCGGTCACGCTGATCGTGACCTGGGCGCTGCAAAAGCTGTTCGGCACGTTTTCCGAGGCGGAGATCCTGACGTACTATCTGCCGATGGTCATCGGCTACGCCTGCGGCATCCTGAACAGCTATATCTGGAACTCCCGCTGGACGTTCCGCGAGGAGCGCCGCCGCGACGCGCGCGAGATCCTTCTGTTCATCGCGGTCAATCTCGTGACGCTCGGCCTGTCGCTCGGACTCATGTATCTGTTCAAGAACGTCTGCGGGCTCGACGCCTGGTGGATGCGCACGATCGGCGCGAACTGGTTTACGAAGCTGATCAGCGGCGATTACTTCTGCACGCTGCTTGCGTCCGGCGTGGCGCTGCTTGTGAACTTTGCGGGCAACAAGCTGTTCGTGTTCCGCAGGCGGACCGAAGAGCCGATGGAAACGACGGAGGAATAAACGATGCTGGCGAAGGTGGAAAGCTACGGATTGACGGGCCTGAACGGGTTTCCCGTGACGGTCGAAACGGACATCGCGCCGGGACTGCCGAACTATGAAACGGTGGGTCTGCCCGACGCGGCGGTCAAGGAATCGCGGGAGCGCGTGCAGGCGGCGATCCGGCATTCCGGCTTCGCGTTCCCGACCGCGCGCATCACGGTCAACCTCGCGCCCGCCGATCTCAGGAAGGAGGGCTCCGTCTACGATCTGCCGATCGCGCTGTCGATCCTCGTTGCCGGCGGCATGCTGCGGCCCGTTCCGAACGATATCATCGTGCTGGGCGAACTGGCGCTCGACGGCGCCGTGCGTCCGATCTCCGGCATCCTGCCGATGCTGATCGACGCGTACCATAAGGGCAATTCGATCTTCTTCGTGCCGAAGGACAACGCGCAGGAAGCGTCGTATATCCGCGGCGCGCGCGTTTTCCCGGTCGAGAACCTTGCCGCGCTCGTGTCGCATCTAAGGGGCGAGATCGCCATCGCGCCCGCCGAAGCGAAGCCGTTTTCGGGCGGCACGCACAAGAACGCGGTCGATTTTTCCGAGATCCGCGGGCAGAGCGCCGCAAAACGCGCGGCGGAGATCGCCGTTGCGGGCAATCACAACATCCTTTTATGCGGCACGCCGGGCAGCGGCAAAACGATGCTTGCCCGCGCGATCCCGTCGATCCTGCCGGACATGACGTTCGAGGAAGCGTTGGAGACCACGAAGATCCATTCGATCACCGGCGCGTTGAAAGGCACCGAAGGGCTCGTTACGGAGCGCCCGTTCCGCGCGCCGCACCACGGCGCCAGCGCCGCGTCGCTGATCGGCGGCGGAAACCGTGCCATGCCGGGCGAGATCAGCCTCGCCCACAACGGCGTGCTGTTTTTAGACGAGCTGCCGGAGTTCCATCGCGACGTGCTTGAGGCGCTCAGACAGCCGCTGGAGGACGGGGAAGTGACCGTGAGCCGCACGGCGGTCACGGCGACGTACCCCGCGAGATTTCTGCTCGTTGCGGCGATGAACCCGTGCCCCTGCGGCAACCGCGGCTCTCGCACGAAGCCGTGCACCTGCACGCCCGCGCAGATCCGGCGCTACGCGGGGCGCATCAGCGGACCTTTGCTCGACCGCATCGACCTGCACATCGAAATGACGGAGGTCGGCTATCGCGAGATCACCGAGCGCCGTCCCGCCGAATCGAGCGAAACGGTGCGCGCAAGGGTCGCCGCGGCGCGCGCGATCCAGCTTGCGCGGTTTCGGGACCTCGGCATCCGCACGAACGCGGAGATGAACGGCGAACTGATCCGCCGCTTCTGCGACCCCACGGGCGCATCCGAAAAGCTGCTCAAGGATGCGTTCAAAAAGCTGCAGCTTTCGGCGCGCGCGTACCAGCGCGTCCTCAAGGTCGCCCGCACGATCGCGGACCTCGAAAACAGCGAGGAGATCCGGCCCGAGCATTACGCCGAAGCGATCCAGTACCGCAGCATGTCGATGCTTTCGGATCTGTGATTTGACAGAAATCCACAGCGCGGAACGTTCCGCGCTTTCTTTTTTGCGAAAAAGACACATTTTTGTCGACAAAAATATCACATTTGCATATATAAATAGGATTGAAATCCGAAAAAAACCGTGTTATGATATGTTCCGAAGTATTTTTGGGAAGGGAGCGGATCGGCGCGATGGATGAAACGACGCGGAATTATCTGTGGCTGAACTACGCGACGAACGTGAATCCGCGGCTGTTCTTTGAACTGCTGTCGCGGTTCGACGATCTTTCCGAAGCGCGCGAGGCGGTTCAGAAACGCGACCTCGGGCAGTTTGCGGACGTGTCCGAAGCCGTGCGCGACCGGCTGATCGCCGCGGCGGACGACCGGTTTCTGGATCGTTACTGCGCGTGGCTCGAGAAGAACGGCGTCACGGTGCTGACGCCCGAATCGGACGCGTATCCGGCGCTGCTGTCCGAGATCGACGATCCGCCGTCAGTCCTGTTCATGAAGGGTCGCCTGCCGGAGAACCTGCCGTTGCCGATCGCTTTGGTCGGCGCGCGCACCTGCACCGATTACGGGCGCGAGGTCGCAACGCTTCTGGGCGAGCAGCTTGCGGAGCGCGGCGCGACGGTCGTGACCGGGCTCGCGGCGGGGATCGATTCCGCCGCCGCAAAGGGCGCGCTGAACGCGGACGGCGCGGACTGTCCGGTGATCGGGGTGCTCGGCTGCGGGATCGACGTCGTGTATCCGCAGGACAACGCGAAACTGTACGAGCGCGTGATCGAGCGCGGCGCGATCCTCACGGAGTTCCTTCCGAAAACGCCGCCGCTCGCGCAGAACTTCCCGATCCGCAACCGCATCCTGTCGGGCATTGCCCGCGGGGTCGCGGTGATCGAGGCGGGCGAGCGCAGCGGCACGTCGATCACGGCGGATTACGCGCGCGAGCAGGGCAGGGAGGTCTTTGCCGTGCCCGGACGCATCACCGATCCGATGAGCGTCGGCACGAACCGGATGCTCACGCGCGGCGAGGCGAAGCCCGTGACCTGCGCGGCGGACATCCTGACCGAATTCTGCGACGACGCGGGCGACGACGTGCTCAACGGCGCGGCGAAGAAGGTGACGTTCACCTCGCTCGGATCCGTCGGGCAGGAGATCTACATGGCGCTTCTGCAGGGCGAAAAGGACGCGGACGAGCTGCTCGAGTGGATCGACTGCTCCGCACAGGACCTGAACGCGGCGCTGACGAAGCTTCTGTTTGCCGAGGTCGTCAAACAGCTTCCCGGGCGCATCTATGCGCTGGATACCATACACACGGTCGTAACGTTCGACCAATAACCGAAGGAGAGAGTCAACATGGCAGAAACGAAGAACACGCTCGTGATCGTGGAGTCGCCCGCGAAGGCGAAGACGATCGGAAAGTTTTTGGGCAGCAGATACCGCGTCGTGGCGAGCAACGGTCACGTCCGCGATCTGCCGAAATCGCAGCTCGGCGTTGACGTCGAGCACGGATTCGAGCCGAAGTATATCACGCTCCGCGGCCGCGGGGACGTTCTGGAACGCATCAAGAAGGAAGCGAAGGAAGCCGACCGCATCCTTCTCGCGACGGACCCTGACCGCGAGGGCGAGGCGATCTCCTGGCATCTGGCGCAGATCCTGAAGCTGGACGTCAAGAGCAAGTGCCGAATCGAGTTTCACGAGATCACGGCGTCCGCCGTCAAAAACGCGATCAAGTCGCCGCGTGCGATCAACATGGATCTGGTCGACGCGCAGCAGGCGAGACGCGTTCTGGACCGCATCGTGGGCTACAAGATCAGCCCGATCCTCTGGTCGAAGATCCGCAAGGGCCTTTCCGCGGGCCGCGTGCAGTCCGTTGCGACGCGCATCGTATGCGACCGCGAGGAGGAGATCAACGCGTTCGTTCCGGAGGAATACTGGACGCTGACCGCGAAGCTTCGCGCAGGCGCAAAGAAGACGTTCGACGTGCGCTTCTTCGGCACGGACGGCAACAAGGTCGATCTCAAAACCGAAGCGCAGACGAACGCGATCATCGCGCGCGTCGGCAGCGCCGACTTTACGGCGACTGAAGTGAAGAGCGGCGAAAAGCGCAAGCATGCCGCGCCGCCGTTCACCACGTCGAGCATGCAGCAGGACGCGTCCCGCAAGCTCGGCTTCACCACGAAGCGCACGATGATGGTCGCGCAGCAGCTGTACGAGGGCGTTGAGATCGGCAAGAAGGGCGCGACGGGTCTGATCACGTACATCCGTACCGACTCCGTCCGCATCGCCGACGAGGCGCAGAAGGCGGCGCGCGCGTACATCGCCGAGGCGTTCGGCGAAGCGTTCGTTCCGAAGACGCCCAACGTGTACCGCGGACGCCGCAACGCGCAGGACGCGCATGAAGCGATCCGTCCGACCGACGTGAAGAACGATCCGAAGACGCTGAAGCCGTATCTTTCGAGCGATCAGTACAAGCTGTACAAGCTCGTCTACGACCGTTTCCTCGCGAGCCAGATGAGCGACGCGATCCTGGAACAGACGGTCGTGACCTTCGACGCGAACGGCGCGCAGTTCAAGGCGACCGGTTCGCATACGCGCTTTGCGGGCTTCTCGACGATCTATACCGAGGGCAAGGATCTCGAGGACGAGGACGTCGTGCAGCTTCCGCCGATCGCGGAGGGCGACCGCTTCAAGGCGGAAAAGCTCGATCCGCAGCAGAAATTCACGCAGCCGCCGTCCCGCTACACCGAGGCGACGCTCGTCAAAACGCTCGAGGAAAAGGGCATCGGCCGTCCGTCGACGTATTCGCCGACGATCTCCACGATCGTGGACCGCGGCTACATTATGCGCGAGAAGAAGACGCTGGTGCCGACCGAACTCGGCTTTGCCGTGACGGGACTGATGAAGTCCGGCTTCCCGGACATCGTGGACGTCGCGTTCACCGCGAACATGGAGGAGGACCTCGACTCCGTTGAGGACGGCTCCGAACAGTGGCAGAAGCTGGTCGGCGCGTTCTACGGTCCGTTCATGGAAACGGTCGGTCACGCCGCCGATACCACGGAAAAGATCCGGATCCCCGACGAGATCTCCGACGTGCCGTGCGACAAGTGCGGCGCGATGATGGTCATCAAGACGGGCCGCTTCGGCAAGTTCCTTGCCTGCCCGAACTTCCCGACCTGCCGCAACACGAAGTCGATCGTGGAAACGGTCGAGGGCGTTCCCTGCCCGAAGTGCGGCGCGGCGATCGTCAAGAAGCACGGCCGCAAGAAGGTCTTCTACGGCTGCGAACGGTATCCGGAGTGCGATTTCACGAGCTGGGATCTGCCGGTCAAGACCCGCTGCCCGAAGTGCGGCGGCCTGATGGTGCAGAAGCACGGTCAGAACGGCACGTTCGTGCAGTGCGCGGATCCGAACTGCAGGACGATCCTTCGCAGAAAGACCAAGACCGAAGATGCGTAAGCCGAACGTGACCGTCGTCGGCGCGGGACTTGCCGGCGCCGAGGCGGCGTACCGCCTGCTTTCGCGCGGGTATCCGGTGACGCTGTACGAGATGAAGCCGAAAAAGCGCACGCCCGCGCACAAAGGCGACGGCTTTGCCGAACTCGTCTGCTCGAACTCGCTCCGCTCCGACCGGCCGGTCAACGCCGTCGGACTTCTGAAAGAAGAAATGCGCGCGCTCGATTCGCTGATCCTGCGCGCGGCGGACGCAACGCGCGTGCCCGCGGGCGGCGCGCTTGCCGTCGACCGGGAGGGATTCTCCGCGTACGTGACGGAAACGCTGAAGTCGTTTTCCGATCTCACGGTCGTCACGGAGGAGCTGACGGAGATCCCCGCTTCGCCCGCGATCGTTGCGACGGGCCCGCTGACGAGCGGCGCGATGAGCGAAGCGATCGAACGGCGGTTCGGGACGAGCCTGCATTTTTACGACGCGGCGGCGCCGATCGTAACGTACGATTCGCTCGATCACGACAGGATCTTCGCGGCGTCGCGCTACGACCGCGGTTCGGATTATCTGAACTGCCCGATGACGCGCGAGGAGTACTTCGCGTTTTATCACGCGCTGGTCGGGGCCGAAACCGCGCCGCTGCACAGCTTTGAAACGCCGCGTGTGTTCGAGGGCTGCATGCCCGTCGAGGTCATGGCGAAGCGCGGCGAACTGACGCTGGCGTACGGACCGCTGAAGCCCGTGGGACTTACGGTGAACGGCAAACGCCCGTTTGCGGTGGTGCAGCTTCGCCGCGACAACGCGGACGGCACGCTGTACAACATCGTCGGTTTTCAGACGAACCTGAAGTTTTCCGAACAGAAGCGCGTGTTCGGGATGATCCCGGGGCTCGCGCATGCGGAATATGCCCGATACGGCGTGATGCACCGCAATACGTTTCTGGAATCCCCGAAGCTTCTGAACTATGATTATTCCCTCAGGACCGATCCGCTGCTGTTCTTTGCGGGACAGATGACCGGCGTCGAGGGATACGTGGAATCGGCGGCGAGCGGACTGCTTTCCGCGATCTCGCTGATCGAAAAGCTCGAGGGCAGACCCCCCGTGGATTTTACGTCCGAAACCGCGATCGGCGCGCTCGGACACTACGTTGCCGAATACAACGGCGGCGATTTTCAGCCGATGAACGTGACGTTCGGGATCATGGATCCGCTTTCCGAGCGTGTCAGAAGCAAGCAGGAACGCTGTGCGCGGATCGCGGAGCGCGCGCTCGATACGGTGCGCGCACGGAAAGAACAGTACGATTTATGAGGAGGATGAACCGATGGAATCCCTGAAAGGAACCACCATTCTGGCGGTCCGGCGCAACGGCGTGACCGCGATCGCAGGCGACGGCCAGGTCACGATGGGCCAGCAGGCCGTCATGAAGGCGCACGCGAAGAAGGTGCGCCGGCTGTATCACGACCGCGTGGTCGTCGGCTTTGCGGGTTCGACCGCGGACGCGTTCACGCTGTGCGACCGGTTCGAGGCGAAGCTCGAGATGCACGGCGGCGCGCTGAAGCGCGCGGCGATCGCGCTTGCGCAGGACTGGCGCGGCGACAAGATGATGCGTCAGCTTGAGGCGATGATGATCGTGGCGGACAAGGACGATCTTCTGGTGCTGTCCGGCACCGGCGACGTCATCGAGCCCGACGACGATATCGCCGCCATCGGCTCCGGCGGACTGTACGCGCTGGCGGCCGCGAAGGCGCTGAAGCTGCACACCGACATGAGCGCCGAGGAGATCGCTGCGGAAGCAATGGCGATCGCCGAATCCATCTGCATCTTTACCAACGGAAATATCAGCCTGGAGGTGATCCGTCCGTGACGCCGAGAGAGATCGTAAACGCACTGGACCGCTACATCATCGGTCAGGACGAAGCCAAGCGCGCGGTGGCGATCGCGCTCCGCAACCGCTACAGAAGAAGCTGTCTCCCGCCCGAACTGCGCGAGGAGATCACGCCGAAAAACATCATCATGCTCGGGCCGACGGGCGTCGGCAAAACCGAGATCGCGCGGCGGCTTGCGAAGCTCGTCGAAGCGCCGTTCGTGAAGGTCGAGGCGTCGAAGTATACCGAGGTCGGCTACGTCGGCCGCGACGTCGAAAGCATGATCCGCGACCTGGTGGAGGAATCGATCCGGCTGACCAAGCAGAAGCGGATGGACCTCGTCAAGGACGCGGCGGCCGCGGCGACCGAGCAGCGGCTCGTGGAGCTTTTGCTTCCGCAGCAGAAAAAACAAAAGCCGCCCGTAAATCCGCTGCAGTTTTTGCTCGGCAACGGCTCGTCCGAGCCCGAGGAACCGAAGCCCACGGAGGAGGAGCAGCAGGCGAGAAAGTCTCTGAAAGAGCAGACGCTCGACCGGCTCCGCGCAGGACAGCTTGAGAACGAGATCGTCGAGATCGAGGTCGAGGAAAGCGTCAACGCCATGATGTTCGGCGGCGCGGGCATGGAACTCAACATGAGCGATATGCTCGGCGACATCCTGCCGAAACGCAGAAAGGCGAAAAAGATGCCGGTGAGCCACGCGCGCTCGATCCTCATGCAGCAGGAATCCGAAAAGCGCATCGATCCGGACGACGTGAACCGCGAAGCGCTGTGGAACGCCGAGCAGAACGGCATCATCTTCCTGGACGAGATCGACAAGATCGCGGGAAGCAGCAACCACATGGGCGCGGACGTCTCCCGCGAGGGCGTGCAGCGCGACATTCTGCCGATCGTCGAAGGCACGACGGTCGCCACGAAATACGGTCCCGTCAAGACGGACTTCATCCTGTTCATCGGCGCGGGCGCGTTCCACGTCGCGAAGGTCACCGACCTGATCCCCGAGCTTCAGGGACGTTTCCCGATCCGCGTGACGCTGAAGGACCTCACTGAGGACGATTTCTATGCGATCCTGACGCAGCCGGACAACGCGGTGACGAAGCAGTACGCCGCGCTCCTGCGGCCCGACAACGTGAATCTGACGTTCACCGAGGACGCGCTCCGGGAGATCGCAAAATTCGCGTTCCGCGCGAATGAACAAAACGAGAATATCGGCGCCCGCCGCCTGCATACGGTTATGGAGAATCTGTTGAACGACATCTCCTTCAACGCGAACGGTCAGCATCCGATGATCGACGTCGTCGTAGACGGCGCCTACGTCGACGCGCATCTGTCCGCGGAATGGAGTGAGGACAACATTTCGAAGTACATCTTGTAACGGGCGGGCGTCCGCCCGGGAAAGGACGGACGATGAAACGCCTGTTGATCGGATTGCTCTGTCTTTGCATGCTTCTGCCGCTGCCGCCTGCGGCGGCGGAGTCCGAACCGCCGGTTCCGAACGAGCCGGATCCCGACTGGATCCTCTGGCAGGAGCCGGAGGACGCCGCGGAAGCGTTTGCCGCTTCCGACGGAACGCTGCGGCACAGGGGCATGCGTCCGCTGTCACGCTATGCGCGGACGTACGCGGTCACCGACGAGGACCTCGTGCTTGCCGCGCGCGTCGCGTATCTGGAAGCGGGCGGCAGCAACGAGCGCGCGTACCGCGCGGTGCTGTGCGTGCTCTACAATCGCTGCGTCGCGCCGCGGTTCGGCGGCGGCGTGACCGACATCGCGACCGAGGCCTACCGCAGGGGACAGTTCTCGGTCATCCATCACAAGGGCTTCAAAAAACTGGAGCCGCCGGAGGAGATCGTGGAAGCCGCGCGGGACGTGTTTCTGTACGGCAATCTCGATCTGCCCGAAAACGTACTCTTCTTCTGCGCGTCCCGGCTCGGAAAAAGCTGGGGCGGGCGCAGGTTTTACAAGGATATCGGCGGGAATCTGTTTTTCTACGGACGCGTCGATTGAAGAAAGGAATTGACACTGACACATTTTATGCGACATAAACTCAGGATCATCCCGCTGGGCGGGGTGGGAGAGATCGGCAAAAACATGACCGTCGTCGAGTACGGGGACGATATCCTCGTGATCGACTGCGGACTGATCTTTCCGGACGAGGAGATGCCGGGGATCGACGTGGTCATCCCCGACATGACCTACCTCGAACAACACGCGGATCGCATTCGCGGCATGTGCATCACGCACGGCCATGAGGACCATATCGGCGCGATCCCGTACGCAATGGAACGCTTCCGCTGCCCGATCTACGGCACGCGGTTTACGAACGCTCTGATCCGGCACAAGCTGGACGAGCATCATCTGACGGACGTCGAGATCGTCGACGTCGATCCGGGCGAGACCGTCACGCTCGGGTGTTTCCAGATCGAATTCATCAAGACCGGACATTCGATCGCCGGCGCCGTCGCGTTTGCGATCCGCACGCCGATCGGCACGCTGATCCACACCGGCGACTTCAAGATCGATCTGACGCCGATCGACGGAGAGCCGATCAACATCAACCGCTTTGCGTATTACGGATCGCGCGGCGTGCTCGCGCTGATGTCCGACAGTACGAACGTCGAACGCCCGGGCTTTACGCAGAGCGAAAAGGAGATCGGTGCAACGTTCGAGCAATGCTTCGGCCGGGCGAAGGGCCGCGTGATCGTGGCGACCTTCGCGTCGAACGTGTACCGCATGCAGCAGGTCGCGGACGTGGCGATCGCGCACGGGCGTGTCGTATGCTTCCAGGGCCGCAGCATGGAGCAGATCGTAAAGATCGCGCAGGAGCTCGGCTACATGCACATTCCCGCGGACAAGATCGTGCGCGTGGAGCATCTGAAGAACATTCCGGACGAAATGGTCTGCGTCATGACGACCGGCAGCCAGGGCGAGCCGATGAGCGGTCTGTTCCGCATGGCGAACTCCACGCACAAGCTGAACGTCGGCGCGGGCGATACGGTCATCATTTCGGCAAGCGCGATCCCCGGCAACGAACGCGGCGTGTCGCGCGTGATCAACGCGCTGTACGCAAAGGGCGCGGACGTGGTCTACGACCGCATGGCGGACGTACACGTATCCGGACATGCCTGCATGGGCGAGCTCCGGCTGATGCTTGAGATCATCAAGCCGAAATACTTTATTCCCGTGCACGGCGAGGCGCGGCATCTCAAGATGCATGCGGACCTTGCGAAGGAACAGGGCGTCGCGCCGGAACGCACGTTCATCGCGCACAACGGCGACGTGATCGAGCTTTCCGCGCGCAAGGGCGCGGTCAGCGGAACGGTGCAGGCGGGAAGCCTGATGGTCGACGGACTCAGAAACATCGAGGACGTCGTGCTGCGCGACCGCCGATCGCTTTCGGCGGACGGGCTGGTCGCGGCGGTCGTTCTGCTCGACGCGGAGACCGGACGCCTCCTTGCGCCGGTCGAGCTGTATTCGCGCGGATTTATCTACATGCGCGACAACGAGCCGCTGATCAGCGAAGCGAGCGCGCTCGTGTATGAGAAAAGCAAGCGCTTCGAATCGAGCGAAAAGGGCGAATACCCCGCGATCAAGACTGCGATCAAAAATCGCCTGAAGTCGTTTTTGTACGACCGGACAGGCCGTACGCCGATGATCCTGCCGATCGTGATGGAGGTATAAGGAAGAGCGTCTCATGAAATACGGCGTCCGCGAAGAAGCGCTCGGCAAGGATTTCAACACGCTGTTTTCCGAATGGACGGAGGAGAACCACGCATGGTATCTGGAAAACGTCAGGCTGCCGGAAGGAACGGAGGAATGAGCATATGCTGATGGACGACGCAAAACTGCTTGCGGACAAGCTCCGCGCATCGGAGGAATACACGGCGTACCGCGACGCGAAGGAACGCGCCTACGCGTCCGAAACGACGGCGAAGCTCCTGGACGAATTCTATTCGCTTCGGATGAAGATCCAGGCGTCCGCGGTCGCGGGAACGCCCGATCCGGAGGCGACGGAAAAGCTGCAGAAGCTCGGCGAGCTGCTGCAGTTCGATCCCGCCGCGGCCGCGTACCTGATGGCGGAATACCGCCTGAACGCGCTGCTCGGCGAGATCTACAAGCTGCTTGCGAAGGCGGTGGACCTCGACCTCGGCGCGCTGGAAGCGTGACCGCTTGAAAAAAACGCCGGCAGGTGCTATACTGGACCTATGAAACGGGACGACAAAACCGAACTGAGCGCCGTGCGCCTGAGATGGCAGCGCTTCTGGCACTACGCAAGACCGATCGCTACGTGGCTTCTGAGCATCGGTCTCGTTGCCGTGATCGTGATCGTTGCGGTGCAGTTCGTTCTGTCGCATTACATCGCCGCCGTCGATCCGGACGACGCCACGCCGTACGAGGTCGTGATCCCGCAGAACGCGTCCGCGGGAAAGATCGCGGATCTTCTGTATCACGCGTGCGGCGAGGGAGAAAAGGGACTGATCGTTTCCAGCTCCTCGTTCAAGATCTACGTCGACTTCGTCGGGAAAGCGAACAGCCTGAAGGCGGGCACGTACCGGCTCAGCAAGAACATGACAATCCCCGAGATCGTGGACGTGCTGACCGAGGGCAACCCGATGCGGCAGACGACGCGGCTTGTCGTGACCGAGGGCAGGACCGTGGAGGAGATCGCCGCGATCCTGCGCGACAGCAAGGAGATCACGACCGATCCGGAGACGTTCCTCGCGCTGTGCAGGGACTCCGCGACGTTCTCGAAGTATCCGTTCATCGCCGAGCTGTCGAACGCCGGCGAGCGGCGTTACGTGCTGGAGGGATATCTGTTCCCCGATACGTACGATATCTACGTCGACTCGACGCCGGAGGAGATCCTCGACAAGATGCTGACGCGCTATTACGAGATCTATTCGGGCGAATGGGTCGACCGCGCGCAGGAGCTCAATCTCACCCGCGACCAGGTCATGACGCTCGCGTCGATCATCGAGCGCGAGGCGGGCGATCCGGAGGATTTCACCAAGGTGTCCGCTGTGTTCCACAACCGCCTGCAGAACGGCATGAAGCTCGAGTCGTGCGCGACGCTGAATTACATCACCGGACAGGACCGGTACGCATTTTCCGCGGACGAGATGGCGATCGTATCCCCGTACAACACCTATCTGAACGACGGACTGCCGATCGGGCCGATCTGCAATCCCGGCGCGGCGGCGATCCGCGCGGCGCTGTATCCCGACGAGGAATTTCTCTCGGAGGGCTACCTGTACTTCTGCAACGCGAACCCGAAGGAGACCCGCAAGCTCGTCTTCTCCAAGACCTACGAAGAGCATAAGGCGAACGTCGAAAAATACAAAGAATTCTGGAACTGAGCGTTCGTTCTGATCCCCGAACATTCGACATACCCTTTTCCGAGGAGGAAAGGGTATGTTTTCGTTTTTGTGGGTACTGCTGCAGACGATCGTGTTCATCGGCGCGATCGGTTCGAACGGATCGTTTCTGAAGCCGCTGTCGAAGGAAGAGGAGCGGGCGTGGATCAAGCGTCTCGAGGCGGGCGACGAGGAGGCGCGCGAAACGCTGATCGTGCATAATCTCAGGCTGGCGGCGCACATCGCGAAGAAGTATCAGAAGTCGGAGCAGGACCGCGAGGATCTGATCTCGATCGGCACGATCGGGCTGATCAAGGCGGTTTCGACGTTTTCCGAATCGAAGGGTTCGCTTTCCGCGTACGCCGCGCGCTGCATCGAAAACGAGATCCTGATGAGCCTGCGGCGCGACCGCAAGCTCGTCGAAACGGTCTCGATCGAGGAGCCGGTCGGCTCCGACAAGGAAGGAAACGAGCTGAAGCTTGCCGATCTCGTCTGCACCGAGGAGGACAACGTGTTTGAACAGGTGCAGGGCAGGCTGGACGCCGTTTTTCTGGCGGACGTGATGCGGCGAGCGCTTTCCAAACGCGAGCGCACCGTCCTGTCGCTGCGGTTCGGACTGAACGGAACGGCGCCGATGCCGCAGCGCGAGGTCGCGAACGCGCTGAACATCTCCAGAAGCTACGTTTCCCGCATCGAGAAAAAGGCGCTGGAAAAAATGCGCGCCGTGCTTCTGAAAGAAGAGACGCGCGGCGTCGAAAAATGACGCGGAAACGGTTGCCCTTTTCGGACGGGTGTGATATACTTATCTTGCTATAGGCAAATACGATTGAGAAGGGGTATGGGGAAACAAATGTATACGGGATCCGGAATCATCAAGATCTTCGCAGGCAGAACGGGCAAGCCGTTCGCGCAGAGGATGTGCGACTATCTCGGCGCACAGATGGGCGACGCGACCACGATCATGTTCGACGAGGGAAATATCTTCGTCCGCATCAATGAGTCGATCCGCGATAAGGACGTTTATATCGTGCAGCCGATCGGCCGCGAGCCGAACGACGAGTTCACCGAGCTGCTGTTCTGGATCGATGCGTTCAAGCGTTCGAGCGCGAACTCGGTCACCGCGATCATTCCGTATTTCTCGTATGCCAAGGGCGACAAAAAGGACGAGCCCCGCGTTTCGATCCGCGCGCGCGTTTGCGCCGACTGCATCGAAGCGATCGGCGTCGACCGCGTGCTGTTCATGGACCTGCACGCGGATCAGGTCGTAGGCTTCTTCAAGAAGCCGGTCGACCACCTTTCCGCCCGTCCGCTGCTCATCGAATACGTCAAGCGTCAGGGCATCGTGAACGACGATCTCGTCGTCGTTTCTCCGGACGCGGGCAGCGCAAAGCGCGTGCATTCCTTCGCAACGGCGCTGCAGGTGCCGGTCGCGATCGGCGACAAGACGCGCTACGATCATAAGAGCGACGCGAAGGTGCTGAACATCATCGGCGACGTCAGGGACAAGAACTGCCTCGTCGTCGACGACTTCTCGATCACGGGCGGCACGCTCGTCGACATCGCAAGAGCGCTCAAGGAAAACGGCGCAAAGCGCGTGTTCGGCGCGCTCTCGCACAACGTCATGACGCAGAAGGCGATCCACCGCATCGAGGAGAGCGATTACGAATGGCTCGTCTCGACCGACACGCTCGAGTGCCCGTGGGCGAACGAGAGCACCAAGCTGCGCACGATCTCGGCGGCGCCGATGTTCGCGCAGGCGGTCAAGACGATCCACGACCGCGCGCCGATGAGCTCGATGTTCGATCACCGCGTGCTGAAGCGTCTGATGGACATGAGCCTCGAAACGAGCGAGGACTGATCAAAACGAAAGGGAAACGAATCATTCGTTTCCCTTTTTTGCAACCGTTCGGGCGTTTGCGCGGTATTCCTTTTGAGAACCGAAAAGGAGAACCGAACCGTGAAACAGCAGAAACTGACCGGCTACGCGCCGAAATATCCGAAAAAAGTCCTGCGCGGCGCCGCGCTCGCGGCGGCGGCCCTGCTTGCCGTCGGCGCTTCGACCGGATGCGCGGAGAAGGCTTCGTGGAAGCCGATAACGGGCGGCGTGCCGCAGATCCTTGAACCGACGCCGGAGCCGATGGAGCTCGGCTATATCGGAACGATGCCGCCGGACACCGAGCTGCGCACGGAGGGCATCGTCCCCGTGGAACCGACGGAGGAACCGGACGATCTGGCGCTTTCGGGCGACGTGATGATCGGCGACGATTTTGAATAAGGAGAGACCGGATGAAACAGAAACAAGTCCAGGACTACCGTCCGAATTATCCGAGAAAACTGATCCGGGGCGCGATCCTCACGACCGCCGCCGCGGTCGCGCTGACGGGTACGGCGGGCTGCGAGCTTACGCATACGGGCAAAAATGCTCCGGAAGCGCAGCCGACCGACGAGCTCGTGCTGGACGGCGAGGTCGGCTACGAACTCCCGACCGAGGAACCGATGCTCGAGGGAGAACCCGCGGTCGAGGAAACGGACGACGAGTTTACGCGCGGGGAGCCCGCGCTTCAGGGCAAGATCATCGTGCCGGAAGACACCCCGGAACCGTAAGGAGCGCATATGAATTTCACCTTGCATTTGACGGCAGACTGTAATCTCAGCTGCCGTTATTGTTACGAAACGCACGCAAAGCGCCGCATGACGGAGGAGACGGCAAAACGGGCCGTCGATCTCGCGTTCTCGTACGGGCACGAAAAGAACGGTTTTTCGCTGTTCGGCGGCGAGCCGCTGCTGGAGCGCGCGACGATCGAATCGCTCGTCCGTTACGCGGCGGAAAAGGCGAAGAAGACGGGCACGGGCCTGCGCTTCAAAATGACGACCAACGGCACGCTGCTGGACGAGGCGTTTCTGCGGTTTGCGGACGAACACCGGATCGACGTCGCGCTCTCGCACGACGGGCTTTTGCAGGACGTACAGCGCGTCACGCGCGACGGGAGCCCGACGGCGGAACGGCTTGAACCGGTCGTCGATCTGCTGCTCCGATACCAGCCGAACGCCGTCGCGATGCAGACGGTCATGCCGTCGACCGTCGACCGCATGGCGGAATCGGTCGAATGGCTGTATCGGAGGGGCTTTTCCCGCATCAATACGGCGATCGACTATCGCGTCGGCGCGGGATGGGACGACGCGTCCATGGCGGTGCTGAAGACGCAGTATGAACGCATTGCGGATCTCTCCGACGCGCATTTCGACGATGCGCGGCCGCTGCTGTATCTCAATTTCCTGTCCAAGATCTCGGCATATCTGAACGACCGTCCGTGCATGGAATGCCGGCTCGGCATGCGGCAGCCGTCGATCGCGCCGGACGGCTCGATCTATCCGTGCAACCAGTTCCTGGATCTTCCGGACTATCGCATGGGCGACGTGGAACACGGGATCGACACGGAAAAGCAGCGTGCGATCTACCGCGCGTCGCTCGATCCGGAGCCGGACTGCGAGGGCTGCGCGATCGCGGACCGCTGCCGGCATCACTGCGCCTGCCTGAACTTCAGTCTGACCGGACGGATGCATACGGTCGCGCCGGTGCAGTGCGAGCACGAACGCATCCTGATCCCCGTTGCGGACGCGCTGGCGGAGCGGCTGTACGAGCGGAAGAGCGCAAGATTCCTGTTGAGTTATCGGGACGACCCGCTGGATTGACGGATCGAAGCGGCGCGGAAGCGCCGCTTTTTTTGTAAATTTTTCTTGACAGAACCATTTTCATATGATATTGTATAAATTTTTTATTTGACAGGAGCCCTTTTTTTCCGTTATAATAAAACTGATGAATCAGGGAAGGAGGGGTTCCGGTGTTTCAGATCGGTGATCTCGTCTGCTATCCGATGCACGGCGTCGGCGTGGTAGAGGCGATCGAAGAACAAACGATTCTCGGAGAGACGGCGTCTTACTACCGGCTTCGGTTTACGATCGGCCGGATGACGGCGATGGTGCCCGTCAAAAATGCCGAGCAGGTGGGGCTTCGGGCGCTTGCGGACGAGCAGACCTGCGCGCGCGTCGTCGGTTTTCTGAAGAACGACGAGTGTTCGGCGGAGAGCGACAACTGGAACCAGCGGTATCGCGACAATCTCGACAAGCTGCGCGGCGGCGACATCATGGTCGTTGCGGACGTGGTCAAGTGCCTGATGCGGCGCGATCGCGAACGCGGGCTGTCCGCGGGCGAGCGCAAGATGTATCTGACCGCACGTCAGGTGCTGGTCGCGGAACTTGCCGCGGCGACCGAAACGGACGAATCGAACTTCCTTCCGCTGGTCGGAGCGGAATGATCCGAACGGATCGAACCGAGCGCGTCGGCGCTCTTTTTCATTTGCGGCACACGTTTTCTCTTGACAAGCGCCGCATCGTCGTGTAACGTAATACTTGTTTTTCAGACCGGAAGGAGGACCTTGATATGGCCGGTACGATTTCAAGAGGCATCAAAGCGCCGATCATCCGTGAGGGCGACGACATCGTAACGATCGTTGCGGATTCGGTTCTGGCGGCGGCGGAGAAGGATGGATTTCAGCTGAAGGAACGCGACGTGATCGCGGTGACCGAAGCGGTCGTGGCGCGTGCGGACGGCAACTACTGCACCGTCGACGATATCTCCGCGGACGTGCGGGAAAAACTCGGCGACACGGTCGCCGTCGTGTTCCCGATCATGAGCCGCAACCGGTTCGCGATCTGCCTTCGCGGCATTGCGAGACGGGCGAAGAAGGTCGTCGTGCTGCTTTCCTATCCGGCGGACGAGGAAGGCAACCATCTGATCGACGAGGACGCGCTGTTCGACGCGGGCGTGAATCCGTACACGGATACGTTCACCGAGGCGGAATTCGTCGCGCGGTTCGGCGAGCCGAAGCATCCGTTCACCGGCGTGAACTACCTTGCGTACTATCGCTCGCTGATCGAGGAGGAGGGCGCGGAGGCCGTGATCCTGCTCGGCAACGATCCGACCGCGGTTCTGCCGTATACCGGCCGCGTGCTCGTCAGCAACATCCATGAGCGCGCGCGCACGGCAAGACGGCTTGAAAAGGCGGGCGCGGAAAAGGTGCTGACGCTCTGCGACGTCATGAGCGCGCCGAGAAACGGCAGCGGCTGTCAGCCGGAATACGGGCTTCTGGGCTCGAACAAGGCGACGGAAAACGTCGTGAAGCTGTTCCCGAAAAACGCGCGCGAGGTCGCAAACGCGATCCAGCGCGAGATCCTCTCGCGTACGGGCGTACACGTCGAGGCGATGGTCTACGGCGACGGCGCGTTCAAGGATCCGGTCGGCAAGATCTGGGAGCTGGCGGACCCGGTGGTTTCGCCCGGATATACCGACGGGCTCGTGGGGCTGCCGAACGAACTGAAGCTCAAATACCTTGCGGACAATGAGTTCAAGGCGCTTTCCGGCAAAGAGCTCGAGGACGCGATCCGCGCGCGCATCCGCGAAAAGGAACGCGATCTGAAGGGGAAGATGGACTCGCAGGGCACGACGCCGCGGCGGCTGACCGACCTGATCGGCTCGCTGTGCGATCTGACGAGCGGCAGCGGCGACAAGGGCACGCCGATCGTTCTGGTCCAGAACTACTTCAACAATTACGCGGACTGACGATCACAAAATCATTACGCAAAAACGGCACGGAAGAAACCCGTGCCGTTTTCGCATATTACAGGAGAAAGAAATCAGATGTTCGCGGCCGCCGCGGAGAGCGCGTCGTGGATGAGCCGCTGTCCCGCGTCGCTCGGATGGATGCCGTCCTCGCAGAGATAGGGCAGCAGCGAGCGCTTTTCCAGGAACGCGCTGCGGAGGTCGACGAGCGGACAGCCCGTTTCGCGGGCGAGGCGTTCGACGGCGAGCGAGTATTTTTCCTGATACCGGTAGATCGCGTTCGCGTCGCCGAGCCAGGTGAGGATGTGTTCCTTTGAAAGTCCGCTGCGCGTGATCCAGTCAAGATAGCGTTCCGAAAGGATTGGCGGCAGCGTGGTGAGCACCGGCTTGACGCGGTGCGCGCGCAGCGTTTCGATCATGCGGCGCAGCGTTTCGATAAAGAGCGGCAGCGGCGTGTTCGGCTGATGCTCGTCATAAGGGCGCTCGGCGATCTCCGCCCAGCGGAAGTCGGCGTCGTTGCCGCCGTACTCTAAAAGCACCGCGTCCGGCGCGTCGCCCTTTTCGAGCTGCCGGTTCAAAAGCAGCTCGCCCTTCCGGATCGTGCAGCCGAAGCGCGAGCAGTTCTGAAGCGTCCAGTCATGCTGCTTTGCAATGGATTCGAGACCGATATCGTCGGTCGTTCCGTAGCGCGTCGTGCCCGAAAGCAGCCGCACGCCCTTGAGGATCGAATCGCCGAAAACGGAGATGACACGATTTGTTTGCATTTGAGACCTCCCTTTGACAGAAATCGGACTTGCACAAAATCGATTCTGCCATTATAATAAACACATCTTTAAGAAATGACACCCTATTTCGGGGCTTCCGGCGTCTATCGCCCGGAAACGGTCCGGTAGAGACGCAAAAACCCCGCTCTACCGAGAGTAGAATCCCCGAAATACGGGCGTTTTGAGGGATAAAAATGGAAGAAAGCAGAATTCGTTCCGTACTCGCGGAAAAGCTGGCGGCCTATCGGAAGCGCGCCGGGCTCACCCAGGCGGAGCTTGCGGAAAAACTGAATTATTCGGATAAATCGATCTCGAAGTGGGAGCGCGGCGACGGCATGCCGGACCTTCTGGTGCTGTGCCGCCTTGCCGATCTGTACGACATCCCGCTCGACGCGTTTTTGCGCGAGGGGCCTTTGGTGCGTTCCCAGCGCGAACAGAAGGGGCGCCATCTGATCATCACGCTGATCTCGATCGGGCTCGCGTTCTTCGTCGGCGCGATCGGATTCTTCGTATGTTATCTTCTGAATATCAATGTGCGCTGGCTCGCGTTCATCTACGCCGTGCCGGTCAGCATGATTCTTCTCGTGGTTTTCAGCCATAAATGGGGCGGGCTTTTGTATCAGGCGATCGCCGTGTCCGCGCTGGTGTGGTCGCTGTGCGGCGCCGTTTTCGTTTCGTTCCTCGCGATCGCGGGGACCAAACACGTGGCGATGCTGTTTATGGTCGCCGCCGTGTTCCAGGTGCTGATCATTCTCTGGTACGTGCTGATGTGGGTCAGAAAGCGCAACAAAGCGCGAAAGGAAACGGAGCATGCCGCGTCCTGAATTCGAAACGCCGCGTCTGAAAACGCGGAGCAAGCGCAGCACCGCGGCGCTCGTGCTCGGACTGCTTGCCGCCGCGTTCGCCGCGCTGACGCTTTTGTGCCGGCACTTCCGGCTCGATCTGCGGCTGCTGTACGCCGCAGCCGCCGCGACGTTCTTTCTTGCGCCGCCGGCGGTCTGTCTCGGGATCCTGGGGATCTCGGCGCGCGTAACGGATCGTGAGAAGCGCGGTCTGCCGCGCGCGATCCTCGGTCTCATCCTCGGTCTTGCGGCGGGATCGCTTGCCGCCTGGTGTCTTCTGATGCGCATGCTGCGCGGATAAACGAAAAAAGACCGCCCCGATTCGGGGCGGTTATTTTGTATGCGGTTCAGTTGTTCCAGACGCCGGCGAAGACGATCTCCGCGGGGCCGGTCATGTAAACGTGGTTGTCGAGCGGCGACCATTCGATGAGCAGCGCGCCGAGCGCGATCTCGACGGAAACGGTGCGGCCGGTCTTTCCGGCGAGCACGCAGGCGACCGCAGCGGAGCACGCGCCCGTGCCGCAGGCGAGCGTACAGCCGCAGCCGCGCTCCCACGTGCGCATCTTCACGCGCTTGTCGGAGAGCACCTGCACGAAATCGACGTTCGTGCGCTCGGGGAACAGCGGATCGCGCTCGATGAGCGGACCGTAGACCGGCACGTCGGCTTCGTCGAGCAGATCGACGAACACGATCGTATGCGGCACGCCGACGCGCAGCGACGAGCAGGTGAACGTGCGGCCGTTCGCGGTCAGCGGAAATTCCATCGCGCGGCCTTCGACCGCGACGGGGACGTCCTTTGCGTCGAGCAGCGGCTCGCCCATATCGACGCGCACGCCGTCCACGCGGCCGTTCTTCAGGATGACGCGCGGCTTCATGACGCCGGCGCCGGTCTCGACGGTGAATTCCGTACCGTGCACGACGCCGTTCTCGAACGCGTAGCGTGAAAACGCGCGGATGCCGTTGCCGCACATCTCGGCCTCGCTGCCGTCCGCGTTGATGATGCGCATCCGCACGTCCGCAGCGTCGGAGTTCAGCAGGATCAGTGTGCCGTCCGCGCCGACGCCGGTGTGCCGGTCGCACACGCGCACGGTCAGCGCGTTCCAGTCGACGTCGGGCTCAAAGCGCCCGTCGAACAGCACGAAGTCGTTTCCGAGTCCGTGCACCTTATAAAACTTCATTCCGAATCCTCCCCGAATATGTCCTCAAAGATCTCGTCCGCGTACGCGTGCACGACCGATTCGAACTTCCGGTACGCGACGAGGAACCGTCTGCCGCGGTCCGTCAGCAGCGCTTTGCCGCCGCCTTTTCCGCCGACGGACGATTCGAGCAGCGGAAAGCCGAGCGCGTTCTCGGCGGTCTTGACGATCCGCCACGCCTTGGAGTACGCCATGCCCATTTCGATCGTCGCCTTCCGGAGCGAATGCGTCCGGTCGACGCGTTCCAGAAGCTCCGCAATGCCGGGTCCGAAGATCTTCTCCTCGCCGTACACGCGCAGCATCAGCGTATAGCGCAGTTTTGCCGCCATCGGTCTTGCCTCCCGCAAACTTTCTCGCATATCATTATATCCCGCGCGCGGGAAAAACGCAAGCAAAAGCGCAAGTTTCGGCATGTGTGCGCATATTCTTTGCCGAGAAGACCGAAAAGGAGTGTTCGATATGGAAATACGGAAAACAACGCTTTTAACGGAACGGCTGTTCGGCGAAACGGTCGCCGAAGCGCAGATGGAGAGCGCGATCCCGCTGCCGCAGGGAAAGACGCTGGAACGGGTGCTGTCCGCCGAGTGCGAGGCGACGGTCAGGGAGATCGCCTGCCGTGAAGGCGCGGTCGTCGTGACCGGTGTGATGACGATCCGCCCGACGGTCGAGTCGGCGGAACGGATGCCGTACGCGTTCGAGGCGTCGGCGGATTTTACGCACACGATCCGCATGGACGGCGTGACCCCCGAGATGACCGCGCGCGTGAACCCGGAGATCCCCGCGTGCAGCCTCCGGCGGGAGGACGGAGGACTGCGGATGCAGGCGACGGTGCAGCTGCGCACGGTCGTGTTCCGCACGGAGCAGATCCCCTGCATCACGGGGCTGGAAGACGCGCCGGAAACGGAGATCCGAACGGCGGGCGTGACGCTCAGACGGCGCACGCTGCTCGGCGCGCACAGCCTTCGGCTGAGCGAGACGATCGACGCCCCGCGCGGCATGACGGTGATCGGCGCGAGCGGAACGCCGCTGATCAACGGACTGGTCAAGGGCACGGACGGCATGATCCCGCAGGGCGAGCTGAAGCTCTGCGTGCTGTTCGGCGGTTCGGACGGCGGCGTTCGCGCGGAGCGGTATTCGGTGCCGTTTTCCGACGTGATCGGCTGTGAACCCGGAGAGAATGCGTTTGCCGCGGCGTCGCTTACCTCGCTGTCCGTTACGGTCGAGGAGGAGGGATCCGCTTCGGTCGACGCGGCGCTTTCGATCGGCGTGTACGGGAGCAGCTCGGATACGCAGCGGATCCTGACCGACGCGTACGATACGGCGGGGAGCTTTTCGTGCAGCGCGGCGCACGAAAACGCGCTGAACTACGAAGCGGCGTGGAGCCAGACGGTGCAGCTCGGCGAGACCGTGCCGGTGCCGCCGCATATGAAGGACGCGTATCTGCCGCTGTACGCCGCGCTTCGGCCCGCGGTGACGCGCGCCGCCGTCGAAAACGGAAAGGGCGTGATCGAGGGCGTGCTTGCCGTAACGGTCGTTTACCGCGACGACGACGGCATGAAGCAGAGCTTCACGCACGAGCTGCCGATGCTGTTCGACACGGAGGCGAAGGGAACGCTTCTGATCCCGCGGGTCAGGGCGTACGACGCGCAGGTGTCGGGGAGCGGGCGCAGCGTTGCGCTCTCCGTGACCGTTTCGGTCGATGCGGAATGGTACAGGGGGATCGACTTTTCGTGCGTGGCGGAGCTCGGACCGGGAACGCCTCCCGAAACGGATTCCAACATGCTCGTATGGTTTGCGGATCCGGACGAAACGCTGTTCTCGATCGGAAAGCGGTTCGGCGTGCCGACCGCGCGCGTGAAGGCGTGCAATCCGACGCTTTCCGAGCCGATCAGGGAGGGTACGCCGGTGATCCTGATCCGCACGGCGCGGTAAGTTCCTTCGCGGCCTCCCGACAAAAGGGAGGCCTTTTTTCTGTTCGGGATGAGACGGAGCGGATGAAAATATATTCTGTATTTGCGGATAAAACGGCGCGTCTGTCGGTTGACTTTTATCCGCAAAGTGGTATCATAAATCTGTTGGGACCTTTCCCAAAATAATACAATTTCGGAGGAGCTATGAACAGCTATATCGAACGTGTCCTCGCGGACGTCGAACGCCGCGACAAGAACGAGCCGGAATTCCTTCAGACCGTTGAAGAAGTTCTGAAATCCTTGGAAGTCATCGTTTCCCGTCATCCCGAATACGAGAAGGCCGGCCTTCTCGAGCGCATGGTCGAGCCGGAGCGCGTCATCGAGTTCCGCGTACCGTGGGTGGACGATGCAGGTGCAGTTCGCGTGAACCGCGGTTTCCGCGTCCAGTTCAACAGCGCGATCGGACCGTACAAGGGCGGCCTCCGTTTCAACAAGAACGTCAACCTGTCCGTCATGAAGTTCCTCGGCTTCGAGCAGACCTTCAAAAACAGCCTGACCTCGCTCCCGATGGGCGGCGGCAAGGGCGGCGCGGACTTTGATCCGACCGGCAAGAGCGATGCGGAAATCATGCGTTTCTGCCAGAGCTTCATGACCGAGCTCTATCGTCACATCGGCCCGAACGTGGACGTTCCGGCAGGCGACATGGGCGTCGGCGCACGCGAGATCGGCTATCTGTTCGGTCAGTACAAGCGCATCCGTGACGCGTATGAAAACGGCGTTCTCACCGGCAAGGGCCTCAGCTTCGGCGGTTCCCTCATTCGTCCGGAAGCGACCGGTTTCGGCGCGGTCTACTATCTCTGCGAGGTTCTGAAGCATCAGAACGACACGATCGAAGGCAAGACCATCGCGGTCTCCGGCTTCGGCAACGTGGCATGGGGCGTCACCAAGAAGGCGGCGGAGCTCGGCGCAAAGGTCGTCACGCTCTCCGGCCCGGACGGCTACATCTACGATCCGGACGGCGTCGTCACCGAGGAGAAGATCAACTACATGCTCGAGATGAACGCATCCCGCCGCAACCGCGTGCAGGACTATGCGGACAAGTTCGGCGTCGAGTTCTTCCCGGGCGAGAAGCCCTTCGGCCGCAAGGTCGACATCGTCATGCCGTGCGCCATGCAGAACGACGTGCACATGGAATCCGCTGAGAAGATCGCAGCGAACGGCGTCAAGTACTACATCGAAGTCGCGAACATGCCGACGACCAACGACGCGCTGTTCTTCCTGATGGAGCAGAAGGGCATGGTCGTTGCTCCGTCCAAGGCGGTCAACGCGGGCGGCGTTGCGGTTTCCGGTCTCGAAATGAGCCAGAACTCCGAGCGTCTCTCCTGGCCGGCGGAGGAAGTCGATGCGAAGCTCCACAGCATCATGGTCAACATCCACAAGGCTTCCGTCGAAGCGGCGGAAGAGTGCGGCCTCGGCTACAACCTGGTTGCCGGCGCGAACATCGCGGGCTTCAAGAAGGTTGCGGACGCCATGATGGCGCAGGGCATCGTCTGATCCAAGCGATCACAATCTCCCGAATCAAAAAGGACTTCCGAAAGGAAGTCCTTTTTTTATGTCCCGGAACCGGTCTGCCGAACGGCGTTCGACGGATCGGAGCCTTACGCCTGTCCGGCTTCGGCGATGTTCAGCGCGTGGTCGGAGATACGCTCGAGGTCGGTCAGCGCTTCGACGTAGAGCATGCCGATCTCCGCCGAGCACTTGCCCTCGGAAAGTCGCTTGATGTGGTTGTTCTCGTACAGATCGACGAGATCGTCGACCTCCTGCTCGCGCGCGGCGATGTTCGAAAGCGGCATCGCTTTGGGGTTCTCCATGCAGGTGTGCGCGTCCTCGACGATGGTCAGCACCTTCAGGAACAGCGGCGCGATCTCGTCCATGGCGGCTTCGGAGAAGTTCAGCTTGCGCTCGCGCATGTGCTGGATATAGCCCGCGATGTTGTTCGCGTGGTCGCCGATGCGCTCGTAGTCGACGATCACGTGGTGCATGCGGTCGACCGAACGCGCGTCGGATTCGGCGAGGCCGTTGCGGTGGATCTCGACGAGGTACTTCGAGATCTCGGAGTTCAGCCAGTCGAGCGTTTCTTCGTTTTCGCTGATGCCGTCCAGATCGCCCTTGCGCGGCGCGGTCAATGCGGCGTAGACCTTCTGCAGATTCTCGTGCGCGATGTCGTACATGCGCTCGGTCTCCTTCTCGACGGAGGCGACCGCGGTCACGGAGGAGCCGAAGTCCTTGCCGCCGACGATGTGCAGCAGACGCCGTCCCTCAAGCTTGTCTTCGCCGCGGATGATGAGGCGGGAGAGCTTGATCAGAAGCGACGAGAGCGGGAACATGATGAGCGTCGCGCCGAGCTTCAGGAACGTGTTCGCGTTCGCGAGCTGCTGTGCGTAATTCGTTTTGCCGGAGATCGATACGATCAGATCGACCACGCCGGGGAAGACGGTGATCAGAAGCACGCAGATCAGACAGGCGAATACGTTGAACAGCACGTGGATGCAGGCGGTGCGCTTCGCGTCCTTCGTGCCGCCGACGGAGGCGAGCACCGAAACGGTCGTGCAGCCGATGTTCTGTCCGCAGATCAGATACATGGCGGTCGAAAGCGGAAGCATGCCGTTCATGGCGACCGCCATCGCCTGCAGGACGCCGACGGATGCGGATACGCTCTGCAGGATCATCGTCATCGCCGTGCCGACGAGGACCGCAAGCAGCGGGTTGTTCAGGTTCATGATCAGATCGACGAACCATTTCTCGTTCGCGAGCGGCGCCATGTACTGCTTCATCATCGTCATGCCCATGAACAGCAGGCCGAGACCGGTGAGCGCATACAGAACGTCGTTCCACGGACGCTTCTTGAGGAACGTCATCGCCATGACGCCGACGAACGCGATGATCGGCGCGTACGCGTCGATGTTGAACGCGATGAGCTGACCGGTGATCGTCGTACCGACGTTGGCGCCCATGATGACGCCGACGGCGTTCTCCAGCGGCATCAGTCCCGCGTTGACGAAGCCGACGGTCATGACCGAGACCGCGTTGGAACTCTGAATGATACCCGTGATGACCGTTCCGACGAGAAGACCGAGGAACCGGTTCGTCGTCAGTTTTTCCAGGATCGATTTGAGCTTCGCGCCGGCAAGCCGCTCGATGCCGTTGCCCATGATCTTGATGCCGAACAGGAAAACGGCGATGCCGCCGATGATCCCGAGCACGTTTTCTATCGTCATGAAAAGCGAATCCTCCCACTCATACTCCTATACGTATCGTAACAGAAACCCGGCGCGTTTTCAACCGGATTCCGCAAATAGTTTGCGAAAAATGTGCGTAAACAGAAACGGACCGCAATGCGGTCTGTTCCGAGAAGTTCCGTTACCGGGCTTTTTCCGTTTCGCGATCGATCACGGTGCGGAACTGCGTTTCGTACAGTTCGCGGTAGATCCCGTTTTTCGCAAGAAGCTCGTCGTGCGTGCCCTGCTCGGTGATCGATCCGTTCGCGACCACGAGGATGCGGTCCGCCTTCAGGATCGTTGAGAGCCGGTGCGCGATGACGATGGTCGTGCGGTCCTGCATCAGCCGTTCCAGCGCGTCCTGGATCGCGTTCTCCGAGATCGAATCCAGCGCGGAGGTCGCTTCGTCGAGGATCAGGATATGCGGGTTCTTGAGGATGATCCGCGCGAGCGAGAGCCGCTGCTTTTCTCCGCCGGAGAGCTTGAGCCCGCGATTGCCCACGACGGTGTCGAGCCCGTCCGGCTGGTTCTCGATGAATTCGGTGAGGCTTGCGGTCCGGAGCGCGTCCATCAGCTCCGCGTCGGTCGCGGTCTCC
Source organism: uncultured Clostridia bacterium (assembly GCA_946411635.1). GTDB lineage: Bacteria > Bacillota > Clostridia > Christensenellales > CAG-138 > UBA3792. The sequence continues at coordinate 307,250 of CAMKES010000002.1, read as the reverse complement.
TTGGCGTAGAGCAGGTTGTCGCGGATCGTGCCGTTGAACAGATAGGAATCCTGCGTGACGACGCCGATGCACTTGCGAAGATAGGAAAGATCGAAGTCGCGCACGTCGGTGTCACCGATCTTCACGCTGCCGCCGCAGACGTCGTACAGACGGGGGAGGAGATTCACGATCGTGCTCTTGCCCGAGCCGGAGGGGCCAACGATCGCGTACATCTTTCCGGCGGGCACGGTGAAGCTGACGTCGGTGAGAAGCGGCTTCTCCGGCGAATACGAGAACGCGACGTGCTCGTAGCGGATGTCTTCGTGCCTGACGATCGGCCGCCGCGCGTGTTCCGGCTGACGCACCGCGGGGACCATGTCGAAATACTCGAAGATGCGCGTGAACAGCGCCAGCGAGCGCGTGAAGTCCACGTGGATGTTCAGAAGCGACTGGATCGGGCGGTAGAGCCGGTTGATCAGCGCGACGCTCGCCGTGATCGTACCGACGGTCACGGTGGGATCCTCGCGGACGATCAGAAAGTAACCGCCGGCGAAATAGATCAGAAGCGGACCGATCTGCGTGAACAGGCCCATCATCACCATAAACCATTTGCCGCTGCGCTGCTCCTTCATCGCAAGCCGCGTGACCTCGTCGTTGACCGTCGAGAAGCGCTGCTTTTCGCGCTTTTCCCGCGTGAACAGCTTGACAAGCAGCGAGCCGGAGACCGAAAGCGTTTCGTTGACGAGCTGATTCATCTCGTCGTGCTTCGCCTGGCTCTCGGAGGCCAGCTTCCAGCGCGTTTTGCCGGCGGAACGCGTCGGCAGGATGAACAGCGGGATGACCACGATGCCGATCAGCGCCAGCGGAACGGAGAGCACGAACAGCGCGACGAGCGTGGTGATCACGACCGTGACGTTGCGGACGATGCTCGAGAGCGTTCCGGAGATCACGCTCGAAACGCCGCTGATGTCGCTGTTCATGCGGGTGATGATGTCGCCCTGCTTTTCGGTCGTGAAGAACGCGTGCGGCATGCACAGCAGATGACCGTACATCTGGTTGCGCATATCGCAGATGATCTTGTTTCCGATCCACGCGTTGATGTAGCTTTCCAGAACGCCGATGACCTCGGACGCGATCATCGTTCCGAACGCCGCCGCCAGAAGCTTGATCAGCAGCGTCATATCCCGGTATTTGATCAGCGCGTCGTCGACGATCTTCGAGGTGATGATGCTCGGCAGCAGTCCGATGCCGGCAGAGACGAGGATCGCCAGAAACACCAGAAGGAACTGGAACCAGTACGGTTTCAGATAGGAAAGGATCCGCCGGATCAGCGGCCAGCTGATCTTCGGCGCGTTCTTTTTTTCGTCTTCGGTCAGAAACCCGTGCGGACCCATCCGTCCGCCCATCGGTCCGGGCATATCGTTTTCCTTTCCGCGGTCTTCGCCGCCTTACGTTCGTTTGATCCCGCAGAGATCGCGCACGATCTCGCCCGCCATGATGAGCCCTGCGACGGGCGGCACGAAGGCGCAGCTGCCGGGCGTCTGCCGCTTCTGATGCGCGCCGTCTTCCGGCTCCGCTTTTTCGGGAACGAGCGGCGGCTCCTTCGAGTACACGACTTTGAGGTGCCCGATCCCGCGCTTTCTGAGCTCGCGGCGCATGACGCGCGCCAGCGGACACACACTGGTCTCCGCAATGTCCGCGATCTCGAACGCCGTCGGATCGAGCTTGTTGCCCGTGCCCATGCTGCTGATGAGCGGCACGTTCGCTTCCTTCGCCTGCACGGCGAGCTGGAGCTTGCCGGAGACCGTGTCGATCGCGTCGGCAACGTAGTCGTACTGCGAAAAGTCAAAGCGGTCCGCCGTTTCGGGCAGATAGAAGCAGTCGTGCGCGTGCACGACCGTTTCGGGACAGATCGAAGCGATCCGCGCCTTCACGACGTCCGTTTTCCGCCGGCCGACGTTCGTCCGGTCCGCGTAGACGACGCGGTTCAGATTGGTGCGCGCGATCACGTCGTCGTCGACGACGTCGATCGTGCCGACGCCGCTGCGTGCGAGCGCTTCGACGACGTAGCTTCCGACGCCGCCGAGTCCGAAGACCGCGACGCGCGCGCGCTTCAGCCGTTCGACGCCTTCTTCGCCGAGCAGCAGTCTCGTTCTTGTAAGCTGATCTTCCATGCCGTATTCCCGTTTCCGTTTGTATATAAAAATTATACGCCGTCGGATCGCGGCGTGTCAAGAAACCGCGGTAAAAGAAAAAGCCCCAAAGGGCTTCGTTATTCGGTTTTTCCGGGTTCGATCTCGAGCGGATGCCGGATCCACGCGTTGATGATGCGCGTACCGGCGTACGCGCGCTCGCGGGACGTGCCGCAGTACAGATGCACGTGCCCGTGCACGAGGACCTTCGGCTTCCAGCGGTCGAGCATCGGCAGGAACGCTTCGAAGCCGCGGTGCGCGGGATCGTCCTCGTCGCCGAGTCCTCTCGGCGGGCAGTGGGTGAGCACGACGTCGACGCCGCCGGCCTTTCTGACGGCGCGGTTCAGCCGCGCGATGCGCCGCCGCATCTCCCGCTCGGTATACTGGTACGTTCCGCCGCTGTATACGCCGCAGCCGCCGAGCCCGACGATGCGAAGCCCGCGGTACGTGACGAGCCGGTCGTCGACGCATTCGCAGCCCTCCGGCGGAAAACGGTCGTAGCTTTCGTTGTGATTGCCGTGCACGTAGAACACCGGCAGATTCGTCATCGTCACCAGAAAACTAAGGTAGGACGCGTCCAGGTCGCCCGCGGAAAGAATCAGATCGTATCCGTCGAGCCGTCCGGGTACGTAGTAATCCCAGAGCGCGGGATCCTCCGCGTCGGAAAGCAGAAGAAGCTTCACAGGATCGGCCCGTCCTTTACCGGAGGGATCTCCTCACGGTACACGCCGAGGAGCCGCACGATACTCTGCGCAAAGGGCAGGATGTCGGCAAACGGCGGGATCCCGCCTTCGACCGTGTCGGAAAGCCAGTTCATATGCAGGATCTCGGACGGGGAGAACCAGCGGCTGCCGTCGTTCCGCACGATGCCCTCCTGATCGCTCATCACGCGGCGGAACGGATCGAGCCGTCCCTCGACGATCGCGGCCTTCAGCGTTTCGACGAGCGCGCGGACGCCCTCGGGAAGCTTGTCGGAGGGCGTGACGCCGATCACGCCGCTCTGCAGGCCCCACCAGTAGTTGATCGCGGCTGCGCTGCGGTTCGCGCTTTCATCCTCCCAGTGTCCCTGCAGGATGTCGTTCAACAGCTTTTCATAAAACGCGCCCCAGTTCCAGAAGGTCGCGGCAAGCGGCTCCGGCGTTCCGTCGCTGTGAACGCGGATCAATCCGAACGGCGGCTGCGGCGCTTCCGGCGCAAACCATTCCTGGTTGCTGATCACGTCGACGCCGTCGCGGATCAGGGAGGCCAGCGGATCCTTTTCCGTGCAGGACCAGCGCAGCTTCACCACTGCGCGCGGATTGACGAGCCGCGCGCCGAGCGCGAACGCGTTGACGCTTGCGGGCACGCCGAAGATCGGCGCGGACGCGACGTAACCCAAAAGGTCGCTGTGCGAGCATGCGCCGGCAATCACGCCTGCGAGGAATTTCGTTTCATAGATGCGGCTGTAATAGGTGCGAACGCCGGGGTAAGGCATTGCCACCGAGCAGTTCAGGATCTTGACGCCGGGATAGGCTGCCGCCGCACGGCGGCACGCGTCGATCAGCGACGGCGTCGTAGCAAAGACCGCCTGCGCGCCGTCTTCGACCGCTTTTCGGAAAAGCGCGTCGGCGTCGTTGTCCGCATCGACGACGTACGCCCGCGTCCGGATCCGGTCCTTCAGCTGTTCCTCCGCAAACAGACGGCCCTGTTCGTGTCCGCGGACCCAGCCGGACTGCTCCGGCGGGAACTCGTGGATGAACGCCGCGGAAAGGCGGGTGGGCAGAAACATCGCGTCGTAGATGCGGGAAAGGAACGTTTTGCCTGCGGGCTCCGCTTCGGTCGCCACGGTCACGTCCGCATCCGCGTCCGTTACGCTCGCGTTCAGCGAAGCGAGCAGCGTTTCTGGGGAGAGCGCGGAAAAATCGTTGTGCGAATAGAGCGAGATCCACGCAAGGAACGCGTCGGACATGCCGACGCCCTCGGGGAACTTCACGCGCGCCGCTTCCAGAGAAAACTGCGAAAAGTCGGACAGCACGCTGCGGCGCTGTTCTTCGGTCCAGACCTCGTCCTGCTCGAATCCGAGCGCGGCGACGAGCTTTTTGTAGCAGCCGGGCTTCGTGAAGCGGAACGCGTAGGTGCGGGAGAGATGGTAAAATTCGAGAAACTCGTAGTACAGCCGCGTTTTTTCGTCGTCGGCGTACGCGGGCACGATGCGCTGCACCGAAGCGGGGATAAACGGCGCGTCGAAATACCGCAGCACGGACAGACGTTTGTTGCCCTCCTGCACGTAAAAATCCCCGTAGTATTCGTAGCAGCGGATCGGATCGCGGATGCCCTCGGCGTCGAGATGCGCCTCGCACAGGGTGATCCACTTTGTGCCGAATTCGGAGTTCGGCTCCGGAAGCGGCATGAAATCACGCGAAAAGACGCTGCGGCGTCCGTCGTTGACCGTGCCGACGATGCGGTCGATCGGCACCTGCAGAACGCCGAGTTCGATGCGCCCGGCGACGTGCGCGACGTCCAGGAGATCGTCGAGCACCTGCACGTACGGCCAGCGTCCGTGCTCCGCGTCCTCGCGATAGGTCTTCAGCGCTTTTTTGTGTGCCGCGCGGTAGGCTTCGACGGCTTCGGTCCTGCTCAAATCGTTCGCTTCCTTTCGCTTTTTCTTGTCGCGCATTGTAGCATCATCGCTTCAAAAAGTCAAGCGGACAGGCGCGGAAACGAGCGGCTTTATGCGGTAAAGAATGCGTAAAACGCGGATTTCCCCTTGCAATCCGGCCCCGCATCGCGTATAATACAATCAATCAAATACAGAGTCTGCCGATATAGGTCCGGATGGATGGCCCGGACGTTTCTACCGCGGCGCCGCAGCCGCGACTATTGGGAGATCGGGTATGCGCGAAGCGCTTGCTTTGCGTATGCTTGCGATATTGGCAGCAGAGCGATCTGCTGCGATTTTTATTTTACGGGAGGGGACTATGCAGGAACTCAAAGAACGGATCCTCAAAGAGGGCAGGGTGCTTCCGGGCGATATCATCAAGGTCGACGGATTTCTGAATCACCGCGTGGACTGCGAGCTGATGTCGCACATTGCGGACGAGTTCGCGAAGTATTTCAACATCGACGACGTGGACATCCTTCTGACCGCCGAGGCAAGCGGCATCGCGCTGACCGCGATCTGCGCGCTGCGCTACGGCAAGCCGATGGTCTACGCGAAGAAGGCGAAGAGCGACAACATCGAGGGCGGCCTGTTCAAGAGCGAGATCATTTCATACACCTATAAAAAGAAGGTCACCCTGCTCGTTGCGAAGGACTGGATCAAGCCGGGTATGCGCGTGCTCGTCATCGACGACTTCCTCGCGCGCGGCGAAGCGCTCAGAGGTCTCTGCGAGATCGTCGAGCAGGCGGGAGCTCAGCTCGTCGGGATCGGCTGCGCGATCGAAAAGGGCTTTCAGGGCGGCGGCGACCGTCTTCGCGAGCGCGGCGTGAATCTGCATTCGCTCGCGATCATCGAAAAGGCCGAGCCCGGCAATATCGTCTTCCGGGAGGACGACTGATGGATACCGTTCTCATTCTCGATTTCGGTGCGCAGTACAGCCGTCTCATCGCGCGGCGCGTGCGTGAGCAGAACGTCTATTGCGAGGTCCTGCCGCATTCCGCGAGCGCCGAAACGATCCGCGGCAAAAACCCGATCGGCGTCATCCTGTCCGGGGGACCGAACAGCGTGTACGCGGAGGGCGCGCCGAAGGTCGATCCGGCGCTGTTCTCGCTCGGCGTTCCCGTGTTCGGCATCTGCTACGGCTGTCAGCTGATGGCCGAGATGCTCGGCGGCAAGGTCGAACCGGACGGCGGCGCACGCGAATACGGCAAGGCGGAAACGACCTTTGCGCGGGATTCCGGGCTGTTTTCCGCGATCCCGGAGCATTCGGTCACGTGGATGAGTCACGGCGATTACATCAGCAGGCTGCCGGAGGGCTTCCGGCCGGCGGCGGTGACCGCGGTGTGTCCGACGGCCGCGATCGCCTGCGAAGAAAAAAGGTTTTACGGCGTGCAGTTCCATCCGGAGGTGCGCCATACGCAGTACGGCCGCGAGCTTTTGCGCGCGTTCCTCTTTGACGTGTGCGGCGCAAAGGGCGATTGGACGGTCGGCGATATCCGCACCGAGGCGATCCGAAAGATCCGCGAGCAGGTGGGGGACGGCACGGCGCTTCTGGCGCTGTCCGGCGGCGTGGATTCGTCCGTTGCCGCGGCGCTGATGGCGGAGGCGATCGGCGACCGGCTGACCTGCGTGTTCATCGATCACGGCCTGATGCGGAAAAACGAAGGCGACGAGGTCGAACAGGCGTTCAAGCCGTGGCCGATCCGCTTCGTGCGCGTCGACGCGGAGGAACGCTTCCTTTCGCGTCTTGCTGGCGTGACCGATCCGGAACGCAAGCGCAAGATCATCGGCGAGGAGTTCATCCGCGCGTTCGAGGAGGAAGCAAAACGGATCGGCGGCGCGGACTGGCTCGTGCAGGGCACGATCTATCCGGACGTCATCGAATCCGGCCTCGGCAGCTCTGCGGTCATCAAGAGCCATCACAACGTCGGAGGCCTTCCGGAGGACATCGGCTTTACCGGCATCGTCGAGCCGCTTCGCATGCTGTTCAAGGACGAAGTGCGCGCGCTCGGACGCGATTTGGGTCTGCCCGACGCGTTCGTCGAGCGGCAGCCGTTCCCGGGTCCGGGACTGGCGATCCGCATCATCGGCGAGATCACGCGGGAAAAGCTCGACACGCTGCGCGAGGCGGACGCGATCTTCCGCGAGGAGCTTCGGCTTTCCGGCGTATCCAAAGAGCTTTCGCAGTATTTTGCGGTGCTGACCTCGATGCGTTCCGTCGGCGTCATGGGCGACGGCAGAACGTACGACTATACGCTCGCGCTGCGCGCGGTGAAAACCGACGACTTCATGACGGCGGACTGGGCGCGCATTCCCTACGACGTGCTCGACCGCGTGTCCTCGCGCATCGTCAACGAGGTCAAGGGCGTCAACCGCATCGTTTACGACGTCACCAGCAAGCCCCCCGCCACGATCGAGTGGGAGTGAGATGCCGGATTCAAAAGCCGGTATTTCAAGGCATTCCGGCATCGTCCGATCCAGCGCGGCGCCGACGGGCGGGAATAACGGAAAAAGAGAAAAGCCCTTCGCTTCGGCGGAGGGCTTTTTGTGTTTTATGGAATTTGGCGCGGAGCGCTGCGGGGACCGGCCGTTTCGCCTTCGGGACGGCCGCGGTTCAGACGGCGTACCACGTCGCGAGCTGATTGAGCGTTTCCGGAACGTCCGTAAAGCCCATCGACGCATAGAGCGCGATCGCAGGCGCGTTCCCGACGTCGACGATCAGCATCATGTTTTTCGGCCGGTTCGCTTCGATCGCCGCGGCAAGCAGCTTCCTGCCCCAGCCGCGGCGGCGGTACGCCTTCAGGACCAGCAGATCGAACGGCTCGTTTTCCTCGTTGTCCTTCGTCACGTCGATGTAGCCCGCGACGGTCCCGTTGTCGATCGCGAGGAAGACGCGGAACGTATCGAGCGCGTTTGCGACCCGGTCGCCCGTCCAGTAGCCGTCCGTGCTGTGCACGGCGACGTATTGCTCGAGATACCGGTCGGACAGCGGCTCGATCCCGGTCGTGTCGACGGCGGGCGGTTCTTCGGTCAGGAGCATCTTTTTCTGCTCCTCGGCAAACACGGCGCCCAGATTCGTCAGCACGTCCCGGATCACGCGGTTTCCCGGATTGAATACGAAATCGATCTGATAGCCCGGACAGCGCGCCTTAAGCCAGTTCGCAGCTTCTTCGTACGCGGCGGCGGAGCGGGAAAGCCCGACGAGCATTTCGACGTACCGGTCCTCGTCCAGAACCAGGAACACGAACAGACCGGTCATCGTATCGTTCTCAAACGCGCCCAGCACGTGATCGCACGGATCCTCGAAAGCGCGCTGCAGGTTGTATTCGATCTGCTCGTCCGTGGAGAGCATCGGATCCGAAAACGCCGGATCGGCGTTCAGATCGTCGACAAACGCTTTGTATGCGTCAAGGGAGGTCAGTTTGCGGATCATGGGGAACTCCTTTTTATTCGTTTGCGAGGGGGGAGGATGAAACGCGTTTCGGACGGTTTTTGATCCCTGCGGCGAGCAGGAAGATGATGCAGAACGCCGCAAAATAGAGGACCAGCATCAGAACGGGATTCAGGAACCCGACGCCGGCGTCCGTCATGCGGCCCGCGATTCCCTCGAAGAACGGCACGCCGCCGAGATCGCGGTACATCATGAAGTCGAAACCGAAGATAAAGTCGATCGGGATCACGATCGCCGACGCGATCATGTGGAACAGGTATCCGAGCACAACGAGCTGGAACCGCACCGGGGGACGCTCGCTCACGAGGACCAGAAGCCCCATGAAGACCATCAGGAAGTGCCAGACCATCGAGTACGTCGCGCCGAACGACAGGAACGGATAATACTTGAACGCGTTCAGAAACAGCATGGTCGCAAAACCGCCGACGACGCCGCCGGTCGCGATCCAGCATTTCGCCATCCGCTGCACGCGCCCATTGCCGAAGCCCGTAAGGACGGCGGCCGGCATGATGAGCGAACAGGTGTCGAACGGAAGCAGGTATTTGTTGAATCCGCCTGCCTGCCGGATATCATAGTATGATTCCCACGCCGTTTTGCCGAGATAGAAGACGACGAGAAAGATCCCGAGGCATCCGATGATCCGGCGCACGCGTTCGCGCGAAGTCTTTCGCAGCGAAACGAGCAGCACCGTCAGCAGCACCGCCGAGATCATCAGATACAGGTATTGCGCGAATCCGCCGTAATCCTGCCCGTTGTACCCCTCAATATTGCCTTTATAGTCAAAAAAGTCATAGTCGCCCGTAAAAATATCCATGCATTCTCCTTTTTAACGGCGAGTATTATTACCGGGTAATTGCCGTATGCGCCGTCGGATCCGAAACGGTTGTTCCGCGCATCCCGTGCAGAGTCCCCTCATTACCGACAGTATAACCCTGATTTGTCGGTTTTTCAAGAGCGGAGCGATTCTCTGCTCCGTATACCGGACGCGGAACAGGGGCTCCGCGCCTCCGTCTCACTTCTGCGGGACCGGGCGGCGATCCGGTCCGGGATCGCCGTTCGGCCGGTTTTGCGCCTGTTTCTTTCGATCTTTTCTGCCGATCCGCGGGAAGGGCAGCGCATTTGCGTCCTGCCGCAGACCGCTGCGGATCCATTCAAAAAAGGTCATTGTCTGTCACTTCCTTTCGCTTTCGATATACAGGACAACGGAAAACGCCGGTCGGTTTTACGGATTCCGAAAAAAACGCGATTTCCGGAGAAACGGGTTTTCTGTCGAAAAACCGCTTGCAATGGAAACGGATTTGTTATAGAATCAAAAAGGAATTTCCGGAGAAGCCGCTTCTCCGGATGATTGAGGTGCAATCGATGTCTTTCGGTCATGCGGTCTCTCAGCTGTTGATCGGGCCGCTGAAACTGTTATACGAGTTCATATTTTTTTATGCGCGGATGTTCGCAAAGAGCGCGGGTCTGTCGATCATCGTTCTGAGCCTTGCCGTCAATTTCCTGCTTTTGCCGATGTACCGGCAGGCAGACGCGATCCAGAACAAGGAACGCGAACAGCAGAAGCGCATGCAGAGCTGGGTCAAGCACATCAAAAAGAGCTTCTCGGGCAACGAGCGGTTCATGATGCTGCAGACCTACTACCGTCAGAACAATTACAAGCCGTACTACACGCTCCGCGGCATGCTGCCGCTGGTGCTTGAGATCCCGTTTTTCATCGCGGCGTATCAGTTCCTTTCCGGGCTGACGATCCTGCAGGGGCTTTCCTTCGGACCGATCCGCGATCTGAGCCTGCCCGACGCGCTGCTCACGATCGGCGGTCTGAAGATCAACGTGCTGCCGATCCTGATGACGGCGATCAATCTCGTCTCCGGATATATCTATACGAAGGGTCTTCCCTGGAAGGACAAGCTGCAGCTGTACGGCATGGCGGCGCTGTTCCTCGTGCTCTTGTACGATTCCCCGTCGGGACTCGTCGTGTACTGGACGATGAACAACCTGTTCTCGCTGGTCAAGAACCTGATCGGAACGTTCCGGGATCCGAAGAAGGCGAGAAACTACACGCTTTCCGCGCTCGGCGTTCTCACGTTCATCTGGCTGATCGTCATTCCGAAGGGCGGCTGGCTCGACTACGTGCCGCTGATCGTGATCGGACTGCTGTTCCAGATCCCGCTGGTGCTGTCCCTGCTGCCGAAACGGACGCCGAAAAAACAGAAGGCGGCGAAACAGAAGGAATTCGTTCCGAGCCTCCGTCTGTTCTTCAGCGGCTGCATGTTTCTGTCGATCCTGACCGGCGTGCTGATCCCGTCCGCGGTGATCGCGTCCTCGCCGATCGAGTTCGTCGATCTGGCGGATTTCCACGGCCCGATGCTCCACATCGTGAACGCGGTGCTGCTGGCGATCGGCCTGTTCGTGATCTGGTTCGGTCTGTTCTATTATCTTTCCGCGAAGAAGGGACGCACGATCTTCGGCTGCGTCGTCTGGGTCCTTTCGGGATTCGCCATCGTCAACTATATGTTCTTCGGCACGAACCTCGGCACGCTCTCCGCGCAGCTGACGTTCGACCAGCCGATGACCGTGCACGTGCTGGAAGCGATCATCAACGTCGCCGTGCTTGCGGCGATCGCCGTTCTGTTCCGGTTCATCTGGAAGAAGAACCGCGTGGTCGTGCAGATCGGCTATATCGTGCTCGGCGTCGCGGTGATCGGACTGTCCGTCATGAACGTTTCGCGCATCAAGTCCGCCGATCCCGAGATCCGGACCGCGCTGCGCAACAATCAGACCGTTTCCGAAGACCGTCAGGAAGGGGTGGGTCAGATCATCCGCCTCAGCAAAAACGAAAAGAACGTCGTCGTTCTGATGATGGACCGCGCGATCAGCAGCTACGTGCCGTATATGTTCGCGGAGCGCCCGGCGCTTCGGGAGCAGTTCGCGGGCTTCACGTATTATCCGAACACGCTTTCGTTCGGCGGAAGCACGAATTTCGGCGCGTCCGCGCTGTACGGCGGCTATGAATACACGCCGCAGGCCATGAACGAGCGCCCGGACAAGACGCTCGGCGAAAAGCACAACGAGGCGATGAAGCTCATGCCGGTGCTCTTCGATGAGAACGGATATTCCGTTACGGTGATTGAGCCGACCTACGCGGGATACACCTGGATCCCGGATCTTTCGATCTACGACGCGTATCCGAACATTCGTGCGTACAACATCGAGCACGGACAGATGCGCACGGCGCTGCTCGATCAGCAGCATACGACGCTGAACGAGATCTGGGAGCGGAACTTCTTCTGCTTCAGCCTTATGAAGGTCTCGCCGATCCTCCTGCAGTACCCGATGTACATGGAGGGCACGTACTGCGTGCAGAAGGATAACGTGCAGTACACGATCGGTCTTTCGGAATCTTACGGCGTCAGCACGGCGTTCCTCAATTCGTACGCGGTGCTGGAGGGGCTGAATTCCATCACCGCCTGCGAAGACGGCGGCACGGGCGCGTTCATCATGATGAGCAACAGCATGACGCACGAGCCGCAGCTTCTGCAGGAGCCGGATTACGTGCCCGCGCAGCACGTTGACAACAAGGAATACGACGCGGCGCACAAGGACCGCTTCACGGTCGACGGACGCGAGCTGCGCGTCGAGACCACCGAGCAGATGCAGCATTACGAGATCAATATGGCCGCGATGATCATGCTCGGGAACTGGCTCGATTATCTGCGGGAAAACGGCGTGTACGACAATACGCGCATCATCATCGTCGCCGACCACGGCCACTTCCTGCGGCAGTACGACGATCTGGTATTCGGCGCCGGACGCAGGGAAGACGTTATGGGATACAACCCGCTTCTGCTGGTCAAGGACTTCGACAGCACCGAGTTTACCGTCGACGACCGGTTCATGACCAACGCCGACGTTCCGACGCTCGCCTTTGAAGACCTGATCGGGGATCCCGTCAATCCGTTCACCGGAAACGCGGTCGACAGCAGCGCCAAGGAGAAGGACCAGTTCGTAACGATCTCGAGCGACTGGGATATCGCGGTCAACAACGGCAATACGTACAAGGCGTCGCAGTGGTATTCCGTTCGCGGCAATATCTTCGATACCGAAAACTGGAAAAACGAAGGCCGTCACTGATACGGCGGATGAACGGGACCCGAAGCCAACGCTTCGGGTCTTTTTTTCGGCTTTTCGCGCGGAAGCGGACCCGATCATCATAATTCGACAGAACAGGCAAAATTCATGATTTCTGTCTTGCATTTTCGCGCCGATGCTGTTATGATAACGCAGATGCAGTTCACAATTGCATTGCAACGGACGAAAAATGAACAAACTCGCCGGGAAAACGGCGGGGTCCCGGACGGAAAAACGGCGGTTTTCGGCGTTTTCCGACCGAAAAAAGCAAAAACAGACGCGCGTCGCCTTCTTCCGGGATCCGGAAACGGCACGCTGTCGAACAAAACAAGGAGAAGACGGTTTTGAAAAAGGATTTGACGAGAAAACAGTTTGATCTGCTCGCCGCGCTTGCCGAAGCGAAAGGTCCGCTGACGCAGCGCGCGCTGCAGGAACGTACGGGACACTCCCTCGGGATCGTCAACCGCACGATGAAGGAACTGAAGGAAAAGGGCTTTGCCGACGGCGGCGTCATTCTCGCGAAGGGCCGCGAAGCACTGGAGCCGTATACGGCGAAGCGCGCGGTATTCATCGCGGCGGGATTCGGCTCGCGCCTTGCGCCGATCACGCTGAACACGCCGAAGCCGCTCGTGCGCGTGCACGGCAAGCGCATCATCGACGGTCTGATCGATGCGTGCCTGAAGGCGGGCGTCACGGAGATCTATATCGTCCGCGGATATCTTGCGGAGCAGTTCGATCAGCTGCTGTACAAGTACCCGATGATCCGCTTCCTCGAGAACCCGTTCTTTAACGAGGCGAACAACATCTCGAGCGCGCTGGCGGCAAAGGATCTGCTCAAAAACGCGTACGTGTTCGAGGCGGATCTGCTGCTCAGCAATCCGGACGTGATCAAACGGTATCACTATACGTCCGATTTTCTCGCGATCAAAAAGGATCGCACGGACGACTGGTGCTTCACGGTCAAGGACGGGATCATTGCCGAGGAGAAGGTCGGCGGACTGGACTGCTGGCAGATGGTCGGCATTTCCTACTGGGACGAGGCGGACGGAAAGAAACTGGAAAAAGACATTCCGGAGGTCTACGACTCCCCGGGCGGAAAGGAACGCTACTGGGAGCAGGTCCCGCTCGTGTTCCGCAAACAGAATTACGCGGTGGAGGTGCGCGAGTGCTTCGACGAGGACATCGTTGAGATCGACACGTTCCGCGAGCTGAAGGCGATCGACCGATCGTACGACGTATAAAAGGATGACAGAAGAGGGGAATTTCAATGCGTAAACAGGAAGACAACAATCAAAATGAAAATAAAGGCTCGCTGAAGCGTTCGCTTTCGCCGATGCACGTATGGGCGATCGCGTTCGGCTGTGTCATCGGCTGGGGCTCGTTCATCAACCCGGGCAAGAAGTTCCTGCCCAATTCCGGCGTTGCGGGCACGGCGATCGCCATGTTCCTCGGCGCGCTCGTCATGATCATCATCGCGTTCAGCTACGCGTACATGGTGCCGAAGCATCCGAAGGCCGGCGGCGAGTTCACGTTCACCAAGGCCTGCTTCGGCAAACGCATGGCGTTCGTCTGCGGCTGGTTCCTGGTCGCGGCGTATCTTACCAATGTTCCGATGAACAGCACGGCGATCGGCATGATCGTCGACGGTCTGGACGGAAGCGCGGACATTTTGAAGTTCGGCTTCCACTACAACATCGCGGGCTTCGACATCTATATGGGCGAAATGATGCTCGCCATGTTCATTCTGATCCTGTTCGGCTGGCTGAACATCATCGGCGTCAAGAAGGCGGCGTTCGTGCAGACGATCCTTGCCTCGATGCTCGTCATCTGCGTGTTCACGCTCTGCATCGCGGGGCTTGTGAGCGCAAAGGCGAACGGCATCAACATGCAGCCGGTCTGGGGTTTTGACAAGAAAGCGGCAATGGCGGCGAACGCAACGACGTCGGAGATCGGCAACTACGCGCATAAGGGAACGGCGGGCATTCTGTCCGCGATCCTTGCGACCTTTGCGATCGCGCCGTGGGCGTACGTCGGCTTCGACGCGATCCCGCAGGCGGCGGAGGAGTTCAAGTTCCCCTATAAGAAAGTCATCTTCATCATGGTCATCGCGATCGCGTTCGGCTGCTTCGTTTACATCTCCAACAACACCGTTGCGGCGGCGGCGCTCGAAAACTGGCCGGACCGCGTGATGGCGGGCGAGTGGGTGCTTCTCGTTGCGGCGGAAGAGCTTCTCGGCACGTTCGGCAAGGTGCTGGTCGGGCTCGGCGTTTCCTGCGCGGTGCTCTCCGGCATCATGGGCTTCTATCTTGCTTCGAGCCGTCTGATGTACTCGATGAGCCGCGACGGCTATCTGCCCGACTGGTTCGGCAAGGTCGACAAGAAATACGGCACGCCGAAGAACGCGATGCTGTTCTGCATTCTGGTCAGTCTGTCGGGACCGATCCTCGGCCGCGAGGCGCTGGGCTGGTTCGTCGACATGAGCGCGATCGGCGCTTCGATCGGATACTTCTTTACCTGCGCGAGCACGCTGGTCACCGCAAAGCGCGACGGCGACGCGAGCCCGTTCCTGAAGATCATGGCGGCGGTCGGCGTCTGCTTCTCGATCGCGTTCATGATCCTGCAGCTCGTTCCGATCCCGGGACTGTCCGGCGTCCATTTCGGCACGGAGTCCTATATCATGCTCGGCGCGTGGATCGTGATCGGCGCGGTCTTCTATGCGACGCAGTGGAAGCACTTCCGCACGAACGACTGAACGATACCGTAAGGATCCGGACTCCCTTCCCGGTCGGGAAGGGAGTCTTTCTTTGACGCATTTGACAAGGGACGGCATGACTGGTATAATATTCTATCTGAACGAACAGCCGCGGTTCGAGGCGAACCGACGCGTTTCGCATCGGTTTTCCCGAATCCTGCAGCATTCCCGCATGCGGCGTTGTCTGTATGACGGGAACGGTTTGCAGCAGCACGATCCGCCGCGGACTGCTCGAATCCCGCATGAAAACGTTAAAGGAGAAAAATGGGAATGACGGTTTGGCATGCGCTGTATCAACTGGTGATCGGGCCGCTGGAATTGCTGTTTGAGGTCATTTTCGCTCTGGCAAGCCACGTGATCCGCAATCCGGGGCTTGTCATTATCTTTTTGAGCCTGGCGATGAACTTCCTGGTTCTGCCGCTGTACCGCCGCGCCGACGCGATGCAGGCGGAGCAGCGCGATCAGACGATCCGGATGAAGCCGTGGGTCGACCACATCAAGAAGACGTTCAAGGGCGACGAACGGTTCATGATGCTGTCGACGTACTACCGGCAGGTCGGATACAAGCAGACGGACGTACTGAAGGGATCGGTCTCGCTCTTGCTCGAGGTCCCGTTCTTCATCGCAGCCTATCATTTTCTTTCCAATCTTACTACGCTGCAGGGGGTCTCGTTCGGACCCATCCGCGATCTCGGCGCGCCGGATCAGCTGATCCGGATCGGCAGCCTTGCGATCAACCTTCTTCCGATCCTGATGACGGCGATCAACGTCGTTTCCGCCGCGATCTACATGAAGGGATTCCCGCTGAGAAGCAAGATCCAGATGTACGGCATGGCGGCCGTGTTCCTGGTCCTGCTGTACGATTCGCCGGCGGGCCTGGTCTTTTACTGGACGCTGAACAACGTCTTTTCCCTGGTAAAGAACATCTTCTATAAGCTGAAAAATCCGAAGCGCGTTTTCCTGTATCTGCTCTCCGGCGTCGGCGCCGCTGCGTTTTTCATCCTGCTGATCCTGCACCCGCTCGGAACGGGACGCAGAAGCCGTCTGCTGCTCTTTGCGGTCCTGCTGCTGCAGTTCCCGCTCGCATACGAACTGATCACCGGCTATATCCGCCGCAAGCGTGACGAACTCGGCGTGCCGCAGACCGTTCGGGCGCCGATGACGAAAGAGGACGGTCGCGGATTCTTCTACGGCTGTCTGCTGCTCACGCTGATCACGGGACTTCTGATCCCGTCGGCGATCATGCATGCGTCGCCGCAGGAATTCATCAACACGCAGAACGGACAGTCGCCGCTGTGGTACATCGCCGAATCGATGCTGCTGGCGACCGGCACGTTCGTGATCTGGTGCGGGATCTTCTACCGCCTTGCGGGGACCTCCGGAAAGCGCATCATGAATCTCGGCGGCTGGATCATTCCCGTCTGTTCCCTGGTGAACTATCTGTTCTTCGGAAACGGGCACGGGAACCTGTCCGAAATGCTGCAGTACGATTCGTTCGTTTCCGCTTCGCGGCTGGAAACCTGGATCAACGCGCTCGTGCTGATCGCGCTTGCGGCGATCCTGTATCTGATCTGGAAAAAGAAGATCCGGATCGTACGGTTCGTCGCGCTCACGCTCTGCCTTGCGACGTTCGGCCTTTCGGCGCGCAACGTGATCGGGATCCAGCGCGTGCTGACGGACACGGAGCGGCAGCTTGAACTCGAATCGAGCTTCCCGCAGATCCGTCTGAGCAAGACCGGAAAAAACGTCGTCGTCATCATGCTCGACCGCGCGATCACGGGGCTGATCCCGTCCGTCATGGCGGAAAAGCCGGAGGTGGCGGCACAGTTCGACGGCTTCACCTATTATCCGAACACACTGGCGTACGGCGGCGCAACCTGCGCGGGCGGTCCGCCGATCTTCGGCGGTTACGAATACCGTCCTCTCGAGCTGAGCAAGCGGACGGGGGAGAAGGTCGTCGACAAGCACAACGAATCGCTGAAGGTCATGCCTGCGATCTTCGATCAGAACGGATTCCTCGTTACGGTCAGCGATCCGCCGCTGGCAGGCTATCAGTGGACGGCGGACCTGTCGATCTATGACGAGTATCCGAACGTGATCCGTTTCAATACGGCGGGCAAGCTGCAGGACGATGCGCTGGAGCTCCGTGCGTCGATCGACGCGGTCCGCAACCGGAATTTCTTCTGCTACGGGATCTACCGCATCGCGCCGGTCCTCATTCAGTCGACGCTCTATAACCGCGGCAGATACAACGCGGCGGAGGGCGCGGGACAGAAGGACGCGATCATTTCGCCGCAGGAACGCCACGGGCTTCACAAGGCGGAGGGCATCACCGACTCGTTCATGCGCTACTATTCGGTGCTGAAGAATCTTCCGACGATCACGACGGTCTACGAGGAAGGCATCGAGAACACGTTCCTCTTTATCGCAAACGATACGACGCATAACGGCATGATGCTGCAGAAGCCGGAATACGAGCCGGCGGTCGTCGTGGACAACCTCGAATACGACATCGCGCATCCGAAGCAGGTGGACGAGAACGGCAAGCCGTACAGGTTCACGAGAGACGTGCAGGTCATTCACTATCACGCGCTGATGGCGAGCATGATCCAGCTCGGAAAATGGATGGACTATCTGCGCGAACAGGGCGTTTATGACAATACGCGCATCATCATCGTTTCGGACCACGGACATCAGCTGCGCCTGTTCAAGCGGATGCTGTTCGATTCCGGAGAGGGATGGCGCGACATCTTCCGCTTCTCGGGCCTTCTGATGGTCAAAGACTTCGGATGCAGCGGAGAGATGAAGACCGATCATCAGTTCATGACCACGGCGGACACGCCGACGCTCGCGTTCGAGGGACTGATCGAGAACCCGGTGAATCCGTTCACCGGAAAGCCGATCGACTCCTCCGCGAAGGAAGAGCCGGAGCAGTACGTGCTGAACACGCAGATCGCGAACTTCGAGGACATTGCGGAGCTCGATTCGGTTCCCGGCACGTGGATCCGCGTTCGCGGACACAACATTTACGACAACAAGCAGTGGACGATCCTGAATCGGATGCCTGACGGAAAGTGAGGAAATAACAAATGCGGCTTTACATCGATCCCGGAACGGGGAGCATGCTGTTTACCATTGTGGTGGGGCTTCTGGGAACCGCGATCTTTGCGTTTCGCAAGGTCTTCATGAAGCTTCGGTTCTACTTCTCCGGCGGCAAACAGAAAAAGAGCGCCGAGGAGCGGCTGCCGCTTGCGATCTTCTCGGACAGCAAGCGTTACTGGAACGTTTTCGAGTCGATTTGCGACGAACTGGAGCGCCGCGGGATCGACGCGGTCTATCTGACCGAATCCGAAGACGATCCGGCGCTGAAAACGTCGTACGAGCATATTCGCAGCGAGTTCATCGGCAGCAACAACAAGGGATTCGCCAAGCTGAACATGCTGAAGGCGGACATGGTCCTGTCCACCACGCCCGGACTGGACGTGTACCAGTGGAAGCGTTCGCGCGACGTGAAGTGGTACGTGCATATCCCGCACGCGTCGAGCGACATCACCCTGTACCGGATGTTCGGCATCGACTATTACGACGCGGTCCTGCTTTCGGGCGAGTATCAGAAGGAGCAGATCCGCGATCTGGAAGCGCTGCGCAGCCTTCCCGAAAAGGACCTGCGCATCGTCGGTCTCACCTATATGGACGCGATGAAGGCGCGGCTCGATCGCGCGGAACCGCTTGCTGCGCACGAAACGACCGTTCTGCTTGCGCCGTCCTGGGGCAAGAGCGCGATCCTTTCCCGCTACGGCGCGCGCATCATCGAGGCGCTGCTGAAAACCGGATATCACGTCATCGTCCGCCCGCATCCGCAGTCCTTCACCTCCGAGAAAGAGATGATCGACGCGCTGATGCAGCAGTTCCCGGACAGCGAACAGCTCGAATGGAACCGCGACAACGACAACTTTGAGGTGCTGCGCCGTTCCGACATCATGATCTCGGACTTCTCCGGCGTCATCTTCGACTTCTCGCTCGTGTTCGACAAGCCGATCATCTACGCGGATACGTCGTTCGACAAGTCCCCGTACGACGCCTGCTGGCTGGAGAAAGAGCTGTGGACGTTCTCCACGCTCCCGAAGATCGGCGAACAGCTGACCGAGGAAAAACTGGACGGCATCAAGGATCTGATCGACCGCTGCCTGTCCGAACCGGAACGCAAAGAAGCGAGAGACGCGGCGCGCGAACAGACCTGGCAGTTCCCGGGCGAGGGCGCGAAGCGGACGGTGGATTATCTCGAGGAAAAACTGAACGAGATCCGCGCGAAGGAAGCCGAAAAGCAGGCGCCGAAGGCGAAAGAACCGGCGAAGCGCAAGAAAGAAAAAGAGAAAAAGAACTGACGAACAAAGCGCGGCGGCAGCCGCGCTTTTGCTTTTGTTTACGGACGCCTCAGCGCGTCCTTTTTGCGTATACGGTGAAGGCGACGGCAAGCAGAAGCTGCGCCGACGTCAGAACGAGCAGCCGCGCGACGGACGCCTCCGGCGCGAACGCGCCGCACAGATCGAACGCCGCGTGCGCCGCAATGCACGGGAGCAGGCTTTTGCTTATCCGGAAGACCGTGACGAACAGATACCCGATCGCAGCGGCAAGCACCGTCTGACAGAGCACGTACGGAAGCGGCGCGCCGTCGAAAAGCCGCAGGAGATGCAGAAGCCCGAAGACGGCGGAGGAAACGATCGCCGCGGCTTCGGCGTTTTTCGGCTCCAGCGCTTTGAAGAGAAATCCGCGGAACAGCAGTTCCTCGAGAAACGCGACGGAAACCGCGAGCAGGACCGTATACAGAACGTCGTGAACGGCATCCGGCAGGACGACGCCGTAACCGAGATTGCTCAAAGCGAGCAGCGCGAGCGGCACAAACCGGAGCAGCCGCGCGGCGCTTTCCGGTTTCCGGAGACCGTACCGCTCCGACCGGCCCGTGCGAACGACGAACGCGAGCAGAAGAAGCGACAGAAGAAGAAACAGTCCCGTGCGCGGCAGCTCGCCGGCGCCCGCAATCCGGTTCAGATGCGTGCCGAAAACGCCGGCGGCCGTGTAAAACGCGATTCCGCCGAGCGCAAGGCACAGTTCGTCTGTCCGGTACGGTTTTTCCAAGGTCCCAATCTCCGTGCGTTCGTTCCGTGTTCAGTATAGCACAGCGGCGCGGGTTTTTCCACAGGGAAATCTGTTCGCCGCGCGTCGGTTTCTGTTGCAATGATACGGGCAAAATGATACACTATTCCGGAAGGCTGTGTTATTGCGAACAGCGAGAGACCAAGAACCGAAAGGGGAACCATTGCCATGTGGAAACGGAACAGAATGCTGTCCCTGCTCATAGCGATCCTGATGCTGGCGACGACGGTATTGACCGGCGTTTCGTCGGCGTCTGCGGACGATGAGACCGGGCAGACATCGCCCGCACATTCCGGCACGGAAGCCGGCACGCTCGATCCCGAAGCGGACGACGACGGCGACGGGATCATAAACGGCGACGAAACGGACGTTTACGAGACCGATCCTCAAAACGCCGACACCGACGGCGACGGGCTTTCGGACGGGGAAGAGATCAACGATCTTCAGACCGTTCCGACCGTTGCGGACACCGACGGCGACGGGATCGCCGACGGGGAAGAAGTCCGCCTCGGCACCGATCCCTTGAAAGCCGACACCGACGGCGACGGTCTTACCGACGGCGACGAGCGCGCGCTCGGTACCGATCCGCTGAACGCCGACACCGACGGCGACGGCATTGCCGACGGAGACGAGCGGATGCTCGGCACCGATCCGCTCGCACCGGAACGCCTTTCCGACGTGTTCCAGTCGATCGGCGACGATTCGGTCACCGTTGCGGGCTATGCGCCGTACGTACTTCTGCGCGAGGCGTCCCTCACGCAGTTCGATTCCGAATCCTTCCGGCATAACCGCGCGCTGATCGGCAAGGCGGTGCGTGTCATGCTGCCCGAGCTCGGCGATCTGACGCTGACGTTCACGCTCGACGCGTCCGTGAAAAACGCGGCGGTCTTCCGCATGACGGACGAGGGCACCGCGCTTCTCGACGCGGCGCAGAGCGGAACTTTGCTTTCCGTGCCGCTCACCGAAAACGGCGTGTACTTCGTTGCGGATCTTCAGAAACTGTACGGCGTCGTCGAACCGGACGGCGCGATGTCGCAGGGCGCAGCCAATACGGTCCTTCTCGACGACTTCCACTTTGTGACGCTGAACGCGCCGCTGACGGCGGGAAGCGACACGGATACCGACGGCGACGGCGTGCCCGACTGCGAGGAGCTCACCGCGCCGTACACGATCGACCTCGGCAACGGCAGAACGGCGACGGTCTACGGCTTCCGCTCCGACCCGACGCTGCCCGACACCGACTTCGACGGCATTCCGGACCAGTACGACAACGCGCCGTACAAAAACGTCTTTACCGGCAAGCTCAAGAGCGGCCACGACGACGTGACGAGCGTCAGCTTCACCGTCGACTACCGCAGCTTCTTTACCGACAACACGACGTATCAGCCGGGTCTTGCGACCTATTCCGTGATGGGCGCCGCGCTCGCGTACTTTGACGTTTCGTCGGCGTACGACAACGCATATCTGACGCTCGACGCCGAGCAGACGTGGCAAAACGGCACGATCTCCGCGTCGAAGAAGCTGAACGGCGTCGAAGTCATGCAGTTGTTCGGCTTCGAGGACGTCGTGGACTACAAGCTCGGTTTGAACGGCTATCATGACGACGATTTGTGCGAGGCGATCTTCGGACACCGGACCGTGACCTACAACGGACAGACCAAGGTCGTCGTCGCGATCTGGGTGCGCGGCACGGACGCCGTGTCGGAAGAGGAATGGAGCTCGAACTTCCACATGGGCCGTCTGAACGGCTTCTTCGATCCGTACGACTCCGTTTCCGGCAAGGATCCTCGGCAGAGCAACGACGACTGGACGCGCAAGACGAACCATCGCGGCTTCGACGTGTGCGCGACCCGCATCCTGAATTACTATAAAAATACGTATTATCCGACCTGCGTGAAGCCGGTGCTCGACGCGAACCCGACCTATACGCTGACGCACTGGCTCACGGGACATTCCCGCGGCGCGGCGGTCGGCAATCTGATCGCATCCTATCTGATCGACGAAGGCCGGCACGTTTTTGCCTATACCTTCGCGTCGCCGAACAACACGGCGAACACCGAGGCGTCGGCGGCAAAATACGACTGCATCTTCAATCTGGTCAACAGCAACGATTTCGTTCCGATGCTGCCGATGGTCGAATGGGGCTTTACCCGTTACGGCAAAACGGCGTTCGTGGACGGTTCGGCATATTCCGACGAGATCAAATCGGCGACCGGCTCGACGTACAGCGGCAATTTCCTCTCGTCGAGCGACATGAGCACGCTGCTCGGCAAGTTCATCTGCATTACCGGTGAGAATGCCAACCGCAACAACCCGGGCAAGATCCTCGGATGGCGCGAGGTCTACATGTATCACTGCGGGCATAATCACGCGGGCGAGGACAACGGAAACAGCCAGTCGTCGACGTTCTGCAAGAAACAAAGTATTACGAACTGGCTCGGGCCGACGGAAAGCGGATATAACGGATACGGAACGCATCTTCTGAAATACAGTTACTGGAGAGACGGCATCTGTGAGACGCCCGCATACTGCCTGCAGGTTCTTGTCGAACTTCTGGTCAAGGTGGCGCAGGGAGAAACGGTTGACGGCGCATCCACGTATATCACGAGAAATAAGCTGGCGGATAAGTTCGACTTCGACAAGTGGAGCCTGATCTCCTACGCCACGAAGCTGACCGAGCCGCACTTCATGGATACCTACTCGGTCATCCAGACGCAGATCAATGCGGCGGGCGATCCGGGCAGCCTGTTTGCGACGCTGCGCTACTACACCGCGACCGATACGAACGGCGGCCGTCCCGCGCATACGCATACCTACACCTACGTGCCGTATGAGGGACAGGAGCCCACCTGCGAGGGAACGGGCCTCGGCTATCGCTACTGCCTGTGCAGCAATGCGAACACCGATTACTACGACGATTATCAGAAGAACGTCACGATCCCCGCGCTCGGACACGATTGGGGCGCGCCGACCTGGAGCTGGACCGGCACGACCGCGGCAACGGCGACCTTCGTCTGCAGCCGCGATGCAAGCCACGTCGAGGTCCTCAATGCGAACGTCGTTTCGGCGACCGGAACCGGCGCGGATGCGGGCTACTTGGTCTATACCGCGACGGTCGAGCACGACGGCGTGACCTATACGGACACGGTCCGCGAGCCGATGGCGGCGTTCTATCTGATCGGCTCTCCGAACGGCTGGACGCTGACGGAAAGCTTCGTGTTCACGCCGTTCGGCAGCAACGGCGAATACGTGATGCAGACGACGCTCAACGAAGGCGACGAGATCAAGGTCGCGTACGGCACGGCGGGCATGACGAGCACGCAAATCGCGAACGAAAACTGGTATCCGGGCAGCGCGCACAGCATGAACGGAACCGGCAACTACGTCGTCGACGCCGACCATGCCGGAGCCGTCACGATCTATTTCAACCCGAACGGCAATTCCGCATGGTGGAGTTTCGGCGGCTATATCTATATCGCGAAGGATCATTCGATCGAGGTGCAGATCCCGAACGGACACGGCACGGCGCGCACGATCGACGACGACGGACTCGCGATCGCGACGGCTTCCGTCGGACGGCAGATCACCGTGGAAACGACGCCGGATGCGGGCTGGACGCTTGACCGCATCGAGCTCTGGAAGACACACGGCGGTACGGCGGTGCAGGAGACGCTTACGGGCGCATCCTTCCTGATGCCGGACTACGACACCGTCGTCAAGGTGTATTACAAGGCGATCCCGTACACGGTCACGTGGCGGAACTGGGACGGCGAGGAGCTTTCGACCGACACCGTCTATTACGGCGACACGCCGGTCTACGGCGGCGAAACGCCCGCGCGTCCGATGACCGATCAGTATACGTATTCGTTCAGCGGCTGGACGCCGGAGATCGTTCCGGTCACCGGCGACGCGACCTATACCGCGACGTTTGAAGCAACGACGCGCACGTACCCTGTTACGTTCAAGAACTGGGACGGTTCGATCCTGCGCGTAGTCGAAACCGCGTACGGCGTGACCCCGGCATGGACGGGCGAACCGCCGACACGGCCTGCGGATGCGCAGTACACGTACGTGTTCGATCACTGGGAGCCGGCGCTTGCGGCCGTCACAGGACCTGCAACCTATACCGCTGTCTACGTGCAGGACAACCGCGAATTCGACGGACCGGTCTGGAACTGGATCGGTGTCGAAAGCGCGACGGCGACGTTCACCGCCAAGGACGATCCGACGTATTCCGAGACCGTCGATGCGCTGATCACGAGCACGGTCACGACGGAGCCCGGCTGCGAAACCGAGGGCGTACGCACCTATACCGCGACCGCGCTCTTCCACGGACAGACCTACGACGGCACGAAGACTGCGCCTGTCCCGGCGGTCGGTCACGACTGGGGCGCGCCGGTCTGGACCTGGACCGGAACGACGGCGGCGACGGCGGCGTTCACCTGTCAGCGCGATCCGAACCACACGCGTCAGGAGACTGCCGTGATCACGTCAGCGCAGGGCGAGGGCGAGGATCTCGGCTACACGGTCTATACCGCAGCGGTCACGCTTGACGGCGCGACCTATACCGACACGGCGCGCACGATCAACTCGTACACGATCACGTTCAACACGGACGGCGGCACGGCGGTCGCGCCGATCACGCAGGAATACCTGTCCGCGATCACCGCGCCCGAAGCGCCGGAAAAGCCGTTCTATACCTTTGCCGGCTGGGAGCCCGCGCTTCCCGAAACGATGCCTGCGGGCGATCTGACGGTCACGGCGCAGTGGACGCCGGTCGTCGGGTATTATCTGACCGGTTCGATCACGAACTGGCAGCTCGACGAGTCGTACCGGTTCGTGCAGAATCCCGCGGATCTCAACGAGTATCTGCTGGGTTCCGTGGTCCTTCACGTGAACGACGAGATCAAGGTCGTCCGTGCGGAAGGAACGACCGTCACGGATTATTATCCGAGCCCCGAGCACGATCTGCACAACGGCTTCGATCCGAGCGCAAACTACGTCGTGGACGCCGATCACGCGGTCGATCCGGACGATCCGGACAGCTCCGTTTCGGTCTACTTCTGTCCGGGGGGACGCACCGACGAGCAGGAGCCCTACTGGAGACCGTTCGGCGGATTCATGTATATCGCGAAGGAGCATAAGATCACGGTCGAGGTAGCAGGCGTCGGCGGCCATCCCGTCGTTCTGGACGACGCGAGCGGCCTTCCGATCGAAAAAGCGGCGGTCATGCGGACCATCCGCATCGACTTCGCAGAGGACACGGGCTATGCGTTCGATCACTACGAGATCTGGAAGAAGAACGACGGCACGATGGAGAAGGGCAACGAGACCTCGATCACGTTCGATATGCCGGACTTTGACGTGCGTCTCGTGGTCTATTACAAGCCGATCGAGTATACGATCACGTTCAAAAACTGGGACGGCGAAGTGCTGTATACGGCTGATATCGCGTACGGCACGATGCCGGTCTACGGCGGTGAGACACCGACCAAGCCCGCCGACGCGCAGCATACCTACACCTTCGATCACTGGGATCCGGCGCTTGCAGCCGTTTCGGGCCCCGCGATCTACACCGCGGTGTTTACGGCTGCCGACCGCGAATTTGACGGACCGGTCTGGAACTGGACCGGCGTCGAAAGCGCGACGGCGACGTTTACGGCAAAGGACGACGCAAGCTACTCCGAGACGGTCAACGCGACGATTGAAAGCACCGTCACGACGGAGCCCGGCTGCGAAACGAAGGGCGTACGTACCTACACCGCGACCGCGCTCTTCCGCGGACAGACGTACACCGATACCAAGACGGAAGAGATTCCGGCGATTGGCCATGCATGGGGCGAACCGACGTACGTATGGGCGGAGGACAACAGCACCGTGACGGCGAAGCGCGTCTGCGCGAATGATCCGAGCCATAAGCAGACGGAGACGGTGAACACGACGTATGCGGTCATCACAGAAGCAACGGCTGAGGAAGCCGGCGTCGGACGGTATACGGCGACGTTCACGAAGGAACCGTTCACCACGCAGACGAAGGACGTTGAGATCCCGGCGACGGGTCACAACTTCGGAGCGCCGACGTACGAGTGGGCGGCGGACAACAGCACGGTGACGGCAACGCGGACCTGCACGGACGCGGGCTGCGGCAAGACGGAGACCGAAACGGTGAACACGAGCGTGGCGGAGGTCGCCGCGACCTGCACCACGGCGGGCAGCAGGACGTACACCGCAACGTTCACGAACCCGGCGTTCGAGACGCAGACGAAGACGGAAGAGATCCCGGCGACGGGCCACGCCTGGGGCGCGCCGACGTACGAATGGGCGGCGGACAACAGCACCGTGACGGCGAAGCGCGTCTGCGCGAACGATCCGAGCCACGTCGAGACCGAGACGGTTGACGTTGCCATTCAGGTGACGGATGCGACCTGCGAGACGGCGGGCAGCAAGACCTACACGGCGACGTTCGCGAACGAAGCGTTCGAGACGCAGACGAAGACGGAAGAGATCCCGGCGGCGGGCCATAAGCCCGGCGAACCGGTCGAGGAGAACCGCGTGGAAGCGACCTGCCTGACCGACGGCGGATACGATACGGTCGTGTACTGCACGGTCTGCCATAAGGAACTGAGCCGTGAGCATACGGTTCTTCCGGCAACCGGCCACGCCTGGGGCGAACCGACCTACGAATGGGCTTCGGACAACAGCACCGTGACGGCGAAGCGCGTCTGCGCGAACGATCCGACGCATATCGAGAGCGAGACGGCCGACACGAGCTACGAAGTGACAAAACCCGCGACGACGGAAGAGGAAGGCACGGGCCTGTACACGGCAACGTTCGAGAACGAAGCGTTCGAGACGCAGACGAAGGAGATCGTGCTTCCGAAGATCACGAAGCTGGCGACGGAGATCCGGATCAACGAAGCCGACGTGGAGTACAAGGGAACGACGCCGTACGTGGTGTGGAACCACGTCAGGCACGAGCCGGGCTTCACGGTGGTCGCGGAGGACGGAACGGTTCTGACGGAAGCGGACTACACGTACGAATACCGTGAGAACGACAAGCCGGGCACGGGATACATCTTCGTGACGGTGACGAACGAAGCGTATGCGGATCCGAACTACGCGTACTTCAAGATCTATCTGGAGCCGACGGAATGGATGACGATCGCGAACGTTTCGGACGGCATCCGTCTCGAATGGGCGCCGGTGCAGGATGCGGCGGGATACGTAATCTACCGCAGAGCATGGAACCTGGTGGACGGCGGCTGGACGACGTTCGAACGCTGGGACAACACGACGGAAACGACGTGGCTGGACGGTCATGACGATGCGCACAAGGTATACGCGGGCACGCGGTATCAGTACGGGGTCAAGGCATACTTCACGCGGCGAACGGATCCGGTGATCAACCAGCAGATCGGCGGCAACGTAGGCGACAACTACAACCTGGGACTGGTTGGACCGCTGAAGACGACGGTCCGGATCACGACGAGGACGCTGAAGAGCGTGACGCCGGGAACGAAGCAGCTGACGGTGAAGTGGGGCGGCTCGAAGGTGTTCACGGGCTACCAGATCAAGTATGCGACGGACGAGAACTTCACGAAGGGCGTGAGATCGATCAAGATCGATGATCCTTCGACGACGCAGAAAGTGATCACGGGGCTTGTGAGCGGAAAGACGTACTACGTGATGGTGCGTTCGTATCAGGAATTCGAAGGCATGACGTACTTCGGCGAATGGTCGAACGTCCTCTCCGCGAAGATAAAATAACACGAAACGCGAAACGGACCGGCGCAGGAAAGACTGCGCCGGTCTTTGCATTGATTCTGCATAAACGGGCCATACGGACGTCTTATCGGGATTTTATTCATATTTTATACAAAAACCCTGTATCTTGTTCTTGCAATCCGGCTCTCGATGCAGTACAATATACAAGATATAGTATATCATTCTCATGCGCGCGTAAACCGCGCCGTGATCCGGGGCATCCCGCTTCGGAAAAGAAACGAAAAAGAACAAAATGGAAAGGGGAAGCTAAGAAGCATGTCCAAAATGAGAAGACTTCTCTCCGTGCTGATCGCGGTTCTCATGGTGCTCACGCTGCCTGTCACAACGGGCATCGCGCGCACGATCGCGGAAGGTACGGAACCCGATTCGCCGTCTCAGGGCACACCGCTCGAGATGGAGGATCTGGATCCCGCAACGCTGCACGTCCATAAACTTGGCGAGGAAGATGAAGAGGATCCCGGCGAGTTTAATCCCGACGACCTCGAGATTCAGGAGGATATGAACAAGATCGTTCGTGTCTCCATCTTCCTGGACGACAAGTCCGCGATCGATCAGGGCTACGATACGCAAGGCATTGCGAAGGACAGCAGTGCGGTCGCGTACGTCGAAAAGCTCCTCAGACAGCAGAACGATCTGCAGACGAGGATCGAAGCCGCGGTCGGTCATCCGCTCACCGTCAAATGGAACCTGACGATCCTTGTCAACGCGATCTCCGTCGAGATCCCGTATAAGGATATCTTCGTGATCCAGCGTCTCGAAGGCGTCAGAAAGGTTGAGGTGGAACCGGTGTTTGAAGCGCCGGCGCCCGTTGAAGAGGATCAGCCGAACACCGCGAACACCAGTGCGAACATGGTCGGCGCGCAGTATGCATGGAACACGCTCGGTTACACCGGCGCAGGCAGCCGCGTTGCGATCATCGACACCGGTCTTGATACCGCGCACCAGAGCATGGATGCGGACGCATTCCTGCATGCGATCAATTCGCTTGACAAGACGGTCACGCTCATGACGCAGGAAGAGCTGAACGCGATTCCGACGAGCATGCTCAAATCCGGCTCTCACAACTATCTGAACGCCAAGATCCCGTACGCGTATAACTACGTGGATCACTCTACAAGAGTCAACCACCAGGACAGCGCTTCGAACCACGGCTCGCACGTTGCCGGTATCGCGGCGGCGAACCGCTTTATCAAGCAGGGCTCGAATTACGTTGACGCGGTGCAGACGGTCGGCGCCGTCGGTATGGCGCCGGACGCGCAGATCCTCGTCATGAAGGTCTTCAGCAGTTCCGGTGCGAGCCCGTCCGACTACTTCGCGGCTTTGGAAGACGCGATCGTGCTCGGCTGCGACGCGGCGAACCTCTCGCTCGGTTCCGCAAGCCCCGGCTGGACGTACGACGATTCCGAGTATCAGGAAAAGCTGAACAACCTCGTCAACAACACGACGAACAACCATCTTGTTCTGTCGATCTCCGCGGGCAACTCCTATGCGGCCGACGATTTCGTTCCGAGCAAAAAGCTGTACGAGGAAGATATCAACTTCCATACCGGCGGCACGCCCGGTTCGTACATCAACAGCCTCGGCGTTGCCGCGGCGGACAACACCCTGACGAAGGGCACGCCTTTGGTATTCAACGGCAGCCGTCAGGTGTTCTATAAAGAATCCCTCGAAGACAACGACGGCAATACGTACGGCAATCCCGAGATCACGACGATCGCGGGCACGTATGATTACGTGTATATCGACGCGACCGGCACGCCGGAAGACTACGCTGCAGTCAATTCCGCGCTTTCGCTCTCCGGCAAGATCGTCATCGTCAACCGCGGCGAGCTTTCCTTCTACGAGAAAGGCAACAACGCCGCATCGTACAACCCGAAGGCGGTCATCGTCGCGAACACCGACAACGATGGTAGCTTCCTGATGAATCTGACGGGCTTTACGGGTTCGTTCCCGATGGTCCTAATCCTGCTCCGTGATGCGGAAGCGGTCAAAGCGGACAGCACCGCGCATACGGCCGGCGGCGTCACCTATTACACCGGCAGAGTACAGGTCACCACGCAGGAGGTCGAAACGGTCAAGGACCGTGAGGATGCCGAAGTATCCCGGTTCAGCTCCTGGGGCGTTCCGGGCTCTCTGATCATGAAGCCCGAGATCACCGCGCCGGGCGGCGAGATCTATTCGCTGAACGGCACTTCCTCCGCTTCCAGCGACTCGAACACCGGCACGGATCAGTACATTTCCTACTCCGGTACGTCCATGGCGGCGCCGCACATCACCGGCCTTGCGGCGGTGCTGATGCAGTACCTCAGAGAGAACGCGCCGGACAACGCCGATCTGATGAGCGGATACAACCTCCGTGCGATCGCGCAGAGCCTGCTGATGTCGACGGCGACGCCGATGATCAACGACAACGCGTTCGTCTCGATCCTGCAGCAGGGCGCAGGTCTTGTTGAGGTAAGCAAGGCGATCGAATCGAAGTCCGTCATCATGATGAATGAAGCGGGCCTCACGACGCGGACCGGCGCGAACGTGGACGGCAAGGTCAAGGTCGAGCTGGGCGACGATCCCGAAAGAAAGGGCGAATACGACTACAGCTTCACCCTGTACAACCTCTCCGACGAGATCCTGACCTTTGAACTGGGGACCTATCTGTTCACGCAGGAGATCTCCAACGGATATCTGCAGCACACCACGACCCTGCTTCCGCTCGGCGGCGTCACCTATGAGTGGAACGGCGCGGCTGTGGTCGAAGAGAGCCACGACGTCAACGGAGACGGTGTCACCGATGAACTCGACGCGCAGGCGATCCTCGATTATCTGAGCGGCGAGAATACCGAACTGGAAGAGGAAGATATTCTGGCCGTTGCCGATATGGACGGCGACGAAATGGTCACCACCGTCGACGCGAAGCTGCTTCTTGACTGGGAGCCGGGCGAAGGCGCTGCGGAGGGCTACACCGTTGCGGCGCACGGCAAGGCGGAAGTCACGGTCCATATCAAGCTGACCGAAGCACAGAAGGCGGTCTTTGAAGCGAGAGCGAACGGCGGCTACATCGAAGGCTTTACCTACGTGGACTGCGTTACGGTCACGGGTGAAGGCGCCGACCTCGATCACGAACACACGATCCCGATCCTCGGCTACTACGGCAGCTGGACGGATCCGTCGATGTTCGACACCAACTCCTACACCGAGAGCCTGTACGGCAACGAGCAGCTGAACTATTCGCAGGCTGCGGCGGACAGCACGAACTACATGCGTATCGTCAACAACGGCGTGCGGATGAAGTTCTCCGGCAACCCGTACATGGTCGAAGAGGAATTCCCGACCGAGCACCTTGCGATCAGAAGCGACACGGTGATCGAAACCATCGCTTACAACATGATCCGCGCGGCGGCGGGCACGGGCTTTGCGATTTCGAAGCTCGATGACGACGGCAAAGTAGACAGCGTTCTGACCTCGTCCGTGACGGGCAATCAGGTCTACGGCGCATGGTACCACGTAAACAATCAGGCGTGGCAGAACATCATCACCAAGACGTATAACGTCAACAAGTCGCTGAACGAGTTCAGCGGTCTTTCTGACGGCGACCGCGTCCGCGTCGGCTTCTACGCGATCCCCGAGTACAACACGATGCTCGAGAGCAACGATCTGACGAATGAAAGCGCTGGCGTTCTGACCGCCGACATGTTCCGCACGATCCTGTCGAAGAACGTGCTCGGCAAGGGCGCGTTCATGGGCTTCGACCTGACGATCGACGACGTTGATCCGCAGATCACGAACGCGACGCTTTCCGGCAGCACCCTGACGGTGGAAGCAAGCGACGACAAGTGCCTCGCGTACGTTGCGGTCCTCTCGCTCGACGGCTCCGTCAAGTACCTCGAGCAGGCGCCCGGAACGGCGACGTTCACCGGCACGCTGGACGCAACCGAAGCGATCGCGAGCGCGAACGGCTACGTTGCGGTCTTTGTCGGCGACTACGCGGGCAACGAAGCGGCGAAGGCGGTCAAGGTCAACAACAACACGTATGTTGAGAAGACGGTCTACGTGCTGACCAATACCGTCTCTGCAAACAACGAATACCTGATCATGAACCGCAATTCGGCAGGCGCGGGCTACGCGCTGTACTACACGCTGAACAGCTCCGGTACGACCGCAACCGCCGGCGCAGTTGCGACCGCGGTTCAGGCAGGCACTGTTGATACGAATGGTCAGCCGTTCGTTGAGACTGCGGACGTCGCCTCGACCAGCGTTTGGACGGCGGGAACCGGCAGCACGAGCGGCACGTATACCTTCAACAACAACGGCTGGTATCTGCGCCGCAGCAACTCGAACGCTTTGACCATTACCAAGGACACCAGCCGCAGAGACTGGACGTGGGACGGCAACAACAACCGTCTGTCCATCAACAGCCGTTATCTGCGGTACTACAACAACACGTTCAGCTTGAACACTTCGACCAGCAGCGTCTACCTGTACGTCAAGACTACGATCCGGACCGAGGTCAATACGGAAGCGGTGGACGGCGTCACGGTTTCCCCGGCATCCGTTGAACTCTACAGAGGCGACACCGTTGCGCTGAACGCGAAGGTCACGCCGCTGACGGCGCCCGATCGCTCGGTCACTTGGTCTTCGAGCAACACGAGCGTCGCAACGGTCGACCAGTACGGCGTCGTAACGGGCGTTGCAGCCGGCACGGCAACGATCAAGGCAACGTCGAATGCGGATAATACCAAGTTCGGCGAGTGCACCGTCACCGTCGTTGCAATCAACAAGGAACTGAGCGCGGCGATCTGGGATGAGGAAGGCGACGTCTACTTCTCCTACTTCAACGCGAACAACCTGCCGACGTGGACCAAGCGCCACAACACCGGCACGGGCGTCTACGTCACGAGCGCGATGATGGCGAGCACATCCGCGCTGTATGCAGCGACCAACGATCTCTCCGTCGGTAACATCTACACAGTCAACCGCAGCACGTATGCATTGACGCAGCTCGGCGAGAACTACGTTGTGCCGTTCGGCATGGCGACGGTCGGTACTTCCTTCGGCGGTACCAGATACTACGTGTATGCGTTTGCGAGTTACATCATCTTCGGCAATCTGCAGCCGGAGGCGGATGATACTTACGGAACCTACTGCGGCTTCCCGTACGGACTGCTCGACCTTTCCGAAACGGACGTCGGCGACGCGTTCGCGGTCGCGATCTGCTGCAGAAATGTGAGCACGACCAGCGCGGGCTACTACTTCCTAGATGAAAACGGCAAGATCTGGCAGACCACCCAGAGCTACAGCAGCTCGGACGGCATCAGCTTCAGTGCTCCGACGCTGGTGTACGATACCGGCGTTACGGCGGGTCTCCAGTACAACTCCATCTACTTTGACGGAACGAACCTCTACTGGACGCATCAGCAGGACAACGAAGCGACGCTGTACATCCTCGCGAATGCGAACACTGCGGCGAGCAGAAAGCTCTACCGCGCAGGCAACTTCGGCGAAGGCGTATGGCCGGCAGCCGGTCTGTATGTGAACGGCTCCGCCGCGCCGGCATCTGTTGAACCCGGCGACGAGATCATGAGCGAAGAGCTTGTCGGCGAACTGAATCTGCACCCGCTGATGAGCCGTGAAGAACTGATGTCGGCCGACGTCATGGCACGCTTCGCAGAGGAAGCGCAGAAGAACGTCCTGAAGAACGTCGCTGCGCCCGAAGCGGTCGAGCCGGAAGTTGAACCGGAAGTCGAGCCCGAGGTTGAGCCGGAAGTCGAACCCGAGGCTGAGCCCGAGGTTGAGCCGGAAGTCGAACCCGAAGTCGAACCGGAAGAGCCGGCAGAGGAACCCGAGGCCGAGGAAGAAACGGATCCGAGCCGCGCGCATATTCTGTTCAGCGTTTCCGGCATCCCGGCAAACGGCACGATCCCGTTCTCCGAGAGCGAGGCGTCCTCGAACGGTCTGTTCGCGATCGCGTACGATCCCGAACAGCTGACGCTGGGCGCCACGGCAAAGGGCACGGCGAGCAATCTGTACGTCTCCATCCATCGTGATGAGGAGAAGGGCGTCATCACGGTCGCCTATGCCGTGAAGGGCGAAACCGCGCTTACGGCGGGCACAACGATCGCAACGGCGGCGTTCACCGCAGCGACCTGCGGCGACGCGATTGAGATCGAGGTTGATACGCTTGAGCGCAATACGGACGTCGAGCTTGACGAGATCGAAACGATCCTGTTTGCGGCAGGCGACCACGATTGGGACACGCCGACCTACGAATGGACGAAGGAAGGCGACGTCTGGAAGTGCACCGCGACCGTTGTCTGCAAACGCGATGCGACGCACACCCTGACCGAGACGGTCACTGCGGTCCGCACCGAAGAGGGCGACAACGCGATCTACACCGCGACGTTTACGAACGAGCTGTTCGGGACGCAGACCAAGACCGTTGAGATCGGCTACTACCTGATCGGCACGATGTCGAGCTGGTACGTTGAAGAACCGTATAAGTTCGCACCGAACGGCGACACGGCGGGCGAGTACATCCTGAATACCACCCTTGCGATCGGCGACGAAGTCAAAGTCGTCCGCGCAGAGGGTACGAAGATCCTCACCTGGTATCCGGGCGGCAACGACAACTACATCGTCGACTACGCGCACTCCGGCAGCGTGAACGTCTACTTCCGTCCGGCGGGCAACAGCGACTGGTATTCCTTCTTCAACGGCGGCTTCTTCTACATCTCGAAGCTGCACACCGTCACGGTCGTCACCGACGGCCACGGCGAAGCGACGCTGAACCCGACGGCGCCCGACTATACGGCAACCGTCTACGTCACGGCGACGCCGAACGACGGTTATCACTACGATCGCGTCGAACTCTATCAGAAGGTGGGCGCGGGCGAGAACGACCTCGAACTGATCACCCTTGACTGGAACGAGGCGAACAAGACCTTCACGATGCCCGACTTCGACGTCGTGATCAAGGTCTACTTTGCAGAACACGTCTACGGTACGCCGACCTATGAGTGGGCTGCCGACAACAGCACCGTGACCGCGACGCACGTCTGCTCCGTCTGCGGCCATGAAGAGACCGAAACGGCCAACGTGACGACGGCGGTAACGACCGCAGCGGGCTGCGAGACGACCGGCGTGAAGACCTACACCGCAACGTTCACGAACACGGCGTTTGCAACGCAGACCAAGACGGAAGAGATTCCGGCGACCGGCCACGCATGGGGCACGCCGACCTACACCTGGGCGGCTGACAACAGCACGGTGACCGCGAAGCGCGTCTGCGCGAACGATCCGAGCCATAAGCAGACGGAGACGGTGAACACGACGTATGCGGTCATCACAGAAGCAACGGCTGAGGAAGCCGGCGTCGGACGGTATACGGCGACGTTCACGAAGGAACCGTTCACCACGCAGACGAAGGACGTTGAGATCCCGGCGACGGGTCACAACTTCGGAGCGCCGACGTACGAGTGGGCGGCGGACAACAGCACGGTGACGGCAACGCGGACCTGCACGGACGCGGGCTGCGGCAAGACGGAGACCGAAACGGTGAACACGAGCGTGGCGGAGGTCGCCGCGACCTGCACCACGGCGGGCAGCAGGACGTACACCGCAACGTTCACGAACCCGGCGTTCGAGACGCAGACGAAGACGGAAGAGATCCCGGCGACGGGCCACGCCTGGGGCGCGCCGACGTACGAATGGGCGGCGGACAACAGCACCGTGACGGCGAAGCGCGTCTGCGCGAACGATCCGAGCCACGTCGAGACCGAGACGGTTGACGTTGCCATTCAGGTGACGGATGCGACCTGCGAGACGGCGGGCAGCAAGACCTACACGGCGACGTTCGCGAACGAAGCGTTCGAGACGCAGACGAAGACGGAAGAGATCCCGGCGGCGGGCCATAAGCCCGGCGAACCGGTCGAGGAGAACCGCGTGGAAGCGACCTGCCTGACCGACGGCGGATACGATACGGTCGTGTACTGCACGGTCTGCCATAAGGAACTGAGCCGTGAGCATACGGTTCTTCCGGCAACCGGCCACGCCTGGGGCGAACCGACCTACGAATGGGCTTCGGACAACAGCACCGTGACGGCGAAGCGCGTCTGCGCGAACGATCCGACGCATATCGAGAGCGAGACGGCCGACACGAGCTACGAAGTGACAAAACCCGCGACGACGGAAGAGGAAGGCACGGGCCTGTACACGGCAACGTTCGAGAACGAAGCGTTCGAGACGCAGACGAAGGAGATCGTGCTTCCGAAGATCACGAAGCTGGCGACGGAGATCCGGATCAACGAAGCCGACGTGGAGTACAAGGGAACGACGCCGTACGTGGTGTGGAACCACGTCAGGCACGAGCCGGGCTTCACGGTGGTCGCGGAGGACGGAACGGTTCTGACGGAAGCGGACTACACGTACGAATACCGTGAGAACGACAAGCCGGGCACGGGATACATCTTCGTGACGGTGACGAACGAAGCGTATGCGGATCCGAACTACGCGTACTTCAAGATCTATCTGGAGCCGACGGAATGGATGACGATCGCGAACGTTTCGGACGGCATCCGTCTCGAATGGGCGCCGGTGCAGGATGCGGCGGGATACGTAATCTACCGCAGAGCATGGAACCTGGTGGACGGCGGCTGGACGACGTTCGAACGCTGGGACAACACGACGGAAACGACGTGGCTGGACGGTCATGACGATGCGCACAAGGTATACGCGGGCACGCGGTATCAGTACGGGGTCAAGGCATACTTCACGCGGCGAACGGATCCGGTGATCAACCAGCAGATCGGCGGCAACGTAGGCGACAACTACAACCTGGGACTGGTTGGA
This sequence comes from uncultured Clostridia bacterium, assembly GCA_946411635.1. Classification (GTDB taxonomy): domain Bacteria; phylum Bacillota; class Clostridia; order Christensenellales; family CAG-138; genus UBA3792. The sequence goes on along the minus strand of CAMKES010000002.1, from coordinate 270,333 downwards.
CCGCTGAAGACGACGGTCCGGATCACGACGAGGACGCTGAAGAGCGTGACGCCGGGAACGAAGCAGCTGACGGTGAAGTGGGGCGGCTCGAAGGTGTTCACGGGCTACCAGATCAAGTATGCGACGGACGAGAACTTCACGAAGGGCGTGAGATCGATCAAGATCGATGATCCTTCGACGACGCAGAAAGTGATCACGGGGCTTGTGAGCGGAAAGACGTACTACGTGATGGTGCGTTCGTATCAGGAATTCGAAGGCATGACGTACTTCGGCGAATGGTCGAACGTCCTCTCCGCACAGGTCAAGTAAAACCGAACCGAATCGAAAGCAGGCGCGAAAGCGCCTGCTTTTTTTCATCCGGTTCCGCGTTGACAAGCGGTTTGCCGTCGGGATATAATACCCATATATTGGGAGCGTACGGACGTCCGAAAACGCACCGAAGACGGAGGAACGATTTTGAGGGGCAAGTTACAGTTGAAACGGTTTGTACGCCGCCTGATCTGCTTTGCGGCGGTGATCGGCATGCTTTGTACGTTTGCGTGTTCCGGTCAGACGGAGAACACGGTCCGCGATCCGGCGGAGGGGCAGGAAGCCGCCGCCACGCCTGCGCCTGCGACCGCAGCGCCGACGATCGGCGAGGATGAGATCATTCAGATCCGGACGGAAGCGCCGACGGAGCTGCCGACGATCGCGCCGACGCCGGAGCCTACGGAGGAACCGACGCCGGAGCCCACGGAAGAGCCGACGCCGGAGCCCACGGCGGAACCGGTTCCGGAAACCGTTACGATCGGCGTGGTCGGGGATATCATGATGCCCAGCTACATCGTCAAGGGCGCCAAGACCGGCAGCGGATACGACTTTGACCCGCTGTTCGCGCCGTTTGCGGATCTGTTCGCCGGCGTCGATCTGATGTGCGGGAATCTGGAAACGCCGCTTGCGGGCGACGCGCGCGGCTATTCCGGAAGCAAGGATCCCAATACGGGACTGATCTCGTTCAACGCGCCGGATTCGCTCATCGACACGCTGAAGGGATACGGGTTCGATCTTCTGACGACCGCGAACAATCACTGCTTCGATCGCGGCATAAAGGGTCTGTACCGCACGGTCGAGGTAATCCGCGCGGCGGGACTGTATCAGACCGGAACGTATCTGAACGCGGAGGATCGCGAACAGCCCTGCGTGATCGAAGTCAACGGCATGAAGCTCGGCTTCGTCGCGTCGACGCGGCTTCTGAATCAGGCGTATAAGGACTGCGGAAGGGAAGAGGAACATATCGCGCTGGGGTATCTGGTCGACTCCGACGGCGAAAAGCTTTCGCCGGAGCTGCTGCGCGACATCGAGCGCGTACGGGAGGCCGGCGCGGAGTTTGTGATCCTGTTTGCGCATTGGGACTACGAGAACAGCAGTCCGGCGGCGCCGATCACGAAACGGCTTGCGAAAAAACTGCTCGAGGCAGGCGCGGACTGCATTATCGGTTCGCATCCGCACCGCGTCAAGGGCGCGGAATACATCACCGTCGAACGCAAGGACGGACCGTATACGGGCCTGGTCATGTATTCGCTTGGCAACTTCACCGCGAATCAGGACTTTGAAATGATGGTGGGACTGTACGCGCAGCTGACGCTCACACGGGACCCCGAAACGGGAAAGGTCTCGCTGACGGAGGCGGCCGCCATGCCGTCGTACGTGCTGCGGCGGGACAGCGGAGCAAAGTACGTCGTCGTACCGGCCTATGAGGACCTGAAAAACATTCAGGGACTGAAATCGTCCCTGACCGGCAACGAGATCCGGCTGATCGGGCAGGCGCGTGAACACGCGATCAGGAAACTCGGAACCGACGCCGGGATCACGATCCTCGGCGGAAACTGAGAAAAACAACAAACGCCCGCGGCGAAAACCGCGGGCGTTTTGCATGCGATCGGATCAATCGAACCGGATCCGGCGCACCGGCTTGATCCGGTTTCCTTTGCGGCAGCGGATGAAACAGATCGGGTTTTTCGCGATATCGTCGCAGATCTGCATGATGATGAAGGCCGTGACGAACGGAAGCTTCAGAACGAGGCCGAGGACCGCGGCGATCGGGATCGCAAGCGGCAGCTTTATTGGGAAAAGAGATCTTTCACCGGAGACGTCAGCACCGTCAGATCGCGCCGATCGCGGCGATCAACGCGCGGATGCTTTCGGAAAGAGAAAGCGTGCGTTCAAGCGGGATGTGCACGAACGCGACGCGCACGTCCGAGCCGGAAAACCGGCGCAGAAGCGTATACAGAAGATCGTTGCACACGTACGTACCCGCGGTGTACGAAAGCTTTGCGGGCACGCCTGCCGCGCGGATCGATTCGGTCATCTTCCGGACGGGCAGCGTGGAAAAGATCGCGGCGGGACCGTCCGGATCGATCGGCTCACCTTCCGCCGAACGGCCGGCATTGTCGGAAATGGAGGCGTCGCGCACGTTGACGCCGATCGCCTCGGGCGTTACGGCGTCTCGTCCGGCGGCAAGACCGACGCAAAGGATCGCGGCGGGGCGCAGCTCGTTCGCCGCGGCGGTCAGCAGATCGGCCGCGCGTCCGTATTCCACGGGCAGCAGACGCTTTTCAAGCGTCAGATCGCCGATTTGATCCGGCAGCGCGTCGACCGCCTCCCACGAGGGATTGCGGGATTCCGTTCCGAACGGCTCGAAGCCGGAGATAAGAAGCGTTTTGCGATCCATAAGACTGGGATCCTTTCCGAAAGACTGTAAAGATATTCTATCATGCGGCGCAGGAATCGTCAAACATCCCGCGGAATTTATTATATTTTTTCGGAAGCCCCGCGAATGGTATACAAACGGGTTTTCGTGTGTTAAAATGTGGTCGAACAGAGGCGGAGGACGCTTCTGAAAAGAGAATTACGGAGGATTCTTATGACTGCACAGGAGATTATGACGCTCATTCAGGAGCAGGACATCAAGATGGTCGACTTCAAGATCGTCGACATCGACGGACAGTTCCGCCATGTGACCATCCCCGCCGCAAACTTCACCGAAGAAACGCTGAAGAACGGCATCGGCTTCGACGCGTCCAACTACGGTTACGCCGTCGTCGAGAAGAGCGACATGGTTTATATCCCCGATCTGGACACCGCGATGATCGATCCGTTCTGCAGTGTCAAAACGCTGACGATGATCGGCAACGCAATGATCATCGATTTCCCGAACAACCGCCCGCTCGCGCAGTATCCGCGCAACATCGTGCAGGCGGCCGTGCAGTACATGAAGGACACCGGCATTGCGGACGAAATGAAGATCCTGCCGGAGTTCGAGTTTTATCTGTTCGATCAGGTCGGCTGGAAGGTCGATCACAACGCGATCACGGCGTTCCTCGACGCGGATCAGGCGTACTGGAACAGCGAGACCGAAGGCCGCGGCTGCGTCGTTCCGTTCCAGAAGCATTATCACGTTGCGAAGCCGCTCGACCGGACGTACGAGTGCCGCAGCGAGATGTGCATGGAGATCGAGAAGGCGGGCATTCCGGTAAAGTATCATCATCCCGAAGTCGGCGGCGCGGGTCAGTTTGAGATCGAACCGCTTCTCGGCGAAATGACGAAGATGGCCGACGGCAGCATGATGATCAAGTACATCATCCGCAACGTCGCCGAAAAGTTCGGTCTTTCCGCCACGCTGATGCCGAAGCCCGTCTACGGCGAAGCCGGCAGCGGCATGCACGTGCATATGATCCTCTTCAAGAACGGTGAGCCGGTCTTCTCCGACGACAACGGCTATTCGCATCTTTCCAAGGAAGCACACTGGTTCATGGGCGGCCTTCTGAAGCACATCGCCTCGCTCTGCGCGATCACGAACCCGTCGACGAACTCCTTCAAGCGTCTGGTCCCCGGCTTTGAAGCACCGGTCACCGTCGGCTATGCGACCTCGAACCGCAGCGCGGTCATCCGCATCCCGGCGTACGCCAAGTCGCCGAAGCTGCGCCGCTTCGAACTCAGAAACCCGGACGGCACCTGCAACCCGTACTTCTGCTACGCGGCGATCCTGATGGCGGGTCTCGACGGCATCAAGAATCAGATCGACCCGCATGCGAACGGCTGGGGTCCGTACGACATGAACCTCTTCGAGCTTCCGCCGGAGGAGAAGGCAAAGCTGCATCATCTGCCGACCTCGCTCGAGCAGGCGCTCGACGCGCTCGAGGCGGATCACGACTACCTGACCGCAGGCGGCGTGTTCCCGGAGGAACTGCTGAAGAACTACATCAAGCGTAAGCGCAACGAATGCCTCGAGCTTTCCAAGATCCCGCATCCGGCGGAGTTCGAGAAGTACTACAATATGTAATCCTTGCCCCGGAAGCAAAGGGGCGGTCCGCACATGAAGAAGCAAACCAAAGGCAGAACAAGGCCGATCGGTCCGGCGCGCGCACGGCGGAGGAAAACCGTCGTTGCGATTGTTTGCCTGCTTTCGATCGTCGCGTTTTTCGCGGTCTTCGCGATCCCGATGGGATTGAGCAACGCGATCAACACGCTGATGAAAACGGCGTTCGATCTTCTGATCAACACGGTGTTCTACATCATGGCGCTCGCCGTTATCGCCGGAGCGCTGTCCGAGCTGATGACGGTATTCGGCGTCGTCGATCTGATCAATAAGGTCCTGTCGCCGCTGATGAAGCCTCTGTTCGGCATGCCGGGAGCGTCTGCGCTCGGCATCGTCACAACGTATTTAAGCGACAATCCCGCAGTCCTGACGCTTGCAAACGACGCCAAGTTTCGCCGCTTCTTCAAAGCGTATCAGGTCCCGGCGCTGACCAACCTCGGCACGTCGTTCGGGATGGGGCTCATTGTGACGAGCTTCATGCTCGCATTCTCGAACACGAGCATGGCGGGCGGCGGAACGCTCGGCTCCGGCGTGATCTGGGCGGCGCTGTGCGGCAATCTCGGCACGATCGTCGGCGCGATCGTTTCCACCCGGCTGATGCTGTTCTTTACAAAACGGTTTTTCGGCAAGGAACGGCCTGCGGACGTGGAGCCGGAGGTCGAGAAGGACAGACTGGCGGAGATGCCGAAAGGCTTTCTGCACGTGCTGAACGCGCTGATGGACGGCGGCAAGAAGGGCGTCGAGCTCGGTCTTGCGATCATTCCGGGCGTTCTGATCATCTGCTCCGTCGTGATGATGCTGACGAAGGGTGCGCCGGCCGGAGGCTATACCGGCGGCGCATACGAGGGGATCGGCGCGATCCCGTGGCTCGCGGACAAGATCAACTTCCTCTTGAAGCCGCTGTTCGGGTTTGCCAGCACGGAAGCGCTCGGCGTTCCGGTCACGGCGCTCGGCAGCGCGGGTGCGGCGCTTCCCATGATCGAAGCGATCGTAAAGGCAAATGCGTCGAGCGGCGTTGCGTCGAGAGCGATCCTGAACGACATCTCCGTCTTCACCGCGATCTGCATGTGCTGGAGCGGTTATCTGTCGACGCACGTCTCCATGATGGACGCGTTGAAGTGCAACCGCTTCACCGGAAAGGCGATCCTCTGTCACACGATCGGCGGTCTTTGCGCAGGCATGGCCGCGCACTGGCTGTTTACGCTGACCGCGCTGATCTTCGGATTGTAACCATTCTTCCAAAACGCAAAAACGGCGTCCCGAACGGGAACGCCGTTTTTTGTTCGCTTCAGAAATCGATCGCGCCGGTCAGCTGCAGGATCGTCTTGACAAAGAGCAGACCGAGCACGAAGAACATGACGAGGCGGATCTTTTTGCTGCCGCCCCTGATCGCGTAGCGCGCGCCGAAATAATTGCCGAGCATGGAGCATGCGATCGCGGGAATGCCGACGGAGAACAGCACGTCTCCGCTGCTGAGAAAGATGACCAGCGACGCGGCGTTCGAAGCGACGTTCGCCGTTCGCGCGCAGCCTGCGGACTTCAGAAGTCCGAAGCCCAGCACGACGGAAAACGCGATCGTAAGGAAGGTGCCGGTCCCGGGACCGATCAGCCCGTCGTAAACGCCGATCAGAAAGCCGATCAGAAGCGAATCGTGCCCGATCCTCTCGCGGGAGAGGGCTTTTTCGTCCGCATCCGATTTACGGCGGATCAGCACGAGGATCAGGGCCGCAATCGGAAGCGCCGCAAGGATAATGATTTTCAGCACTTCGCCCGGCAGGCTGACGGCAAGCGACGTGCCGCCTGCCGCGCCCAGAAGGCAGCCGAACGCGGCGGGAAGCGCACAGCTCCATTCGATCTTTCCGCTTTTGCTGTATTTGTAAACGGACAGCGCCGTTCCGCAGCCGTTGGCAAGCTTGTTCGTGCCCGCGGCGATCTTCACGGGGAGCCCCGCGAGCAGGTATGCCGGCAGCGAAATAACGCCTCCGCCGCCCGCCACAGAGTCCACAAACCCTGCCAGAAAGACGAGCGGGCAGACGATCAGATACGTCCAGACGGTCGGCGTCAATTCGTTCGGCTCCTTTCGCGTGATACAGGCATTATAGCACAGATTTCCCGAAATGGAATCCCGGTTTGCGCCGGAACGAAAAAAAACTTCTCGATTCCGGCGTGCGGATATGGTATAATAAACAAAACGGGAAAGGACGGAGGACGGCGATGGAAAAACTGTATGCGGCGATCGATCTGAAATCGTTCTATGCCTCCGTCGAGTGCTCGGAGCGCGGGTTCGATCCGCTGGATGCAAACCTCGTTGTGGCGGACGAAAGCCGCACGGACAAGACGATCTGTCTCGCCGTCTCGCCGGCGTTGAAGGCGCTCGGCATTCCGGGCCGCGCGCGGCTTTTTGAGGCGAAACAGCGCATCCGCGAGGTCAACGCCGAGCGGCTGATGCGAGCGCCCGGACGCCGGTTTACGGGCAAGTCGATCTTCGCCTCGGAACTGAAGCGCGATCCCTCGCTTGAACTGGATTACGTCGTTGCAACGCCGCGCATGCACTATTATATGGAGTATTCGCGCAGCATCGTCGAGACTTATCTCACGTACGTTTCTCCGGAGGATCTCCTGGTGTATTCGGTGGACGAGGTGTTCATCGACGTGACGCCGTACCTGAAACGGTACAAAACGACCGCGCATGATTTTGTGATGATGCTGATCCGCGACGTCATGGAAAGAACGCGCATTACCGCGACGGCGGGCATCGGAACGAACATGTACCTGGCAAAGATCGCGATGGACATCGTCGCGAAGCGGATGCCGGCGGATCGGGACGGCGTGCGGATCGCCGAACTCGACGAACGGCGATACCGCGAGGAACTCTGGTGTCACCGTCCGCTGACCGATTTCTGGCGCGTCGGCCGCGGCATCGCGCGCAAGCTCGAAACGTACGGCATGCATACGATGGGCGACGTGGCGCGCTGTTCGGTCGGAACGCTTCCGAACGGCAAGAACGAGGATCTTCTGTACCGGCTGTTCGGCGTCAATGCGGAGCTTCTGATCGACCACGCGTGGGGATGGGAGCCGACGGAGATCAAGGACTGCAAATCGTACGTTCCCGAAACGAAGAGCCTCACGCAGGGACAGGTGCTGTCCCGCCCGTACACGGCGGAAGAGGGACGCATCGTCGTGCAGGAGATGGCCGATCAGCTCGCGATGGATCTCGTGCGAAAAGGCCTGTATACCGATCAGGTCGTGCTGAGCGTCGGATACGACGTCGAGAACCTGACCGATCCGGACCGCGCGGGGACCTATTCGGGCGAGATCGTGACCGACTGGTACGGCAGAAAGGTGCCGAAGCCCGTGCACGGCTCGCAGAACCTCGGACGGCACGTTGCGTCGGCCGGACGGATCACGGAGGCGGTGCGCACGATCTACGATCGCATCACGGACGGATCGCTTCTGATGCGGCGGTTCAACGTGGCGGTCGGGAATCTTCTGACGGCAGACGAGCTGAAGGCGCGGGAATCCGTGCCGGAACAGCTCGATCTTCTGACGGATTACGAGGCGCGGGACGCCGCGCGCGCAGAGGAGGACGCCGCCCTGGAAAAAGAAACGCGGCGGCAGAAGGCGCTGCTTTCGATCCGTGACAAGTACGGCAAGAACGCGGTGGTCAAGGGACTCAACCTGCAGGAGGGTGCGACGGCGATCGAGCGCAACGCGCAGATCGGCGGACACAAGGCATAGGAGGACGGCATGAGTGAAACGCTGGAGCTGTATATCCCGAAGCCGGAGGACGGCGCGTTTTACGAGCGGATGATGTCCGACCCGGCGACGATGGCGTACAACGCGCCGTGGTTTCCGCCGGACGGGTGCATCCCGCATCCGGAAAAGGAATGGAAGCGGCTGTGTACGGACTGGATCGGCGCGGAGCCGGAGCGGTTTTACGCGTACCTTCGAAGGACCTCCGACGGCGCGTTCGTGGGCGACGTATGCTTCCATTACACGCCGGAACGCGACTGGTGGGATATGGGCGTGGTGATCTGTGCGCAGGAGCGCGGAAAGGGCTTCGGGAAGCAGGGACTCCGGCTGCTTGCGGATTATGCGTTCGCGCACGGGGTAAAACGCCTTCACAACGAGTTTGAAACGACGCGGGACGCTGCGTATGCGATGCACCGCGCGGTCGGATTCCGCGAGACCGGAACGGACGGCGGGATCGTCGAACTGATGCTGACCAAAGAAGAATTTGAAAAGGGGAGAACGCATATGGAACCGAGAGAATTTTTGGATATTCTGCACGTTGCGGAGCGGCTCAAAGACACGATGCGGCACTGCACGACCTCGCAGGGACGGCGCGAAAGCGTCGCGGAGCACAGCTGGCGGATCGCTTTGATGGCGATGCTTCTGCGAAGCGAGTTTCCGGAGGTCGATATCGACAAGGTCACGAAGATGTGCCTCATTCACGATCTCGGAGAGTGTTTCACCGGCGATATCCCGACGTTTTTGAAAACGGGCGCGGATGAGGAGACGGAGGACCGCCTTCTGGATCGCTGGGTCGCAACGCTGCCGGAACCGGTTTCCCGCGAGCTTTCGGCGCTTTACGCCGAGATGAGCGCGCTGAAAACGCCGGAGGCGAAGCTTTACAAGTCGCTCGACAAGCTCGAGGCAGTGATTCAGCACAACGAGTCGCCGATCGGAACGTGGGAGCCGAACGAGTACGAACTGAACAAAACGTACGCGTTCGACACCGTCGCGTATTCGGATTGGCTGACCGCGCTGCGGAAGGAGATCTACAACGACACGATCGAAAAGATCGCGTCGGGAAAGTAAGCACAGAAAAGGAGAACGAACATGAAGCGCATTGCAACGAAGGAAGCGCCTGCGGCGATCGGACCGTATTCGCAGGGCATGATCACGGGGAATCTTGTGTATACGTCGGGGCAGATCCCCGTTGATCCGGAAACGGGCCTGATCGCGGGCGACACGATCGAGACGCAGGCGGAACAGTCGCTGAAAAACGTGCAGGCCGTTCTGGAGGCGGGCGGCGCAACGATGGACAGCATCGTAAAGACCACCTGCTTTATCGCGGATATGGGAGATTTCGCCGCATTCAACGCGGTCTATTCCGCGTATATCAAAGGCGCGCCCGCACGCTCCTGCGTGGCGGTAAAGACGCTGCCGAAGAACGTGCTGGTCGAGATCGAGGCGATCGCGGAGATCGTACGCTGAAAAGGAGGACGCGCAGGTGAGCGACGCAAGAGAACGGTACGGCGATATCATCGACCGGGCGCATCCCGATCCGCAAAAGCGGCCGCGGATGTCCCGGAAGAATCGCGCCGCGCAGTTTGCGCCGTTCGCCGCGCTGACCGGATACGACGATCTGATCCGCGAGACGGCGCGATATACCGAACAGCAGATCGTGCTTGATGAGAACAAAAAAGAAGAACTGAACCGCAAGCTTCACGCGCTTCTGAACGCCGGCGAAGGGCAGGAGGCGGTCTTCACCTGCTTTGTTCCGGACGCGCAGAAAAGCGGCGGAACGTACGAGGACGTCGCCGGGCGGATCGTGAATGCGGACTTTCTGTACGGCTATCTCACGCTTGACAACGGTCGAGTGCTGGACATCGGCGACGTGATCGAGATCGAAAGCGAGCTGTTTTTGAAAGAACGGAACTGAAGCGGAGAGGCTGCGCCCGCGTGCGGAATCGCGGGCTTTTTATGCCCGTTTGTATCGCCCGGAAACGTTTGTCCGCATGTGTGAAGAGGGTTTTAACTTTCCGTTAATAGACCGCCGAACCCGTTGACCGGGCGCGGGAACGGGAGTACAATACAGGTGAGAACAGAAGTGGGGGAACGAAAAATGGACGAAGATACGAAACGGCCGATCCTGACGGACGACTTGGAAACGATCGTGGAGGACAAAGAAGTTCCGTTTGAAGATCTGATCTCCGAACTGCGTTATTGATAAAAACGGAGATGCCTGTTCGGCATCTTTTTTTGTACCCTCGGACAGGAAAAATCACCCCGGAAAGGAAAACAGTTCATGAAAAAAACGTCGCTTTACCGCCTTTTGACGGTCCTCCTTGCACTGATGCTGACGGCAGCGCTGTTCGCGTGCGGTTCCTCCGAGGAAGCGGAAACGCCCGCGCCGGATGCACAGCAGAACGAGCCGCAATCCGACGAGGTGGACGTGTCCGGACAGGGATCGCAGAACGCGCAGGAAGATCCGCAGCAACCTTCCGGAGAGGACGGCAGGATCGCGCTGAACGTGCCTGCGGACGGCGAGTATTCCGTTTCACTGCAGCGGGACGTGCTGATCGATTCCAACGGAAGAACGTACGTGAAGGCGAAGCAGATCCTGTACGCGGAGCTCGACAGTCAGACGATCGACGCGCTGCAGACCGGCGATACCGTAACGCTGCCGAACGGCTATGAATTCGTTGTCGAAATGATGCGGAAAACCGAAGAGAACGGCGGAAAGGCGATCCTGTTCAACGAGGGACTGGAACGCTGCGTTTATATTCCCGAAACGGATACGTGGCGCTTCACCTGGCCGAGCGAGGTCCCGTATACCTACGAGGGCGAACTGTACGTCGTGCCGGAGGCGATCGACGTGACGCTGATCGACGACTATACGCCGCTTGCCATGGGCGAATCCGTCTACGGCGTTCCGTACGACGAGTCGGACGATACGATCGGCATTCTCGACGAGATCGGCGATTATTTCTCATATCATTCGTATCTGGAAAACGAACGCGCGACGATGACCGTTCAAAACGGAGAGGTCGTTTCGATCGTGATCGATTTCCACGAGTAAGACGGAGCAAGGCAATGCCGTTTGAGATCATACGAAACGACATCACGCTGGTGCGTGCGGACGCGATCGTCAATACCGCGAACCCGCACCCGATCGTCGGCGCCGGAACCGACAGCGCGATCCATCGCGCCGCGGGCGAAAAGCTTCTTGCCGCGCGTGAACGGATCGGCGAGATCGCGGTGGGCGAATCGGTCGCAACGCCGGCGTTTTCGCTGCCTGCAAAGTACGTGCTGCATACCGTCTCGCCGGTCTGGGAGGGCGGCGGCTGCGGCGAAGAAGCGCTGCTGAGAAAAGCGTACGACGCGGCGCTTGCGCTGGCGGACCGGCTGCATTGCCGTTCGGTCGCGTTTCCGCTGCTGTCTGCGGGCAGCTACGGCTTTCCGAAGGAGATCGCGCTTTCGACGGCGATCGCTGCGTTTACGGACTTTCTGCTGACGCACGACATGCGCGTGATCCTCGTGACGTTCGAACAGGGCACGGCTGCGCTTGCGGGCGGGCTGTTCGGCGAGCTGAAGTCGTATATCGACGACCGCTACGTCGACGAAGCAACGATCGCGGAATACGGTTTGGAAACACGGCGTCCGGCACGCCGCATGGAGGCCGCGAAAGCACGCAGGAACGCAAAACCGGCGCGTCCGCAGCAGGCAACGATCCAATGGTATACGCCGTATGAACCCGAATCGATCGCCTGTGACGAGGCGGCAGGCGCTTCGAGCGATCTCGATCGGTTCCTGAAGCGTACGGAAAGCACGTTTTCCGAGCACCTGCGCGATCTTTTGAACGAATGCGGCGAAAAGGATGCGGACGTGTACCGCCGCGCCGAGGTCAGCCGCCAGCTGTTCCACAAGATCATCAGCAACAAGGACTATCAGCCGACGAAGAGCACCGCGATCCAGCTCGCGCTGGGACTGCGGCTGAACCTTTCGCAGACGCAGAAACTGCTCGAAAAGGCGGGGTACGCGCTCACGCGCAGCAGCAAGGCGGATCTGGTCGTGCAGTATTTCATCGTGCACGGCAATTACAGCATCGTCGCCGTCAACACCGCGCTGTACGACTGCGGGCTGCCGCTTCTGAAGACGGGCACGGCCCTTTAAAATGTCAACCGGGAATTGACAACAACCTCCTTTGCATTTGCTAAACTCAAGGCAGCAAAAGCAAAGGAGGTTCTTCTTATGAACAACAATCTGACCGAACTCGTATTCATTCTGGATCGCAGCGGCTCGATGGCGGGCCTCGAAGGGGACACGATCGGCGGCTTCAACGCCATGGTTGAAAAGCAGAAAAAGGAGGAGGGCGAGGCGTATCTGTCCGCCGTCCTGTTCAGCAGCGACAGCCGCGTGCTCTACGACCGCGTGGACGTGCGCAAGGTCGAGCCGATGACGGAGCGGCAGTACTTCGTGGGCGGCTGCACGGCGCTTCTGGACGCGATCGGGGACGCGGTGCATCACATCGCGAACGTGCACAAGTACGCGCGGGAGGAGGACCGCCCGGCGAAGACGGTCTTCGTCATCACCACCGACGGCATGGAGAACGCGAGCAGACGCTATACCTACGACGCGGTCAAACAGCTGATCGAGCGGCAGCGCGAGCGGTTCGGCTGGGAATTTCTGTTCCTCGGCGCGAACATGGACGCGGTGTCGGCCGCGCGCCGGTTCGGCATCCGCGAGGATCGCGCGGTGCGCTACGAATGCGATTCCGCGGGTACGGCGCTGAACTTCGACGTGGTCAGCGAAACGATCGGCAGCGTCCGCGCCGGCAAGCCGATCGCAAAGAACTGGAAGGCAAGGATCGAAGCCGACTACGCCGAGCGCGGCAGGCATTGACGCCCGTACGGATTGACGGAACGCGCCGCGCAGGGTATAATGAAGGTACGACCGAATGGGAAAGGAGACCGCAATGAACGTTCCCGGAACCGTCCGCGTGACCGGAACAGGCATGATCCGCCTGAAGCCGGACACGACGGTGATCACGCTGACGCTGGAGGGCATGGATCCCGATTACGCAAAGACGCTGGAGCGCTCCGCCGCCGATACCGGGCGGATCGCCGACGCGCTCGCATCGGTCGGTTTTGCGCGGGAGGAGCTGAAGACGCGCAGCTTCCGCGTAGAGACCGAGTACGAGGGCTATCAGGATGAGGGCGCATATCGGCAGCGGCTGATCGGCTACCGCTTCCGCCACGAGCTTCGGCTCAGGTTCCCGTCCGACGACGAACGGCTCGGGCGCGTGCTTTCCGTGCTTGCGTCCGCCGATCTCACGCCGGAGCTCGGCATCGGCTATACGGTGAACGATCCGGAAGCGGCGAAAAACGCGCTGATCGCGGCCGCCGTCGCCGACGCAAAGGAGAAGGCGGAAGCGCTCGTGAAGGCGTCCGGCACGAAGCTCGGCGCGATCCGGCACATCGGCTATTCGCTTGCGGACAACGCGTTTTCGGTGCAGCCTGTGATGCTCGCGGGCAGCGCGAGGAAGCTGGCGATGGACGCCGCGAACCTCGAGATCGTGCCCGAGGAGATCGAGGCGCAGGACGTCGTTACGGTCGTCTGGGAGATCGAATGAGCACCGGGCAAACCGGGATCAGATAAAACGATTACAAGGAGGTACTCTCATGGACAAGTATCAGTGCGGCCCCTGCGGCTATATCTATGACCCGGCGGAAGGCGATCCGGACGGCGGCATCGCGCCCGGCACGCCCTTTGAAGAACTGCCCGACGATTGGTGCTGCCCGATCTGCGGCGTCGGCAAGGACATGTTTGAAAAAGTCGACTGAAACGGAACGAAAAAGCGCCCCGGATAAGGGGCGCTTTTTGTTGGTTCGGATCAGTCCAGCGTATAGGGCTTGATCTTTTTGACGACGTCGAGGATCGTGCCGTCGCGCGCTTCGAGGATCGCAACGACCTTGTCCTCCCATTGGAGGTCGTCGGGCCGGCCGACGAGGCCGTACGCCTTTTCCTTGAGCGATTCGATCGAAACGTGCGGGATACCGGCGTTGTCGAGGCACTCGATGAGGTCGGGCCGCAGCGGATTGACCGCGATGCCGTAGTCAGTGACGAGCACGTCCACGCAGTCGCCCGGGGTGGTGACGGTCACGACGTGTTCGCAGACCGTTGCCATTCTGCCGCGGATCAAAGGCGTGACGATGACGCAGCACTTGCTGCCTGCCGCGGTGTCCGGATGTCCGCCGGGCGCGCCGCGCAGCACGCCGTCGGAGCCGGTCAGCACGTTCACGTTGAAGCCGGTGTCGATCTCAAGCGCCGCAAGCACGACGAAGTCGAGCTTGTTGACGAACGCGCCCTTGTTCGCGGGGTTCGCGTACTGGCTCGCACTCATCTCGAAGTGATTCGGCGTCTGGTTGATGGAGTTGACCGCGTCGAGGTCGAAGTCCTGCACGTCGATGACCTTGCCGACCTTGCCCTTCTTGAGCATTTCGACCATCGGACCACAGATGCCGCCGATCGCCCAGCCCATCTTGATACCGCGCTCGTCCATGTACTTTTCGAGGAACAGGTTCGCCGCAAGTGACGGACCGCCGACGCCGGTCTGGAAAGAGAAGCCGTCCTTGAAGTAGGGGGTGGAGGCGATGACCTTCGCGACGTTTTCCGCCATCATCAGGTCGCGCGGGTTCTGCGAGATGCGCGCCGCCGCGGATGCGATCTTCTTCGGGTTGCCGATGGAATCGACGCAAACGACCGCGTCCACGTCGATCGCTTCGATCGAGGCGGGCATGTTCGGGAAATCAACGAGGCAGTCGGTGACGACGACCACGTGATCGGCGTACTTGGCGTCCATCATGGCGTAGCCCATCGAGCCGCAGTTGGATTTGCCGCCGATGCCGCGGCAGTTGCCGACGCAGTCGCTGGTCGGAGCCGCGATGAACGCGATGTCGATGTGCACTTCGCCCGCTTCGATCGCGCGGGGACGGCCGCCGTGGCTTCTCACGATGGCGGGGGTCTTCAGCAAGCCCTTTGAAACGACTTCGCCGATCTTGCCGCGGATGCCGCTCGTCTGGATGCCGACGACCTTGCCTTCCGCGATGTATTCCGCGACCGGGTCGTGCGCCGCGCCGAGGCTCGTCGCCGCGATGGTCAGGTCCTCGAGACCGAGCTCTTCGATCGCCGCCTTCATGACCATGTTCACGACGAAGTCGCCGTCGCGCAGATGGTGATGGAAGGAGAACGTCATGCCGCTCTTCGCGCCGCAGAGCTTCAGAGCGTCCGCAAGCGTTTCGACGATCTTGCTCTCCTGCGGCTTTTCATAGCGGCGGGTGCACGGCGAAGCCTTCTTGATGAGCTTGCCGTCCATGTAATTCTTGCCCTGATAGACCTCCTTGCCGTTGACAAGCAGGTAATCGGGGATATCTCTTCCGACGTAGTTTTTCATACCAGATCCCCCTCCCAAAGCCCGCAGGCACGGGCGAGTTTCAGCGTGCGTTCCGCACCGGGAATGAACGCGATGTCGATCATCTTGCCGTCCACGGTAAAGACGCCGACGCCTGCCGCGGACTGTTCGCGATAGGCGCGGACGATCTTCTCCGCCTGCAGGATCTCCTTCTCGGTCGGCGCGAACAGCTCGTGCACGAGACGGATCTGCTTCGGGTTGATCAGGCTCTTGCCGTCGAAGCCCATCGCTTTGTTCTGACGCAGTTCGGCTTCGTAGCCCGCCATGTCGTCAAGATTCGTAAACACGGTATCGAAGCACTGCACGCCGGCTGCGCGCGCCGCGATCAGCATCTGACCGCGCGCAACGAGCATATCGACGCCGTCGGGCTGCGGCTTGGTCTGCATGCACTTGCGGAAGTCGCCGCCGGAGATCGCAACGCCGAACATACGGTCGGACGCCGCGCAGATCTCGTATGCGTTCATGATGCCCTTCGGGCTCTCGAGCGCCGCCATCAGAAGCGTTCTGCCGACCTCGACGCCGAATTCCTTTTCGGCTTCGGTCACGGCAGCGTCGACGGTTTTCACGTCCTGCGCGCTCTCGCACTTTGCGATGCGGATGCCGTCCGCGCCGCCTGCGACGCACACGCGGATATCCTCCTGCCAGTGCGGGGTGTCAAGCCCGTTGATGCGGACGATGACTTCGGTGTCGCCGTAGTCGATCGTCTTCAGCGCGTGATACAGCGAGAAACGCGCCGCATCCTTCTGGTTTTCCGCGACCGCGTCCTCAAGGTCGAGCATGATGCTGTCGCAGCCGTAGATGTACGCGTCCTTAATGAGTCCGGGCTTCTGCGCGTTCATGAACATCATGGTGCGGCGCAGACGGAACCGTTCGGGTTTCGGTCTCGGGATCATCGAATGACACCTCCCCACGGGATGTCCTTCTCGGACGCATCGCAGCTCCTGAACACCGCGCATTCCACGCGCGCCTTGAGCGTGCAGTCAAGCGCGCCCTTGTCGACGACGCTGACTTTTGCGTCGGTCACGGAAAGACGATCCAGCGTTTCGAGAACGGTTTCGCGGATCTGCCGTCCGTACTGGTTCATGACGCTGGACGTCAGCGTCAGCTCGATTTTACCGTCTCCGGGCTCGATCGAGACGAGCGCGTCGCTCGATTCCAACGTGCCGGCAACAGCAGGCTTCTGAATGATCATTTGTACCCTCCTATTTTACAGAAAGAAGTTCTGTACTCCAATGGATATTTTAGCACGCGGCGCGGTATTTGAAAAGCCTTATTTTGCAAGAACCGGAGAAAGAAAACGGAAAAAAACGCGCCCCGGATCCGTCGGCGGGCGCAGACACAAAAAGGACCGGGCAAACGCCCGGTCCTTTCGGTCGATTCGGTATTACTTGTCGACGGTGCAGTACATGAAGTACTTGTAGCCCAGCGGGTTGGAGAAGAAGCCGTGCACGGTCTTGCTGATCATGTAGGTGTCCGTGTAGAAGTACAGCGGGCAGATGCAGCCGGTGGACATAAGCAGGTCTTCTGCGCGATGCATGAGCTCATAGCGCACGTTGTTGTCGGTGCAGGTCTTGATCGTCTTGATGAGGACGTCATAGGTCTCCGCCCAGGAGCCGTTCTCAACCTTGATGTCATAACCGAGGTCGGTCAGATCGAGGTTGTAGCATTTCGCATCCGCGTGTGCGCCCTTGCCGAACTGGACGTCGTTGTTGCCGGAGCCGGTGGTCCACATATCGAGGAAGCAGATCGGGTCGCTGTAGTCGGCCAGCCAGCCGTTACGCGCGATGGAGTAGTCGCCGTTCTTACGGGTCTGGAGGAAGGTGTTCCACTCCTGGTTCTGCAGTTCCATCGAGATGCCGACGAGGCTCAGCTGCGCCTGCAGGTATTCGCCGATCGCCTTGTGGCCTTCGGACGTGTTGTAGAGGTAGGTCATCGACGGGAAGTTCGTGAACTTGCCGGTCGCTTCGTCGTAGTTGTAGTACTTCTTCAGGACTTCGATCGCCTGGTTGAAGTTGCTTTCGATCGCGGACTTGTCTACGTTGTAGTAGCCGGCGAAGCCGTCATTGTGACCCGCGGTCTGATAGAACTCGGTACCGTCGGGGTTGGTCATGCCCATTGCAACGAAGGACGATGCCGGGACCTGACCCGCCTGGCCGATCTCCTCAACGATGTAGTTGCGGTCGAACAGCAGGCTGATCGCGTTGCGGATCTCTGCGCGCGCCATTTCCGCTTCAACGCCGGTGAGACCGGAATCCGCGGGGAGGATGTCCTCGTTGATGTTCCAGCAGACGTAGTAGGTGCCGATCTGGCCCGCTACCTTGAACTCATCCGGATAGTCCGCCTTGAGGGTCGCCATTTCGTTGGTCGGGACGCCGTCGATCAGCAGCCAGGTGCCGTTCTTGAAGTTCGCGACCATGTTGTTTTCGTCGTCGGAGAGATAGAACTCGATCTTGTCCATCAGGATCTGATCGGCGTCAACGTAGTTGGGGTTCTTCTCGAGCGTGATGACGCTGTTGTGATCCCAACCGGTCATGGTGTACGCACCGTTGCAGATGTAGGTCGACGGATCGGTCGCCCAGCTCTCGTTGGCAACGACGTCTTCACGTACCGGGAAGTAGGTCGGGAATGCAAGCAGCTCGTTCCAGTAGGAGACGGCGTTGTACAGGGTGACTTCGAGCGTCTTCTCGTCAATCGCCTTGACGTTCAGGTTGCCCTCGTTGTAACCGTCGACCACTTCGAACATGTAGCCGTAGTCCGCGCCGAGTTCTTCGGATGCAGCGCGCTTCCATGCGAACTCGAAGTCCTGTGCGGTGACGTCCTTGCCGTCGGACCACTTCAGACCGTCACGCAGGGTGTACGTGTAGGTCACGGTACCGTCCGGATTCTCGACGCCTTCGACCAGTTCCTTCGCTGCGTCGGCGACGATGACGAGCTTGCCGCTGTCATCCTGCGCCCACTTCGCAAGGCCGGAGAACAGGTGCGCGATCAGGGTCGCGCCGTCGACCGCGGAGTTCAGCGCCGGGTCGATCGTGTCGGGTTCGGAAGCAAGGCAGACAGCAATGCTGCTGGGTTCACCCGTCTTGCCGCCTTCGCCTTCGTTTCCGCCCTCGCCTTCGTTTCCGCCTTCACCGGACTGCGAGCCGCAGGCGATCAGCGAAAACACCATTACCAGAGCCAGAAGCAATGCAAACAGTTTTTTCATGAGTTTCTTCCTTCCATTTTTTGTTTTTTTCAAAACGTACGGCTGCGCCGCACATATTGAACGGTTTTAGAGTTCGTTCACCCGATGACAGGCGACGAAGTGTCCGGACGCGACTTCCTTGAATTCCGGCATGCTCTCCGCACAGGCCTCGGTGGCATGCGGGCAGCGCGTGCGGAACGGACAGCCGGACGGCGCGTTCAGCGGACTCGGGATATCGCCCGAAAGCACGATGCGCTTGTTCGCCTTGGCGACGATCGGGTCCGGCTGGGGAACTGCGGACATCAGCGAGCGGGTGTACGGGTGCAGCGGGCGATCGTAGATCTCCGCGGCGTCCGCCAGCTCGACCATTTTGCCGAGGTACATGACGGCGATACGGTTGCTGATGTGCCGGACGACCAGAATGTCGTGCGCGATGAACAGATACGTCAGGTTCATCTGCTCCTGCAGCTCGACAAACATGTTGATGACCTGCGCCTGGATGGAAACGTCCAGTGCGGAGACCGGCTCGTCGCAGACGATGAATTCGGGGTTCAGCGAAAGCGCGCGCGCAATGCCGATACGCTGGCGCTGACCGCCGGAAAACTCGTGCGCGTAGCGGGAGGCGTGCTCGCTGTTCAGACCGACGCGGTCCATCAGCTCGAGGATCTTCGCTTCGCGTTCCGCTTTGTTCCTGAATACCTTGTGGATGTCAAGCGGCTCCGCAATGATGTCGGAAACCGTCATGCGCGGGTCCAGGGAGGAGTAGGGGTCCTGGAAGACCATCGTCGCCTTCTTGCGAAGTTCGGCGATGTCCTTTTTGCTCTTGACCGGCCTGCCGTCGAAGATGACCTCGCCGCCGGTGGGCTGATAGAGGTGCAGGATCGAACGGCCGACGGTCGTTTTGCCGCAGCCGGATTCGCCGACCAGACCGAGGGTTTCCCCGCGGCGGATCGAGAACGAAACGTCGTCGACCGCCTTTAAGGGCTTCGTCTTCAGAGGACTGACGTTGATATTGAAGTACTGCTTCAGGTGACGGACGTCTACCAGAATGTCATTACCGGTTTCACGAATTTCGCTCATTCGTTTTCACCGCCTTTCTCCTCTTCCGGCACGATCGTGCCGTTTTCTATGCCTTCCTTGACGTTCATCCAGCAGGCGGCGAAATGCTCCTCGTTGATGCGCATGCGCTCGCAGCGGCTCTTGATGCAGATCTTCATCGCGGCGTCGCAGCGCGGCGCGAACGGGCAGCCTTCCGGCATGTTCAGAAGATCGATCGGCGTGCCGGTGATCGGCTGCAGCTTCTGACCTGCGGTATCCGCCGTCGGGATCGAGTGCATCAGACCCTTCGTGTATTCGTGCTTCGGATTGTAGAAGATCTCTTCCGCCGTGCCCTGCTCGCAGATCGAGCCGGCGTACATGACGATGACCTCGTCGCACATCTGCGCGACGACGCCGAGGTCGTGCGTGATCATGATGATCGCCATGCCGAGCTCTTTCTGCAGATCCTTCATCAGTTCCAGGATCTGCGCCTGGATGGTGACGTCCAGCGCGGTGGTCGGTTCGTCGGCGATCAGAATGTCCGGCTCGCACGCGAGCGCCATGGCGATCATGACGCGCTGCCGCATGCCGCCCGAATGCTCGAACGGATACTGTTTCAAACGCTTTTCCGGTTCGTTGACGTTGACCAGGCGAAGCATCTCAAGCGCCCGCGCCTTTGCCTCCGCCTTGTTGCGGTTGGTGTGGAGCATGATCGCTTCCACCAGCTGATGCCCGATCGTGTAGGTCGGGTTCAGCGACGTCATCGGATCCTGGAAAATGATCGAGACCTTGTTGCCGCGGATGGTCTTCATCACGGATTCGCCGGCGCCGACGAGCTCCTGACCGTCCAGCTTGATGGAGCCGGAAACGATCTTGCCGGTGGAGGCGAGGATCTGCATGATCGAATATGCGGTGACGGATTTTCCGGAGCCGCTCTCGCCGACGATGCCGAGGACCTTGCCGCGATCCAGATTGAAGGAAACGCCGTTGACGGCCTTGACCTCGCCCGCGGGGGTAAAGAAGGAGGTGTGAAGATCACGGACTTTCAATAACGGTTCAGACATGTTCTTTCGCCCCCTTTCTCAGTTTCTCAGTTTCGGATCGAACGCGTCGCGGAGACCGTCGCCGAACAGGTTCATCGAAAGAACGATCAGCGAAATGACCACGGCGGGAATGATCATGCGGTACGGATACGTGGACATGCCGTTCAGCGCATCCGATGCAAGCGAACCGAGCGACGGCATCGGCGCGTTGACGCCGAGTCCGAGGAAGGAGAGGTAGCTCTCCGTGAAGATCGCGCTCGGGATCTGCAGCGCGGTCGAAATGATGATGACGCTGATGCTGTTCGGAAGCAGGTGTTTCCGGATGATCCAGCCGCCCTTCGCGCCTGCCGCGCGGGACGCAAGCACGTATTCCTGTTCCTTCAGGGACAGGATCTGCCCGCGGATCAGACGCGACATGCTGACCCAGTACAGCACGCCGAATACGATGAACAGACTGATGATGTTACTGCCGATTTTTTCCAGGACCGTTCCGTCCAGAGAATTGCCGAGCGCTTTCTTGAGGACGGAGGCGAGCAGAATGACCATCAGCATATCCGGCAGCGAGTAAATGATGTCGACGATACGCATGATGACGAGGTCGACCGCGCCGCCGCAGTAGCCGGCGATGGAGCCGATCGTCATGCCGATGATCAGGACGATGATGCTGGCGAAGAAGCCGACAGCCAGCGAGATCCTGGTTCCGTAGACGACGCGGATGAAATAGTCGCGTCCGCGGTCGTCCGTTCCGAAGATGTGCGGGAAGATCTTTTCGCCCGCTTCCATCCGCTCCTGCTCCGTCTTTCCGTAGCAGAACGGCTTCAGATTGCCGTAAGACGGGTCGACGGGCTTGCCGGGCTGCAGACCGAGCTGCTGGTCGTATCCGTACGGCCAGAAGAGCGGGATAAACAGCGCGGAGAGCGTAATGAGGATGATGATGATCAGACTGACTGTCGCAACGCGGTTCTTGAGCAGACGCTTCATGCCGTCGCGGAAGAACGTGGAGGACGGGCGCATCTGCACCATGTATTTCTTGTCCTCTTCGGTGGCGGGAATGAACGCGTCGAGGTCGACGTGCATCGAGAACGCTTTAAACGGCTTTAAAGGCTTTTCCATGCTGCATTCCCTCCTTTACTCCAGATTGATCCTGGGATCGACGATCTTATAGAGGATGTCGCTGACCAGGTTCATGATGACGATCAGAATGGCAAGGATGATCGTGGTGCCCATGATCATGGGGTAGTCGCGGTCGGTAATGCTCTTGACGAACGCCTTGCCGATGCCGGGCACGGCGAAGATGCGCTCAACGACCAGCGAACCGGTGACGATGTACGCCAGCATCGGTCCGAAATACGTGATGACCGGGATCAGGGAGTTTTTCAGCGCGTGCCCGAAAATGATCTTCGGACCGGAAACGCCCTTGGCCTTCGCGGTACGGATATAGTCCTGACCGAGAACGTCCAGCATGGACGAACGCGTCAGTCGTGTGATATACGCCATCGGATACAGCGACAGCGTGATGATCGGAAGGACCAGGCCGCCCTTCAGCGCGCCGTTGGCGGGGAAGATCGGCACCTGTATCGTAAATATGACCAGCAGCAGCGATCCTATGATGAACGACGGCATGGAGACGAACGCGGTCGTGACCACCATGATGATCTTATCGATCAGCTTGTTTCGTCTGAGTGCGGCGACCGCGCCGAGCACGATGCCGAGGACGCCGGCGATCACCGCCGCGATCACGCCGAGCTTCACGGACGTTTTCATGCCGTCCATGATGATGTCGACGACCACGCGTCCTCTCTGCTTCAGAGAGGGACCGAAATCGAATTTCGTTACGATATCCTTGAGATACGTGCCGTACTGCTCGAGAAGCGGCTTATCCAGTCCGTACTTCGCTTCGAGGGCCTTCTGCGCGGACGCGGTGATGGCCTTCTCACTCATGAACGGACCGCCCGGCACGGCATGCATGACGAAAAACGTCACGGTGATGACGATCCAGACGGTGAGGATCGCGAGAAGGATCCTCTTCAGAATGTAGAATAGAGTCTTTGAGTTCATTGACGCCTGACACCTTTCTTCTGCCGAAATTTCGTTGAACGTCGTCTGAAACGAAACCGAATCGGTTCCTGTATATTCAAAACCAATTATAGCATGGGGGGAGCGCTTCGTCAACCGAATTTGAAGCGATGCGCGGCTTTTCCGACGGGTTTTCATACATATTTATAAGAAAATGACGCATGACTCTGCACGCCGCCGTTCGCGGAGTGGGCCGGAACGAACGGACGCCTGACGGCAGGCCGGATGACAGTCCCGGCGATCTGCCGGAGGTTTTTATTTTGCAGTTGACAAATTCAATACTTCGTGTTACGATGTATTACACGAAGGGAGGTATTCCATGGATATCCAGTTGAAGCGCGGGCTTCTGGACGTCTGCGTGCTTGCGGCGATCAAGAACGGGGATTCCTACGGCTATCGGATCATCAAGGATCTGAAGCCGTACGTCGAACTGTCCGAATCGACTCTGTACACCATCCTGAAGCGGCTGGAAGCGGCGTCGATGCTGACGGTGCGAACCGCCGAGCACGACGGAAGACTCCGGAAGTATTATCACATCACCGCCGCGGGTCTCGGGCGGATCGAAGATTTCAAGAACGAATGGAAGGAAGTCATTTCCATTTATCAATTTGTGAACGAAGGGGAGGAGACGCATGCATAAGCAGGAATTTCTGAACGCTTTGCGGGAACGGCTTTCGGGCCTTCCGGAAAGCGATCTTGCGGAACGGCTGTCGTTCTACGGCGAAATGATCGACGACCGGATCGAGGAGGGGCTGCCGGAGGAGGAAGCCGTCGCGCAGACCGGCACGGTCGACGAGATCGCGCGGCAGATTCTGACGGAGACCCCGCTTTCCAGGATCGTCCGGGAAAAAATCAAGCCCAAGCGCTCGCTGCGGGCGTGGGAGATCGTTCTGATCGTGCTGGGATTTCCGCTGTGGTTCCCGCTGCTCGTCGCGGCCGTTGCAGTCGTGATCTCGCTGTACGCGGTGCTGTGGTCGCTTTTGATCGCGCTGTGGGCGGTTGAGATCGCCCTTTGGGCGGGCGCGCTCGGCGCGCTTGCGGGCGCCGTGCTGTATTTTGCGCAGGGGCATACGCCGACCGCGATCGCCGCGCTCGGAGCGGCGCTGGTCCTTGCCGGACTTGCGATCTTCCTGCTGTTCGGATGCCGGGCGGCGAGCGTCGGGATCGTGAAGCTGACGAAGAAGATCGCGCTCGGGATCAAGTCCCTGTTTGTCGGAAAGGAGCGTGCAAAATGAAAAAAGCAGCCGTTCTTGCAGCGATTCTGCTGATCGCAGGCCTTGCGCTCGTTTGCGGCGCGCTTGCGTCCGTCGGGTTCGAGTACCGGAAGCTCGGCACGGTGGAACTGGAAACGAATACGTATGAGATCGACGAGACGTTTCGTTCGATCCAAATCAAAGAAAACGCGGCGGATATCGTCCTTGCCGCGTCTGCGGACGGAACGTGCCGCGTCGTATGCCGCGAGTCGAAAAAGACGCCGCATACGGTGACGGCGGAGAACGGGACGCTGCAGATCTCAAGTGCGCGGGGATGGACGGACGTCTTCGATCTGTGCTTTGAAGAGCGGACGGTGACGGTATATCTGCCGGAGAACGTGTATGAAAAGCTCTCGATCGAAACGAGCACCGGCGACGTCACGATCGAGGCGCTTTCGGCCGGGACGATCGAATGCACGGTATCGACCGGTCACATCCGGATGCGGAACGTCGCTTGCACGGGCGACGTGACGATCGGGATCACCACCGGCAAGACGGATCTCGAAGGTCTGACCTGCCGGGATCTGCAGTCCGGGGGCAGCACGGGCGACGTCGTACTGCGGGATGTGCTGGCGAACGGACGGATCTCGATCGAAAGAAGCACCGGCGACGTAACGTTCCGGAACAGCGACGCGGCGGAGATCCGGGTCAAAACGAGCACCGGCGACGTGACCGGCACGCTGCGTACGGAAAAGGTGTTTACGACAAAGAGCTCGACGGGCGATATCCGCGTGCCGGATTCCGTTTCGGGCGGCAAATGCGAGATCACGACCGCGACCGGCGACATTGAGATCCGGATCGGGAACGGAAATTGAAGGAGGCAAACGATGCAGTATCGAAAAACGGTCCGGCTGAAGGACGGCAGGGAATGCGTTCTCCGGAGCAGCACGGCGGACGACGCAAAGGCGGCGCTCGATCTCTTCCTTTTAACGCATGAACAGACCGACTATCTCGCCTCCTATCCGGATGAGAACACGCATACGCTCGAAGGGGAAGCGAAGTTTCTCGAAACGCAGGCGGCGAGCGAACGGGACGTCGAGCTGCTTGCCGAGATCGACGGAAAGGCCGTCGGGCTTGCGGGGAACCACGGCGTCAGCCCGCGCGAAAAGTTGAAGCACCGCGCGGTTTTCGGCATCAGCGTCGACAAGGCGTACTGGGGACTCGGCGTCGGACGCGCGCTTACCGAAGCGTGCATCGAATGCGCGAAGAAGGCCGGCTACGTGCAGCTGGAACTCGAGGCGGTCGCCGAAAACGCGCACGCGCTCGCGCTGTACGAAAGCGTCGGCTTCCGGGAGTACGGACGGAACCCGCTCGGCTTCCGTTCGCGGCTTACCGGCTGGCAGGAGCTCGTGCTGATGCGGCTGGAGCTGAACGGATGAAGGCGGTTCTGTTTCTGCACGGACTCGGCGGCAGCGCGGAGGAGGCGGCGCATTACCGTCCGCTGTTTCCGGACGCCGAGGTGATCGGGCTCGACTACCGCGGGATCGCGCCGTGGGAAGCGGGGAAGGAGATCCGGGAAGCGGTCCGGAAGCTTAAAGAACGCTGTGAGGCCGTGGACCTGATCGGATACAGCATCGGCGCGTTCCTTGCGATGCACGCGGGGATCGACGCGCTGATCGAAAAGGCGTATTTCATTTCGCCGGTCACGGATATGGAATCGCTGATCCTGGCGCGGATGGCGCGGGACGGCGTAACGGAGGAGACGCTGCGGAAGAAGGGTACGATCCCCGCCGGAGACGGTCCGGCGTTTTCGTGGGCGTATCTCCGATACGTGCGCGAGCATCCCGTCGAATGGCGGACGCCGACCGCGGTCCTGTATGCGGAGCACGACGGTCTGACGCCGTATGAAACGATCGCGGCGTTCTGCCGCGCGCACGGCGCGTCGCTCACCGTGATGCCGGGCGGCGAACACTGGTTCCATACGGAGAAACAGGTACGGTTTCTGGACGATTGGCTCCGGAAAGAACGATGAAACGATCATAGCCGCGGACGTTTGCCCGCGGCTCTTTTTTATGCGCGCGTCATAACGAAAAAAGATAGTAATATGTACAGTTCGAATGCGGATCTCTTTTGCACCGTCATCCCGGAAAACCCAGGTTTTACGGGCGTTTTCGGGTTTTCTGACGGTCCGGACGGCAGTCCGAGAAAATAGATGAAATAATATATAATAAGATAGATGATATATTGCGCTGAAATGTCCTGTTGAGCGATTGACAGGCATAAAACGATTCTATAAAATATAAAAGTCGGTATAGGATATATCGGCAACGGCTATGCCCGGGAAGCGTTTTTCGCTGCCCGCATGCTCGTACACGGAAAAAGACGCTTGCCGGGGTTGTCCCGAAAAAGTGTTTTTGAAAAAAAGAAGGGAGACATTGGGAAGCTCATGAACGTTGTGAAAAAACTGCTTTCCGCGTTGCTCGTACTCGCAATGCTGTTCGTCACTCCGCTTACGTCGGGAATCTCGAACGCCGTTGCGGAGAGCGACAATACCGAACCGGCGGACACCGGCAAGGTCAGAACACTTGAACTGGAGGAACTCGACCCCGAGACGCTCCATCACGGAAACACCGGCGAGGAGGCGACCGGCCGGCAGCCCGTTCCCGAAGAACCCGAAGAGATCGATCCCGAAAAGGTCGTTCGCGTGTCGATTTTCCTTGAGGACAAATCCACGATCGACAAGGGATTTGCTGCGAAAGGCATTGCGCGGAACGCAAACGCGCGCAGATACCGCCAGAATCTGGAAGTAAAGCAGAAGACGGTCCGCAGCATGATCGAGAAGAAGATCGGTCACACGCTGGACGTTCAGTGGAACCTGACGCTTCTGGTCAACGCGATCTCCGTCGACGTCCCGTATAAAGACATCGAAGTGATCCGTTCCGTCCCCGGCGTCAAGTCGGTCGAATTTGAGAACGTTTACTATGCGCAGGAAGTGACCGAAGAGCCGAACACGTCGAACACGTCCTCCGGAATGGTCGGCGCAATGCTGACATGGTCGGAGGGGTACACCGGCGCAGGCACCAAGATCGCCATTCTGGACACCGGTATCGACGTGACGCATCAGTCCTTCGATCCCATCGCGTACAAGTGCGCGGTCATGGACGTCATCGAAACATATCATAAGAAGATCCTGGTGATGAGCCGGATCGACGACGATCTGCTCAATCAGCTGAACGCAAAGAAGAAGATGCCTTCTCTGACGGCGGACGATCTGTACGTCAACGCAAAGATCCCGTTTGCCTTCAACTATTCGCAGGGCAATCTCGACGTCAGCCATAACGACAACGCGTCGAACCACGGTTCGCACGTTGCCGGTATCGCGGCCGGAAACCGCTACCTGGTGAAAAACAATGAGATCGTCAACGCGGCGGAGACCGTCTTCGCGGTCGGCATGGCGCCGGATGCGCAGCTGATCGTCATGGACGTCTTCAAGTCCAGCGGCGGCACCTCCGACGCGGAATACTTCGCAGCGATTGAGGACGCGATCCTGCTCGACTGCGACGCGGCGAACCTGTCGCTCGGTTCTCCGAACCAGGGCTTCACGTATTCCAACGGATATCAGGACGTCCTGAACCGGCTCGCCACCGATCAGAACATCGATATGGTCGTCGCGATCTCCGCGGGCAACGAAGGCGCGCAGACCGACAACCTGCAGACGGACCTGTACATCGAGGACGTCAGCCTGCATACCGGCGGTTCTCCGGGCAGCTTCCTGAACAGCATGTGCGTCGCGTCCGCCGACAACATCGGCTTCACGGATCGCGCGATCGAGGTCGGGGACGTACGCTTCTCGTACTGGGAGACCGATTACAAGAACGAGCCGCTCGCAACGATCGCAGGCGAACATGAATTCGTCTACATCGACGCGCTCGGCAATCCGGACGATTATGCGGAAGTGAACGAGACCGTTCCGCTCGAAGGAAAGGTCGTCATCGTCAACCGCGGTTCGATCAACTTCTCCGCAAAGGGAAACAACCTGATCTCCTACAATCCCGCGGCGCTCCTGATCGCAAACAACGAGAGCGGTCAGATCAACATGGATCTGTCCGCGTTCACCGGCACGTTCCCGATGGTTTCGTTCGCGTTTGAAGCGGCGAACTCGATCAAAGAGATCGCGACGGCGGGGCAGACCGAGAATTACACCTACTACACCGGCACCATGATCATCCCGGCCGAGGACGATTATTCCTCCGGCCTCATCACCACGCGTGAGAAAGCGACCGTTTCGAGCTTCAGCTCCTGGGGCGTTCCCGGCTCGCTGATCATGAAGCCCGAGATCACCGCTCCTGGCGGCAGCATCTGGTCCGTCAACGGCACGTCCTCCGCGCAGTCCGACGCGGGCACGGGTCCGGATCAGTATATCGCATACTCCGGCACGTCGATGGCGGCGCCGCATATCGCGGGTCTTGCCGCGCTCGTCGCGCAGTATCTCAAAGAAACGGACCTCGGCAACAGAGAGCTCACCGCCGCGTACGGCGTCCGTGCGATCGCGCAGAGCCTGATGATGTCCACCGCTACGCCGATGATGCAGGACGGCGAGTATGTTTCGATCCTGCAGCAGGGCGCGGGTCTCGTCGAGATCAGCAAGGCGATCAACGCCAGCTCCGTCATCATGATGGACGACGCGTATCTGACCACCGCGACCAAGGCGAACAAGGACGGCAAGGTCAAGGTCGAGCTCGGCGACGATCCGGAACGGACCGGCGAATACACGTATTCGTTCACCGTTTACAACATCAAGGACGTCGACCTCGAATTCGCTTTTGATACGAAGATCTTCACGCAGGACTTCTATCATCTTACCTATGCGGACAATCAGTTCGATATCGACAATGACTTCATGGATCGGGTGACCGTTCCCGTCGATGCGATCGTTTCGTATTACTATGACGGCGCGGACGGCGGACACGACGTCAACAAGGACAACGTGACCGGACAGGCGGACGCGCAGGCGATCCTTGATTACCTGACCGGTAAGGCCGACGCTGCGGATCTGAATCTTGCGGCAGGCGATATGGACGGAGACGGTAAACTTACGTCCTACGATGCGGAACTGCTTCTGCACTATGAGCCGAAAACCGGACTGGTCGTTCCCGCGAACGGATCCGCGCAGGTCACCGTTAAGATCGAACTGAACGATACGTTCGAGGATTATCCGAACGGAACGTACATTGAGGGATTCACCTACGTGACCTGCGTCACCTCCGATGAAGAGGGTGTCGATTACACGCACGAGCATACGATCCCGATCCTCGGCTTCTACGGTAATTGGACGGATCCGTCGATGTTCGACAACATCACGGATAACGAGCTTGTCTACGGACTGTCAAACAAGATCCCGTACAGCGCGACGTTTGATCAGAACGGCAGAATGACCGCGAGCAACACCAGCGGTTATACGTCATTCATCATCGACGGTCAGGAAGTCCCCACGTTTTCCTGCAATCCGTATTCGATGGATGACGATGGAAACTTCCGTGAGGATTATCTGGCAGTCAATACGAAGGCAAAGATCGGCAAGATCTACTACAACCTGATCCGCAGCGCAGGCACCGGCGGTTATGCGATCAGCAAGGTCGACGGCTATGACGGAGACGTCATTAAGGTCCTCAACGCGAAGATCAAGAATCAGGACGAAGAGAGCATGTTCTTCTACGCCGTATACGGCGAATGGTGGTACAATGAGCCGCGCACATGCAGCGTCAATCAGCCGCTTGATTCGCTTGGCCTCGAAGAAGGCGATACGCTTCGCGTCGCGTACTACGCGCTGCCCGAGCTTACCGCAATGAAACTTGCCGACGATATGACCGAAGGCAACGCCGGTATTCTGAACGACAATGCGGTGTTTGCGGATCTGATCGAAAGCAACACGCTCGGAAAGGGCGCAGAGTGCGGCTACGATTTCGTCATCGACAATACGGCGCCTGTCGTGGAGGAAGCCACGCTTGACGAAGAGACCGGCACCATGACCGTCAAGGTCAGCGACAACAACCGAATCGCGTACGTCGGTCTGCTCTCCGTTGACGGCAGTGTGGGCTATGTGGAAGTGTATCCGGGCGAAAAAGAAGCGACCATTGAGATCGACGCGTCCAACGCGATTGCGAACGCGAAGACGTACGTTGCGATCCTGGTCGGTGACTATGCGAAAAACGAATCCGCGGTCGCCGCGAAGGTCAACGACATCGACTACGAACTCAAGTATATCTTCGTTCCGGCCGAGGAGTTCAAGGACGGCGAGATCTATCAGATCGTCGATACCGATCAGCCCGGCGAGGCACACTGCCAGAATATTTCGAGCAGATATATGCTCAGCAGCAAGACCGTCACGATCAACGAGGGCGACGAGCTGAGCGACGGCAGGGTTTACTTCAACACCGACGGCGTCAGCAACTGGAGCAACTCCCAGAATCGTCTGATGGCGTACAGCCGCTATCTGAAGCTCAACAATGCGAAGACCGGTCTTACGACGAACGCAACGGACAGCGATAACGTCTGGACCTGGGACAGCGAGAAGAATCAGCTGTATCTGGAAGTGGGCGGTACGAAGTATTACGTCTACTACAACAGCGGATTCAAGGTCACCACGGAAGAGAAGAGCATCTATCTGTTCCAGAGAGTCTCGTATCGCGTCCCGATCGACGTTGATCCGTACAAGATCACCGACCTGTGGACCGATCCGGAAGAGCTTCGCATGTTTGTCGGACAGACAGGCATGATCAAAACGTACGTTCTTCCGCTGACCGCCTCTTCCGAAGTCACCTTCGAATCCCTGGATCCGGAAATTGTGACCGTTGACGAAAACGGCGCGGTCAGGGCCGAATCCGTCGGCGAAACGATGATCGTCGTGACCTCAGCAGTCGATCCTGCAATGCAGGCGTACGTGTACGTCACGGTGGCAAGCGTAGAGGACAACGACATCAACGGCATCGTCTGGGATGCAGACGTGAATCAGTTCCTCTCCGAGTTCAATTCAGATGCACCCGAAGACTGGACGAAACAGCATGAGACGCCGCTTTCCGCGGACAGCCTGCTCGGTGCGGTCAAGGTTCTGAACGAAGAGAACGTTGCGGAACTGTACGTCACGTCGTTCACGAATTCGCAGACGGCGTCCCGCCTGTTCAAGGTCAACGCCGACTACTCGCTTACGGAAATCGAAGCCGGCGACGGTCTGCCGCCGTACGACATGGCGCCGACGCCGGTCGTGAACCACGCCGTGATCTCGTATGACACGAAGCTGTACGTCATCAACGTCTGGCCCGATGAAGACGGCCACGACGGGTTCAGCTGGGGCTGGTCGCCTGCATCCGCAAGCAGCCCGATCTACTGTGTTGCGAATGAGCCGGATTTCTGGGTTGATGAAGAATATCCCGAATACGGCATGTGCGGCATCTACTACTATATCGATGGAGAAGGCAACGTTTACGGTCTGCTGATCGCGCCCGAATACGGCGCGTCGAGCCCGCAGCTGCTGGCGGAATCCGGCATTGTGCCGACCATCTATGACAGCATGTACGCCGCGGCGTCGTCCGACGGAGAAACCACGTACCTGTACTGGTCGCACTACAACGAGGATCTGAACTCGGCTGAGATCATCATCGTCGATGCGTGGAACGGCGCGGTCATGCAGAGCGGCAAGAACTTCGGCGACGGCGTATGGCCGGTTGCGGGTCTGCACAACAAGGCCGACCTCGACGGCGTCGTACCGGTTCCGCCGACAGAGAATAAGCTGAACCGGATCAGAGAGAACTTCCGGATCGAAACGATTGCCGTCGAAGGACTCGTCGAGAAAAGCGAATCCGCCAAGGCGGAGATCGTGAAAGCACCTGCGGAAGAGACCGAGGTGGTCGGCGGCACGAACCGCATGCGCGGCAAGTACGAGGTCGTCGATCACGGCTCCGAAGGCAAGAAAGGCGCAAGCGCCGAGACGGGCATTGCGTATCTGACGCTCAGCGAAGATGAAGAGACCGCAAACGGATTCTTCACGGTCAGCTACGATCCCAAGTCGGTCGAGTTCGTCGGCATGGACGTCGCTGTCGATCAGTACAAGTCGATCAACGTTGACGAGGAGAAAGGCGAGATCCGCATTGCATACGCGGTCGAGGAACCGATCGCCGCGGAAGAAACGCTTGTGACGATCAAGTTCCGTTCGATCGGCGCAACGTCCGACATCACGGTCACGACTGCGGAGCGCAACGATGAAGTCGATCTCAACGAGGTCGAGACGTTCACCGTCAAGGGCGATCAGATGGCGGCGGTCATCGCGATCGATCCGAACGACGTACAGTTCAACGGCACCACGCCGTACGTGATCTACAACGGTCAGCCGCATACGCCGAAGTTCACCGTCAAAGACGAACTCGGAAAGGAAATCCCCGCTTCCGAATACGTTGCGGAGTACAAGGAAAACACGATGGCAGGCACGGGCTGGATCGTCGTGACCTTCCCGAAGAAGAACTACACCGATTGCAAGTGCTTCTTCAAGATCTATCTGCCGGCAACGACAGAGACTTCCGTCGAGAACGTCGAAAACGGCATTCAGATCGCCTGGGCGCCGGTTGACGGCGCGGCGGGTTACGTCATCTATCGCCGCGCGTGGAGCAGCACGACCGACGGCTGGACCGACTTCGTGCGCTGGAACAACACGACCGAAACGAGCTGGGTCGACACGAAGACCTATGCGGGCACGCGGTATCAGTACGGCGTCAAGGCGTACTTTGAGCGCCGCACCGATCCGGTCAACGGCGCGGAGATCGGCGGCAACGTGGGCGATAACTTCAACCTCGGCATGGTCGGTCCGCTCAGAACCACCGTCCGCATCACCACGAGAACGCTGAAGAGCGTCACGCCGGGCAGCAAGAAGCTGACGGTCAAGTGGAACGGCTCGGGCGTGTTCACCGGTTACCAGCTGCAGTACGCGACCGACGCGGCGTTCACGAAGAACGTGAAGACGGTCAAGATCGACGACGCGGCGATCCATACCAAGACGATCAGCGGCCTGACCTCGGGCACAACGTATTACGTGCGCATCCGCTCGTACCACGTCTTCTCGGGCATGACCTACTATGGCGGCTGGTCCGAAGCCATGAGCGCCACGGTGAAATAATCCGCGGCGGAACGAAACAAAAAAAGACCCGGTTATCGATCGATAACCGGGTCTTTGATTTGCATGCGGGCGCCGTCGGCTTCGGATCACCTGCGCCCGAACAGCACTTTGACCGAATCTCTGAGCCGCTGATGGCGGATCGCGGTCGCGTCAAAGCGGACGGTACGGAACGCAAGCTGCATGATCGGTCCGGCGCCGAAGGCGCAAATGATCGTGCCGATCCCGACCGGACCGCCCAGAAGCCAGCCGACCAGCGTGGCGGTGCCGAGGATCACGATGCTCACGACGCCGATCGGGATCGGCTTCACGCGCTTGGCGAGCCCGACCATCAGCGTGTCGCGCGGGCCGCAGCCCAGGGACGCGATCATGTACGCGTACTGCGTGTAGGCAAGAACGACCAGCCCCGCGAGCAATACCGGGATCGACGTCCAAAGCGAGGTGCAGGGGGGAACGGGATCGAGCCAGTTGAAGAAATCGACCGCTTTTCCGACGACGAACGCGTCGATGAACATTGCGATGCCGACCGGCTCCCTGAGCAGAATATCGACGAGCAGGATCGTAACGGACACGGCGATGGACGCGGTGCCGTAGAGAATGCCGAACGTCCTGGAAATGCCGAGATTCAGCACGTCCCACGGCGCGGCGCCGATGCCTGCGCGGATCGTCAGATACAGACCGAAGCCGTTGACAAACAGACTGACCGCCGCGATCAGCATATTCAGAAGGATCGCGCCTGCGGTCCGGTTTTCTCGAAGCGTCTGTTTTGTCATGGATGATCCTTTATGAAAGAGTGGTACGGGTCCATCATAGGACAGGTCGCGAAAAAAAGCAAGAAGTGATTGACGCTTGTCCGGAAATCTTATAAAATAAAGATCGAAAAAGGTCGTCAGGGAGGGCATGCCATGCTGAACACCGATCCGCGTTACGCGCTGTATATCCAGATCCTGAAGGAAGAACTCCGCCCCGCCATGGGCTGTACGGAGCCGATCGCCATCGCGTTTGCGGCGGCAAAGGCGCGGCAGGTCCTCGGCGCAATGCCGGAGCGTTTGCTCGTCGAGGTCAGCGGCAACATCATCAAGAACGTCAAGAGCGTCGTCGTGCCGCATACCGGCGGTCTTCGCGGGATCCCCGCTGCTGCGGCGGCGGGCACGGTCGCGGGCGACGCGGACGCCGAGCTTGAGGTGCTTGCGCACGTTACGCCGGACGAGATCCGCGCGATGTCCGACTGCCTCGAACGCGTTCCGATCGAGGTGCGGCACGCCGATACCGGACGCATCTTCGACATTCAGATCACCGCATACGCGGGGGAGGACCGCGCCACGGTACGCATTGCGGACTATCACACGAATCTGGTCCTGGTACAGCGCAACGACGAGGTGCTTCTGAAGCAGGACGTGACCGATCGCATCGACGACCGGCTCACCGACCGCACGTGCCTTTCGGTCGAGGGGATCGTGGACTTTGCCGATTCCGTCGATCCGAAGGACGTCAGCGAGATCCTGGAACGGCAGATCGATTACAACATGGCGATCGCAAAGGAAGGTCTGTCGGGCAATTACGGCGCAAACATCGGCAAAACGGTTCTGCGCGGCAGAGAAAACGACATCAATTACAAAATGCGCGCATGGGCGGCCGCGGGCAGCGACGCGCGCATGAACGGCTGCGAACTGCCGGTCGTCATCAATTCGGGCAGCGGCAACCAGGGCATCACGGCGTCCGTCCCGGTCATCGTCTATGCGCGGGAGACCGGCAAAACGCATGAGGAACTTCTGCGCGCGCTGTGCGTGTCCAATCTTATCACCACGCATCTGAAAACCGGCATCGGCAGGCTCTCCGCCTACTGCGGCGCGGTCAGCGCGGGTGCGGGCGCGGGCGCGGGTCTCGCGTATCTCAAGGGCGGCCGGTTCGAAATGATCGCGCACACGGTGGTCAACGCCGTAGCCATCACTTCCGGCATCGTCTGCGACGGCGCGAAAGCGAGCTGCGCGGCAAAGATCGCCGCGGCGGTCGACGCGGGGCTTCTCGGCCTTGCCATGTACGAGGACGGCAACCAGTTCTTCGGCGGCGACGGCATCGT
Source organism: uncultured Clostridia bacterium (assembly GCA_946411635.1). Classification (GTDB taxonomy): domain Bacteria; phylum Bacillota; class Clostridia; order Christensenellales; family CAG-138; genus UBA3792. The sequence goes on along the minus strand of CAMKES010000002.1, from coordinate 235,005 downwards.
GAAAAAGGGCGTCGAGAGCACGATCGAAGCGGTCGGCAAGCTTGCCCGCTGCGGCATGGAACAGACGGACAAAGAGATCATTCAGCTGATGATGGAACATTGAATTTCAAAACAGCATCAAAAAAACGCCGGACGGTTCCGGCGTTTTTTGATGTTCCGCTTATTCGAAGGCTCTGCGCTTGTTGCGCCCGGGGAAGGTATTGAACCGGTCGGGCGACCAGACGGGATCAACGTCTTTGACGGCCTCCTCGGCAGTGATCACCGCATCGCCGTGATCGACGTCGATCAGCGTATAGCGATCGTTTCCCATGCCGAGCTCCTTCATGTAACTCAGCTGCCGGAGCCCGTGCCGCGTTTCGATACGTTCGATCATCGCCGCGCCGCCGAAGTTCGGAAGCGCGTAGATCAGATCGACGCAGGCGCTGTCAGCCGCGAGAATATCCAGCGACGCAACGATGCCGACGTCCGGCGTCACGACCGGTTCGGCTTCGGGACCTTCGCAGTCGCAGGAGACCGACATATTGCGCATCGTGTTAATGAAGCAGACGTGCGGCGCGAAGTGATCGACCGTCGCTTTCGTGCTTTCGGTCATGCGCTCCATCAGTTCCTCCTCGGCGATGCCCCACATATCGTCGCTTCCGGTAGCGGTATGGATCTCCTTTTTGCCGATCCGTCCGTCCGCACAGCCGATGCCGATGTTTTTGTCGGAGCCGCCGAAGCCGCCCATCACGTGTCCCTTGAAATGCGTCAGAACGAGCAGCGAGTCATAGTTCAGCATGCTCTTTCCGACGTGCATTACGTCGAACCATTTTCCGCCTTTGACCGGCAGTTCCGCAACGCCGTCGGCGTCGGTGATGTCGACGGGGCAGAACATCCAGCCGTTGATCTCCAGCGTTTTGCGGTGTTCTTCGGTCGTATACCGGCTGCCTTCATAGTAGGTGTTGGTCTCGATGATCGTCGCGTCCGGAAGCCGGGAACCGATCAGTTCCTTTACCCAGGGGCGGGGGATGATGTTCGGACCTTCCGCTTCGCCGGTGTGCAGTTTGATCGCGACTCTGCCGGTCAGAACCGAGCTGACGCGGTCATAGATCTTTTTCAGTCCTTCCCCGGACAGATCGCGGGTGAAGAAAACGACGGAACGGCCGCCGGTGCGCTGTTCAAACGGGATATACCGATTGCCGCCTGTTCCGGGAACGGGGTTTTTGCATGCCATGGGTGCGCCTCCTGTTTCTGAATTACTTGTATTATCTCCGAAATCGATCCATATTGCAAGAAGATCCTCTCATCGCATCCCGTCGCGGTACGCTTCCGCCGCGCGTACCGTCTTCACCAGATAGCGGATCGCGGGAACGGGATAGTCGCCAGAGGCCGTTTCACCCGTCAGCATGACGGAATCCGCGCCGTCCAGCACGGCGTTGAAGATATCGGATACCTCCGCGCGGGTGGGCACGGGCCGGTGCGTCATGGAGTCGAGCATCTGCGTCACGACCGTGAACGCTCTTCCCGCTTCGCGGCAGGCCGCGGCGATGCGTTTCTGCGCAGCGGGCAGTTCCCAGACCGGCACGGCGTTCCCGAGGTCGCCGCGCGCGATCACGATCTCGTCGCAGAGCGGGATCAGCTTGTCCAGATGCGCGATCCCTTCCGTATTTTCGATCTTTGCAAACAGGCGGATATCCGAACCGCCGGCCTCGTTCAGCGCGCCGCGCACCTCGAGCAGATCCGCTTCTCCGCGCACGAACGGCTGCATGACGCCGGTCACGCCGTACGCCCCGGCAAGCCGGATATGCCTCCGGTCGGCTTCGGTCATCGCGGGCGTGCGGATCGCAATGCCGGGCAGCGCGACGCTTTTTCTGCTTTCAAGGACGCCGCCGCGCACGACGCGCAGCAGTCCCGTTTCTTCTTTCCGCAGCAGGATCCTGCCGTCGTCCAGAAGGATCTCCTGTGCGGGCGCGGCGAGTTCGATCGCCCTGCGTACCGTGTCCGGAAACGGAATGCGGTCCGGATCGATCCGCGCGTCCTCACGCAGCGCAAAGGGGGAGACGCGGCCGATCCGCAGCTCCGGTCCCTGCATATCGATCAGAAGCGCGGGATGCAGGCCGCACGCAGCGGCGGCGTTCCGGTACGCCTCGAGCAGGGCCTCCGATTCCTCCAGCGAGGCGTGCGACAGATTCAGCCGCATGCCGTCCATGCCCTCCAGAAGCATTTCACGGAGGATCTCCCGATCGCTGCAGGCGGGACCGAGCGTTCCGTAGATCATGACTTTTTTCCGCTGCACGGCGTTGTTCACACTCCTCTGTTTCGATTGATCCTATTATACCACGTCCGGCCGAACGTGCAACTCCGAAACGCGCGCTAATCCAACAAAGAACGGTTCCGAACGCTGTTTTTCGCACGCGGACGACACTTGACAAATACCCGGAAGGGGTATATGATAGAAACAATAAAAATACCCGTATCGGGTATGGAAGGAGCTGCGGAATATGGAAGAGCTGTGCAAGGCGTGCGGCGCGCATGAACGGAAAAAGGTGCGCGGCGACCGGGAGAAACGCGAGTTGATGAACCGGCTGAAGCGGATCGAGGGACAGGTGCGGGGACTGGAACGGATGCTCGAGGAGGACGCGTACTGCCCGGACATCCTCGTGCAGGCTTCGGCGGTCAATTCGGCGCTGAACAGCTTTTCGAGGACGCTGCTGGCAAGTCATCTGCGCACCTGCGTGACCGGGGACATCCGCGCCGGCCGCGAGGACGCCGTTGACGAACTGATGGAAACCCTGAAAAAACTGATGAAATGATCGGAGGAAGGATATGAAGCAGTACAGCGTGACCGGCATGAGCTGCGCGGCGTGTTCCGCACGGGTCGAGAAAGCGGTATCCGCCGTGCCGGGCGTGACCGCATGCTCGGTCAGTCTTCTGACCAACTCCATGGGCGTGGAGGGGACCGCATCGCCGGACGCGGTCATTCGCGCCGTCGAAAAGGCCGGGTACGGCGCGAAGGTCAAAGGCGCGGACGACCGGACGGCGCGCGGCGGTTCGCCTTCGTGGGCGGACGCGGAAGCGCTGAAGGACCGCGAAACGCCGAAGCTGAAGCGGCGGCTGCTGCTTTCCGTGCCGATCCTGCTGGTTCTCATGTACTTCTCCATGGGGCATATGATGTGGAACTGGCCGGCGCCGAAAGCGTTCGATAATCCTGTATTTCTGGGACTTTTCGAGCTGCTGCTTGCCGTGGCCGTGATGGTCGTCAACGGGAAATTCTTTACCTCCGGCTTTTCTTCGCTGTTCCGCGGCGCGCCGAATATGGACACGCTGGTCGCGCTGGGATCGAGCGCGTCGTTCGGCTATTCGCTGGCTTCGCTGTTTCTGATGATCCTTGCGCAGGGCGAAGGACGTGCGGACGTCGTGATGAAGCACGGCATGAATCTGTACTTTGAATCGGCGGCGATGATCCCGACGCTGATCACGGTCGGCAAAATGCTGGAAGCCCGGTCCAAGGGCCGCACGACGGACGCGCTGAAGGGACTGATGAAGCTCGCGCCGAAAACCGCGGTGATCCTGAAAAACGGCGTCGAGACCGAGGTCGGCATCGAACAGGTGCAGAAGGGCGACGTTTTCGTCGTTCGTCCCGGCGAACAGATCCCGGTGGATGGCGTTATTCTGAAGGGCGCGACCGCGATCAACGAATCCGCGCTGACCGGCGAGAGCATTCCGGTCGATAAGGCGGAGGGCGACACGGTCTCCGCCGCGACGATGAACCAGCACGGATACATCGAATGCCGCGCGACGCGGGTCGGCGAGGACACGACGCTCGCGCAGATCATCCGCACCGTTTCCGACGCCGCGGCGACCAAGGCGCCGCTTGCGCGCATCGCCGACAAGGTATCCGGCGTGTTCGTGCCGGCGGTGATCGGGATCGCGCTGCTGACGATGCTCGGCTGGCTGATCGCCGGACGGCCGTTCTCCTTCGCGATCGCGCGCGGGATCTCCGTGCTCGTGATCAGCTGCCCCTGCGCGCTCGGACTTGCGACGCCGGTCGCCGTCATGGTCGGCAGCGGCGTCGGCGCGAAGACCGGCATTCTGTATAAGACGGCGGCCGCCCTGGAAGGCACCGGACGGACGCAGATCGTCGCGCTGGACAAGACCGGAACCGTAACGGAGAGCCAGCCGCGGGTAACGGACGTGATCCCGCTCGCGGGAAGCCGGGAACCGCTTCTGACGCTTGCGGCGTCGCTGGAGAAAAACAGCGAGCACCCGCTTTCGAGAGCGGTGACCGCCGCCGCGGACGGACTGCCGCTTTCGGAGGTCACGGATTTTGAAGCGCTGCCGGGCAACGGTCTGCGCGCGCGGCTGGACGGCAGGGAGCTTCTCGGCGGCAGTCTGCGCTATCTGTCGGGCAAGGGCCTGGTGGGGGAAGCCGTTGAGCGGCAGGCGAACGCGCTTGCGGAGGAAGGCAAAACGCCGCTTCTGTTCGCGTATGACGGCGCGCTGATCGGGCTGATCGCGGTGGCGGACCCGATCAAGGACGATTCCGCGCAGGCCATCCGGGAACTGAACGGGATGGGCGTCCGGACCGTTCTGCTGACCGGAGACAATGAACGCACGGCAAAAGCGATCGCAAAGCAGGCGGGCGTGGACCGCGTGGTCGCCGGCGTACTGCCGGACGGCAAGGCGGACGTCGTTCGCGGACTCAAAACGCTGGGCAAGGTCGCCATGGTCGGCGACGGCATCAACGACGCGCCGGCGCTCACGGTGGCGGACAACGGCGTCGCCGTCGGCGCGGGAACGGACGTCGCGATCGACGCGGCGGACGTCGTGGTCATGAAAAGCCGTCTGACGGACGTTGCGGCGGCGATCCGGCTGAGCCGGGCGACGATCCGGAACATTCATCAGAACCTGTTCTGGGCGTTCTTCTACAACGTGATCTGCATTCCGCTCGCGATGGGGCTGTACGGAATCGAAATGAAGCCGATGTACGGCGCGGCGGCGATGGCGCTGTCCAGCTTTTTCGTATGCATGAACGCACTGCGTCTGAATCTCGTCAGGCCGCACGACGCAGCGCATGACAAACCTCGGAAGCCGGTTCCGGCGGAGGCGCTGGAAACGTTCATTTCAAAAGAAACAAACAAGGAGGAACCAACGATGACAAAGACTTTGAAGGTGGAAGGCATGATGTGCCCGCACTGCGAGGCGCGGGTCAAAAAGACGCTGGAGGAGATCCCGGGCGTGGAGACCGCCGCGGCGGATCATTCGCGCGGCGTCGCGATCGTTACGCTCAGCGCGCCCGTTGCGGACGAGGTCCTGTGCGGGGCGGTGGAGGCGCAGGGTTACCGGGTGACCGGCGTGGAATGATCCCGCCGCCGGACGGAAACGGACCGCCGCAATGATTTCGATACGGCCGCCGCAGGGCGGCCGTAATTTTTTTTGATCCCGATTGCATCCCGGTCCTTGCGTTTTCGTCCGGAATACGGTAAAATCATATATAATAAAAGTGAGGAAGGAGCGCAGCCGTGAAAACCTGGACCAGGGAAGAGCGCTATCGTGTGCTGAACAACGCAGAGGAGATCCGCGATCTCCACGAACGCATCATTCGTTCGGATTATCGCCAGCAGTACCATATCCAGCCGGTCACGGGTCTTTTGAACGATCCGAACGGGTTCGTTTTTCACAACGGGACGTGGCATCTGTTCTATCAGTGGTGTCCGTGGGGCGCGGTCCACGGGCTCAAATACTGGTACCATACCGTTTCGAAGGACCTGGTGACGTGGAAAAACGCGGGCGTCTGCATCCGTCCGGACACGGAATTCGACAATAAGGGCGCGTATTCCGGCTCCGCGCTGCCCGCGGGGGATTCGGTGTACCTGTACTATACGGGCAATCACCGCGACGAGGACTGGACGCGCAGGCCGTATACCTGTCTGGTGAATCTGAAGGACGGCGGAACGGCGGAAAAACTGCCGCCGCTGTTCGGACCGAATCCGGAGTATACCGAGCACCAGCGGGATCCGAAGATCATTCACGCGAGCAACGGCAAATACTATCTCGTCATCGGCGCGCAGACCAAAGAGAAAAAGGGCTGCGTGATCGTCTACCGGTCCGATTCCCGCACGGACGGCTGGGCGTTCGCCGGACAGCTGAAGGTGCCGGGCTTTGAGGACTTCGGCGACATGTGGGAATGTCCGTCGATCGAGACGATCAGCGGCTACGACGTTCTGATCTTTTGTCCGCAGCATCTGAAACTGCCGGGACGGGGCGAAAGCGTGCATCACAACGGATACCTGCTCGGACACATGGACTGGGATACGCTCACCTTCACGCCGGACAATACGCGTTTCCACGTGCTGGACTTCGGCTTCGATTCCTACGCCGCGGAGTGCGCCGCGAACCCGAACGACCGGAACAAGGCGACGCTGGTTGCGTGGATGGGACTTCCCGACGCATCCTATCCGACCGACGAAGAGGATTGGTCCGGCTGTCTGACGCTGCCGCGCGAGCTCCGCGTCAGGGACCGCCGCCTGATCCAGCAGCCGCTGGACGCACTGCGCGCGCTGCGCGGAAAAAAGATCGACCTTGAAGCGACCGATCTGCTGCCGCGCGTATGCGAACTGGAGCTGATCAGCCGCGGCGGCGATCTGGAGCTCGGGCTCTTCGCCGAGCCGGACGGAACTGGCGGGTTCCGCATCGTCTATGACGACGCGAAAAAAGAGATCACGGTGGACCGCTCCGGCATGGCGCGCCGCTTCAATACGGAGCAGGGGGAGACGCGCGTGCGACCGCTGCCGAACGGACTGTCGCATTTGAGGATCTTCATCGACCGCAGCTCCGTCGAGGTTTTCGTCAACGACGGGGACGCGGTGTTCTCATCCCGCGTTTTTCCGACGCCGACCGAAAAACGGCTGTTTTCGCGGGGCGACGCTTCGATCCATCTGTGGGAGCTGGAGCACGCGGTCGTCGACGATTTCGTCGTATCGTAAGAGTCGAATGAAAAAAAGCACGCGAAAGCGTGCTTTTTTTGATCGGGATCCGTTTTGTCAGGCGTGCAGCAGAGCGACGGCGACGTCGTTGACGTTCGTGCCGGTCGGACCGGTCATGATCAGACCGCCGGTCTTTTCCAGCGCGTGATAGGCGTCGTTCTGCGCAAGGACCGCATCCACGGTAAGACCGTGCATCGCGAGCTCCGCGACCGTGTCGCCGTCCGCGTAACCGCCGGCCGCGTCGGTCGGTCCGTCGGTTCCGTCGCTGCCGACCGAGAACACCGCCGCGTTCGGCATGCCGCCGATGCCGGCCGCCGCCGCAAGCGCGATCTCCTGATTGCGTCCGCCGAGTCCTTTGCCGACAAGCTTGACGACCGTCTCGCCGCCTGCGATGAACGCGAGCGACTGTCCGTCCAGTGCGTGCGTCTTCAGGATCGACGCGAGGAAGCTGCCCGCTTCCTTGGCCTGGCAGCAGAGCTGATCGGTCAGAAGCACCGGCGTGTATCCGAGACGAACGCAGGTCTTCGCCGCGGCCGCGCACAGTTCGCGCACGCTGCCGTTGATCTGCGAGCGGACGTTGTTCAGCACCTTCGGCGTTTCGATCGCCAGCAACGCGCGCGTCGGCTCACTCATTTTCAGGTTATACTTGTTCGCAATGCGCTGTGCGTCCTCCGCGGTGGAGGAATCGGGGCAGGCGGGACCGGACGCGATCATGTCGAGCGGATCGCCGAGGATATCCGAAAGAATGACGGCTTCGACTCTGGCGGGCCAGCAGATCTGCGCAAACCGTCCGCCCTTGACCTGCGACAGGCGCTTGCGGATCGTGTTGATCTCGGTGATGTCCGCACCGCAGGCCAGCAGCTGTCCCGTGACGTCCTGAAGCTCCTCCGCGGGGACCAGCGGCTTTTCAAACAGCGCGCTGCCGCCGCCGGACAGCAGGAACAGAACGGTGTCCTGCTCGGAAAGATCCGAAACGAGGTCCAGCGCCGCCTGCGTGCCTTTGAAAGAGTTCTCGTCGGGAACGGGATGACCGGCCTCAAAGCAGTCGAAATTGGCGATCGGTCCCATGACGTGTCCGTATTTGGTCACGACGACGCCCTTCTCGATGCGGCTTTTCAGCGCGTCGGAAGCGGCTTTTGCCATCTGCCAGGCGGCTTTGCCCGCCGCAACGAGCAGAACGCGCCCGGGGAAGACCATTTTCTCAAGCGCACGCTGTACGGCGGCGTCCGGCTGCACGGCGGCGATCGCTTCCTTCACGATCTGATCCGCGTGGGATCGCAGCAATTGATTCATAGTATCCTCCTGTTAAAAAAGCGCGCTGCCGGACTTGACAGCGCGCTTCGTGATTCAATCAGAAGATCAGGCTGAGGATGAAGATCTCAACCATTGCAGCAATACCGATGACGAGCGTCATCAGCGTCTGCGTCCGGTAGCCCTGTTCCGGCGTCATCTCACCGAAGTTCGTGACGACCCAGAAGTAGCTGTCGTTTGCGTGGGACACGGTCATTGCGCCGGCGCCGATCGCCATAACGACGAGCGCGATCTCAATCGGCGTAGCAATACCGAGTACGCCGAGAAGCGGTGCAATAATACCCGCAGAGGTCGTGATCGCAACCGTGGAGGAACCCTGCGCGCTCTTGAGGATCGCGGCAAGGATGAAGGGGAAGAAGATGCCGATCGCCTGGAAGACGTTTGCATGCTGGGTGATGAAGTTCACCATATCGGACGATGCGATGACCTTGCCGAGCACGCCGCCCGCCGCGGTCACGAACAGGATCGGACCGACGGTCTTGAGCGTTTCGTTGGTGAGGTTGTAGAATTCCTTGCCCTTCTTTGCGGTGAACAGCTGGATGATTGCCAGAATCGCGCCGACGGCAAGTGCCATGATCGGGGTGCCGAGGAAGGTGAAGAATTTGCTGAGGTTGATGACAAATTCAGAGGGATTCTCGCCTACGCCGACCATCGAAACGATGGAGGAAATTGCCATCAGGAGGATCGGGACGATCAAGGGAGCGAGTGCGTTGAAGCCGTTCGGAAGCTTGCCGTATTCCGCCTTGAGCTCCTCATACGTCTTGACGACTTCGCCGTTGTCGGTGGTTTCGTCCGCGCTCTTGATCTTCTTGCCGATGAACTTCGCATAGAAGAAACCGGCGATCAGCGGGAAGATCGAGCACAGCGCGCCGATACCGATGACCAGCAGCAGATTGTCACCTACGCCGAGCGTATTTGCCGCGGCAATCGGGCCGGGTGTCGGCGGGATGAACACGTGCGAAATATAAAGACCTGCGGAGAGACAAACCGTCATCGCAACGCTCGATACCCCCGTACGTTTTGCAAGCGCTTTGCGGATCGGGTTCAGAATGACGAAACCGCTGTCGCAGAAGACCGGGATGGAAACGACCCAGCCCATCAGTTCGACTGCGAGGTCCGGACGCTTTTCGCCGACGACTTTAATGACCATATCGGCCAGCTTCAGTGCCGCGCCCGTCTTCTCGAGAATGGTTCCGATGAACGCACCGAGAATGATGACGATACCGATCGACGTAAACGTTCCGGAGAACCCTGCGCCGATAATGCCGGGAATGTCAGTCAGCGGAATGCCCGCAACGATCGCAAGCAGCAGAGAGATGCCCATGATCGCAAGGAAGGGGTGGACCTTCAGCTTCGATATGAGCAGGATCATCGCGGCAATTGCCACAATGAACGCAATGATAAGCGGAATACCTGTCATAAATGCTCCTCCTTATGAAATACTATATTCCATTTCCTATATTATCTTTTCTTACGAAGAATGTCAAATAAATAATTGTGAACAAACTGCGGATTCACATGGCGGTCAGGTTTTATCTTGCAATCGTTCCGCCGATACAGTATACTGGCAGTAACAGAGCAAACTGACGCTCGAAGAAAGGACGTTACCATTGATGCGGATTATGACCATCGGAGAGATCCTGATCGACATGACGCAGACCGGAACGGATGCGAACGGAAACGCGATCTTTGCGGCCATCCCGGGCGGCGCGCCCGCGAATCTTGCGGTCGCCGCGCGAAAGCTCGGTGTGGAAACGGCCTTCGTCGGCTGCGTCGGAAACGATCCGTTCGGCGCGATCCTGAAGACTACGCTGCTGCGGTACGGCGTCGATGCGGACGGTCTGCAGGTCACCGACCGCGCCGATACGACGCTTGCCGTCGTGACCGTCGACGCGCACGGAGAACGCAGCTTCACGTTCTGCAGAAAACCGGGCGCGGACACGCAGATCGACCGTGCGCGCGCGCTGGAAGCGGTCTCGCATGCGGAGATCCTGCATTTCGGCAGCGTTTCGCTGGCGGCGGCCGCATGCCGGGATACGATCGTTTCGGCGGTGCGCCGCGCAAAGGAAAACGGCGCGCTGATCACGTATGACCCGAACTACCGCGCATCGCTGTGGAACAGCGAAGCGGAAGCGATCGAGATCATGCGCTCGGTGCTGCCGCTCTGCGACGTCGTGAAGCTCAGCGAGGAGGAAACGCGCCTTCTGACGGGGCGTGAACGCGCCGAAGAGGCCGCGCAGGCGCTTTTGGACCGCGGCGTGAAGCTTGCGCTTGTTACGCTCGGCGCAAACGGCGCTTACTGGCGATACGGACCGGATTCCGGCACGGTTCCCGGATTCAGAGTAAAGGTTGCGGACACGAACGGCGCGGGCGACACGTTCTTCGGCGCGTTCGTGAGCCGCATTGCAAAACACGGCGGACTGACGGGACTGACGCCGGAACGGATCGAACGCTTCGTGCGCTATGCGAACCGCGCGGCTTCGATCACGGCAAGCCGTCCCGGCGCGATCCCCGCCATGCCCACAGAGGACGAGCTTACGGAGGAATGAAACGATGACGGAACGCGAGCACTGGACACAGGAGTTTACAAAACGGTACGTTCTCCGCGAGGATGAGCTGAAATGGCTCTACTGCGAGCTGTACCACAACGACATGAAGGCGTATCGCTATTTCGTCGATATGCTCTATCGCGCATATGAAGCGCGCCCCGAATCGCTGAAAAACATGGACCGCGCGCGGGAGGAGTATCCCGAATGGTACCGCGGGCACGACCTGGTCGGCATGCTGATGTACGTCAACGCGTTCGCCGGAACGCTGAAGGGCGTAAAGGAGCGGATCGATTACATCACCGACTGCGGAGTCAATTATCTGCATCTGATGCCGCTTCTGGAAAGTCCGAAGGGACGCAGCGACGGCGGATACGCGGTCAGCGATTTCCGGAAAGTGCAGCCGGAGCTCGGCACGATGGACGATCTGCTTGCGCTGTCCGAAGCGTGTCACGAGCGCGGCATCGCCGTGTGTCTGGACTTCGTGATGAATCACACGAGTGAGGACCACGAATGGGCAAAACGCGCGCGCGCCGGTGAAAAGGCGTATCAGGACCGGTATTTCTTCTACGACAACTGGGAGATCCCGAAGGCGTACGAGCAGACCGTTCCGCAGGTATTCCCGACGACGGCCCCGGGCAACTTCACCTGGTGCGAGGAAGCGCAGAAGGTCGTTATGACGACGTTCTATCCGTATCAGTGGGATCTGAACTACGCGAATCCGACCGTATTCAACGACATGACGGACAACATGCTGTTCCTGTGCAACCACGGCGTGGACATCATCCGGCTCGACGCCGTCCCGTATATCTGGAAAGCGCTCGGCACGCAGTGCCGCAACCTGAAGGAGGTCCATACGCTCGTGCGCATCATGCGCATGGTCTGCGAGATCGTCTGCCCCGGCACGCTGCTTCTGGGAGAGGTCGTGATGGAGCCCAGCAAGGTCGTTCCGTACTTCGGCACGGTCGACAAGCCCGAGTGTCATCTTCTGTACAACGTCACGACGATGGCGTCGATCTGGCATACGGTCGCGACGAAGGACGTACGGCTCCTGAAGCATCAGATGGAGCAGGTGTTCGCGCTTCCGAAAGAATACACGTTTTTGAATTATCTCCGCTGTCACGACGACATCGGCTGGGGACTGGACTACGGCTTCCTGCGCGGATTCGGGCAGGAGGAGATCCCGCACAAGAAGTTCCTGAACGACTATCTGACCGGCAGGTGGCAGGGAAGCTTCGCGAACGGCGAACTGTACAACGACGACCCGCGGCTCGGCGACGCGCGGCTTTGCGGCACGACCGCGTCGCTCTGCGGCATCGAGGCGGCGGAACGGTCGGGCGACAAGGCGGCGCTGTCGGATGCGATCCGCCGCGACAACATGCTGCACGCGCTGATGTTCACGATGAGCGGCGTTCCGGTGCTGTACAGCGGCGACGAGATCGCGCAGCTCAACGATTACGGCTATCACGACGATCCGCTGAAAGCGGAGGACAGCCGGTATCTGCACCGCGGCGCGCTGGACTGGAAAAAGGCGCGGCGCAGAACGATGAAGACCTCGACCGAAGGACGCGTGTTCCGCGCGATCAAGCGGCAGGAGGAACTGCGGGCGCAGTACCGCGTGTTCGACGACGCGGCGGATACGTGGGCGGTCGAAACGCACAACGATCACGTGCTCGGCATCGGACGCTATTATCAAAAAGAAAAGCTGATCGCGCTGTTCAATTTTTCCGACGAACAGCAGATCGCGTGGGTGCAGGATCTGAGCCTCTTTACGGATCTGATCACCGGCGGACGGCGCGACGCGGGCGCGGTCACGCTTCCGGCGGGCGGCTACGTCTGGCTTTGGCAAACGCTGTGAACGGAGGAACGATATGAACCGAAAACTGATCTTTCTGGACATCGACGGCACGCTGACCCCCGCGGGCAGCAACACGCCGCCCGAAAGCGCGATGCGCGCGATCCGCGCGGCGCAGAAAAACGGGCACAAGGTGTTTCTCTGCACGGGACGTAATCCCGCCATGCTCGCGCCGGTGCTTGCGCTCGGATTCGAGGGCGCGGTCGCCGCGGCGGGCGGCTACGTGTTCATGGGCGACAGGGTGCTGTTCGACTGCCCGATGACGCCGGAACAGCTTGAGACCGGCATGCGGCTCCTGAAGGAAAACGGCGTGTTCCGCACGATCGAAGCGAAGGACGCGACCTGGGGCGACGAGGACCTCGGCGATTTTCTGGCGAGCGCGGGGGAGGGCAACAGCGAGCTCGTGCGCTGGCGCAAGGCGCTTGCAGAGGAGCTCAACATTCTGCCCATGCACGAATACGACGGCCGTCCGGTCTATAAGATCGTGTTCATGTGCACCGAGGCAAAGCAGCTGGAGCCTGCGCGCGCCGCGCTTGAAAAGGATTTCAAATTCGTCGTGCAGGACGTTGCCGCGCATCACTGCCTGAACGGCGAACTGATCAACCGCAGCTTCGACAAGGGCAGAGGCGTGCGCATCGTTGCGGACGCCTGCGGTGTCGCGATCGGGGATACGATCGGTTTCGGCGACAGCATGAACGATCTTGAGATGATCGAGACCGTCGGCACGTCCGTCTGCATGGACAACGGAAGCCCGAAACTCAAGGAAGTGAGCGATATCGTCTGCCCCGCGGTGGACGCGGACGGGCTTGCGATCGCGTTCGAACAGCTCGGACTGATTTAAAAAGAAAAGGACTGCGTTTGCAGTCCTTTTGTCATTCCGTGATCCCGCGCACCGAAAACCGCCGTTCAAGCGGGTCCGGTCGGACCGCCGTGATCGTATAGCGCGCGACGTGGATGTGCGGCTGGCTTTTGATCTGCAGAAGGAACCGGCGCAGGTCGACGATCCCGCCCTGCGCTTCGAGCTCCACGCGTCCGTCCGGCAGGTTTCTGACCCAGCCGGTCAGACCGTACTTCCGCGCAAGAAGGCGCGCGGTATACCGGAAGCCGACGAACTGCACGTCGCCCTCGAACAGGATATGCCACCGGATCTGCTTGTCGGGATTGTCCGTCATACGCGCTCCTTTCCGGTTTCAGTATAGCACGGACGGGAACAAAAGAAAAGCGGAAAGAAACCGAAAGAAAACTTTTCGCGCAGACGGAAAATAGGTTTGCGTTTTGAGAGAACATACGGTATAATGTATAAGGATACAAATCTTTCCGATTTCGGAGAAGGTTTGAAATAAACAGGGGGTAAAGAGTCTATGGCACTGGATTACCGCAAGTGCGCTGAAGAGATCGCCAAATACATAGGCGGCGGCTCAAACGTCATCAGCGCGGCACACTGCGCGACCCGGCTTCGTCTGGTCATTGCAGACAACAGCAAACTCGACAAGAAGGCGCTCGAAGACGTCGAAGGCGTCAAGGGCATGTTCGAATCGAACGGTCAGCTGCAGCTGATCATCGGCACGGGGACCGTCAACAAGGTGTATGACGAATTCCTCGCCGTCACCGGCGTCTCCGCCGCAACGAAGGCGGACGTCAAAGCGGCCGCGGCGTCCAAGATGCCGTGGTGGAAGAAGATTCTGAAGACGCCGGGCGACATTTTCGTTCCGATCCTCCCTGCGATCGTTGCATCCGGTTTGATGATGGGTATCGTCGAGGCGATCCCGAAGTTTGCACCGGCGTTCGGACAGTCTGATTGGTTCTCATTCCTGGACCTCGTTGCAAATACCGCGTTTGCGCTGCTGCCGGTTCTCGTTGCGGTTTCCGCGGCGCGCGTATTCGGAGGCAACATCTTCCTCGGCGCCGTCATCGGTCTGATGATGGTCCATCCCGCGCTTTTGAACGCCTGGAATGTCGGTACGGCGACCAATATACCGGTATGGAACATCTTCTTCTATCCGATCCAGCAGGTCGGCTATCAGGGACACGTCATTCCCGTCATATTGGCCGTACTTCTGATGTCAAAACTGGAAAAAGGTCTGCATAAGATTGTTCCCGAAATGATCGATCTGTTCGTAACGCCGCTCGTGACGGTTCTGGTCACCGCGTTTGCGACGTTCACGATCATCGGACCGGTCTTCTCGATTCTTGAGAACTACGTTCTGACGGGTGCGAAGTGGCTTGCCGGCACGACGATCGGCGCGGCCGTTATGGGCGCCATCTATCCGTGGACCGTCTTCCTCGGACTCCACCATATGTATAACGTCATTGAGGCGGGCATGATCGCGCAGACGGGTCTCAATACCTGGATGCCGATCGCATCCGCGGCAAACTTCGCGCAGTTCGGCGCGTGCCTTGCGGTTGCGATCAAGGTCAAGAACGCCAAAACCAAATCCGTTGCGCTGCCCGCGTCGCTGTCCGCGTCCCTGGGCATCACGGAGCCTGCGATCTTCGGCGTTAACTATCGCTTCATGAAGCCGTTCCTCTGCGGTATGGCGGGCGGCGCGGTCGGCGCGCTGTTCGGCGCACTGTTCGGACTCGGCGCGCCGGTTTACGGCGTTACCGGCATTCCGGCGATTCCTGCGGTCAACAATATCCCGCTGTATCTGGTGGAACTGCTGATCGCGGCAGGCGTTGCGTTCGTACTGACGATCTTCATCTGGAAAGAAGACAAACCGGAAGAGAAAGCGGCGCCGGAGCCCGAAAAACTGCCGGAGCTTCCGACGGTCTCGGTCATCCGCTGCGCGGCCGGCACGGTCATGCAGCCGGTCCGCGGCAACGTCATTGCGCGCGAAGCGATCCCGGATGACACCTTTGCTTCCGGCGTGCTCGGCGACGGCGTCGGCATCGAACCCGAGGATGAACTGGTCGTCGCGCCGTTCGACGGCAAGATCAGCTCGGTCGCGGAGAGCCAGCATGCGATCGGCATCGAGGCGAACGGCATGGAAATGCTGATCCACGTCGGCGTCGATACCGTCAACATGCAGGGCGACGGCTTTACCTGCCTCGTGAAGGAAGGCGACGAAGTCAAGCTCGGTCAGCCGCTCATCCGCTTCGATCGCGAGAAGATCAAGGCGGCGGGCTACAGCGATACCGTTGCGGTGCTTCTTACCAACTCCGACGACCTCGAAGGCGTCGAGTGCGGTGCGAAATAAATTCAGCAATCTATCATACCAGGAGGAAAAAGAAATGAAGTCGTTTGAGTACACCATCACCGATCCGGTCGGCATCCATGCGCGTCCCGCGGGCGTCCTTGTCAAGGAGATCAAGAAGTACGGTTCGACCGTTACCGTCAATAAGGGCGAAAAATCCGTTAACGCGCTGAAGCTGATGGCGCTGATGGGCATGGGCATCAAGCAGGGCGACACGATCCGTGTCGACGTTGAAGGCGCCGATGAGGAGACCGCGGCGGCGGAGATCGAAGCGTTCTTCAAGGCGAATTTGTAATCCCATCCGAAAGACGGCTGTCAAACGGCAGCCGTCTTTGTCCATTCTTTTCAACGGAGGAAAACTATGATCACGATCCAAGGAAAAGGCGCCAGCACCGGCGTTGCGCTCGGACCCCTGTATTTCTATCAGCGCGCAAAGAGCACCGTTTCCCGCTATGAGGTGACGGATACCGAGGCCGAATGGGCTCGGTTCAAGGCGGCGCAGGAAAAGGCCGTCGAACAGCTCGGCGCGCTTGCGGAAAAGGCAAGGGAAGAGGCGGGCGACGAAGCGGCGATGCTGTTTGAAACGCATCAGATGATGGCGGAGGACCTCGAATTTGAGGAGAGCATCCAGAACCTGATCAACGACGACAAACTGAACGCCGAAGCCGCGGTCTCGGATACCGCCGCGCAGTTTGCGGAGATGTTCGCGTCCATGGACGACACGTATTTTCAGGCGCGCGCCGCGGACGTCAAGGACGTCGCGGGCCGCATCCTCGGCATTCTGACCGGCGCCGTTCAGGGCGGCGTCGATTCGCCGGTTCCGGTGATCCTCGCGGCGGACGACCTCGCGCCGAGCGAGACCGTACAGCTCGACAAGAGCAAGATCCTGGGCTTCATCACCGAGGGCGGCAGCGGATCGAGCCATACGGCGATCCTTGCCCGCACCATGGGCATTCCCGCGATCATCGGCGTCGGCGACGCGCTGAAGCCCGAAATGGCGGGACACGAAGTCATCATCGACGGCTCCAACGGAAGCATTCTGGTTGACGCGGACGAGGCGGCGCGCCTCAAGATGCTCAAAAAGATGGAAGAGCAGAAAAAGATGCAGGCGCTCCTGGACGAACTCAAGGGAAAGCCGAACGTCACGAAGGACGGACAGAGCGTCCGCATCTACTGCAACATCGGCAGCCCGGACGACGTTCCCGCAGTCCTCAAGAACGACGCGAGCGGCGTCGGCCTGTTCCGCAGCGAGTTCCTGTATCTGAACTGCGACGATTATCCCGATGAGGAGTATCAGTTCGAAGCGTATAAAAAAGCGCTGTCCGACATGGAGGGACGGGAGGTCGTCATCCGTACGCTGGACATCGGCGCCGACAAGCAGATCGGCTATTTCAATCTTCCGAACGAGGAGAACCCGGCGCTGGGCAACCGCGCGCTGCGCATCTGCCTGAACCGTCCGGAGATCTTCCATACGCAGATCCGTGCGCTGTACCGCGCGTCCGCGTTCGGCAAGCTTTCCATCATGTTCCCGATGGTCACGTCCGTCTGGGAGGTGCGCGAAGCGAAGAAGATGTGCGAACGCGTCAAGAAAGAACTGCATGACGAGGGCATTCCGTTCGACAACGACGTCGAGGTCGGCATCATGATCGAAACGCCGGCGGCGGCGATCATTTCCGACCGTCTCGCAAAGGAAGTCGACTTCTTCTCCTGCGGCACGAACGACCTCACGCAGTACACGCTCGCGTGCGACCGTCAGAACAACGACCTCGGCCGCTTCTTCAATCCGCATCATCCCGCGGTGCTGCGGCTCCTGAAAATGGTCTGCGACAACGCGCACAAGAACGGCATCTGGGTCGGCATCTGCGGCGAACTCGGCGCGGACCTTGCGCTGACCGAAATGTTCCTGTCGATCGGCATCGACGAACTGTCCGTATCCCCGCGTTCCGTGCTGCCGCTCAGGCAGAAGGTGCGCGAGACCGACGTGCGCGTCGTGCGGGAAAAGGTGCTCGCGGATCTGATGGGAGATGCGAACACCGAGATCTGACGTTCCGAAGCATAAAAAAAGTCCCCGACCGGGGACTTTTTTATTGCCCTGACAAGGCGCGCGCCGCGCCGCTTCGGGATCCAACCGCGTGTTGTCGACGCCCCGAAGGATCGTTCCGATCCCGGTTCCGGTCGGATCCGATCGGTTCATTGCGTCCCTCCCGACGGTTGTATGAATCGTTCCCGGGAGAGCACCGTTCCGGATATCCGCAGCATACCGCGTCCGGACGCAAACGGGAACGACGCTCACCGACGTTGCGGACGCGTATATCTTCCGGATCACCGCCGTCGGCGGCAAGTTCTCCGTGAAGAACGCGGCGACCGGCACGTATCTTGCGAGCAAGGGCAGCTATCTGTACAGCTACAAGACCGACACGGCGAACTACTGCCGCTGGGCGTTCGCGATGAACGGCGCGGCGGTCGACGCGACCAACGCCGCGAGCCGCACGAACGCGCACCTGTCGTTCAACGCGAAGGGCTACTTCATGGTCGGCCGCGCGGCGAACGAGAACGTCTTCTTCTGGAAGACGACCGGCATCACGACCACCACGGTCTACACCACGGAAATCAACTAAACAGTAACGCATATGAAAAGCCCCGCTTTACGCGGGGCTTTTTCACTGCGGACCGGAGCGGTCCGGTTCGGATTCCCGAACGGTTTTCGGGAGAAAAAAGGGGGACGAAAACCCGTTCCGTACGCCCCGGACTGACCCGCTTTCCGTTGACAACCATCGTCTGATATGTTAAATTATATAGGGTATATTTCCGGACGGTCCGGAAACAAAAAGGCTTGGTTCTGAAGCGGATGAACCGAAAAAAGGAGGATTTATGTCAAACGCTTATTTCACCATCAAACGACCGGAAAACGACGCGTTTCGCGGCTATCTGCCCGGATCGAAAGAACGTGCGGAGCTGAAGGAAGAGCTTGCCCGGCAGTCCGCCGAGGTCGTGAAGATCCCGCTGATCATCGGAGGCAAAGAGATCTATACGGAAAAAACGTTCCGGGTCACGATGCCGCATGATCACGGTCACGTGATCGCCGAATGCTCGATCGCAGGCGAAAAGGAACTGACCATGGCGGTCGACGCCGCGCTGGCAGCCAAAAAAGCATGGGAAGAAATGCCGTGGGAGCACCGTTCCGCGATCTTCCTGAAGGCGGCAGACATGATCACGGGCCCGTACCGCAAGGTTCTGAACGCTTCGACCATGCTCGGTCAGTCCAAGACCGTGTTCCAGGCGGAGATCGACATTGCGGAGCTTGCGGACTTCCTGCGCTTCGGCGTCTGGTCCGCACAGGAAATCTTCAAGGATCAGCCCGCCTCCATTCCCGGCATCTGGGACCGTCAGGATTACCGTGCGCTCGACGGGTTCATCTGCGCCATCACGCCGTTCAATTTCACCTCCATCGGCGGAAACCTTCCCACCGCGCCGGCCATCGTCGGCAACGTTGCGGTCTGGAAGCCCTCCCGCACGGCGGTGCTCTCGAATTACTACTACATGAAGCTGCTCATGGACTGCGGTCTTCCGGCGGGCGTCATCAATTTCGTGCCCTCGAACGGCAGCGACGTGGCAAAATACGTCATCTCCCGCAAGGAACTGGCCGGCTTCCACTTCACCGGATCCACCGAGGTGTTCCAGAGCGTCTGGAAGCAGATCGGGGAGAATATCGCCTCCTACCGCAACTATCCGCGCATCGTCGGCGAGACCGGCGGCAAGGACTTCATCTTTGCGCATAAGAGTGCCAAGGTCCGCCCGCTTGCGGCCGCTCTGATCCGCGGCTCGTTTGAGTTCCAGGGCCAGAAGTGCTCGGCATGCTCCCGCGCGTTCGTTCCCGAAAGCATCTGGCCGGAAGTCCTTTCGACCATGAAAGAAATGATGAAGGAAGCCACGATGGGCGACGTACAGGATTTCGACACGTTCCTTGCCGCCGTCATCGACAAGGCCTCCTTCGATCGCTGCAAGGGCTATCTGGATTGCGCGAAGCAGAGCCCGGACTGCGAGATCGTGATCGGCGGAAACTGCGACGATTCGAAGGGCTGGTTCGTTGAGCCCACCGTTATCGTCTGCAAAAAGCCCGATTACGAATCCATGGTCAACGAGATCTTCGGGCCGATCGTTTCGGTGTACGTGTATCCGGACGACGAACTCGAAAAGACGCTGAAGATCTGCGACGAGGCGTCCCCGTACGCGCTGACCGGCGCCGTATTCGCGCAGGACCGCGAAGCGATCGTCATGATGGAAAAGGCGCTTCTGCATGCGGCAGGCAACTTCTACATCAACGACAAGTGCACCGGCGCTGTCGTCGGACAGCAGCCGTTCGGCGGCGCGCGCGCATCCGGCACGAACGATAAGGCCGGCACCGCGCTCAACATGATCCGCTGGATGAGCCCGCACTGCGTGAAGGAGACCTTCAATCCCTCCGAAGCGATCGCTTATCCCTACATGTCAGAAAAATGATCACGGAAAATCCGTGATGAATACTCGGTATTACGAAGAAAGGATACGTGGAAATGAGGATTACCCGGCACCCGATCCTTACCTTTGAACGCGGTAAGGAGATCCATTTCACCTTCAACGGACAGCCGATGAAAGGCTATGAAGGCGAAACGATCGCGGCAGCGCTCCACGCCGCAGGCGTGAAGGTTCTTGCCAAGAGCCCGGAACTGCATCGTCCCCGCGGCTTTTACTGCGCGATCGGAAACTGTGCGTCCTGTCAGATGGTCGTTGACGGAGAGCCCAACGTCCGCACCTGCATCACGCTTCTCAAGGAGGGCATGAAGGTGGAGACGCAGGAAGGAAAGGGGAAGATCGAATGAGAGAAGTCGAACTGCTTATCATCGGGTCCGGTCCCGCGGGCCTGTGCGCCGCCATCTCCGCGGCGTCGTCCGGCGCCAGAGTGCTCATTCTCGAGCGGAACTTCCGGCCCGGCGGACAGCTCATCAAGCAGACCCATATGTTCTTCGGTTCGGAGAGCCAGTACGCTTCCCACAGAGGCGTGGACATCGCCGGCATTCTTCTGAAACAGATCGAAGCGTTCGGCGACCGGATCGAGATCATGCTCAACGCGACCGCCGTCGGTTTCTACGAGGACAACGTGGTCACGGTCCTGAAGGAAGAAAAGGAATACTTCAAGATCAAAGCCAAATCCGTCATCTGCGCCACCGGCGCTTATGAAAAATCCCTGGCGTTTCCCAACAACGACCTGCCCGGCATCTACGGCGCGGGCGCCGTGCAGACGCTGATGAACGTATACGGGGTCCGTCCCGGCAACCGTGTTCTGATGGTCGGCGCGGGCAATATCGGCGTGATCGTGAGCTATCAGCTCATGCAGGCCGGCATCGAGGTCGTCGCGGTGCTCGACGCCGCGCCGCGCATCGGCGCATATCTGGTGCACGCGTCGAAGCTCGCCAGGATGGGCGTGCCCATTCTGACCTCCCATACGGTCAAGGAAGCCATCGGTACCGACTGCCTCGAAGCGGCGATCGTGTGCGAGGTGGATGAGAAATTCCGTCCGATCCCCGGCACCGAAAAGCGCTACGACGTGGACGTCATGTGCATTTCCGTCGGTCTGAGCCCGCTCAACGAGTTGCTTGCGATGCGCGGCGTGGAGATGAAATACGTCGGTCAGCTCAGCGGCTACGTTCCCATGCGGACCGAAAACTGCGAGACCTGCATCCCCGGCATCTTCGTCGCGGGCGACGCCTCCGGCATCGAAGAGGCGAGCTCCGCCATGTCGGAGGGGTATCTCGCGGGGCTTTGCGCCGCCGCGAAGCTCGGCTTCGTGCCGGCGGACTTCGAGCAGCGCAGACAGGAATACCTCAGACAGCTCGACGGTCTGCGGTCCGGCCCTGTCGGCGAACGGATCCGCGCCGGAATGAAAATCAGCCAACTGTAAGGAGGAATGAAAATGTTTGAGAAAACAGGTGTGGCCTCCCGTGAAATGGTCATGACGAAATTTCCTCCCGTTGAGAGGATCAACAAGGGCCCCGTCGCAGTGGTGGAGTGCTATCAGAAGATCCCGTGCAATCCCTGCCAGACTGCCTGCCCCGCGGGCGCGATCCAAATCGGCGAAGACATCAACGACATCCCCGAGCGGGACGAGAACCTCTGTACCGGCTGCGGCATGTGCGTTTCCAGATGCCCCGGACTGTCGATCATGATCGTCGACGGTTCCAAATCGGCCGATACCGTGGAGTTCCGCATTCCCTATGAATTTCTGCCGCTTCCCGAGGCGGGCGAAACGGTCGTGGGTCTGGACCGCGCCGGACAGCCGATCTGCACGGCCACGGTCAAACGGGTCATGAATCCGCCGTCCTTCGACCGCACGCCGGTCGTTACGCTCGAGGTGGATCGCAGGTATCTCTACGATTTCAGAAACTTCAGGAGGGAGGCGTAAGCGTATGGATGAAAACACGATCATTTGCCGTTGTTCCGACGTCACGCTGAAGGATATCCGGAACCTGATCGCGCAGGGTTACGTGACCTACGACGAGATCAAGCGCATCACCCGCATCGGCATGGGCCCCTGTCAGGGCAAAACGTGCGGCCAGCTCGTGCTCAGAGAGATCGCGAACGCCACGGGTCAGAACATGGCCGATCTGAAGTTCCACAATCTGCGTCCGCCGGTGGTCGGCGTGAAGCTGCATCTGATCGCAGAGGAGGCCGAAAGACATGAAAACTAAAGCGGATATCGTAATCATCGGCGCCGGCATGTCCGGCTGCTCCATCGCGTACAATCTGGCCATTCGCGGCGCAAAGAACATCGTCGTGCTGGAAAAGGGCTTCATCTGCTCCGGTTCCACCGGCGCCTGCGGCGCGGGCTTCCGTATGCAGTGGGGCACCGAGATGAACTGCCGCATGTCCAAATTCTCCACGGAGTTTTACGAGCATGCGAACGAGATCCTCGAATACGACGGCGACATCGAGCTGCGTCAGAGCGGCTATCTGATGATCGCCGACACCGAGAAGGAGCTCATCCAGTTCCGCAAGAACGTCGAGGTCCAGCACGCCTGCGGCATTCCCTCGCGCATGGTCAGCCTGGAGGAGGCAAAGGAGATGGTCCCCCATCTCAATACCGACATCCTTTCCGGCGCGGCGTATTGTCCGAAGGACGGCTTCCTGAACCCGCACAAGACCACCGACGCCTTCTATAAGGCGGCGAAGCGGCTCGGCGTCGAATTCAACACGTTCACCGAGGTGACCGGCATCAAGGTCGAAAACGGCAGGATCGCCGGCGTCGAGACCACCAGGGGCTATATCGAGACCCGCGTCGTCGTCAACGCCGCAAACGCCTGGTCGCAGGGCATCGCGAAGATGGTGGGCATCGAGCTTCCGCTCTATTCCGAGCGTCATCAGATCCTGGTCACCGAGCCCGTCGAGCACATGCAGGACCCGATGGTCATGGCGTTCAACCTGAATCTGTACGTCCAGCAGACGCCGCACGGTTCGTTCATCATGGGCCGCAGCGACTCCGGAGAGCCCAGAGATCTCAGGAGAACGTCCTCGTGGCACTTCCTTGAGGAGATGGCGAAGACGATCGACAACGTGCTGCCCGCGATCGGCAGGCTCCGCGTCATCCGCCAGTGGGCGGGCCTCTACAACATGTCCCCGGACCGTCAGCCGATCTACGACAAATCGGAGGAGGTCGAAGGTTTCTATATGGCCGTCGGCTTCAGCGGGCACGGCTTCATGTTCGGTCCCGTCACGGGCACGGTCATGTCCGAGATGATCCTCGGTCTTGAACCCACGATCGACGCATCCCGGCTCAGACTTTCCCGCTTTGCCGAGGGCAACCTGTTCACCGAGCCCTCCGTCGTATAAGCATCCGGAACAAAACAAAAAACCCGGTCATATCACGGCCCTGCGCGGTATGTCCGGGTTTTTTCGTACCGATACGCGGTCAGATCTTTGTCCGGAATTCGTTCGGCGTCATTCCGGCGTACTTTTTGAATACCCGGATAAAGTGTCCGTGGGAGGAGAAGCCCAGATAGGTCCCGATCGCGGAAGCGCTTTTGTCGGAATAGCGGAGGAGACGTTTCGCTTCCTCCGTTTTCAAAAAGCCGCACCGGAACGCCGGACAGCGCGCTCATGGCGTTTGCAACGTATTTGAGATCGATCATTCGTCTATCCTCCGATTCATTACAATTATACGAATAATGCAATACAAAATCCGGAGGATGTATTATAATAGAATCATCAAAGCAGGAGGAGCGATCCATGGATACGGAAGCAATCATTCGGCAGATGACCGTTGAAGAAAAGGCGGCGCTGGTATCCGGCACAAACTTCATGTATACGAATCCGATCCCGCGGCTTCGGATCCCGTCGCTGAGGATGTCGGACGGGCCGCACGGGCTCAGACTTCAGAAGGAGGGCGGCGACAAC
The DNA here is from genome assembly GCA_946411635.1 of uncultured Clostridia bacterium. Lineage (GTDB taxonomy): Bacteria > Bacillota > Clostridia > Christensenellales > CAG-138 > UBA3792. The sequence continues at coordinate 210,707 of CAMKES010000002.1, read as the reverse complement.
GGCGTCAGCGAGAGCGAACCGGCGACAGCGTTTCCGACCGCGGCCGCGACGGCGTCGGGCTGGAATCCGGAAAACACGCGCAGAATGGGCGAGGCGATCGCGGAGGAGTGCCGGTATTACGGCGTGAATACGCTTCTGGGTCCGGGCGTCAATATCAAGCGCAATCCGCTGTGCGGCAGGAACTTCGAGTATTTCTCGGAGGATCCGCTGCTCGCGGGCGTGATGGGCGCGGCGAAGGTCACGGGGGTGCAGTCGAAGGGCGTCGGCGTTTCCGTCAAGCATTTTGCGCTGAACAATTCCGAAAACTACCGGTTTATGGGAAATTCCGTCGCATCCGAAAAAACGATTCGCGAGATCTATCTGAAGCCGTTCGAGTACGTCGTGAAGCACGCGCATCCCGCGACGATCATGTGCGCATACAATCGGATCAACGGCACGTTCTGCTCCGAAAACGAATGGCTTCTTTCCGATGTGCTCCGTAAGGAATGGGGCTTCGACGGCGTCGTGATGAGCGACTGGGGCGCGGTGCACGACCGTGTCGCGGGGCTCAGGGCGGGTCTCGATCTCGAGATGCCGGGCGACACCGCGATCTGCCGCAGATGGATCCTGGACGGGATCGCGGACGGTTCGCTTCCGGCGGAGAACCTCGACGCCGCCTGCCGGAACATCCTCAGATGGATCGACGCGTATCAAAAACCCGCCGATCCGGCGCCGGTCGACTGGGACGCGCATCATGCGCTCGCGGGAAAGATCGCCGCGGACTGCGCGGTGCTTCTGAAAAACGACGGCGTGCTGCCGCTGAAGGGCAGCGAAAAGCTGCATATCACGGGCGAGCTGTTTGCAAATATGCGCTATCAGGGCGCGGGCAGTTCGATGATCCGGCCGACGAAGGTCACGACCCCGAAGGACGCGTTTACGGCGCACGGCGTTAAGACGTATGCTTTGGAGGAGAGCGACACGGTACTGGTGTTTGCGGGGCTGACGGACATGTACGAATCCGAAGGCTGCGACCGCGAGGATATGCGTCTGCCGGAGGAGCAGCTGAAGCAGATCGACGCGCTCGCGGAAAGCGGCAAAAAGATCGTCGTCGTGCTGTTCGGCGGATCGCCCGTGGAGCTTCCGTTCTGCGATCGCGTCAACGCGATCCTGAACATGTATCTGCCGGGACAGAACGGCGGCACGGCGGTGTACGATCTGCTGTTCGGCGTCAAAAATCCGTCCGGCAAACTTGCCGAAACGTGGCCGATGCGCTATGAGGACGTGCCCGGACACGAATCGTTCGGCAAGGGGCTCAACGAGATCTACGCCGAGGGAACGGAGGTCGGATACCGCTATTATCAAAGGCACAGCGTCCCCGTGCGGTTTCCGTTCGGCTTCGGACTCTCGTATACGACGTTTGAACACAACGAATGGGAGCGGAACGGCAATACGTATACGCAGACGATCACGAACACCGGCAGCCGCTTCGGCGGCGAGGTCGCGCAGCTGTACGTCGACGGCGCGCTCAAAGGCTTTGAAAAGATCTATCTGAAACCGGGCGAAAGCAGGACGGTCACGATCACGGTCGACGACGAGCCGGAAACGGAATCCCCCGACGCGTACGCCGTGCCGGACCCGCTTCCGACCCGTCCGGTCACGCTGGAATCGCGCCTTGTGGATTTCCGGCAGAGCTTTACGGGACGTATGCTCTACAACGCCGTGCTGTCGGTGGTGAAAAAACAGATGAAACAGGCGGAGAAGCTGCCGGAGGGTCCCGAACGGGACAACGCGGTCAAGGGCGCGCACTTTATGAAGCGCCTGATGGACAACAATTCGCCGCGCGCGCTGTCGATGTGCGCGGGCAGCCGGATGCCGTACAATTTTGCGCAGGCTTTTGTCGAGATCGCCAACGGGCATCTGTTCAAAGGGATCCGCTGCTTTATGAAAAAGATTAAGGTACCGAAACTGCCGAAGGAGGAAGAACACGCATGAAACTGCCGAGAAGTCTTGTCAATTCCCCGACCGTCACCCGGAAGGAAAAGTGGCTGGGGTATCTGCTCGGCCCTGCCGGCGCGCTGCACGTCACGCGCCCGATCCGCTGGGACAGCGACCACGTCGTGCTTTTCGACGACGATACAAAGGAGATCGCGCGTGAGATCGTGCGCTGCGGGCTTGACCGCGTGCATATCGCGCTCGATTATTTCGATGCATCGATCAACCGTATCTCGGCTTGGGTGACGGGTTTCCGCAACATGCAGAAAGCGTTGCTGTTCGCGCTGCTGCAACCGAACGACGAACTCAAAGCCCTGCAGGATACCGGCAATTTCAGCAAGCTCATGGCCATGCAGGAGGAGCTCAAGACCCTGCCGTTCGGCGAGATATGGAACGAATACTGCCGCCGCTGCGGAAAACCCGCGGACGGCGAATGGTACCGCGAGATCGAGATCTACGAGAAAGAAGTATTGGAGGCAAGAAAATGAAGAACGTTCTGAACGCACCGTTTCTGACGGAGATGATCCGCACCGCGACGAATATGTACGATCACGGCTGGGACGAGCGCAACGGCGGAAATATCAGCATGCTGCTCGACGAAGCGGAAGTGCGGAAATACCTTACGATCCCCGCGATCGTCCGCACCGTTCCGACCGGCTTTTCCGCGCCGGAACTGGACGGGAAACTCTTTCTCGTCACCGGAACCGGCAAGTATTTCAAGAACGTGCAGTACGATCCGGCGAAGAATCTCGGTATCGTCCGGCTCGCGGAGAACGGAACGGAGGCGGAGGTCCTTTGGGGCTTCTCGGACGGCGGACGGTTCACCTCGGAGTTTCCCGCACACATGATGAGCCACGTCTCGCGGATGAAGGCCGATCCCGAAAACCGCGTGGTCATGCACTGTCATCCGGCAAATCTCCTTGCCATGACTTACGTGCACGATCTCGACGAGAGAGCGTTCACGCGTACGCTCTGGCAAATGTGCACCGAGTGCATCGTGGTCTTTCCGGACGGCGTCAACGTGCTTCCGTGGATGCTGTGCGGCACCAACGAGATCGGCGAGGCGACCGCAAAGAAGATGGAAACGGCGCGCCTTTGCGTCTGGGCGCAGCACGGCGTTTACGGCGCGGGCAAGGACCTTGACGAGACCTTCGGTCTGATCGAGACCGCGGAGAAGGCGGCTGAGATCTATATGAAGATCGCGCATCTGCCGCTGAAAAACACCATCACCGACGCGCAGATGCACGAGCTCGAAGCGCATTTCGGCGTCAAGGCCAGAGAAGGCTATTTATCGTAACGCTTCCGGAGCATACGGAACGGGTGATCACAACGACAGGAGGATTGAAACGTGAAGGTATTTATGATCGGAGGGACGGGCCTTCTGGGCTCGGAAGCGGCAAAGGAACTGATCCGAAGAGGACACGAGGTATCGTCTCTGGCACTGCCGCCGCTGCCGCAGGGCGCGGTGCTGCCGCCCGAAATGAAACTCGAATTCGGCAATTATCTCGAAATGAGCGACGGGGAGCTGAAACAGCATCTGAACGGCTGCAAGGGCTTCGTGTTCGCGGCGGGCGTGGACGAGCGCGTGGAAGGACCCGCGCCGATTTACGACCTCTACAAAAAATACAACATCGATCCGGTGAAACGGGTTCTGGGCCTGTGCCGCGAATGCGGCGTGAAGCACGTCGCGATCTGCGGTTCGTACTTCTCCTATGCCGCCAAGAAATGGCCGGAAAAGGAACTGACAAAATGGCATCCGTATATCAAAAGCCGCATCGACCAGGAGGAAGCGGCGATGGCGTTTGCCGATGATATGGACGTCGCGGTGCTGGAGCTGCCGTACATCTTCGGCACGCAGCCCGGCAGAAAGCCGGTTTGGGTGTTCCTCGTCGAAAACGTCATGCGCATGAAGAAGGTCACGATGTATCCGAAGGGAGGTTCGACGATGGTGACGGTGCATCAGGTCGGTCAGGCGATCGCGGGCGCGATCGAGCGCAACCGCGGCGGCAGCTGCTATCCGATCGGCTGGTACAACCTGACGTGGGTGGAGCTTTTGAAGATCGTCCACAAGTATCTCGGCTGCCCGGACAAGAAGATCGTTACGATCCCGAACTGGATGTACGCAATCGGCGGCAGAAAGATCATGAAGGAACAGAAAAAGAACGGCATTCAGGGCGGTCTTCAGATGGTGAAGTTTACCGATATCATGTGCTCGAATCTGTTCATCGACAAGTCTGAAGGCTGTGATGCGCTCGGCGTCACCGACGATGATATCGATGCCGCGATCGGCGATTCGATTTTGCTCTGCAAGGATATCATCGAAAAGAAGACTGCCGTGCTCGGCATGAAGGGAGAATAAGATGCAGACCGTATTCATGACCGGCGCGGGCGGCGCCATTTTCTGTGAGCGCAGATATGACACGGTTTTCACTTTCCACAACGGAGCGGACTCCTATTACAGTGTACGAGGGTTTCGCTGCGTACTGGAACTGAATGAATAAGAAAAGAGACTGCAGTCATCTGCCGCTGTTCAATAAGTACATTATGTGATAATAGGTCCATTTGGTTGCGGAGGAGATTTTCGTCCGTTACACAGAAGAGCACTTCCCGCTTCTACTGGGCAGGGAAGTGCGGATGTATCTATGATCTCCTCGATACAATACAAAGCACGATGACATGATGAATCGTTCGAACGTCATTTATAACAAATAACAGTAGTATCTGATGGTTGTACTGCAAGGGCATGGAATGCATATAATAGGCGGCACACCATAAAAATGGCGCACCGCGCAGATTTCGAATATATTATCGATCTAAATAATATAGTGCTTTCATGCTATCAACAATTGTTTTGCAAACCAAATCTGTGTTATCGGAAAAAAGAATCTGTTCCGATATTCCTATTCTTGCCAGTTCAAGGATAAGTCTTTCTTTTAAATCTGCAGGAATGATTATTTCCTTGATAATTGACTTATCATTTGACTTCATTGATATGAGTTCTTCTCTGGTTTCCCATCGCTTCAAGGCAGTGTTGTAACTCGATTTATTTGGAAAAAGAATAAACTTACCTTGCTGATTGACCTGACGAGTAATCGCGTCGCCGACATCCAGTATTATAGGGCGTGCAGTTCTTTCCCTGAACCTTTCTTCCCGAGCTTTGAGGTTTTTATCTTCCGGAAACACTTCTGAACTAAAGTATGGTTGGAGAGTTATTCGATGATAAAAGAGATGATAATCGCCAATAACATTTCCCCCAAGACGTGCTGTATCAGCTATTGCATTGGCAAGAGGATTGTAACCAGAATTAATGTATCCTGAAAACACGACAACTCTGCCGTCGCTTTTTTCATTTTTGATTCCATTGCCTGTAATCTGTGATTGATTCGTATTGAAGCATGCAAAGAATAAAGCAACTAGTGGGTTTGAAGTGACATCCATTAGCCTTGTGGGTATGCCAAAGTGCTGTAATTTTGCTAACCGAAGCACTGGCATATCCGTATCCTTAAAAATAGTCGGAAATTTCTGCTGCGCTAGGTTTATTAACTCGGTTTCCTTTGTTTGAAGTGTGTTCATCCAATATTGAGACACTTCGCGTCCCAAAGATGGAGTCAAGGTATAGTTTCTGTTGTATAATCCTCGATACACTAGTTCCTGCTGCCCGTAAATTGGAATATCGCTTTTTCTCGGATGGAGATTAACGACTTTGCGCACATAGTCAGCAAGACCGGTTATTGATATAATCTTTTTAGACATTTTGAACCCTTCCAATGCCAAACTATCATTTTTTGGAAATTAATATACGTATAATCAACCGTCTATGTTTGTTAGCAACAAAGCCTTCAAATATCCTTCCAGAATCTCTGCCGAGGCACGAACGAGGTTGATATCTCTTTCGCTGTGAATGCTTTTTGAACCGTGAAACAGATTACACCGAACCTGATACATTGTCAAAAACAGATCCGTAATACTATGGTCTCTTATCACCCGCTGATATTGCTTCTCATGATAAGGATGCTGACCGGTTTTTGCATCGATAACCGGACCTTCTAAAAAGATGTTTATTGCATCAGTGGAAAAAGCATCAAATCTTCTGAGTTTCTCCGCGTTGTAGCGGCAGAATGCCCTGATATTGCTTCTTTCACTTTCTTCATCGCATTCCGCGTATAACCAGTTGAAAGCTATCCAATGCATGATAAAACGACTGAAGAAATCGTCGTTTCTTTCAAGCCCGAACTTATACCAATCCAAAGCATTGTTTTTATCATGTATATGATTCATTGCGGATTCCTTTCCTAAATAAATTATTTTTTATGATTATACCATGCATGACTTCGTTCGTAAATTGGCAGATTAGGGCATAATGCAATCAAACATAAGTAAAATATTCGCACGAAAGGTTATGTGTGTATAATAATGTACTGTCAACAAAATGGATTACTTATGTTTCCGAGGCGTAAAGATGAATAGTAGGACGTAATTGAAATGGGGATGCTATCTTCATTCAGGGTTTCTTTGACAGAAAGATATAACTATGTGTCAAATTACGTTGAAATTACAATGATTCTTTGATATAATTTCTATACAAGTGTGGGGTAAATTGGTTGTCAGCAGAATGGTTTATGATTATCAATCCGATTTATGAGACAATTAATCGGATAAGATGACAATCGGAAAATGAGAACAGGAGCTTTGTCTATTACTATGCGGGTTGCAGATTTCTTTTGCGGTGGAGGCGGCTTTTCAGAAGGGTTTCGGCAAGCGGGTTTTACGATTGTGTTTGCTGTAGATAAATGGGAGCCTGCTGTCAAAACATATAAGGGCAATAAGCCGGGCGTCAATGCAATACGAGATGATGTCATTAGAATTTCTATGCTTCCGGATGAGGACTTTGAGAAAACTGTTCCTGATTCTGAAGTGATTATAGGATCACCTCCTTGTCAGTCTTTTTCCCATTCCAATAAGTCTGGTAATGCAGATAAATCGCTTGGTATCAGATTGATAGAGGCATATTTACGAATCATAGCTAGGAAAAAGTACAAAGAGGGGTCGGCTTTAAAGTATTGGGTGTTAGAAAATGTACCGGCAGTAGAGCAATATATTAAGAAGGAGTATTCTGCCGCGGATCTTGGATTAGAAGGCGAATGGACTCTAAAAACTCAGGAAGGGGCGTCCGGTAAGTATAATGCAAAATACTTTGGTGCACCTACAAATAGAGAACGATTTCTCTGCGGGGAGTTTCCAACGCCTATAGCAACTAATGATGACAGTACGGTTGTTTGCTTAGGAGATGTTCTGGAGTCGCTGGGAGATCCTTTACGGGAAGAGAACGAGAGAATTGAAGATATTAATAACCCGGGGTTCTCGTTGCCATGCAAGGAGGTCACAGATCAACGATACATTTATGAACTTGCAGATTTTGAGTGCGCGACTGCAAGAAGATTGAAACAGGATAAAGGATATATGGGGAAGATGTCATTCCCTGAGAATCTGAATAAACCAGCGAGAACCGTAATGGCTACTATGTCCGCCAGTGCAAGAGAGGCAATGATTCTCGGGTATAAGGATGGAAAGTATCGCCTTCCAACTGTCAGAGAAGTGGCGTGCATGATGAGTTTTCCAATTGATTATTGGTTCTATGGCGATTCAAAAGCAACAAAGCATACTCTGGTGGGGAATGCAGTTCCACCAAAGCTCTCTTTTGCTGTTGCAAAGGCTATTGCTAGTGCGGAAGGCCTAGAAATTCCAAAAGAGTATATCCCGATACAGCATAGTATTGATGAGGACTTTTTGAATCTCAATGGGACAGTGTTTGATGTTAAAACTGAAAAACCAAGGAGAGCGGTTGCCAAGTTCAAATATCACATCCCATATTTAATTATTGATAGATACCGAGTTGAACTCACGAATTATCACTCCGATTTTGATAAACATGAGTTTGTTTGGAATACAGAGATTCATTACAGCCAAGGGAAGGAAAAAGCACAAAAATACACACCATCAATCAATGCCAACGATATTCCAATAGACCTTGGACCAAGTATCGAATCGATGATTAACGGTATTAACCTTGGTGTAGAGGATATGAATAGCTTTCAAAAAAGCTATTGTATGACTGCAGCCGAGAGAAAACAGAATAAGCTGCAAGGTCCATACGAATTACTTCAGACGATAAAAGAATGTATTGACTCGGTGCTAACTAAGGAAAAGCAAAAACAAAGCATAAGAATTGATGATTCGCCGGGTTCACTGCCACTAGCAATTTTGGTTGGATATTTCATTCTATCAACGATTATCAGTAATTTGGGAGGTATAAACAATGGATGCCGCGACTCGTAAAGCAAAATTGCAAGATTTGAAATCAAATCAGAATAACCAAGCAATGACTGGCATTCCCCTGCGCTATAAGGGAACGACAAGAACAGAGATAGTATGGCGCATTCCTTTAGACTTTCTAATTTATAATAAATATAATGGCAGAATCGGATCTGTTGTTCTTTCCTATGAAAAACAGAATGGGGACTTAAATCCTGAAGCAGATTCTGATCGTGAAATAATCGAAAAATTCTTGTATGAATCCAAGGTTGATCGCAATAAGACAACTATGGATAGCCTGTTGAAAAACGGTCAGCAGAAATATGGCATTGTAACCGCAGATGGTATTATCATCGATGGCAATCGACGTGCAATGCTTCTGAACCGCTTATATCATAAGCATCAGGAGCTTGGTTATTCGTATGCCGAAGTCGAAAAGTGTCAGTACTTCCTTGCCATAATTCTACCGGATGATGCTGAAGTGAGAGATATTCAGCAACTCGAGACCATCTACCAAATGGGCGAAGATGAGAAACTCGATTATAATCCTATTGAAAAATACCTAAAATGTAAGCAATTGAAAGGCAGTGGGTTTACAGAAAGGCAGATAGCTGAATTCATGAGCGAGAAGGAAGGCCAGATTAAGGAATGGCTTGCTATTCTATCTTTAATGGAGGAGTATCTGCAAGAATACGGTTACGAAGGGATATACACTCGTCTTGAGAAAACGGAGGGGCCCTTTGTCGACTTAAGAAACTACCTGGATTCGTATGCGAAAAAAGGAGCAAATGTTCGGAATGTTGATTGGAATTATACTGATTCGGATATTTCAGATCTGAAACTAGTTTGCTTTGATTATATCCGCGCAAGATACGAGGGAAAAGAATTCCGTGATATTGCAAAAACAGGCAAAGATGGGAGCATCTTTTTCTTCAAAGAATTGTGGGAAGACTTTTTAAAACAGCATCAAGAAAAAACACCGCAGGATGAGGAATCCGTTGAAGAATTGAGACAACGTTGTCCGGGTGAGGATCTTTCTTTGCTGTTGAAGCAACGCGATAATACTTGGGTTGAACAGGCTAAGGGACAACTAAAAGGTAATTTGAATCGGTTTTCAAGACGGTTAGAGGATAGACGTGATGCAAACAAGCCAGCTGATCTTATTGAACGTGCTCTTAGCGCACTAAAATCGGTTGATTGCGAACAAGATAGTTTCTTTGAAGATCCGCGCATTGCAGAAATGGTGAAGGAGATAAACAAGATAACTTGGGATATGAAGAAAATCTTGGATAGGAGATAAACAAGGTGGCTAGTATCTCTATTGACTTTAATCCGGAGAATAATGAGATTTACCTCTTCGGTGACATAAGAGATCTTCAAAGGCATCGCTTCGCTTGGAGATATGTCCGAGATTATTTGCATCCAGTCATAGAATCTGAACGTATCATTATTCCGGTAGGAGAGAGTGAGCCTTATTCCATAATGTCGAACATCAGCTCCATGCTTACCAAGTACGGCTTTTCTGAGGCGCAGAGTGAGAGTACCGAAAAAGTCGTTCTTGAGTATTACGAGGAGGAGAGACGTTTCGCAGAGTTTTCGCAAAAAGCGCTGCATATTCGCAATAATGAATGCAATCCGGATGAATTTAAAGCTTTTACAGATTCTGTATCTATGAATTTGACGAATCGTTCACTTTATCCGCTCCAGCTTCTATCTGCTTATCACATGGCGTTTTCTCAAAATGCATGCAACTTCTCTGTACCTGGAGCAGGTAAGACCAGTATTGTATATGGAGCATATGCATATTTGCACAACTTGCCAGATGATAACCCGAAACACGTAGATAGGCTTCTTATTGTTGGTCCATTAAGTTCGTTTGGTCCATGGGAGATAGAATATAAAGAGTGCTTTGGAAGAGAACCTCGCTGCAAACGCTTGGTAGGCGGCATTAGTAAAAGCGAGAAACAAGACTACTTGATTTCAAAGCATCCTTACGAACTGACCTTGATTTCCTATGCTTCGCTCATTTCACTGCAGACAGAGTTGGGGTTTTTTCTCAGAACAAATAGTGTAATGGTTGTTCTCGATGAAGCACATAAAGCAAAAAACTCATCAGGAGGTGTCATTGCTCAGGCTGTACTTGACATGTCCAAATATAGTAAGTCTCGCATCGTTTTAACAGGGACGCCTGCGCCAAATGGATATGAGGATATTTATAACATGTTCAGATTTATTTGGCCGAACAAAAATGTTATAGGTTTTGAAGTCAATCAGCTTCGGGATATTACAGCAACGGGAGATACAGCAAGAGTAACACGCTTGATCGATAATATTTCCCCTTATTTTATTCGAATTAAAAAAAGCGACTTAAATATCCCTGCGGCAACAGTTCATCCGCCTGTTTACATTTCAATGGGACCATTACAACAGAGAATTTATGATTATATTGAAAAGAGATATATGGATGAATTCATGTCAGAAGGAGCAGTCGATACTTCTTCGCGATTTAAAACAGCATTAGCGCAGGCGCGAACAATTCGCTTAATGCAGGCAGCCTCAGATCCTGCGATGCTTAGGGCTCCGCTGCGGGACTTCTTTATTGATGAAGAAGTACCCATTGAAGCGTATCAGGCAATTGATGATTCGGATGTTTTGAAATCAATCTTAGATTATGAAGCAACCGAAACGCCGGCGAAGTATATTGCCGTAAAGAACCTGGTGAAACGGATTTTAGAAGACAAAGGCAAAGTTGTCGTTTGGGCGACTTTTATTCATACAATTCATGGGCTAAAACGGTATTTGGAGGGAGAAGGCATCCTTTGCCAGGAATTATATGGGGCAACGCCGGTTGAACGCGAGGGAATCGACGACGATGAGAATATCTTGACAAGAGAAAAAATAGTAACAGCTTTCCAATCGCCAGATTGTCCCTTTAAGGTTATTATTGCAAATCCGTTTGCTGTGGCTGAATCTATTTCGTTGCATAAAGCGTGTCATAATGCGATTTATGTCGAGAGATCATTTAACGCTGCGCATTTTGTGCAGTCAAAGGACCGCATCCATCGGTATGGATTAAAGCCGGGAACTGTTACCAATTATTATTATATTCTTTCGCGCGATACAATTGATGAGACAATTGACGCACGTCTTTCGGAAAAAGAGCGCAGAATGACAGAGATTATGGAAAGCATGCCTATTCCGCTATTCAATAATATTTCTGAGGACTTGGGCAATGAAGATATTAAGGCTTTGATTAGAGATTATGTTAGACGAACTAAGAAATCTTGAATATCATGGCGGAAAAGAGGGGCTTCTTTTCTTCCTGTGCCAAGTGATAGGCGATAATCAGATCAAAATCCGGGACGCGGAAGTAATATGCGCTCATGCTCCAGGAAAGCAGTATTTGTCTGCTAATAACATAATCGATTATTGCATGTCATTTGGCTGGATTCAATTATCGGAAGATAGCATTTCGATTTCGCAGAATCTTGCACCGTTTATAAACGACAGCGAACAAATGAATGAGATGCTAACAACATCTACTGTAAAGCAAATGTTTGATGCAGGACTGTTGAATCCGAGCATGTTCTTTTATGACGCTGTACAAGGAGGCTATGCATTTAAAAATGAATGCTTTCCACTTTCACTTTCAAGTGTGAGGAATGTTCTGATTAGTCAAGGGTTTATTATTCCGATTCGTGATAACCAGGGAACGCGCTTCTTCATTGAACCGAGGTATGTTCCGCTTGTAGCAGAGTTCTGTACTGAAAAGCACAGGCAATTATCATTGGAACAGTTAAAAAAACAGCTCGAAGAGAATGAAAAGGCGGGGGAGAAAGCCGAATTATTCGTTTTATCGTTTGAGAAAAAACGAATTGGCGAGCCACTTTGTGATAGAATAAAGAGAATATCAGAAATTGACGTTGCAGCAGGCTACGATATTATTTCTTTTTGTTCAAAAGAATCAGTTGAGCCAGACCGTTTTATTGAAGTAAAAGCTGTATCAAAAGATGGTTTCCTGTGGTCTAAAAACGAGTATGAAATCGCAAAGCTTTTAGGAGAAAAATACTGTATATATTTGGTGGAATTATCAAAAACAATTAATCCGGACTATTACCCTGAGATAATAATAAATCCTGCTGCGAAGATTATGGCAGGCGACGCATGGGTAGTAGAAGCCCAATCATATCGTATAAAACAATTGTCACAGATTAAGTGAATACTGCGGTATCATTACTGAATGATGGGAGCGCGGTCTTAACAGAGGGGGTATGAGCTTGATTAATCGCATTTCTTTTGAAAATTTGAAAAACGCTGATCTGATTGTCGATGCCGTGTATGAGGGCGGTAGCGAGAGTAATATGAGCAGCGAGGTTCTCTCGAAGCTGTTTCATGTTGGTAATTCCGGTGGGTTCCGAAAATGCATGAAAGTCCTTAATGGCAAAAAGACGAAAGAAGTCGCTTATGTATGCATCTATACCACTGGAGAGGAAATTGAATGGAGAGATGACCTGGATCGTACACTAGGTAGATTTACCTATTGGGGGGACAATCGAAAAGCAGGGAATCCTTTGACGAAAACCAAATTTGGAGGCAACGCTTTTCTGCAAGAGATTTTTTCAAAGCTAGCACTTGGATTACGAAAGCAGATTGCTCCGGTTTTTGTTTTTCAAAAGTACTGTGGTAGGGATGTTATTTTCAGCGGGCTTGCGGTTCCAGGTGATCGTAGGGTGAACCCACAGGATGCATTAGTATCTGTATGGGCGCAGAATAATGAAGGGCGCTATCAGAATTACAAATCCATTTTTACAGTATTAGATATCCCGCGGATTGATTCAAAATGGTTGGACGATTTAGAACAAGGGAATGGTTATGATAGCAAGTACGCACCAAGGGAATGGAAGGATTGGGTTGAGAGAGGGACCTATAAGCCACTGATAACAGAGAAGAACCCTATTCTATATAGAAAAGCAAACGAGCAGTTGCCGGAACAAGGCACGGTCGAATATTCGATGTTGAATCGAATCATATCGTATTTTTCTAATCCATTTGACTTTGAGCAGTTTGCGTGTAAAATTGTTCAGGTGATGGATTCTAGAATAATCAGCATCGAACAGACGAGGCAAACAAGAGATGGTGGACGTGATGCTGTCGGTAAGTATCGTGTAGGGTTACCGGCAGGAGGAATCGAGCTTGAATTCGCTCTTGAAGCCAAGAGATATAACGTGAATAATTCAGTAGGGGTCAAAGAGACATCGCGACTTATTTCGCGGATAAAGCATCGCCAGTTTGGCATTTTTGTAACAACGTCATTTATAGGAGATCAAGCATATAAAGAAATAATTGAGGATCAACAGCCGATTGTCGTTATCTCAGGCAAGGACATCATTGATATTTTGTTCTCAGCCGGAATCAATAGCATTGATATTCTGAACGAATGGCTTGAAGCAAACTTTTCATAAATACTATGTGACAGAGCGTGTATCATCATGATACACGCTCTTTTTTTTCTGTCCGTTTTATCGTACAGGAAGTATGATAGACTGATACTGCGATAAGGGAGAGAAGTCGCATTTATCATCATTTCCGGTGAAAGGAGGGACAGCAATGGGACTCAGAATTATGGTCGAGCAGATGCTTGGGAGGATCATTTTGAAAACGGAAAGCGGAGAATGGAGACCCATTAAAAACAGCGAGCTCCTTCCGGTTTATTTTATGATACCGGACAAAATCGCATTCCGAATGGAAAGACAGTTTGATGAACTGCTGCGCATGCCTGCGGAACTCCTTCTTGATCCGAAGAGCCTTGCGCTCGTGGAGAGCGATAAATTCAGGGAACATATGGGCGATGCGTTTGCGTATCTGGCGTGGCACACGATCGGAATGAAAGGCTGGATGGAGCTATATTCCGGATACGCGCCGCAATGGATTATCGTACATGAGACGTATTTATGGATGCAGGTATTGCAGAAGGAAAAGGCTTTGTGGACAAATTTCGATCTATTTTGGGACCCGCTGCTGCATCAGATCATAACGTTTCCGACTGTCGAAGAAGCATATGAGATCGTCGCAATGGCGAAAGAACCGATGATGAAACTGTGCGATCACGGAGAGATCATCAAGATCGCAAATGAGATGCCTTGCGAAGAAGACTTCGATTTCAGACGCTTCGAGAACAAACGGCGCGCGAACTGGAGGCGGTCCTGGTATCATATGAGGACAAAGCATCCGACGGCTTTCTATGATGAAATCATAAGAAGTCCGGGCTCTTCTGATTATCAATTGCTAATCAGCTCCACTTCCGATCTCAGTCCGGAACAGATTGCGATCGATCGGGAAGAAGGGGAACAGTTTTTCAGGACACTGCCTTTGATCGATCGAAAGATCATCCTTTTGCGTAATCAGGGATACACTCTGGAGGAAACTGCGAAGATGGTTGGATTCGCCACACACAGCGCGGTTTTGAAGCGAATCCGCAAAATCGGGAAGGCATATGAACGCTTTTCCGGGGAGGATCTCGGATTCAGCGAAAAAAAGATACTGTAATTTTTCAACTGACGGAACATTTGATATAGAGAAGCGTCCTCTTTTATTGAAGGGGCAGAGAGCTCGTTCGGGAAATCACCGAACGGGCTCTTTTTGTATTCCAGTAAATGAATACTGTGCCCACTTTTAAAGAAAGGAGGATAAACCGGGATCGCACCGCGCCGCGGGAAGGAGACTGCAGCAAGTTCCGTAAAGAAATAGGGGAGGTACAAAACGTACCTTTTCTTCTTATGAGAGCGATGTATTGTGAAAGAAAAAAGCCGCAAAAAGCGGCGGAAAGGATGTGTATGAAGCACAAAAACAGCAACGTTGCCGGGCGGATGAACGCCCGAAAAGCCATGTGTTTGATTTGCAAAATTGCAGACGAACACGATCTGAACAGCATTTTACAACAGAAAAACAAGGAGGAAAAACAATATGAAAATGCACTATACGAAAACGAAACTGTACGGAGAAACCGTACGCGCGATCGAATGGGAAGGAAATGCCTATGCCCTTGCAAAGTTCACGGGCAACTCGGTCGGATGGGTTCGGCTTGCGTTCTATGATGAACACAAGAAACGGTACGGGCTGCTGATTGAGGAAGAGGCCGGAGAGCGTCACTGGATGCCGGTTGGTCTGTGGGCATGGGGAAACGTGAGGGAATGCATGAATGTATTCCCCGGCGCTAAGTTGTGGTTTCTCACCACATACGATGAAAAGCGCATGATAGTCGATGTGCTGGACTTCGGCTGGTTTCCCGGAACAGAGGAGAAAACGGACTCCGTCCAAAACCGTAACGAGCAGGGAACTTGTACGGCAAGTTCCATGCCGCCGAACGGGTCGGCGGGTTCTTTAGGGGGCACCCCTAACACCCCGGAGGCAGACGCATGAAGGAACGGCTGGAGGTCCGTCTGACCGAAGACGATAAGGCCGCGATCCGCGCCAAGGCGAAAGCCTGCGGGCTGAGCCAGAGCGAGTACATCCGAAAGCGTGCGCTGGGATACGCACCGCGCGCTGCGCCGAACGATGCACTGCACGATCTCACTGTCGGGTTGTGCGAGATTGCAAACCGGAATCTGTCGAAAGAAACGGAAGCTGCACTATTGAGCCTGTTGGAACGGATCCGGAAGGAACTGTTCGGTTCCGGGAAGGATTGATATGGCGACAACGGGATTCTGGCCTGTGAAGGGACATTTGCGCGACGTGCTGGTGTATGCCGACAATCCGGATAAAACCACGGATCCGGCATATGTGGACGAAGACCTTCGACAGGCTTTGCAGTATGCCGCCGCGGATCGGAAGACGGACCGGCAGATGTACGTTTCGGCTTTGAACTGTCCGAAGCAGCAGACATACGAATGGATGACGGAAACAAAGAGACGGTTCGGCAAGATGGGTGGGAACGTGGCATACCACGGCTATCAAAGCTTCCGCACCGGCGAGGTCACTCCGGAGGAAGCTCATGCAATCGGACTGGAAACGGTGAGGAGAATGTGGGGCGAAAACTTTGAGGTGTTGGTGACGACACACCTCAATACGGATAACGTGCACAACCATTTCGTGGTGAACTCGGTCTCGTTCCGTGACGGGCGCAAATATGAAAACCATCAACGCGATCACTACCTGCTTCGGGAGATCTCAGACGCGATCTGCCGTGAACACGGACTGTCGGTGATAGAAAAGCCATCCCGGCGGTCGGAATCCTTTGCGGAGTGGAAACTGCATCAGAACGGTCAGTGTACCTTAAAAGACATCCTTCGGATGGATATGGAAGAAGCGATCTCGCAGGCGATCGACGTCGACAACTTCTACGATCTGATGGAAGCGAAAGGGTACACGGTATCGCTTCGGAGCAAGTATCCGAGCTTCCTTCCGAAAGGCGCGAAGCGTCCGCTGCGTCTGAAGCGAGACGGAAAATCGCTGACGGAATCGGATATCGAGGATCTGCTGGAGGCGTCGATGTCCGATCCGGAATCGGTCATCATTCACCGCGCGGAGGTCCGTCCGAAAATCCCGTACGGGAAACAGCACGGATTCAAGGCGTTGTACGTTTCGTGGATGTACGTGCTCGGCATCCTGGGGCAGGGAAAGAAGGTCACGTACCGAGTGCCGTATGCGGAACTTCGGAAATTCGAGCAGTACAAAAAACAGCAGGCGTACATCGACACGCACGGCATCGATACCGTCGATCAGCTGACGGATCGCATCGCCGCGCTGAAAGCACGGGAGACGGAACTGACCGGGCAGCGCGAGACGCTGCGCAAAGAAAAACGAAAGGGGAGCGTACCGAAAGATGATGTATCGCGATTGACAAAGGAACTGCGCGGCATTCGCTCGGAACTGGATCTGTGCCGGAAGATCGGCGCGGACGTTCCGCGAATCCAAAGCATGCTGCGGGAAGACGCTTACGAGCGCGACCGCGGCGAACGGTACTATGAACGATAAACAGAGCGCCCGAAAAACACGGGCGCTCAATTATTTAAAAAAGAAAGGAATTGTATGAAAGAAACGATAAACAAACCCGATAATAAAACGACGATCACGGAACTGCCGGTAGATATGCTGGTTCCGTTCACGGAGCATCCGTTCCGACCCTACAGCGGCGAACAGCTTTGGGAACTGGTCAGAAGCGTTGAGGAGAACGGCGTATTGACGCCGATCCTGGTTCGCCCGGCAAAGGACGGACAGCGATATGAGATCATCTCCGGACACAACCGTGTTAACGCCGCGCGCCGGGCAGGACTGAAAACGATCCCGGCAACGGTTCGCGAACTGGATGACGACGCGGCGACGCTCGCCATGGTGGAGAGCAATCTTCGTCAGCGGGAACAGCTGCTGCCGAGCGAAAAGGCATTCGCATATAAGATGCAGATGGATGCGTTGAAACACCAGGGGAAGGCAACTTCGTCTCAACTTGAGACGAAGCTGAGAAGTGACGAAGTAATTGCCCAATCTTCAAAAGAAAGCAGGGCAACCGTTCAGCGCTTCATCCGCCTGACCAATCTGATCACGCCTCTGCTGAACATGGTCGATGAAAAGCGCATGGCGATGGGACCGGCAGTCGAACTGTCCTATTTGCCGCAGGATGACCAGGAATTGCTGCTGGACGTGATGACGGCAGCGGACTGCACACCGTCGCTTTCGCAGGCGATCCGGCTCAGGAAGCTCAGCGAAGCGGGACAGTTCGATCCGGACCGGCTGGATGAGATCATCGACGAGGAAAAGCCGAATCAGCGCGAGAAGGTCACGTTCCGTCTGGAGGATCTGGTTCCGTATTTCCCGGAAAGCTCCGTGGAGGAGATCCGGGATATCATCATGAAGCTGATCGAACGCGAAGTGAAGCGCCGCAGAAAGGAGCGAAGCGATGACCGTGACCGATAAAAATGTGCGTTCGCACAATTCCCGTACATTTGACCGCGGTCGATCGAATCGTGATAATAAGTGCAGGGTGCCGGTTTCTGCGCATTTCGTCTTCGGCGAAAACAGGCAAACGGTGCGGGAATTCGAATATGAAGAAGTCCCGCTGGTACTGATCGTCGATCAGCTTACGCAGAAGTTCGGCGTTGATTTGGAGATGTTTGAGAGCATCGCCGCAGAGAAAGGAGAGCAAGCCCGGTGAAAGTGGCCATCTACACTCGGTTCAGTTCGAACAATCAGACGGAAATGAGCACAGCCGCGCAGGTTCGCGCCTGCCGCGAATTTGCGGAGCACAGCGGGATGGAGATATATAAGATCTATTCCGATGAAGCTATTTCCGGAACCGAGGAGAAGACCGACGCCCGCCAGCAGTATCAAAAGCTGCTGGCGGACGCCAAGCGTCATCTCTTCGATATGATCCTGATCCATAAATACGACCGCATTGCGCGTTCGCTGGAAGAGCATGTGCGCCTGTCCGCGCTTACGAAAAAAGAAAAGATTCCGATCATCGCGGTTGCGCAGAATTTCGGCGACAGCATCGAAGGCGATTTCGCCAAGCAGATGATGTGGGTCCTGTCGGAGTATTACAGCAAGAACCTGTCCAAGGAAACCAAGAAAGGGCACAAAGAGGCGGCACTGAAGGGCCTGCACAACGGCGGCGTTCCTCCGTTCGGATATGACGTGGTCGACCGGCATTACGTAATCAACGAGACCGAGGCATACTATGTCCGCAAGATGTTCGAATCGGCGCTGAAACGGGAAAGCCGGACAAAGCTGATCGAAGAGCTTCGCCGCGCGGGTATCAAGGGCAAGCGGGGGAAACCCCTGGGTTATCCGTCGATCTACGAGATCCTTCGGAACGAGAAGTACACGGGTACATATCTATACACGGTCGACGAGGAAGAGGACAGAATGGACCGCCGGTCCAAGCCGAACGCCATACGCATCGATAACGCCTTTCCGGCGATCATCAGTAAAAAGACATTCAAGGAGGTTCAGGAAATCATGGACGGAAGAAAACAGATGGGAAAGCATTCGGACTACCTGTGCCGCGGGATCGTGTACTGTACCTGCGGCGCAAAGATGCACGCGACCGTATGGAAGGTGAAGAACGGCAAAAAGCATGTGTATCGCTGTAAGGCGGACTGCGGCATGAAGCCGATCCCGATGGAACTGGTCGACAAGGCGGCGACGGATTACCTTGAGGAGTTTCTTTCTCCGGAAATGCAGCTGAAGATCGCGGCGTTTCTCCGCAATTACAAGAACCACCAGGCGGACGCGCGGTCGGGATTCGAGGCGGCGCGGAAAAAGCAGATCGCCGAGAAGCAGGCAACGTACGACAATCTGATGAAAAACATGATGTCGGGCGTGCTCACGCCGGAAGTGATCAAAGACATCAACGACCGTATGACGGCGATCAAGGGTGAGATCGAAACGTTGGAGAACGCGGAAGCACCGAAGGATTACACCATGGAAACGATCCTGGAGTGGCTGGAATCCATCAAAAAGGCGCCGGATCAGCGGGCGGTGGAGCTTTTGATCAAGAAAATCACCGTTTCCCGGGAGAATAACAAAACAGACTTCAAAATCGAATCGAATCTGAAGTCTGTCTGCGTGGAAATGGTTGCGGGGGCAGGACTTGAACCTGCGGCCTCCGGGTTATGAGCCCGACGAGCTACCGACTGCTCCACCCCGCGACGGTAAAATGAATTATAGCATGGTCATATGGCCTTGTCAACCCTTTTCCGAAAAGAAAAAACGTCGAAAAAAGACTTGACGCGCGCCCCGCCTTTGGGGTTATGATAAGCGTACGGGAGGGAGAAAATGGATCCAACGTTTGATAAGAGCAGGGAGCAGGCGTACGCCGCCGAAGCGAAGGCGCGGTGGGGCGAAACGCAGGCGTACCGCGAATACGAGAACAGACCGAAGCAGGCCGGCAAGGAGGCGCGGCTCATGGCGATCTTTGCGGACTTCGGCGCGCTCAAAGGGGGAGACCCGACGGCGGAAGCGGCGCAGGAAAAGGTGAAGGAGCTGCAGGATTACATCAGCGCGCATTACTATCGCTGTACCGACGAAATCCTGTTCGGCCTTGGACAGATGTACGTTGCGGACGAACGGTTCAAGGCGAATATCGACGCCGCGGGAGGGGAAGGCACGGCGGAATTCGTAAAGACGGCGATCGAAGCGTACTGCAAAAAGGCATAAGAAAAGAGCCGCGAAAGCGGCTCTGTTTTGTTTTGGGTCACGCGCACATGCCGTGGCAGCTCATGTAATCGTAAAGCTGTTTGCCGTGCTGCTGTTCTTCCTTCTGGATGTGGTTCAAGGCGTCGCGCGCGCCGGCGTCGTTGAATTCAAAGATACAGGTGTCGTACACGGACGAGACGTGCTTCTCGGTGTCCAGCGCGTCGCGCACCAGATACTCGTCGTTCTTGCTCATCTTGCGGTCGCATTCGCCGCAGCAGGCAGAACCGCTCTGCTGATTCTGCTGCTGATTCTGCTGTCCGCCGCCCGTCATCGGGACCGTGCCCTGCATCAGCGATTCGATGGTCTCCAGATGCTTGAGCTCGTGAGAACGGATCGTTTCAAAGAGCTGTTTGAGCTCGGGATCCTCGGCGCGTTCTGCGTAGGTGCCGTACTTTTCGATACAGATCTCCTCGGAGTTTTTGAGATCCTTCAGAAGCATCGTTTCTTTTTGTGTCAGTTTCATATTCATCACCTCGTCCATAGCATGAACATAATCCCGCCGTCCATACGCAAACGGCGGGATTCGATGGGATTCGTTCTATTCGCCCATCCGCTTCAGCGTCGCATACACATACTGCCCGGGCGAGTGCTGATAGTTCAGTTCCAGCTTGCGCGTCTGCGGATCGAGGTAGCCGCTCGTGGAGCGTCCGTCATCAATGTACACATAACCGTCGTGCACCTCATAGGGGTATTCGACCGGATGCCCGAACGCCTTTTCGGAATCCGAGGAGCTCGGGACCGTCTCATTATAGACTACCGTGCCGTCCTCGCGGAAGCTGTATTCTTTCCAGAGATCGTCCGGTGCGAAGGTATACAGCACGTTGCCGTCGTTGTCTGTTTCTTCCTCCACAAGCCATTCGCCGTAAAGTTCCGATTCGTGCAGCTCGGGAAGTAGCGGTGCATAGGAGCCGTCGCTTTGCCAGCGGCAGGAGAGGACGCCGTCGTGCATCAGAAGCGCGCCGGTATCGAGCAAAGGCGCCGTGCTGTTGTTGTACGGCAGCTTGCTCACCTGCAGCGCGTCGTCCGCCGTCGTCAGATGATAATCGAACGTGCCGCGATCCCAAAGCGTATAGCTCTGTTTGTTCGCGTAATCGTACACAACGATATGCTCGTCGACGATGCCGGAGCCGAAGCTGACCGTAGCGCAAAGCTCCGGCTTGCCGTCGCCGGTGAGATCGGTAAAGTACACGCTCCACACAGGCATGCCGGAAAACAGTGTGCGCGTCTTGCCGTTTTCGATCGCCTCCACGCTGCCGGACGTCCAGCGGAACGTCACGTCCGGGAAGGCGTCGATCGCGATTTCCTTCGCATCGCCCCAAGGCATTTCGCTGCTCTTCTCATAATAGTCCAGCCATTCCGTGACGGCAGACTCCGGCGCAGGGGAGACCGGCGAGACCGGGATCGTTTCGGACGGAAGCGGGATCGTGGGATCGCGTTTCAGCGTCAGACGGAGATCC
Source organism: uncultured Clostridia bacterium (assembly GCA_946411635.1). Classification (GTDB taxonomy): domain Bacteria; phylum Bacillota; class Clostridia; order Christensenellales; family CAG-138; genus UBA3792. Next base: position 188,778 of record CAMKES010000002.1, on the reverse strand, counting down.
GGTTCGGCTTCGTCGAACAGATCCGAAGCGGAGAGGATGAGCAGATCGTTGCTGCAGGACAGCGATAATTCACTGCCCGACGCATTGTTCTTCAGGATAACGGTATTGTTGCCATCGAAGCTCCACGTAAAGCCCGGTTCCCATCTGTGGTCGGAACGGCCGTCGATCAGGACGTTTCCGGAGCGATACAACTCGACCGTAAGACCCCGGTATGTGCGGTAAGCATCCTCTTCCGTAACGTCGGTCCCGTTGAGATCCATGGATTCGATCGTCCAGGCACCGACAAATCTTGCCTCCGTCAGAGGAAGCTCCGCATACGGCGTGCGATAGAATCTCCATATGGCGATATCGTCGGAAATCGGGTCTGTGAGCAGCATATCTCCTGTATCAGGGTCGTATGTTAAGGCCGAGGAGCCTTCGATCATAACCGTGTTGTTTTCAAACGAATACGATGCGGTCCCCTCGCTGTAGTTTTCCAAATTGCGTTCAACGAAGTGAACGATTCCGTCGGAACGGAAGTCCAGATACTGTTCGATCCCGAGCGCGCGAGGATCCCCGTTGCTGCCGTCTGGCGCTTCCAGCTCGTAAAGCGTCCATACTGAGCAGAGCATCGTTTCGTTCAGATCGGGGAACGGTTCATCTGTGCGCTTAAAGGTCAGGATCCCGATATTCATCATGGGGAGGGAGAGAGTGTCATGTGCAGGGTCGTAGGAGACCGGCGCAGTTTGACCGCGGGAAGTCAGCTCGATCGTGTTGCCGTTCAGCGTGAACGTGCATTCCTCCTGCATCGCCCCGCTGCCTGCCGAAAGATTCAGGCCTGCGCTGCCATCCTTGCGGAAAATCAGCGTGCCGGACAGCATGCCGGGCTCATCGTCGGACAGTTTGATGCCGTCCGTTCGCCAGACGCCGACCAGCTTCTCGACGGTCAGTGAAGCATCGGGCACCGGTTGTTCGCCGCCTGCGCGTATGTAGATGTAAGTTTCGTATTCATTTACAAGGGACAGCGTATCGCTTTTCGGATCGTAGGCCGCAGCTTTTGTGATGCGATATCCGCTTGATCCGCTTGTTTCGGATAATACAAATACAATTTCCAGTTCGTTCCCGTTCACAGTATAGGTCGCTGTCCATTCGCTGATCTCGCCATTCGTTTCTGTAACCCGTTTGCCGGTGCCGTCCGCATCGAGCACAATCGTATCCTTATCCATGCCGAACATGGTAAGAAACGCGGCGTCAAATTCCTGTCCTTCCGTTATCAGCTTGGACAGCTCCCACGTTCCGACGTAGGTGTTCTCCTTCTTCTTCGGCACGGTCAGAAAGCACACCGCAACGGCGATGCAGCAAAGGATCGCGGCAAGGATGATCCAGAACGCGGGCTTTTTGTAGTTCAGAACGGACTTGACGCGGCTTTTCACGCCGGTCTCGCCGAAGGCAAGGGGGCAGGCGGCGATCGAACGGCGGGAAACGCTTGCGGTTACAAGCGCTTCGGAATAGGCGGCCTTGCCCGTATCGTCGAGTTCCTTTACGACCTTCTCGTCGCATGCAAGCTCCACGTCGCGGCAAAGGAGGATATAGGCAAGCCACAGAAGCGGGTTGAACCAGTAGACTGCAAGCAGCAAAAATCCGAGCGGCTTCCAGATGTGATCGAAGCGTTTGAGGTGCGCACGCTCATGCGCAAGCACATAGGCGCGGGTTGCTTCGTCCATGCCGGAGGGGAGATAGATTTTCGGGAAGAGCAGCCCGAGAATGAACGGATCCTTGATCTCGTCGCACACGTACACACCCTTTTCAAGCAGAACGGATGCGCGGACGCGGTGCTTGAGCCGCAGAAAGCTGATCAGCGCATACAGAAGCATGGCGCAAGCGCCCGCGAGCCACACCCAGCCGGCGACGGTCTTGACGGTCGCGACCGTATCGGTATGTTCCGCTGTGCGTTCCGCGATCGGCGAGACGGCACTGTTCATGATGGGGATACCGGTTTCGACGACGATGCGTTCGCCGGCAGCGGATGCGGGGACGGAGGAAGGATCGGACGGCGTCACGCGGGCGACGGATTCGATCTTGACCGTCTCGGCGCTCGGGACAAGGCTCGTCACGCTCTCGATCGACACCGGCAGAATGAGCCGCAGCGCTACCAGTCCCCACAGCACCACGCACATCCATTTCGGCGCCTTTTTCAGCACAAAGCGCAGCAGCACGACGACGAGCACGATCCAGCCCGCAGTGATGCTGATGTTCAGAAGATGCAAGAAGAGACTGCTCATGATTGACGCTCCTTTCGGTACGATGCGATCATCTTCATGATCTCGTCCGCCTCGGCATCGGAGAGGGGCTTCCTTGCCGTGAACGCCGCGATGAACGCGGGCAGCGAGCCCGAAAAGCTCTCCTCCACGAACTGCTCGCTCATGCTGGAATAGAACTGTTCGCGCGTGATCTTTGCTTTCACAAAGCCGTCGCTGTTTTCAAACAGTCCCTTTTCGCAGAGTTTCCGCAGTACCGTGTAGGTCGTCGGCTTTTTCCAGTTGAGCTCCTTTTCACAGAGTTTCACCAATTCCCCGGAGGGGATCGGCGCGTTTGCCCAGACGATGTCCGCAAACCGTGCCTGCACTTCGCCCAGTTCGGTCATAAGCAAACCTCCTTTTGGTTTATTCCCGATAAACTTGCGTTTAGTTTATCATGGATAAACCAATTTGTCAACAGGTCGATATCTCCGTAGGGGCGGATAGCATCCGCATGCCGCAGGGTCCGTTCCGACATTTGTGACGAATCCGTGACATTTCGCGTCGGCGGATTGACCGCGGGCATAGGATTTTGTATAATCAATACAGCAAGAAAGGAGACTCGTATGAACCTGTTATTCTTTCTGATGCCGAAATGCGATGTGTGCGTGCTGGACAGCGACTGCACGCTTCGGCAGGCGGTCGAAAAGCTCAACGCGACGGGACGCAGCGCGGTCCCCGTGATCGACGCGGAGGGGCGGTACTGCGGAACGGCGTCCGAGGGCGATCTTCTGCGGGCGGTGCTCAAGGAGGACACGCAGAAGGATTGGGAGCACGTTAGGCTGATGGACGTGATCCGGCCCGATTTCAACCCGCCGGTGAACGCGTTCGCTTCGATCGAGGATCTTCTGCAGCGCGCGATGGAACAGAACTTCGTTCCGGTGGTCGACGACCGCGGCATGTTTATCGGCATCGTCACCAGAAAAGCAATTTTGCGGCATTTTATGCAGGAGTTGCAGAAACAAGCATAAGCAACAGGATCGCCCGCATGCGGGCGGTTTTGTTTCTGAACTTGCAGAGGTTCAAGCGGATCGGACCGACGGAAAGGGGAAAGGAGAAGGGAAATGAAACGGATCATCGCACAGGCGATCGCATTGCTGCTGCTTTTCAGCGCGGTTTCCTGTGGTACACAGGAGGCAACGCGCACCCCGGATCCGACACCCATAGCAAGCCCGAGCGAACCTGTAATACGACAGAACCAAACGCGGAGAGTCCGGAAGGAGGCATGCCTATCATGGAAAAAAACCTGCAGCTGTCCATCGACGGAACGGTGGTTTCGGTCGCGTGGGAAGACAATGCATCGGTCGATGCGTTGAAGGCACTGGTTTCGTCCGGCCCGCTTACGATCGAACTATCGATGTACGGCGGATTTGAACAGGTCGGATCGCTCGGCACACGCCTGCCGAGCAGCGATCGCGAGACCGTAACGCAGGCAGGCGACATCGTACTGTATGCAAGCGATCGGATCGTGATCTTTTACGGATCGAACGCGTGGTCGTATACGCGGCTCGGAAAGGTGACGGATCGCACCGCGGCGGAGATGGAAGAGCTGCTCGGAAACGGCGATGTGACGATCACGATTTCGATGCAAGAAACGATCTCAGGAAAAGCGTGAAGAAAAAGACCCGGGAAGCCGGGTCTTTTTTTGTATGCTTTATTCGGGCAGATAATAGGTCTGTTTCGGTCCCGTGTCGCGAACCAGAAGCTTCGGATCGCGGAGGCGGAACAGCATCAGATACGCGCCGTACAGGTCGCCGATGCAGCCGCATACATGCGAGCAAAGCAGCAGAATAAAGGCGATCCGCAGGAAGGGTGTCCGCACGAACAGCGCAAGCGGCAGAAAGACCGCCGTGAAGACGACGAACGGCGCGAGCGTCGCGATCAGGCTCGTCTTGCGGTAGACGAAAATGCCCGGAACGCCGCAGTACGCGACGGAGAGCGAGATCCCGAACGTCAGCTTGCGGCGCGTCAGCAGCTTGTATGCAGCGCCGTGCACGAGCTCGTGCAGAATGACGTACAGGATCAAACCGCCGAAGAAGACCGCGTAAAACAGGAGAAGCTTGCCGCGTCCGATCATGAACAGTTCGCGGAATCCGATGACCAGAACAAACGGCAACAGAACGAGGAGAAAGATCAGAAGTCCGGCGAGGTTCATCAGAACGACGGTCTTTCGATTCTTCGCGTCGATCTCGCAAACCGGTTCGTATCCTTCGGGCAATTCGGTTTCAAAATGCTTCATACGGCTCCTTTCCGGGAAAACGGCGGGGGATCCCCGCCGCGTTCGTTATACGTTGAAGAAGAATTCCACGACGTCGCCGTCCTGCATGACGTATTCCTTGCCCTCGGAACGGACGAGGCCCTTTTCCTTGCAGGCCGCGATCGAGCCGTGCTCGACGAGCGTTTCGTACGGCACGACGGCGGCGCGGATGAAGCCGCGCTCGAAATCGCTGTGGATCTTGCCGGCGGCCTGCGGCGCCTTGGTGCCCTTCTGGATCGTCCATGCGCGGACCTCCTTGGGTCCCGCGGTCAGGAAGCTGATGAGCCCCAGAAGCCGGTAGCACGCCTTGACGAGCTGATCGAGACCGGATTCGTGCACGCCCATTTCCTCAAGAAACGCCTGCTTTTCGTCCGGATCGAGCTCCGCGACCTCTTCCTCAAGCTTCGCGCAGACGGTCATCGCCTCCGCGCCCTCGTTCTTTGCGATCTCGTAGAGCGTCTTCACGTAGCCGTTCGGCTCGCCGCCGAGGTCGTCCTCGCTGACGTTCGCCACGTAGATGACGGGCTTCGAGGTGAGAAGGAACAGCCCCCTGATCGCCTCCTGCTCGTCCTTGTCTGCTTCAAGCGTGCGGACCGGTTTGCCGCTCTCGAGGTGCGCGTAGATGCGTTTCAGAAGATCGATCTCGACGAGCAGCTTCTTGTCGCCGCTCTTCGCCATCTTCTGCTGGCGGTCGATGCGCTTTTCGACGGTCTCCATGTCCGCGAAGATCAGCTCAAGGTTGATCGTCTCCGCGTCGCGGGCGGGGTTTACGCTGCCGTCCACGTGCACGACGTTGTCGTCGTCAAAGCAGCGCACGACGTGCACCACGGCGTCGACCTCGCGGATGTGCGACAGGAACTTGTTGCCGAGCCCCTCGCCGCGGGACGCGCCGCGCACCAGTCCCGCGATATCGACAAACTCGATGACCGCAGGCGTGTATTTCTCGGGATGATGCATCTCCGCGAGCACGTCCAGCCGGTGATCCGGCACGGAAACGACGCCGACGTTCGGCTCGATCGTGCAGAACGGATAGTTCGCCGCCTGCGCGCCCGCGCGGGTGATGGCGTTGAACAGCGTGGACTTGCCGACGTTCGGCAGTCCGATGACACCCAGCTTCATATCCGTTCCTCCTTACGAAAGCTTCTCTAATCCGATCTTCAGACGGCGCAGGGATTCCTCACGCCCCAGAAGGATCGCGATCTCGATCGCGCCGCCCGGCGTGACCTGCTTGCCCGCGAGCGCGATGCGCGCCGGCCAGAGCATCGTGCCGTTCTTCATGCCTTCCTTTTCGGCAAGGCCTAAAAGCGCGTCGTGGATCGGCTGCTCCTCCCACGCGGGAAGCGCCGTAAGCGCGTCGATCGCGATCGTAAGCACGTGCTTTGCGATCTCCGGATTCGTCTTGCTCTTCTTGTTTGTGAACAGCTCGGCGTCGTAATCCGGGAGCTGCGGGATGAAATCGAGCATCTCCGGGATCTGCGAGAAGACCTCGGTGCGCTGCTGCAGGATCCGCGCAAGCAGATCCGCGTGCTCCGCGCTCACGCCCGCCTTTTCATAGTAGGGCAGGGCGTATTCGGTGAACTGCTCCGGCGTGAGACGGCGCACGTATTCGGCGTTCATCCAGGTGAGCTTGTTCACGTCGAAGATGGCGGGGGACTTGCTCATGCCGTCCACGGAGAACGCGCCGATCAGCTCGTCAAGCGTGAAGAACTCGCGCTCGTCACCGGGATTCCAGCCCAGAAGCGCAACGTAGTTCACGATCGCTTCCTTGAGGTAGCCCTTGTTGAGATAGTCCTCAAAGTACGCGTCGCCGTCGCGCTTTGAAAGCTTATGCGTCGCGTCGCGCATGATCGGCGTCATATGGATGTAGACCGGCTTCTCCCAGCCGAACGCGTCGTACAGCAGATTGTATTTCGGCGTGCTCGAAAGGTACTCGTTGCCGCGCATGACGTGCGTGATGCCCATCGTGTGGTCGTCGATGACGTTCGCAAAATTGTACGTCGGCATGCCGTCCGCCTTGATCAGGATCATGTCGTCCAGATCGGCGCAGTCCACTGCGATGTGCCCGTACAGAACGTCGTCGAACGACGCTTCGCCGTGCTCCGGCACGTTCTGCCGGATGACGTACGGCTCGCCCGCCGCAATGCGGCGCTGCACTTCCTCGGGGGAAAGGTGCAGGCAGTGCTTGTCGTACTTGAACGTCTCGCCGCGCTTCTGCGCTTCCTCGCGGCGGGAGCTCAGTTCCTCCTCGGTGCAGAAGCAGTAATACGCCTTGCCCGCCTTCACGAGCTGCTCGGCGTAGGGCAGATACAGATTCTTGCGCTCGCTCTGCACGTACGGACCGTAATCGCCGCCGATATCGGGACCCTCGTCCCACTGCATGCCGATGCTTTTCAGCGTGCGGTAGATCACGTCGACCGCGCCGGGCACGTAGCGGCTCTGATCGGTATCCTCGATGCGCAGGATGAACTTTCCGCCGTTCGCTCTGGCGTACAGATACGTATAGAGCGCGCTGCGGAGATTGCCGAGATGCATATATCCCGTCGGGGACGGGGCAAATCTGGTTCTGACTTCCATGTGTTTCTCCTTACTGAATCTTGAACGAATCCTTGAGGCCCACGACGCGGTTGAACACCGGATGCGCCGGCGTCGAGTCGGGATCCTTCGCGTAGTAGCCCATGCGTACGAACTGGAACGCATCGCCGACCTTGGCGTCTTCAAGCGCCGGCTCGATGAAGCCCTGCTTGACCTCGAGCGAGTGCGGATCCAGAAGCGCGGTGAAGTCCGCGACCTCTTCGTTTTCCGCCGCTTCGCGCATCAGCGGACCGTAGTGCCGGAACTCCGCGGGAATCGCGTCGGCCGCCGCCACCCAGTGCAGCGTGCCCTTGACCTTGCGCTCGCATTCGCCGCTCTTCGTCTCGGGATCGTACGTCACGTGCACCTCGGAAACCGTTCCGTCCGGCTCCGTCTTCCACGATACGCACTTGACGATGTACGCGCCCTTCAGGCGTACCTCGCCGTCCGGCTTCAGACGGAAGAACTTCTTGACGGGCTCCGCCATGAAATCGCTCTGCTCGATCCAGAGCTCTCTGCCGAAGCGCAACGGATGCGTGCCGGCGTCCGGATCGTTCGGATTGTTCTCAACCTCGACGGTCTCGAAGCGGCCGGGCTCCCAGTTGTCGATGACGAGCTTCAAAGGCTCGGTGATTGCCATGCGCCGGAGCGCGTTCGCGTTCAGATTCTCGCGCACGCAGTGCTCGAGGATCGCGGTGTCCACGACGGAATCCGCCTTCGCAACGCCGATGCGCGCAAGGAAATCGCGCACGGCGGCGGCGGGGTAGCCGCGGCGGCGCATCGCGCAGAGCGTCGGCATTCTCGGATCGTCCCAGCCGCTGACGAAATGCTCCTCGACGAGCCGCCGGAGATAGCGCTTCGACATGATCGTGTTCGTGAGGTTCAGCCGCGCAAACTCGATCTGTCTCGGCTTCTGCTCAAAGCCGCACGCGTTCACGACCCAGTCGTAGAGCGGACGGTGCGCTTCGTATTCGAGCGAGCACAGCGAGTGCGTCACGCCCTCGATCGCGTCCTGGATCGGGTGCGCGAAGTCGTACATCGGATAGATGCACCACTTGTCGCCGGTCTGATGGTGCGCGATGTGCAGGATGCGGTACATCGCGGGATCGCGCATATTGATGTTCGGGCTCGCCATGTCGATCTTCGCGCGAAGCGTCTTGGAGCCGTCGGGGAACTCGCCGTTCTTCATGCGCTCGAACAGGTCCAGGTTCTCCTCGACGGAGCGGTCGCGCCACGGGCTGTTCGTGCCGGGCTCGGTCAGCGTGCCGCGGTATTCGCGCATCTCGTCCTTCGAAAGATCGTCGACGTACGCCTTGCCGTCCTTGATGAGCTTCACGGCAAGCTCGTAGCACTGATCGAAATACGACGAGCCGAAGCGCAGCTGATCCCATTCGAAGCCGAGCCAGCGGATGTCTTCCTTGATCGCCTCAACGTATTCGACGTCCTCCTTGGTGGGATTCGTGTCGTCAAAGCGCAGGTTGCACGTTCCGCCGTACTCCTCGGCGATGCCGAAGTCCACGGTCAGCGCCTTTGCGTGGCCGATGTGCAGATAGCCGTTCGGCTCGGGCGGGAACCGCGTCTTGACCGGACGCCCCAGCGTCTTCAGATCCTCTTCGACGAATTCCTCAATGAAGTTTTTGCTGCGTTCTTCCATGTTTTTATCCTTTCCCCGGAGACGCGCTCCGATCGGGCATTCCGAAATAATATCTTATTATAACGCGTACGCGCGCGGTACACAAGACGCGATTTTCGTTTTTTTCGTCTTTCTTTGCATAATCGAACGCGTTCCGGGCACGATAACGACGCCGGTCAACCGGTAATTCGAAAACGGAGGAACGAGAAATGACGTTTTTCAACGAAACGAAACGCGGCGAAAAGGACCGCGACCGCGAGCGCAGGAAGGACGCCGACGCCCGCAGACGCTATACGGACTCGAATCGCGACGGAGACAGCCAGCGTAACCGTTCGGACGACGATCTGTTCGGCGAAGAGGAGTTCTGAGTGCGGCGCGGAAAGACGCGGGAGCCTTTGTACGCGCCGCGTGAACCGGCGGAGATCCCGTCGGACGTGAACGGGAGCTATACCGGCGTACCGGGAAACGGCTCGCGCCCCGTACAGGATGCGGATGACCTGTAAAAAGGAGAGTGCCGATTATCGGCGCTCTCCTTTTTTGCGCGCGACCACAAGGGGTAGCGGGTAATGATTGACATGATACTATATTTCGTATATAATACTTCTGTTATGGAGCATAACGCAGTAAAACGGCTTCTTCATGGAGGAGGGTTGGAGGACCGTCAGCGCCAGGCCCTTCGGGGCGACGAGGACCGGCAGTTTATCGAACGATTCGGCGGATGCTGCCGCGGCCTGCGACGGGTCGAAAAGGGAACGACAAAAAACGGAATCAACACCGCAACAGAGCGATCCCGAACGTCGGCAAGATCGGACGGATTTCGCATAGAATGAACTGCGGACCGAACGAACCAAGCAATAAGGAGAAACGATATGAGAGTTGTCATCCAGGACAATTACGAAAAAATGAGCCTTTGGGCGGCGCGCTACATCGCCGCGAAGATCAACGCGCATCAGGGGAGCCGTCCCTTCGTGCTGGGTCTTCCGACGGGCTCGAGCCCCATCGGCGTTTACCGGGAGCTTGCGCGCATGAACCGCGCGGGCGAGGTGTCGTTTGCAAACGTCGTCACCTTCAACATGGACGAATACCTCGGCCTGCCGCACGAGCACGATCAGAGCTACTGGTACTTCATGCACGAGAATTTCTTCGATCATCTGGTCGATATGAAGCCGGAGAACATCAACATTCTGAACGGCATGACGGATGATCCCGAGGGCGAATGCGCCCGCTATGAGGAGAAGATCCGCTCATACGGCGGCATCGACCTGTTCATGGGCGGCATCGGCGTGGACGGACACATCGCGTTCAACGAGCCGTACACTTCGCTGAACTCCCGCACCGGCGTGCGGAACCTCACCACGGACACGCGCATCGTGAATTCGCGCTTCTTCGGAAACGATCCGGAAAAGGTCCCCGCACAGGCGCTTTCCGTCGGCGTCGGCACCGTTACGGACAGCAAAGAAGTGCTGATCCTGATCAACGGACACAACAAGGCGCGCGCGCTTGCGGCGACCGTCGAAGGCGGCGTCAGCCATAAGTGGACCTGCTCCGCACTGCAGCTGCACAACGCCGCGATCATCGCGTGCGACGAGGCGGCGTGCGGCGAGCTGACCGTCGATACGTACAAGTATTTCCTCGACATCGAGAGAAACGAGAGGCTTTGAGCATGATGACGATCAAAGACCTGTATGATCTCGATCATACGCTTGCAAAGGACTATCTCCTGCAGTTCACTTATCCGTGGGAGGCGCTGAAGGGCCTGAAGGACTTCATCCTCACGCTCGGGCCGACACTCGGCGCGGACTATGAGGAGGTTTCGGAGCACGTCTGGGTGCATAAGACGGCGAAGGTCTTCCCGTCGGCGTATCTCGGCGCGCCCTGCATCATCGGACCCGAAACGGAGGTGCGCCACTGTGCGTTCATCCGCGGCAGCGCGCTCGTCGGCGCGAACTGCGTCGTCGGCAACTCCGTGGAACTCAAGAACGTGATCCTGTTCGATCACGTGCAGACCCCGCATTACAACTATGTCGGCGACTCGATCCTCGGCTATTACAGCCACATGGGCGCGGGCAGCATCACCTCGAACGTCAAGAGCGACAAAAAACTCGTCGTGGTGCACGGCGCCGATGAAGAGATCGAGACCGGCATCAAGAAGTTCGGCGCGATGCTCGGCGATTACGTCGAGGTCGGCTGCAACGCGGTCTGCAATCCCGGCACGGTCATCGGGCCGCACAGCAACGTCTATCCGACGTCCTGCGTGCGCGGGGTCGTACCGCCGTACAGCATCTGGAAGGACAACGGAACGGTCGCATCAAAGGAGGAACGGTGATGGGCAAATATTTCGGAACGGACGGTTTTCGCGGCGAGGCGAACAAGAACCTGACCTTTGAGCACGCCGTGCAGATCGGCCGGTATCTCGGCTGGTATTACGGCGCGCGGCAGAACAAGAAGGCCAAGGTCGTGATCGGCAAGGATACCCGCCGGTCGAGCTATATGTTCGAGTACGCGCTCTGCACGGGGCTGATGGCGTCCGGTGCGGACGCGTACATCATGCACGTCACGACCACGCCGTCGGTCGCGTATATCACGCGCGTCGACGACTTCGACTGCGGCATCATGATCTCCGCCTCGCACAATCCGTACTATGACAACGGCATCAAGCTTCTGAACGGACACGGCGAGAAAATGGACGAAGAAACGATCCTGAAGGTGGAGGATTATCTCGACGGCAAGTGCGAGGTCCCCGTCGCCGAGGGTCACGAGATCGGCCGCACCGTCGACTACGTTGCGGGCAGAAACCGCTACATCGGCTTTTTGATCTCGATGAGCAAGTACAGCTTCAAGGGCGTCAAGGTCGGACTGGACGTCGCGAACGGCGCGGCCTGGATGATCGCGCGCGGCGTATTTGAAGCGCTCGGCGCGAAGGTCTACGTCATGAACGACCAGCCGGACGGCTACAACATCAATACCGACTGCGGCTCGACGCACATCGGGCATCTGCAGAAATTCGTCGTCGAGAACGGTCTCGACGTGGGCTTCGCCTACGACGGCGACGCAGACCGCTGCCTCTGCGTGGACGAAAAGGGCAACGTCGTCACCGGCGATCATACGCTCTATATCTACGGCCTGTATATGAAGGAGCGCGGCAAGCTCCTGAACAACAAGGTCGTCACGACCGTCATGTCGAACTTCGGTCTCTACAAGGCGCTCGACAAGGTCGGCATCGAATACGAAAAGACCAAGGTCGGCGACAAGTACGTCTACGAAAACATGGTAAAGACCGGCAACCGCATCGGCGGCGAGCAGAGCGGTCACACCATCTTCCTGAAGTATGAAACGACGGGCGACGGCATTCTGACCTCGCTGAAGCTGATGGAGGTCATGCTCGCAAAGGGCAAGCCGATGAGCGAGCTCGCGGCGCCGGTCGTATTCTATCCGCAGGTGCTGAAGAACGTCCGCGTCAAGTCCAAGCCCGACGCGCAGAACGATCCGGACGTGCAGGCGGCGGTAAAACGGGTCGCCGACGAGCTCGGCGACACCGGCCGCATCCTCGTGCGCGAGAGCGGCACGGAGCCGGTCATCCGCGTCATGGTCGAGGCGGATACGGACGAGATCTGCGAAAAATACGTCGATTCCGTGATCGACGTCATCAAGGCGAAGGGGCATCTGGCGTAAAAACGCCGGGCGGCATCCGGCCGGATAATCGGTATTTCAAAGGCGTTCCCGCACTGTCCAAATCCACCTTCAAACAACACTTCGGGCCGGATAATCGGTATTTCAAAGGCGTTCCCGCACGGAACGCCTTTTTTCGTTCGTTTCGCAAAGGCGACACAAAATCGAAACAGTTTCGGGGAAAACTGTTCACAAAGATATCGCAGTTTGTTCAAAAGAGAATGTTATGATCAATACGATGGATAAGAATATCATGGTCGATCGGAAAGAAATAACGGCAGGATCGACGCAAGATATTGCGAAAAAACGGCATCGAAGACCCTAAATAGGGCGCCGAAAACCGGCGGCTCCGTCTTTCGGGCGAAACGCCGCGAAAAAATGCGGTAAAATTTTTCTGCCAAAAGATGCGCGCCCCGACGCACAAAAACGACTTGATCCGCGCGATCGGAAAATTTCGAACGGAAAGAGACCCACGCTTCCGAACGCGCTTGCGGGACCGCGGCAATCTGCACGCGGGGGAGTATATCCGGAGGAATCATGACAACGCAACATAAGAAAAAAAGAAGAAGGAAGGTGCAGCCGCGCTTTTACGTGATCGTCTCGATCTTCATCGTTCTGATCCTGACGCTGATCGTCCTGCTTGCAGTGCTGATCAGAGAAAGCATGAAGAAGTGCGACTACGATGCCGCAAGACGGCAGGCGGAGGAATCCTTCGCATCCGCGAAGGCGCAGAATCCGGACAAATACGACGGCGTCGATTACGTGGTGCCGTCCTGGGAGGACTACAAGAACGGCGCGACGATCCCGCCGCAGCCGACCGAGGTCCCCACGCCGGAACCGACCCCTGTTCCGACGCCCGTTCCGACTCCGTACATGATCGCCGAATCCGATCCGAAGCAGTACATGTTCGTGCCGCATCTGGAGATCAACGGCGAGCGGAGGGACGACAGCGACGCGCTGAACTACCGCCGCGACGAGGAGATCGTGTTCCCGCGCGCGGACGAATACAATGCGGAAAATGTCAAGGGCATCCTGACCTTCCGCGGCAACAACTGGAGAAACACGTCGAGCGTCGGAACCGTCAGCCTGACCGAGTATCAGTTCACCAAGATCTGGGAGGTCAAGATCGGTTCGCTCACGAAGGGCGGCGGCAGCGGAAGCTGGTCCGGCTGCGGCTGGACGGGACAGCCCCTGATCGTGCAGTGGCCCGCGGAAACGCGACGGATCATGAACATGAAGGAGTGGGCGCAGAACAAGGACGGCCTCGTTGAGGTCATCTATCCGACCGAGGACGGCAACATCTACTTCATCGATCTCGAAACGGGCGAGCAGACGCGCGACCCGATCCGCATGAACGTCCCGTTCAAGGGGACCGGCAGCATCGATCCGCGCGGCTATCCGCTGCTGTATCTCGGCTCCGGCGACCAGTACGAGAACGACAGCCAGAAATCGCGCGCGTTCATCATCTCGCTGATCGACGGCCGCGTGTTGTATGAATTCGGCAAGCAGGGGACCGACAACTTTGCAAGAAGAGAGTGGTACGCGTACGACTCCGCGCCGCTGATCGACGCGAAGACCGACACGCTGATCTATCCGGGCGAGAACGGCATCATCTACACGATGAAGCTCAACACGATCTACGATCCTTCGACACGCTCGATCTCGGTCAACCCGACGAATATCGTCAAGTTCCGCTACGACTGCAGCAACATTTACGACAAGATCGACAAGGCGGACTCTGCGCACAAGTGGCAGGGCTACGAGGGCAGCGCCGCCGCGTGGAACGGTTTCCTGTATCTCTCGAGCAACGACGGCATGTTCCAGTGCATCGACCTCAACACGATGCGCTGCGTCTGGATCGCCGACACGCAGGACGATACGAACGCGAGCCCCGTGCTCGACGTGATCTCCGACGACGAGGCGTATCTGTACGTCGGAACGTCCCTGCACTTCACGGCGGTCAACGGCGAAGGCCGCGCGCCGTTCTTCAAGATCAACGCCATGACGGGCAAGATCGAAAACGTCCCCTACGGGCTGACGGTCAAGACGGTCTCCGGCGTATCGGGCGGCATTCAGGCGACCGCGGGCATCGGCAGACAGGGCAGCAACATCTCGGACCTCGTGTTCGTGACGATTGCCCGCTACAGGAACAAGGATGCCGGCATCCTCGTCGCGCTGGACAAGAACACGTTCGAGGTCCGCTGGGAGCAGACGATGGACGCGTATTCGTGGTCCAGTCCCGCCGTCGTCTACGACACGAACGGCAAGGGCTACGTGATCCAGGCGGATTCCAAGGGCCGCATCACGCTGTACGACGGCGCGACCGGCAGCGTTCTCCGCACGATCGGTTCGCTCACCGACAGCAACTTTGAGGCGTCGCCCGCCGTGTTCGGCAACATCATCGTCGTCGGCTGCCGCGGCGATCAGACGATCTTCGGCATCCGGCTTTCGTGATCCCGACGAAAAAAACCGATCCCCTTCCGCGCTTTGCGGAAGGGGATTTTCTTTTACGGAAAAGTCGAAAATAGTTTGCATTTACGCGTTGCGCATCCGCGCGCGATACGGTATAATACCCTCATGGCAAGAAGAAACGAACGGACGGTCAGTCCGAAGTTCATACTGTTCTGCGCGTCGGTGTTCATCCTGGTGATCGCCGTCGCTTTGCTGATCTTTGCGGCGGGTCTCTGCAGCAATACGTCCGGCAGCCGCCGGTCGCGCTGCGGCGGAGCCGAGGATGCGCTTTCGCTCGCGCAGGAGATCGATCCGGGCACGGAAACGAGCGCGCCGGGCGCCGCCGCCACGGCCCCCGCACAGAACGAACTGTCGGTGATCCCGGATCCGCCCGCGCTTCCGAAGGACAGAACGTACCGCGCGGAGGCGGCGGAGGAGTCGAAGCCCTCGAATTTCGGCTTTACCTACGAGATCCGCAAGAACAACCGCGACGAGAGCTATTCCTCGAATCCGAACGAAAACGATTTTTCCTTCGGTCCGGGATCCGAATACTCGGCGGTGAAAGGCGTCACGACCTTTGCGGGCAACAATTACCGCAGCGGATTCGCGTACGGATACGCGACGGTCACGATGCAGACGATGAAGCAGGACTGGGCGTTCGCCATCGGTTCCGCAAACGGCTTTGCCGGCGCGTCGTGGACCGGTCAGCCGCTGATCGTCACGTGGGAAGGGCAGACGCTGAAGACGCTCGGCGTGCGCGACGAATTCAAGAACAAGGACGAGCTTCACGAGGTCATCCTCTGCGCGTCGGACGGCAATATCTATTTCTACGAACTGGAAACGGGAACCCGCACGCGTGAGACGATCCCAATCGGCGCGCCGATGTTCGGCACGCCCACGCTCGATCCCACCGGCATTCCGATGCTCTATATCGGGCAGGGCACCGCTTCCGAAAACGGCACCAACAAATCCGCGACCTATGCGGTCAATCTCTGCAGCAACACGCGCGAGACCGTCGTCAGCGGCAAGGACTACACCGCGCGCCGCACCGACTGGGGCGCGTTCGACTCGAGCCCGCTCATCATCAACGACACGCTGATCTGGCCGGGCGAGAACGGCGTCCTGTATCTCGTCGAGCTGCACACGTCCTACGACGCGGAGACCGGTTCGCTCTCGATCCGTCCGGGCGACCGCATCAAGTACCGTTACAGCGGCACCGGCTATTCCGGCACCGAGTTTCCGGGCAAGCGCTCTTACGGCTTCGAATCCTCGGTCGCCGCGTTCCGCAATTATCTGTACCTGACCGACAACGGCGGCAGGCTCCAGTGCATCGATCTGAACACGCTGAAGCTTCAGTTCGTCGCCGATGTCGGAGGAGATTCCGACGCGACGCCGGTCATCGAGGAGGACGGCGACGCCGGAACGATCTACGTGTACACCTGCTCGCAGACGAACGTGCAGGACGAGACCCTGTCGAACGGCTACGGATATGCCTACGTCCGCAAATTCGACGGTCTCACCGGCAAAATGCTCTGGGAGCAGAAGCAGATCGTACAGATCCTCGACCCGACCACCGCGAACGCCATGAAGGGCGGCGCAAAGGCCACGCCGCACATCGGTCACGGCACGATCGGCGATCTTCTCATCGTCTCGTTTTACGGGCTTACGGTCGACACCGTCGACGCGGAAGGCAACGTGGTTTACGGGTACGGCGGTAAGATCGTCGCCTATGAGCGCGACACCGGAAAGGTGCGCTGGGAGATCAAACAGACCGACGGCGCGGACTACGTTTCTTCGCCGCTCGTCGTCTACAACAAGCGCGGCGATGCGTACCTGATCGCGTGCGACCGCAGCGGCGCCGTCCGTCTGTACGACGCGGCGCGTCCCGGCGACAACGCTCTTTCCGCATTGAAGCTCGGCGCCCGCATCGACGCGACGCCGGTCGCCTTCAACAACTACGTCGTCGTCGCCACCACCGGCACGACGGAGCAGACCCGCATCTTCTGCCTCGAATTGAATTGATCGCGGTTTTACCGTTCGGACGCTTTCGGGCGTCCGTTTTTCATGCGCCGAAGTCCTTGCGAAACGGGGACGGGTTTGGTATAATGCAGACAGAACAAAATGGGGGAATATGGAATGAAGATCCTTCTGGTCAACGACGACGGCATCGACGCGGCGGGCATCCGCGCGCTGATGCACGGACTTTCGGAAAAACACACGGTCTGGACGGTCGCGCCGGACCGCGAGCGCAGCGCGGTCAGCAAAGGCATGACGCTGAATCTGCCGCTTCGCGCCGTTCCGCGCGAGATCGAAGGCGTCGCGCTTGCGTATGCGGTCGACGGCCTGCCGGTGGACTGCGTGCGGCTCGGTCTCGGGAATCTCGTGCCCGAGCAGCCGGATATCGTCGTTTCCGGCATCAATCACGGACCGAACCTCGGCACCGACACGCTCTATTCCGGCACGTGCGCGGCGGCGCAGGAGGCGGCGCTCTCCGGCGTGCAGGCGATCGCGATGTCGGTCGACCGCAGGCATCCCGTGCATTTCGGGACCGCGGTCGCCGTCACGAAGCGGATGCTGGAGATCGTCCGGCGTCATCCGCTGCCGTCCGGCATGTTTTACAACGTCAACGTGCCCGATCTGCCGACGGAGGAGATCCGCGGCTACCGGCTTGCGAACCTTGCGACGGTACGGTACAACAAGACGTACGTGCGGTGCGAGGATCCGCTCGGACGGCCCTATTACTGGGCGCCGCGCGGCAGGCTCGATTGCGATCCGAACGACGATACCGACGACGCGTGGGTACGCCGCGGTTTCGTCACGGTCACGCCGATGGGCTTTCACAGCGAGGACCTCTGCGCGGTCGATCTCTCGGAGGAATTCGGAGGCGAAGCATGAGAGTCGCGGTCATCGGCGGCGGCGCGGCGGGACAGCTCGCCGCGATCAAGGCGGCGGAAAACGGGCACGGCGTCACGATCTTTGAACGCAACGAAAAGCTCGGCAAAAAGCTGTTCATCACCGGCAAGGGCCGCTGCAACGTCACCAACGCCGCGGACCGGGAGGGGTTTTTCCGGCACGTCGTGCGGAATCCACGCTTTCTGTACAGCGCGTACGCGCACTTCGACAGCGCCGCGATCATGTCGCTGATCGAGACTGCGGGCGTGCCGCTGAAGATCGAGCGCGGTCAGCGCGTGTTCCCGGCGTCGGATCATTCGAGCGACATTCTGAAGGCGCTTGAGCGCACGGTGCGCGCAAACGGCGTCGACGTGCGGCTGAACACGCGCGTTTCGGAGATCCTGACGACCGGCGGCGCCGTTTCCGGCGTGCGCGTCGGCGAGACGGTCGAACCGTTCGACGCGGTGATCCTTGCGACGGGCGGGCTTTCCTATCCGTCCACGGGCAGCACCGGCGACGGATTCCGCTTCGCGCAGGCGCTCGGTCATACCGTCGTTCCGCCAAAAGCGTCGCTTGTCCCGCTCGAAACGGAGGAGACCTGGTGCGCGGAGCTTTCCGGGCTTACGCTGAAAAACGTTACGCTGACGGCGTACCGGGACGGCAGGGAGGTCTATTCCGAACTCGGCGAAATGCTGCTCACGCATTTCGGCGTTTCCGGACCGCTGGTGCTCTCGTGCTCGGCGCTCGTCGCGGAGCGGCCCGAGGGCACGGTGCTCTCGATCGACCTGAAGCCGGGACTCACCGAAGAGCAGCTTGACGCAAGGCTCCTGCGCGATCTGTCCGCGAACGCGAAAAAGACGTTTTCGGGCGCGCTGTACGGACTTCTGCCGCAGCGGCTTCTGCCGGTCGTGCTCGACGCGGCGGGGATCGACGGCACGGCGCAGGCGGGCAACTGCACGAAGGCGCAGCGCAGAGCGCTGGTCGGGGCGCTGAAGGGGCTGAAGCTTCATGTCAGAGGCGCGCGTCCGATCGCGGAGGCGGTGGTCACGCGCGGCGGCGTTTCGGTCAGGGAGGTCAACCCGTCCACGATGGAATCCCGGCTCGTCCAACGGTTGTTCTTTGCGGGCGAGCTTCTCGATACGGACGCCTTTACGGGCGGATTCAACCTGCAGATCGCCTGGTCGACGGGCGCGCTCGCAGGTAGCAGCATTCCTACGGAGGTATAATCAATATGAAACAAAGCATTGCAATCGACGGGCCTGCCGGCGCGGGCAAGAGCACGGTCGCAAAGCGCATCGCGCAGATCCTGAACATTCCGTATCTCGATACGGGGGCCATGTACCGCACGGTCGCCGTTGCGGCGAAGCGGCACGGCATCGATTTTGCGGACGAGGACGCGATCGCGCGCCTTGTCGGCATGATCGACGTACGGGTCCGGCATGAAGACGGCGTGCAGCACATGCTGCTCGACGGCGACGACGTGACGGGCGAACTCCGCACGGAGGAGATCAGCCAGGGCGCGTCGCTCGTGAGCCGCGTGCCTGCCGTGCGCGACCGGATGACGGAACTTCAGCGCGAGGTCGCGCATGAAACGCGCGTGGTCATGGACGGGCGCGACATCTGCACGAACGTGCTGCCGGACACGCCGTACAAGTTTTTCGTCACGGCGTCGGCGGAGGAACGCGCAAACCGGCGCGTGAAGCAGCTGCTCGAAAGCGGACAGCCCGCCGATTACGAAACGATCCTGCACGACATTATCCGCCGCGACAAACAGGACACCGAGCGCGCGTACAAGCCGCTCTTCTGCGGCGAAGATACGAAGAAGATCGACACCACCGATCTGACGATCGAAGAAGCCGTCAACGCGATCCTTTCGGAGGTCTGACATGCTGTACGTCGTCGTGTGCGCCATCCTGAAGCCGATCCTCTGGCTGTACGGACGCCCGAAGATCCATAACCGCGCCGCGCTGAAGAGCAAGGGCAAGGTCATCTACGTGTCGAATCACGTCAAGATGAGCGACCCGGTCTGGATCGCCGTGCTCGTCTGGCGCTGCGTCCACTTCATGGCAAAGTCCACGCTGTTCACATCGAAGCTCATGGCGACGCTGTACCGCCTTGCGCTCGCGTTCCCCGTCAACCAGCGCACCGCCGATACGAAATCCATCCGCCACGCCTGCCAGCTGCTGGAAAAGGGCAAGGCGTTCGGCATCTTCCCGGAGGGGCACCGCTGTTCGACGGAGGTCGACATGGACGCGTTCGACAAGGGCTGCGCGTTCATCGCCTTGCGCGCGGACGCGCCGATCGTTCCGCTTTATATCGTGCATCACGACCGGAAGTTCGGGCAGCGGCTGCGCGTCGCGGTCGGCGACCCGATCTATCCGGCGGAGGTCAAAGCGCGGTGCCCGGGCAAAAAGCCGGTCGACGCCGTCAATGCGGCGATCACCGATTCCATGATGACGCTCAGAGAGATCGCGGAGGCGATGTGATGAAGGTCCTGCTCGCAAAACACAGCGGCTTCTGCTTCGGCGTGTCCCGCGCGATCGAACTCGTCAACGAGGCGGCGTCGTCGGACGCGCGCGTGTTCACCTTCGGCAAGATCATCCACAACGAACGCGTCGTGAACGAGCTGGAAACGCGCGGCATCAAAGCCGTCGACTCGCTCGACGCGCTTTCGGCGGGCGACGTGCTCGTGATCCGGGCGCACGGCGCGCCGGAGGACGTGTTCCGCGCCTGTGAGGAAAAGGGCGTTCGCGTGATCGACGCGACCTGTCCGTTCGTGAAGCGCATCCACAGGATCGTCGGGCGCGCGAGCGCGGCGGGCGAACGCGTCGTGATCCTCGGCAAGCCCACGCATCCGGAGGTCGTCGGCATCCGGAGCCGGGCGGGGGAGAACGCCGTCACGGTTTCGGACGCAAAGGAAGCGGAAGCGATCGAAGCGGACGGTCCCGTTACGTTCGTCTCGCAGACGACCGCCAAAAAAGAGGTCTGGGACGCCGCGCTTGCCGTTCTCGGGCAAAGGATTCCGGAACTGAACGCGCACTGCACGATCTGCGACACCACGCGTCTTCGGCAGACCGAGGCGGAAATGCTGGCAAAACGGTGTACGAGAGTCTTCGTTCTCGGCTCGGAAACGAGCGCAAACACGTGCGCGCTGCTGGAATTGTGCAAAAAAACTTGCGAAAAGGCCGAAATCATCGACGATATCGGTAAAATTTCTCTTGCAAAAATCAAACACGATGATATAATAGGGATTATCGCAGGCGCATCGACGCCAACAGCGATGATTAGGGAGGTTAAACAAGTAATGAGCGAACTCGAAAAGACGACAGTTGAAACCATCGAAGCGGAAGCTCCCGCTGAGGTTGTCGCCGAAGCCACTGAAGCCGTTGCGGAAGAAGCGCAGACGGCAGTCGAACCCGTTGCGGAAGCGGTCGAAGAGATCAAGGAGGCCGTCGAAGAAGCTCCTGCGGCAGTTGAAGAAGCAGTCGCGGAAGCAGTCGAAGAAGCAGCGGCACCCGTTGCGGTCGAGGAGGAGGCGGAAGCCGAGCCCGAGACTTTTGAACAGGCCTTTGAAAAGACCGTCAAGCGGATCCATCCCGGCCAGCTGATCACGGGCACCGTGCTCCAGATCGTGGACGGCGAAGTATTCGTCAATATCGGCTACAAGGCCGACGGCGTGATTCCGAAGGGAGAATTCTCCGCGGATCCCGAAGTCCGTGCGGAAGACGTTGTCAAAGAGGGTGACAGCATCGACGTAGAAGTTCTCATGGTCAACGACGGCGAAGGCAACGTACGGCTTTCCCGCAAGAATGTCGAAGGCAAGAAGCTGATGGACGAAATGTTCGCAGACGAAGTCGAAGGCAAGACCTTTGAGGCAGTGGTCCGGGAAGTCGTCAAGGGCGGTCTGATCGCCGACATCAACGGCGTCCGCGCCTTTATTCCCGCTTCGCACGTTTCCACGAAATACGTTGAGAATCTCAACGACTACGTCGGCAAGCAGATCAAGGTCAAGGTCCTCGAGGCGGACAAGGCGAAGAAGCGCATCGTCGCTTCCATCAAGCAGGTCCTCATCGAGGAGGCAAAGGCAGCGAAGGCGGCCAAGTGGGACGCGCTCGTCGTCGGCGAGAAGGTCCACGGCGTCGTCCGCCGCATCACCGATTTCGGCGCGTTCGTCGACATCGGCGGCCTGGACGGTCTCGTCCACGTGACCGACTGCGCATGGGGCAGAGTGAAGCATCCGAGCGACGCGCTGTCCATCGGCCAGGAGATCGAAGTGCTGATCCTCGGCGTCGACCGCGAGAAGGAACGCATTTCCCTGGGCTACAAGCAGCTTCAGCCGAAGCCCTGGACCAAGGCGGCTGAGAAGTACCCGATCGGCACCATCGTCGAGGGCAAGGTCGTCCGTATCGTTCCGTTCGGCGCGTTCGTCGCGCTGGAGCCGACGATCGACGGTCTCATCCACATCTCTCAGGTCGGCATCCACCGCATCGAGAAGGTCGAAGACGAGATCAAGGTCGGCGACATCGTTCGCTGCAAGGTGCTCGACGTCAACGTCGAAGCAAAGCGCATCAGCCTTTCCCGCAAGGACGCTCTGATCGAGGAGAACCCCGAGATCGCGGAGCAGCTCGCGGCGGAGAAAGCGGAGCGCGAGCGCATCAACGCGGAGCGCAAAGCACAGCGCGAAGCGCAGCGTGAGCAGCAGAACAAGGAGCGTGAGGAGCGCGGTGCGCGCCGCACGCAGGAGAACGGCGAACGCCGCGAATCCCGTCCGGATCGCCGCCGCCGCAACTCCGAGGACGGCGATTACGAACTGCCCCCGGTCACGCAGACGACCACCTCTCTGGCGAGCCTGTTTGCGAACTTCAAGGCGGAAGAGGAAGAGTAATCTTCGTCCGGAAAACCACGGAAACAAAGCCGACCGCAACCGCGGCCGGCTTTTGTTTTACCCGCAAAGAACAAAATTTTTTGAAAAAAATGAAAGAATCCTCTTCCATTCTGGATTTGTATCTGTTATAATACGTGCGTACGTATGGCGTGCAAATTTATTATCCTGCACAAAACAGGAAAACGAATCAGGAGGAAAGAAACAACTATGAAGAAAATCATTGCTATGCTGATGGTTCTCGTAATGGTCCTTGCACTCGTCGCATGCGGCGAAAAGAAGGAAGGCGAACAGGCAGCAGCAGAGTACAAAGTTGCAATGGTCACGGACTACGGCGACATCACCGACGAGTCCTTCAACCAGGCGACCTACGAAGGCTGCAAGGAATTCTGCGAAGCGAACAAAGTGGAATTCACCTACAAGAAGCCGTCCGGCGACAGCACTGCAGAGCGTGTTTCCGCGGTTGAAGCTGCGATCGACGAAGGCTACAACGTAATCGTTATGCCGGGCTTCGCATTTGCAGGCACCGTTGTTGAAGTTGCTCCGAAGTATCCGGACGTCAAGTTCATCGCGCTGGACGTTTCCCTCGGCGATCTGCTCGAAGCGGCAGTCACCGCTGCGGGTCAGCAGTATGACTACAATCCCGACAACTGGAATCTCGCCGACTTCGTCGACGTGAGCAACACCTACTGCGCGGTCTACCAGGAAGAGCTTTGCGGCTACATGGCGGGCTACGCGGCGGTCAAGCTGGGCTATAAGCACCTCGGCTTCCTCGGCGGCATGGCGGTTCCGGCGGTTATCCGTTACGGCTACGGCTTCGTCCAGGGCGCAGATGCGGCGGCTGTTGAGCTCAACATTGCGGACCAGGTGACCGTTGAGTACGTCTACGGCAACCAGTTCTTCGGCGATCCGGATATCACCGCTTACATGGATACCTGGTATCAGACCAAGGGCGTTGAAGTCGTCTTCGCTTGCGGCGGCGGCATCTACACCTCCGCGGTTGAAGCGGCCAAGAAGGTTGACGGCGCGAAGGTCATCGGCGTCGACGTCGACCAGGCTGCGATCATCGCAGGTCTCGGCGGCGAAGGCATGACCGTTACCTCTGCTATGAAGGGTCTGGCAGCAACCGTTAAGGCGACGCTCAGCGACGTCGTTCTGAACGGCAAGTGGGCAGACTACGCGGGCAAGGTTGCAAACCTCGGTCTCGTTTCCGGCGAGGATCCCACGGTCAACTTCGTCCAGATCCCGATGGAGTCCACCCAGTGGGCAGATTCCTTCACCCAGGACGACTATAAGGCGCTTGTTGCGAAGATGTTTGCAGGCGAAATCACCGTTTCCAACGCGATCGGCGATATGCCCGCAACCACCATCACCGTCAATCCGTACGGCAACATCAAGGGCTAATCTTAACCCGATCAAAGGGCTCGGTTCCACCGGGCCCTTTTTGTTTTGCCCCGCGGAAAGAACGAACGAAAATCGGCAGGTTGTGTCCTGAAATCCGAATATCGCTCTTGAAAAACGATATATGATATGCTAAAATAAACGTGATAAGATGCATACGAATGCATAAAAATCGAG
This sequence comes from uncultured Clostridia bacterium, assembly GCA_946411635.1. Classification (GTDB taxonomy): domain Bacteria; phylum Bacillota; class Clostridia; order Christensenellales; family CAG-138; genus UBA3792. The sequence continues at coordinate 164,569 of CAMKES010000002.1, read as the reverse complement.
GATGGAGGTAGTGAGATTGGAAACGAAACCCGATGCGAATGTTCCCGTTCAGAACGAAGCGCAGCCCGAGTACACCATCGAGATGCTCAACATCACCAAGCGTTTTCCGGGCATCATCGCAAATGACAACATCACGCTTCAGCTGAAAAAGGGTGAGATCCACGCGCTTTTGGGTGAAAACGGCGCGGGAAAATCCACGCTGATGAGCGTTCTGTTCGGTCTGTATCAGCCGGAGGAGGGCATCATCAAGAAGGACGGCAAGGTCGTAAAGATCAACGACCCGAACGACGCGAACGCGCTGGGCATCGGCATGGTGCATCAGCACTTCAAGCTGGTCGAGGTCTTCTCCGTCCTGGACAACATCATCATGGGCGTCGAGCCGAACACGATGGGCTTCCTGCAGAAGAAGGAAGCGCGCAAGAAGGTTCTGGAGCTGTCCGAAAAATACGGCCTGCAGGTCAATCCGGACGCTAAGATCGAGGACATCACGGTCGGCATGCAGCAGCGTACCGAGATCCTCAAGATGCTTTACCGCGACAATGAGATCCTGATCTTCGACGAACCGACGGCCGTTCTGACGCCGCAGGAGATCACCGAGCTCATGCAGATCATGAAGAACCTCAAGGCCGAGGGCAAGAGCATCCTGTTCATCTCGCACAAGCTCAACGAGATCATGGAGGCCGCGGACCGCTGCACCGTCCTTCGCAAGGGCAAGTACATTGGCACGGTCAACATCGCCGACACCACGAAGGAAGAGCTTTCCCGCATGATGGTCGGCCGCAACGTCAACTTCCACGTGGAAAAGAAGGAACCGGAGATCGGCGAGGAGATCCTTCGCATCGAGAACATGACGGTCGCCTCCAAGGTCCACAAGAACAATGCGGTCAAGAACGTCAGCCTGAACGTGCACGCGGGCGAGATCGTCTGCATCGCGGGCATCGACGGCAACGGCCAGTCCGAGTTCGTATACGGACTCACCGGTCTTGAACCGCTCGTTTCCGGCAAGATCACGATGCTCGGGCAGGACATCACCAGGATGCCGATCCGCAAGCGCAACATTTCCGGTATGGGCCATATCCCGGAGGACCGTCATAAGCACGGCCTCGTTCTCGATTATTCGCTCGAGTACAACATGGTCCTTGAGCGCTATTTCGAGCCGGAATTCACGAACAAGGCGGGCTTCCTCAGAAGAAAGAACATCCGTCAGTACACCGATCGTCTGATCGAAGAGTTCGACATCCGTTCCGGTCAGGGCGCGATCACCGCGGCCAGATCCATGTCCGGCGGCAACCAGCAGAAGGCGATCGTCGCGCGTGAGATGGACAAGAATCCGAAACTGCTCGTTGCGGTCCAGCCGACGCGCGGTCTGGACGTCGGCGCGATCGAGTTCATTCACAAGCAGCTCGTCGCCCATCGCGATGCAGGCAACGGCGTTCTGCTCGTTTCGCTCGAGCTCGACGAGGTCATGGACGTTTCGGACCGCATCCTCGTTATGTACGAGGGCGAGATCGTCGGTGAACTGGATCCGAAGAAGACGACACAGGAAGAGCTCGGTCTCTACATGGCCGGCGCGAAGAGAGACGAGGTGGTCGTGAAATGAAAAAGTTCCTGAAGAATAAAGCGGTTCAGTCGATCCTTGCCGCACTGCTGTGCATCATCGTCGGCGTGCTCGTCGGATACATCGTACTGCTGCTGATCGAGCCGAAGGGCGCGGGCGAGGCGATCACGGGCGTTCTCAAAAACTTCTTCTCGCGCAAGAGCGCAGGCCTGCGTACGAAAGAGCTCGGCAATACGCTCGTCAAGACGATGCCGCTCATTCTGTGCAGCTTGTCGATCCTGTTTGCGTATAAGGTCGGCCTGTTCAACATCGGCGCCGCCGGTCAGTACGTCATCGGCGCGGGCGCGTGCCTCTACTTCGCGCTTCAGCTTCAGCTGCCGTGGTACATTTGTCTGCTCGCGGCGATCCTTGCGGGCGCGCTGCTTGCCGGTATCTCCGGCCTCCTGAAGGCATACTGCAATGTCAACGAGGTCATTTCCGGCATCATGCTGAACTGGATCAGCCTGTATGCGGTCAACGCGCTGATGGCGCCGTTCGCGCCGGTCGGCAAGAAAGACACGATCGAGATCTCGGCGGTCAACCCGGGCGCGCTTCTGCCGCGGCTGGGACTTGACAAGCTGTTCAACGGCAATACCAAGGTCACGATCGCGCTGCCGATCACGATCATCGTTGCGGTTCTGATCTGGATCCTGCTGGAAAAGACGAAGCTCGGTTACGAGCTCCGTGCGACCGGTCTCAACAAGAACGCCGCAAAGTACTGCGGCATGAAGGAAAAGCGCAACATCATCCTGACGATGCTGATCGCGGGCGCGCTGGCCGGCGCGGCGGCGGGTCTGTACTTCCTCTCCGGCTTCAAAGAGTGGGACATCAACCAGTCGTCCGTCCCGGGCATGGGCTTCAACGGCATCGCGGGCGCGTTCCTCGGCGGTCTGAACCCGATCGGCGCGATCTTCTCCTCGTTCTTCATCCAGCACATCACCGACGGCGGCGCGCTGAACCTCAACACGCAGAGCTATCCGCCGCAGATCGCCGATCTGATCTCCGCGATCATCATCTATCTGTGCGGCTTCGTGCTGTTCTTCAAGATGACGATGAACCGTGTGATCGCGCGTTCGGATGAGCGCAAGCTTCAGAAGCAAAAAGCTGTCGAAGCAAATACGGAAGGAGGTAAGAAATAATGGATCTTTTGCTGCAGTATACGCTGGTCTTTACCTCCGTTCTGACGCTGGTCGCACTCGGCGGATGCTTCTCGGAGCATTCCGGCGTCATCAACATCGGCCTTGAGGGCATCATGGTCATCGGCGCGCTGGGCGGCTCGCTGGTGCTGAAGTACATGAGCGCAGCCACCCCGGCGATCTGGGTCGTGCTGGCCACGGTCGGCGTCGCGATCGCGGCGGGCGTCATCTACTCGCTGCTGCTCGGCGTTGCGAGCATCACGTTCAAGGCAGACCAGACGCTGGTCGGCACCGCAATGAACATGCTCGGCGTGGCGGCTGCAACGGTTGCCGTCAAGTCCATCAATATCGCGGAAACGATGGGTTCCAACAACTCCCCGAAAGTCATCTACAGCGGCGTGAAGGATAAGCTTCTGATGGCGCCCGGCACCGAGTACAGCTGGTTCCTCGTGTTCGCGGTCATTCTGCTGATCGCTTCGTACATCGTGCTGTACAAGACCAAGTTCGGTCTGCGCCTGCAGGCGTGCGGCGAACATCCGCAGGCGGCTGCATCCGTCGGCATCAACGTCGTGAAGATGCGTTACGCGGGCGTCATGATCTCCGGCGCGCTCGGCGGTCTCGGCGGCATCGTGTACATCACGGCGGGCGTTTCGCAGTGGCAGTTCGACGTCGGCGTCGCGGGCTTCGGCTTCCTGTCTCTGGCGGTCATGATCTTCGGTCAGTGGAAACCGGTCCGCATCGTGCTTGCCGCGCTGCTGTTCGGTCTGTTCCGCGCACTCGGCAGCGTGTACACGGGCTTCGATTTCCTCAACAATCTGAACATCCCGAAGAGCGTTTACAACATGCTTCCGTATATCGTTTCGCTGATCGTTCTCGCGCTCTCGAGCAAACGCTCCCGCGCGCCGAAGGCGGAAGGTATTCCGTACGACAAGGGTATGCGTTAACACTCGGACGATTGAAAAGGACCGCAGAAATGCGGTCCTTTTTTGTATGCGAAAAAAGCGGCGGGGGAAAACTGTAAGCATGTGGATCCTCGTCGTGCTGTTCATCCTTTTGTTTCTGCTCCTGCTGCTTTCCATGCCGCTGATTGTCGACGCGCGGGCAAGGCTCGGCCTTCGCGGCGCCGTCGTTCGCGCGCGCGTATATCTGCTCGGTCTGATCCCGATCCCGCTGAAGCTTCGGCTGCATCTGTTTTCGAGGCCGTATTTCACCCTGCAATTCGGGAAAAAACGCGTGTTTCTGCTGAAACGGCACGCGCAAAAGCGCAGGCGCCGCCCGATCCGCGGCGTGCGCGTTCTGCGGCTGGACACGAAGACCGCGGTCGGGATCGCAGACGAGCCCGACAAGGCGGTGCTTTCGGCGGGAACGCTTGCCGTTCTGCTTTCGATGCTCACGACGCGCGTCGCCGAGACCGGTTCGGCGCGCGCAGCGATCGCCGAATCGCCGATGCTGCGCCTTTCCCTCCGCGCGCGGGCGATCGTGTTCCCGCCGAAGCTCCTTTCCGGCTTCCTTGCGCCGAAGCGTATAGCGCGGCGCGGATCGGCAAACAATACCCGTAAATCCAACGAAAAGAGGACGAACGATGCATCCTGTTGAAACCATTCTGCAGACGACGATGCGCGAGCTCAAGAACATCGTCGACGTAAACACGATCGTGGGGAACCCGATCTACGGTGACGAAGGCGCGGTCGTGATCCCGGTCAGCAAGGTCAGCCTCGGTTTTTTTGCGGGCGGCGGCGATTTCCCGACGCAGGCCCTGAACGGACCGGCCAAGCCGGACGTCGAGGCGAACGGCTATCCTTTCCTCGGCGCGAGCGTCGCGGGCATCTCCATCACGCCGAAGGCGTTCCTGCATATGCAGGGCGAGCAGGTCACGCTGCTGCACGCCGAGTGCGAAAGCACTCTCGACCGTCTCGTACAGCTGATCCCGACCGCGATGACCGAGATCCGCGACGCGATCCGCGAGATCCGCGCGCAGAACTGCGGCGAAGACGCGGAGGAGGAACCGTGAAGCGTGCGGCGCTGCTTGCGCTGATCCTGCTCGTTTCCGGTTTTCCGGGGCGCACAAAGGCGGACGCCGTTCCGGCGCAGGCGGCGTATCTGATCGAGGCGAATTCCGGCCGCGTGCTGTTTGCGCAGAATGAGAACGAACGGCTGCCGATGGCGAGCACGACCAAGATCATGACGGCGCTGCTTGCGATCGAATCGGGCAGGCTCGACGAAACGGTCACGGTCCCGCGGGAAGCGGTCGGCACGGAGGGCTCGTCGATGTATCTCAGGGAGGGCGAGCGGATCACGCTGCGCGATCTCGTGTACGGGCTGATGCTGACGAGCGGCAACGACGCGGCGGTCACGATCGCGTGGTTTCTCGACGGCGGCACGGAACCGTTTGCGGCGCGTATGAACGCGCGCGCGGCGGAGCTCGGACTTTGCGACACGCATTTCGTCACCCCGAACGGCCTGCACGATCCGGATCATTACACGACGGCGCACGACCTTGCGCTGCTCGGCGCGGCCGCGCTGCGGGATCCGACGTTCTGTGGGATCGTTTCCGCAAAGTACCGCAAAACCGACGGTTCGGTCGTTCACACGCTGAAAAACAAGAATCGCCTTCTGTGGGAATACGAGGGCGGGATCGGCGTCAAGACCGGCTATACGAAGGCGGCGGGGAAGTGCCTCGTGTTCGCGGCGGAGCGCGGCGGGATGAAGCTTGTCGGCGCGGTTCTGAACTGTCCCTCGATGTGGAATACGGCGAAGGCCATGCTCGACGCGGGATTTTCCGGCTATGAAACGAAGCTGTTTCTGTCCGCAGAAACGGTTTTTGCGGTCCCGATCGAAAACGGCGTGAAAAAAACGTTGTCTGCGGCGCCGATCCGCGGTATACTGTATCCGACGGAGATCGGCGGCGAAGAAGCGTTCGGCGTGCGCACGTCGTTCAGACCGGCTGCTGCGCCGGTCGCGGCGGGCGATCCGATCGGAACGGCGACGCTGTTTCTGAACGGGACGGCGGTATGCTCGGTACCGATCGTCGCGACGGAAACGGTCGAAGCGGCCGGTTTCGGTTACTATCTGAAAAAGGCGGTCGGCGATTTTATCGGATGAACCGCGGGCGGGGCATATGCGGCTGCAAAAATACATGGCGGACTGCGGCGTGGCTTCACGCCGCGCATGCGAACAGATGATCCAGGACGGTCGTGTCACGGTGAACGGGATACCGGCCGTGATCGGCGCGACCGTAACGGAAACGGACGAGGTCCTGCTCGACGGAAAGCGGCTGAAGCCGCAGGACCGGCGCGTCGTGCTGATGCTTTACAAGCCGCGCGGCGTGGTCTCCACGTCAAGCGACGAGGCGGGAAGAAGGACCGTGCAGGAGTTTGTGAAGGATCTGCCGTACCGGCTCTATAACGTCGGAAGGCTCGATCTGAACTCCGAGGGACTGCTGCTTCTGACCAACGACGGCGAGCTTGCGAACCGTCTGATGCATCCGCGCTACGGCGTGCAGAAGACGTACCGCGTGGTCTGCGACGGAACACTTTCGGCGGGCGAGATCGCGACGCTCACGAACGGCGTTGAACTGGAGGACGGCATGACCGCGCCGGCGAAGGTCTCCGATATCCGTCGGGCCTCGACGGGCGGCACGGCGTTTTCGATCACGATCCACGAAGGACGCAACCGCCAGATCCGCCGCATGCTCGAGGCGATCGGACACCGCACGCTTCGTCTGAAGCGCGAAGCGTACGGACCGCTGAAGCTCGGAACGCTCAGACCCGGCGAATGGCGGTATCTCACGGAGGAGGAGCTGCGCGCGCTTTCGCAGGTGCGGAAATGAGTTTTCTTATCGGCCGAACGGCCGATTTTTTACGTTCTTTTTACCTGAAAACCGCCCCGCGGAGCCGGAATATCCCTTGACGAAACAGAGCGAAACGTTTACAATATATTTGGTAAGATATTTGATTGAACTCCCGCGCGGCTGATACACAGAGATGTGTTGAAATACAGCAATAAATCGAAAAAGTATCACGGAGGGAAACATGAAAAAGATTCTGGCGATCATCCTTTGTCTGCTGGTGGTATCCGTTCTGTTTGCGTGCGGCTCCAAGCCTGCGGACAATCAGGGCGAACAGCAGAGCGAGAAACTGGACATCAAGGTCGGCTTCATCTGCCTGCACGACGAGAACTCCACCTACGACCTGAACTTCATCAACGCGGCAAAGGCTGCATGCGAGAAGCTCGGCATCACGGATTACGTCATCAAGACCAACATTCCCGAGGGCAAAGAGTGCTACGAGACCGCTGCGGATATGGCGGATTCCGGCTGCAAGGTCATCTTTGCGGACAGCTTCGGCCATGAGGACTTCATGATCCAGGCTGCAAAGGAGTTCCCGGACGTTCAGTTCTGCCACTCCACCGGTACGAAGGCGCATACCGAAAAGCTCGCGAACTACCACAACGCGTTTGCGGCGATCTATGAGGGCCGCTACCTTGCGGGTATTGCTGCGGGCATGAAGCTCAACGAAATGATCGCGAACGGCAAGATCACCGCGGATCAGGCGAAGATCGGCTACGTCGGCGCGTTCACCTATGCAGAGGTCGTTTCCGGCTACACTTCCTTCTTCCTCGGCGCACGTTCCGTCTGCCCGAGCGCAACGATGGAAGTTACCTTCACCGGTTCCTGGTACGATGAGGTCGCCGAAAAGGAAGGCGCAGTCAAGCTGATCAACAACGGCTGCGTGCTCATCAGCCAGCATGCGGACTCCATGGGCGCACCGTCTGCCTGCGAGAGCGCGGGCGTTCCGAACGTTTCCTACAACGGCAGCACGATCAGCGTCGGCCCGAACACCTACATCATCTCGTCCCGCATCAACTGGGAGCCGTACTATGAGTACGCGATCAAGGCTGCGGCGGCAGGCGAAGCGATCGACACCGACTGGACCGGCACCATTGCGACCGGATCCGTCGAGCTGACCGACCTGAACACCAATGTTGCGGCGGACGGCACGCAGGCTGCGATCGATGCGGCAAAGGCCGCGCTGGTTGCGGGCGAGCTCCACGTCTTCAGCACCGATACGTTCACCGTGAACGGCGAAAAGCTTGAGAGCTATCTTGCAGACGTCGATACCGACACCGCGTTCACGCCGGACACCGAAGTCATCAAGGACGGTTACTTCCATGAGTCCGAATTCCGCAGCGCGCCGTACTTCGATCTCCAGATCGACGGCATCACGCTCCTGAACGTCAATTTCGGTTAATTCCGACAAACCCGATCGGGCAGTCCCATGACTGCCCGATTTTTTTCGTCCGATTCCGCCGTTTTCATTTACAAAGCGGATCATTTATGGTATATTGTTATATCATCGGCAGAGGTGTTTGCCTCTGCGGAAAGGACAAAGATCTTGGAAGCAGTCAAAAATGCCGTCAGGATGGAAGGCATCACGAAGCACTTCGGCAGCGTGGTCGCGAACCGGGACATCAATCTGGAACTGCATGAAGGCGAGATCCTTTCGCTGCTCGGCGAAAACGGCAGCGGAAAGACGACGCTGATGAACATGCTGTCCGGCATCTATTACCCGGACGAGGGGCAGATCTACATCCATGACAAACCGGTGACGATCAAATCGCCGAAGGACGCGTTCGAAAACGGGATCGGCATGATCCATCAGCATTTCAAGCTGGTGGACGTGTTTACCGCGACCGAAAACATCATCCTCGGTCTGAAAGAAGAAGGCATGCTGAATCTGAAGTGCGCCGCAAAGAAGATCAAGGAGATCAGCGAACGCTACGGCTTTGAGATCGACCCGAACCAGAAGGTCTACAATATGTCGGTATCGCAGAAACAGACCGTTGAGATCATCAAGGTCCTGTATCGCGGCGCCGACATTTTGATTCTGGACGAACCGACGGCCGTTCTGACGCCGCAGGAGACGGATAAGCTGTTCTCCGTCATGCGGAACATGCAGAAGGACGGCAAGTCGCTGATCATCATCACGCATAAGCTGCACGAGGTGCTCGATGTCTCCGACCGCGTCGCGATCCTCCGGAAAGGCGAGTACGTCGGCGACGTTCCGACGAAGGACGCGAGCCAGCAGAGCCTGACCGACATGATGGTCGGCCGCGCGGTCAGTCTGAATATCGACCGCCCGCGGGCGGAGGAGATCCGGGAACGCCTGCGCGTCGAGCATCTGACGGTGAAGGACGCGGAAGGCGTCAAGCGAATCGACGACGCCTGCTTCACGGCAAACAGCGGCGAGATCCTCGGCATCGCGGGCATTGCCGGCAGCGGCCAGCGCGAGCTGCTCGAAGCGATCGCGGGACTGCAGCATCCGGAACCGGGAAGCAGGATCACCTACATCGATCCGGAAACGGGCGAGGAACAGATCCTGAACGACATGGATCCCCTGAAGATCATTCGCTCCGGCGTTCTGCTTTCGTTCGTTCCGGAGGACCGTTTCGGCATGGGCCTCGTCGGCGGCATGAGCATTGCCGACAACGTCATGCTCCGCAGTTACCGAAGAGGAAAGCACAATCCGTTCCTGGACCGCAAATATCCGAAGGAACTCGCGAACAAGATCGTCAACGACCTCGAGGTCGTTACGCCGAACGTGGACCAGATCCCGCTCCGCCGTCTTTCCGGCGGCAACGTGCAGAAGGTCCTGGTCGGCCGCGAGATCGAACAGAATCCGAAGGTGCTGATGACGGCCTATGCGGTGCGTGGACTCGATATCAACACGTCCTATACGATCTATAACCTTCTGACGGAACAGAAATTAAAAGGCGTCGCCGTCATCTACGTCGGCGAGGACCTCGACGTGCTGCTGGAGCTGTGCGACCGCATCCTGGTGCTTTGCGGCGGCAGAATCTCCGGTATCGTGGACGGGCGTTCCGTTACCAAGGAGCAGATCGGTCTGATGATGACGCAGCACCGGAAGGGCACGGACGAAGGGAAGGAGGCGACGGAGGAATGAAGAAGATCGGGAACCTTCTCCCATTCGAGATCCATATCGCGAAGCGCTCGGGCATTCCGACCTGGAAGGCATGGATGATCCGCGGCGCCGCGATCCTGATCGCGCTGCTTTTGTGCGCGGTCATCACGATCATCATTACCAAAATGAATCCCGTCACCGTGCTCGAGAGCATGTTCAACGGCACGTTCAGCGTCGCGCGGAAGAGATGGATCACGCTGTATCGCGTGGCGATCCTGCTCGGCATTTCCCTGGCGGTCACACCCGCGTTCAAAATGCGGTTCTGGAACATCGGCGCCGAGGGTCAGGTGCTGATCGGCGCGTTTGCCGCGGCGGCCTGTATGTTCTACGCCGGCAGAATGCCGTTCTTCAACGACCCGACGGTCTCGATGACGGTCAAGAACCTGGTCCTGTTCCCGTGCATGCTGATCGCCGCGATCGGCGCCGGCGCGCTGTGGGGATTCCTTCCGGCATTCTTCAAATCGCGCTGGAACACGAACGAAACACTGTTTACGCTGATGATGAACTACATCGCACTGCAGATCGTCAAGTTCATGATCGCGTTCCGCGGGTTTCCGGAGCGGTATCTCTGGTCGGCGAACGGCACGTCCGTCGGCAACATCAATTCCGGATTCCAGTCCTTCGGCATCGGGACCTTCCCGAAGTTCGGGGACAAACCCGGTACGCAGTATCTGATCCCGATCGCAGCCGTCGGGCTTCTGACGGTCGTGCTGTTCCTGTATCTGCGGTTCAGCAAGCACGGATATGAGATCTCCGTCGTCGGCGAAAGCGAGCGAACGGCGTCCTACGCGGGCATCAAGGTCAACCGCGTCATCGTGCGGACCATGATCCTGTCCGGCGCGCTCTGCGGTCTGATCGGTTTTCTGATCGTCGGCGCGGAGGGAACGATCTCGCACGACGTTGTGGACGGGCGCGGCTATACGGCGGTCATGGTTTCGTGGATGTCGCAGTTCAATCCGATCGGCATGGTCTTCTCGTCGCTGCTGCTGGTGTTCATGCAGTTCGGTGCAAAGGAAGTCGCGATGCCGGACGGCGTCAGTCTGGATAAGAACTTCGCGAACATGCTCATGAGCATCATTCTGTTCTTCATCATCGGCTGTGAATTCTTCATCAACTACAAGCTGCATTACAGCCGGCACCCGAAGAAGGAGGAATAACGGTATGTGGAGTTTTCTGGCGTCTTTCATTCCGAGAGCGGTGCTGCAGGGCATGCCGCTGCTTTACGGCAGTACAGGAGAGATCCTCACCGAGAAGTCCGGCAACCTGAACCTCGGCATTCCGGGCATCATGTTTGTCGGCGCGATCTCCGGCGTATCCGGCGCGTTCATCTATGAGCATTCGGTCGGCGCGGCGAACATGAGCGGAGTCCTTGCGATCCTGATCCCGCTGCTCTGCTGCCTGATCGGGTCGTTCCTGATGGGGCTTCTGTACTGCTTCCTGACCGTTACGCTTCGCGCGAATCAGAACGTTACCGGTCTTTCGCTGACGATCTTCGGCACGGGCGTCGCGCAGTTTCTCGGCGGCTCGCTGATCAAGCTCACGCACGCGCAGGCAACGGGCGTCGCGAGCATCACCATTGCGGAAACGGTCAAATACTTCAGCGACGGCAACACGCCGGGCTGGCTTGCCTATTCGGGGATCGGGATCGCGCTGCTGACCGCGCTGTTCCTTCGCTTCACGCGAAAGGGCATGCAGCTGCGGGCGGTCGGTGAGAATCCCGCCACGGCGGACGCCGCGGGCATCAACGTCACGCGATACAAATACGTCGCAACGCTCGTCGGCAGCATGATCGCGGGTCTCGGCGGACTGTGCTTCGTTATGGAGTGCGCGCACGGAACGTGGTCCGAACCGAGGATCGACCAGATCGGCTGGCTTGCGATCGCATTGGTCATCTTTACGACCTGGCGTCCCGCCATCAGCATCTTTGCGTCGATCATGTTCGGCGGACTGCTGATCCTGAGCGAACACCTGAATCCGCCTATCGGCATCAAGGAGCTGTACACGCTCATTCCGTACGTGGTTACGCTCATCGTTCTGATCTTCGTCTCGCTTCGCAAAAAACGCGAGAACCTTCCGCCGCAAAGCCTCGGGCTTGCGTACTTCCGCGAAGAGCGGTAACAACACAATAAAAGGACCGTCCGTTCGGGACGGTCCTTTTTTGACGGATCTCAGTTCTGAAAACTGCTCAGCGATTCGCCGTTCAGCCAGCGTACAAGCTCGGGCGGCGTATCCGGCACGTTGACGGTGGTGAAGGTCGTGCGTTTCGGGACCATGCTTTCCGCGTCGCTGCTCTCCGCCCAGATCACGCGCTGGAGGACCTTCTTTTCGCAGTTGTGCGGGCCTTCCTCCGGCAGCTCCTCGATCTGCAGCAGGATCGACGTGTGCTTCTGATCCGAACTCCAGCGGCCGAAATTCGTCGTCGGGCGCTTCCAGAGCCACTGCATGCGCTTGCCGCCGTTCTCGACGCGCCTGCGGACGAGGTATCCGTTCCGGACGTCCTGCGTGCACCGCATCAGCCAGATAACGTGATACCCGGCCTTCTGAAACAGCTCGCAGACGTCGAAGAACGCGGCCTCCATCAGAAGCCCGTCCTGAAGCATGAGCGCATTGTGCCCGACCAGCACGTATGCTTCATAGGTCACGCCGTCGACCGTCACGGGAACGTTGCGGCATTCGGGCGGAAACAGGCTTTGCCACTGCGACAGCCAGACCTCGTGCGGGGACTGCGTAAAGGACTGTTTTTTTCGGAAAAAACACATGGGGATCACCTTTCGTTCCGATACAGGAAGGACATCGTGCGCACGTCGAACAGACCGCAGTCGGTCAGCCGCACCTCCGGAATGACGGGCAGCGCAAGGAACGACAGGAGCACGAGCGGATCGCAGGCGTCGTCCGCGCCGAGCGCATGCGCCGCGTCGAGCAGCGCGCGCTGCTTCGACAGGACCGTTTCCACCGGCGCGTCGCTCATCAGTCCGGCGACCGGCAGCTCCAGAAGCGCCTTGACCTCGCCGCCCGAAACGACGGCAAACCCGCCGCCGCACGCTTTCAGCGTTTCGATCGCTTTGCACATGTCCGCATCGCTGTCGCCGACGACCACGATGTTGTGCGAGTCGTGCGCGACCGTCGCGGCGATCGCGCCGCCCGAAACGTGCATGCCTTCGACGACGCCGAGACCGATCCGGCCGCTCGCGTGATGCCGCTCGACGACCGCGAGCTTATCAAGCCCGTCGCGCGCGGCGAAATATCCGTTTTCATCGGTCGGCACGGTGCGCGTCACGAGCCGCGTAACGAGCTGATGCGGGATCGTCTCGATGACCGGCATGAACGGCTGCGCCCGAAGCTTCAGATCGTCCGGTCCGACCGGTGCGGCGTGCACGCTGTTTCTGACGGAATCCGGCACGGGAGGAGAGGGGATGCGCACGGACGGATCGACCGGCACGCCGTTCGCAATGACGAGCTTCGGCTCGATCGTGTGCAGATCGTCGAACAGGATCAGGTTGGCGCGGTATCCCGGCGCGATCGCGCCGACGCGCCGCAGCCCGTACGCGTTCGCGGTGTTGATCGTCGCCATTTTGAGCGCGTCGAGCGGGCGGATCCCGCGCAGGATCGCGGTGTTGACGATATGGTTGATGTGCCCCTCGCTGCGGATGTTCTCAAGATGCTTGTCGTCGGTACAGAAGCAGATGCGGTCGGTGGGCAGGCCCTCGGAAACGATGCCGTCGAGCATTTCGCGCACGCCGTTTGCCGCGGAGCCCATGCGGATCAGGATCACCATGCCGTTGCGGAGCTTCTCCTTGAGCTCGGCGAAGTTCGAGCATTCATGATCGGTGCGCGGTCCCGCGAGACAGTAGGCGTTCAGCGCGCGGCCGGTCAGCATCGGCGCATGCCCGTCGATCGGCAGATTGTAAAACCGCTCGAGCTTTTTGAGCATGTCGGGCGCGCCCGAAACGACGGAGGGGTAGTCCATGACCTCGCCGAGCCCGAGCACCGCGGGATCATCCGTAAACTCGCTCAGATCGTCGGCGGAAAGCGTCGCGCCGCTGTGCTCAAAGGGCGTTGCGGGCACGCAGGAGGGAAGCATGAACCGGATATCCAGCGGCAGATCCCGCGAAAGCGAGAGGATCGCCCGAAGCCCGTCCTTTCCCGCGACGTTTGCGATCTCGTGCGGATCGGCGATGATCGTGGTCGTGCCCTTCGGCAGGATCACCTGCGCAAAAGAAGCGGGTGTGACCATCGAACTTTCGATGTGTACGTGCCCGTCGATGAGCCCCGGCGCAAGGAACGCGCCGTGGGCGTTGTATTCGGTTTCACCGGAGATGTTTCCGACGCCGATGATCGTGTCGCCGGCGATCGCCACGTTCGTTTCGATGATCTCGTTCGTGAACACGTTGATCACGCGCGCGTCGCGAATGACGAAGGGCGCTTTTCCCTTCCGCGCAAGGGGGATCAGCCGGGAGAGATCGACTGCGGCCATGTGGATACCTCATTTCCTATATTTTATTTAGTATACCACGTTTCTCCCCGCACGGCAATCGTTAAAGCAAAGAATTCCAGGAAAACAGTTCGATCCCCTTGATCCGGTTCAGGATCGTTCCCGCCTCAGCAAGCGCTTCCGCGGCCGCACCCGCGTCGCCGATGCGAATCGCGCGGTCCGCGACGGCGACGGCGGCGTCCAGCGCGTCGATGTCGGCGTGGTTCAGAAACCGTTCCAACACCGGCATACGCTCGCGCACGAGCGCCGTGAGCGCTTTGCAGCACGGCGCGGCGGCGGAAAGATCGCCCGCGGTCAGCGCTTCATCCGCGGAGGCGATCCACGCTTCCGCCTCGTCCGAAAACCGCGTCAGAACGCTTGACGGAAGCAGAAACAGCACCAGAAGAAAGAGACAGATCGCGATCGTCATCGCGGCACGGAAGACGGAAAATCCCATGATACCTCCTATGCGTCCGCGGAGCAGGAACAGACGCGGCTCTGATGCGCGCGGTCGAGCTGTACGTGCAACTCGCCATCCCCGTTCATCTGTGCGAAAAAGACGGAACGCAGGGAAAGCCCGTTCCGTTTCAGGATCGTTTCCACGTCCTTCTCCTTCAGATGCAGGGTTTTAAGACCGCTCTTCTGGATCCGGCCCTCGAGAATCAGCAGATGCGACAGCGCCGCGGAGCCGTCCGGAAGGCCGAGGTCGCGGCGGCTCGGCCGCTGGAACGCCGCCTTCTCCAGCACGCTCACGGTTCCGTTTGTTTCCAGGATCGCGTATGCCACTTCGCCGACGTCGAAGACGTCCTTGCTCCGGAGACTGTCCAGAATGTCGCGCACCGTGTAGTTTGTGCGCCGCATGACCTTTTCCTGCAGCACGCCGTCCAGCACGAGGATCTGCGGCGTTCCGCAGATGAGCCGCCGTGCGGCGGAGGATTTCAGGCAAAGCTTCGCGATCGCCTGCTGAACGAGATACAGGGCGAGGATCGGTACGACGCTGTACAGAAGCGGAATATCGGTGTCCGCGATCGCCGTGCTCGCAAGGTCCGCGATGATCAGCGTCATCAGAAGATCGTACGGCTGCAGGTCGCTGACCTGCCGCTTGCCGGTGAGACGGAGGATCAGCAGAACGAACAGATCCAGAAAAACCGCGCGTAAGAATAAAGTCAGCATACGCACAGTATATCCCGCTTTTCGGCGTTCATACGGATTTGACATTCGCCGCAAAACAGGATATAATGCTAAATGGAGAAAATTGGGGAAGGGCTGAGCCGAACCGGCCGACAGCGGGTCCGGAGCACGCTTTTCCGAAAGGACGGAGGTTCGTTATGCTGCTGACGGAAGAGAGTCTGAACTTTATCGACAAACCCGTGTCGTCGACGCTCGTCACGTTTCTTCTGGGACTCGGGATCGTCTTCATCGGACTGATCGCGCTGATCCTGATCATCAAAGTGATGGGCGCGATCATGCACCGTTCGGGACAGGAGAACGTGCAGACGCCGCCCGTGCAGGAACGGAACGCCGCACCCGAGCCGGAGGGCGACCGGGGCGAGATCATCGCCGCCGTTTCCGCGGCGATCGCAACCGTGCTCGGCGAAAGCGTCGGCGGGATCCGGATCGTATCGTTTAAAAAAGTGGATTGAATAAGGGGGAACTATCATGCGCAAGTTTTCAGTGAACGTCAACGGAACCAGATATGAAGTCGAAGTCGAAGAACTCGACGCGAACGCGGTCGCCGCGGCGGCGAAGCCGGAACCTTTGAAGGCTGCGCCGGCCGGCGCAGGCACGGAAGTCCGTTCGCCGATGCCCGGCAACATCCTGCAGGTCAACGTCAAGCCCGGGGACGCCGTTAAGGAAGGACAGCAGCTCATGATCCTCGAAGCCATGAAAATGGAAAACGAGATCCTCGCGCCGTGCGCGGGCAGAGTCGCGGCCATCGGCGTGGCCAAGGGTTCTTCGGTCGAAAGCGGCGCGCTGCTTTGCACCATCGCCTGATCGGGGGCGCCTATGGAAGCCATCTGGAAAACCGTTTCCGAGTTTTTCTCCGGTTCCGGCTTCGCGCTGTTCTTTACCGGGGATAACTGGAAATGCCTGATCATGATCGCGATCGCCTGCGTGCTTCTGTACCTTGCGATCGTCAAGAAGTTCGAGCCGCTGCTGCTCGTTCCGATCGCGTTCGGCATGCTTCTCACGAACCTGCCCGGCGCCGGACTGTTCCATGAGGAATACTTTTCCGGCGGCCACGTGCACTGGGAGAATCTTACCGGCGGCGCGGGACTTTTGGATTATCTGTACCTCGGCGTCAAGCTCGGCATCTATCCCTGCCTGATCTTCATGGGCGTCGGCGCGATGACGGATTTCGGTCCCCTCATTGCAAATCCGAAGAGCCTGATCCTCGGCGCGGCGGCGCAGCTCGGCATCTATATCGCGTTTGCGCTTTCCATCCTTGCGTTTCAGCTTCCGTTCATGGATAAGCTCGGAACGAACGTGCAGAACATCGCAGCGTCCATCGGCATCATCGGCGGCGCGGACGGTCCTACGGCGATCCTCGTGACCTCGCAGCTCGCGCCCGCGTTCCTCGGACCGATCGCGGTCGCCGCGTATTCGTACATGGCGCTCGTGCCGGTCATTCAGCCGCCGATCATGAAGGCGCTGACCACCAAAAAGGAACGTCAGATCGTGATGGCGCAGCTGCGTCCGGTCTCGCAGACCGAAAAGATCCTGTTCCCGATCGTGGTCACGATCTTCGTCGCGCTGCTCGTTCCCTCCGCGGCGCCGCTCGTCGGCTGCCTGATGCTCGGCAATCTCTTCAAGGAATCCGGCGTGACCGAGCGTCTGTCCAAGACCGTTCAGAACGAGCTCTGCAACATCGTCACGATTTTCCTCGGCGTCTGCGTCGGCGCGACCGCGACGGCCTCGACGTTCCTGACGTGGACGACGCTTGCGATCGTCGTGCTCGGCGTGCTCGCGTTCATGGGCGGCACCGCCGGCGGCATCCTGCTCGCAAAGTTCATGAACCTGTTCCTGAAGAACAAGATCAACCCGCTGATCGGTTCCGCGGGCGTTTCCGCCGTTCCGATGGCCGCGCGCGTATCGCAGGTCGTCGGGCAGAAAGAAAATCCGAAAAACTTCCTGCTGATGCACGCGATGGGTCCGAACGTGGCCGGCGTCATCGGCTCTGCGATCGCGGCGGGCGTGTTCCTGTCGCTGTTCGGACGGTAAGGAGGATCGTTTATGGGAAAACTGTACGTTACCGATACCATCCTGCGTGACGCGCATCAGTCGCTTGCCGCGACGCGCATGACCACGAAGGAGATGCTGCCCGCCTGCGAAATGCTCGACGCGATCGGCTACTGGTCGCTCGAGGTCTGGGGCGGCGCGACGTTCGATTCCTGCCTCCGGTACCTCAACGAGGATCCGTGGGAGCGTCTCCGCACGCTGCGCAAGGCTCTGCCGAACACGAAGCTGCAGATGCTGTTCCGCGGACAGAACATCCTCGGCTACAAGCATTACGCGGACGACGTCGTCGAGCAGTTCTGCCGCAAGGCGATCGAGAACGGCATCGACGTGATCCGCATCTTCGACGCGCTGAACGATCCGAGAAACCTCGAAGCCGCAATCCGGTACACCAAGAAATACGGCGGCTTCTGCGAAGCGGCGATCTCGTATACGACCTCGCCGGTGCACAGCGAGGAGTATTTCGTCAAGCTCAGCAAGGAGCTTGCGCAGATGGGCGCGGATTCGATCTGCATCAAGGACATGGCGAATCTTCTGCTCCCGTACGACGCATACTCTCTGGTGAAAAAGCTCAAGGCGGAGGTGGACGTTCCGATCCACCTGCACACGCACAACACCACCGGTACGGGCGATATGGTGCTTCTGAAGGCCGCGGAGGCGGGCGTCGACATCGTCGATACGGCGCTTTCCCCGCTCGCCAACGGCACGTCGCAGCCCGCGACCGAGTCGCTCGTCGCCACGCTCAGGGGCGGCGAACGCGATACGGGTCTCGACCTGAACGCGCTTTCGGAGTGCGCCAAGTACTTCCGCTCGGTGTACGAGCGTCTGCGTCAGGACGGACTGATCTCCGACAAGTCGCTTCACGTCGACACGAACACGCTTCTGTATCAGGTTCCGGGCGGCATGCTTTCGAACCTCATCAAGCAGCTGCGCGACGCCGGCGCGGAGGACAAATACTACGACGTGCTCGCGGAGATCCCCGTCGTCCGCAAGGACTTCGGTTATCCGCCGCTCGTCACGCCCACGAGCCAGATCGTCGGCACGCAGGCGGTGTTCAACGTGCTGACCGGCCGCTACAAGACCTTCCCGAACAACAGCAAGGCGGTCCTGCGCGGCGAGTACGGCAAGCTTCCGGGCCCCGTCAACGAAGACGTGCGGAAGCTCGCGATCGGCGACGAACCGGTCGTCACCTGCCGTCCTGCGGACCTTCTGGAGCCGGAGCTTGAGAAATACAAAGCCGAGCTCGGCGACCGCGCAAGAAGCGAGGAGGACGTTCTGAGCTACGCGCTGCTGCCGCAGGTGGCCATGAAGTATTTCGACTGGCGCGATGAACAGGAGCGCAAGGCGAACGCGCCCGAAGAAAAAGCGCCCGAAGAAAAAGCGCCTGTCGATCCGAACGCGGTCCGCGAATTGTACGTGGAGGATATCAGTATCCGATGAAACACATACCCAATATTCTTTCGTCTCTCCGGATCGTTCTGGTCGGCGTGTTCGCATGGCTGTTTCTTTCGGCGTTTCCGGATCATATGACCCGTTACTGGTGGGCGATCGGCGTTTATGTGCTCGCGTTTCTGACGGACGTGCTCGACGGATTCCTGGCGCGCACGTTCAACTGGATCACCCCCGTCGGGAAGCTTCTCGACCCGTTTGCGGACAAGCTCATGGTCGTCACGGCGCTCGTCGTGATCCTGATCGAAAAGGGACGGCAGGGAGACATGTTCGGCATCTATCTTGCGCTCGTGATCCTGATCGCCGTCAAGGAAATGCTTGCGATGATCGGCGGACTGATCATGCTCAAACAGCGCAAGGTCGCGTATTCCGACTGGTACGGCAAGATCGCGACGGGGCTGTTCGGCATCGGCATCATGCTGACGCTTCTGAGCTTCGTGGCGCCCGGACTCGAACCGTGGAACATCGCCGTGCTTGCGGCGGCCGTCGCGCTCGCCTACGTTGCGCTCGCGCATTACGCGCGCACGCAGATGCTGAAACCGCGCACGGATGAACCGACCGGTGAGGAGGAGAGACTGTTCGAGAAGTTCGACCGTTTGGCGAAATAATGCTTGCATTTTGCGGAGGACTGTGATACAATGCCTCCGTTGGCAATGTAGAACTTGAAGGAGTGGGCGAAATCCCGCTCTTTTGTTTTGAGAGAGGAAGGAACCGTGAAAACGACCGAGATCTGCGAGAATCTCTGCAAGGCGAAGATCGAATCGCTCGGATTCGAACTGTGCGACGTCGACTATCAGCGCGAATACGGCGACTGGGTGCTGACGTTCTATATCGACCGGCCCGAGGGCGTCACGATCGATGATTGCGAGGCGGTCAGCCGCGCGATCGAGCCGATCCTGGACGAGGCGGATCCGATCGATCAGGAATACGTGCTGTCGGTCTCCTCGCTCGGGATCGACCGCCCGCTCAAAAAGCCGCGCGATTTCGAACGCGCGATGGGGCAGGAGCTTGAGATCAAGCTGTACGCCCCGCAAAACGGGAAAAAGCAATGGATCGGGACGCTGACCGCGTTTGATGCGGACGGCTTCACCGTGGAAACGGAATCGGGGATCGCGCTGACCGTCAAAAAGAAGGACTGCGCGCTCGTCCGTCCGAACATCAGGTTTTAATTTCAGAAAGGAACACCATCATGAACGCAGAGTTTATCGAAGCACTGAACGCACTTGAAAAGGAACGCGGCATCAAGAAGTCCGTGCTTCTGGCCGCATTTGAATCCGCGCTGATCGTCGCCTATAAGCGCAACTACAACTCGACCGGCAACGTCCGTGCCGAGGTCGACGGCGATACCGGCGACTACCACATCTACGCGAGCAAGACCGTCGTCGAGACCGTCGAGAATCCGTCGCAGGAGATCTCGCTGGAACAGGCGAAGAAGGTCAACCCGCTGTATGAACTCGGCGACGTGCTCGAGGAGGAAGCGTTCGCGAAGGACTTCGGCCGCATCGCCGCGCAGACTGCGAAGCAGGTCATGGTCCAGCGCATCCGCGAGGCGGAACGCAACAACATCTACGACGAATACGTGGAGAAGGAAAACGAGATCCTGACCGCGATCGTGCAGCGCGTGGAGAAGGGCAACGTTTACGTCGAGCTGGGCAAGACGGACGGCATCCTGACGCCGAACGAAATGATCCCCGGCGAGGAATACGAGAACAACGAGCGCATCAAGGTGTACGTGCTGGAGGTCCGCAAGGAGAACAAGGGCCCGCAGATCGTCGTGAGCCGCACGCATCCGAGCCTTGTCAAGCGCCTGTTCGAGCTTGAAGTGCCCGAGATCATGAACGGCACGGTCCAGATCAAATCGATCGCGCGTGAAGCGGGCTTCCGCACCAAGATCTCCGTATTCTCGACCGATCCGCAGGTCGACGCCGTCGGCGCGTGCGTCGGTCCGCGCGGCGCGCGCGTAGAGCGCATCGTCAACGAACTGCACAACGAGAAGATCGATATCATCGAGTACGATTCCGACAGCGCGATCTATATCGCAAAGGCGCTGAGCCCCGCGAAGGTCCTGATGGTCTACGTCAACGAGGACGAAAAAGCGGCCCGCGTCGTCGTGCCGGATTCCCAGCTGTCGCTTGCCATCGGCAAGGAGGGTCAGAACGCGCGTCTTGCGGCGAAGCTGACCGGCTGGAAGATCGATATCAAGAGCCAGTCGCAGGCGGACGCGGCGGTCGAAGCCGCGGCTGCGGAGCATCAGACGGAGGAATGATCGCTTGAAGAAGATCCCGATGCGAATGTGCGTCGCCTGCCGCGAAATGCGGGCGAAAAAAGATCTGATGCGCATCGTGCGCACGGGCGAGGGAACGCTTGAACTCGATCGGACGGGCAAGCTGAACGGACGCGGCGCGTATCTCTGCTGCGACGAGGCGTGCCTCCGGAAGGCGATCAAAACGCGCGCGCTCGAGCGTGCGCTGGAAGCGCCGGCGTCCGAAGCGCTGTTCGCGGTCCTTGCCGGGGAGGTCGAGGCACGTGGATCGGCTGTTTAACGCGATCGGGCTTTGCATGAAGGCGGGCAAGGCGCAAAGCGGCGCCTTCGCGGTCGAAAAAACGATCCGCGCCGGCAAAGCAAAGCTGGTTATCCTGGAAGAAACGGCGTCCGAGGCAACGAAGGCGCGTTATGAACAATTATGTGCGTCGCACGGCGTTCCGCTTCTGATGACGGAAACCGTCGGACGCGCGATCGGAAAGACGTCCCGGATCGTTATGGCGGTCACGGACGAGTCCTTCCGGTCCATGATCGAGCACGCAACGTGCAGCACCGATGGAAAGCGGGGATGAGTATGGCTACGAATTTCATGGAAACCGTTAAAAATCTGAAGGAGGAAATGCAGGCGCTTCTGCACGCGCTGGATGCGACGAAGGGTTCGATCGGAACGCTTCTCGATTCCGCGCGCCGCACCGAAGGCAGCATGATCGACCGCGAGGAGCAGGAAAAGCGGGAGCGTGAGGAACGCGAACGCGCCGAGCGGCTGAAGGCGCTGCTGGAAAGCGAGCAGGATCTTGCCGCGCATGCCGGCGGCAGCGAAGCGGAAGAAACGCCGTCCGAACCGGTCGCGGAGATCGTGCCGATCCAGGTCGAGCCGAAAAAGCCCGACGAGCAGAGACCTGTGCGTCCCGCAGAGCGGACCGAACGGCCGCAGCGCACCGGCGAGGGCGACCGTCCCGGCATGCAGAGAAAGGACCGTCCGCGCGACGGTCAGGGCAGGGAATCCGGCGACCGCCGTCCCGGGCAGGATCAGAAGGGCCAGCGCCGCGACGGAACCGGCGGAAGCCGCGCCGTCATGATCAATCCGCCGAGTCCCTCCGACACCGGCAAAAACAACCGGAACAACGACAAGAAAAAGCCGTTTGAACCGGCGGATAAGAAGGCAAAGAACAAGAAGACGATGATGAAGGAAGCCGGCCCGACCGCACGCGGCTGGGAGGATGACGGACAGATGGGCAACCGCCGCAAGGCGAAGCGTCACGAGGCCGAGGTACAGCAGCCGAAGCCCGCGCCCGTCGTGATCGATCACGCGGTGATCACCACCGAAACGATCACGGTCAAGGACCTTTCCGAAAAGCTCGGCAAGCCCGCGAACGAGATCCTCAAAAAACTTCTGATGCTCGGCATCGTTGCGAACATCAATCAGGAGCTGGATTTCGACACCTGCGAGCTGATCGCGGGCGAGTTCAACATCACGCTCGAGCAGCAGATCGCGAAGTCGTTTGAGGACGTCCTGCTGGACGCCGCGGAGGACGCCGACGCGCCCGAAACGCTGAAACCGCGTCCCCCGGTCGTTACGATCATGGGACACGTCGACCACGGCAAGACGTCGCTGCTCGACGCGATCCGCAATTCGCACGTTACCGCCGGTGAGGCAGGCGGCATCACGCAGCACATCGGCGCGTACACCGTCACGCTGAACGGACGTCAGATCACCTTCATCGATACGCCGGGCCACGAGGCGTTCACCGCCATGCGTGCCCGCGGCGCACAGGTCACGGACATCGTCATCCTGGTCGTTGCGGCGGACGACGGCATCATGCCGCAGACGATCGAAGCGATCAACCACGCGAAGGCGGCGGGCGTTCCGATCGTCGTCGCGATCAACAAGATCGACCGCGATACCGCGGATCCCGAGCGCGTCAAGCAGCAGCTCACCGAATACGGTCTCGTCACCGAGGAGTGGGGCGGCGACACGATCTGCGTGCCGGTCTCGGCAAAGAAGCAGATCAACCTCGATCAGCTCCTGGAAATGGTGCTTTTGCAGGCGGACGTCCTCGAGCTCAAAGCGAATCCCGACCGTCTTGCGAAGGGCACGATCATCGAAGCGCAGCTCGACAAGGCGCGCGGCCCGGTGGCGACCGTTCTCGTGCAGAACGGCACGCTGCATAAGGGCGACACGATCGTCGCCGGCACGGCGTACGGCCGCGTACGCGCGATGATGGACGACAAGGGCCGCTCGGTCAACGCGGCGGGTCCGTCCATGCCGGTCGAGGTGCTCGGCTTCAACGAGGTTCCCGCAGCGGGCGACGTGCTCTTTGCGGCGGACGACGATAAGCTGAACCGTCAGGTTGCGGAGGAACGCCGCGACCGCCTGAAGGCGGCGCAGATCAAGCAGGCCCAGAAGGTCTCGCTCGACGATCTGTTCAACCAGATGGCGGAGGGCGAACTCAAAGACCTGAACCTGATCATCAAGGCGGACGTGCAGGGCTCCGTCGAGGCCGTCAAGCAGGCGCTCGAGAAGCTTTCGAACGACGAAGTCCGCGTACGCTGCATCCACAGCGGCGTCGGCGCGATCACCGGATCGGACATCATGTTCGCGTCCGCGTCGAACGCGATCGTCATCGGCTTCAACGTGCGTCCGGATTCCTCGGCGCGCGCCATGTCCGAAAAGGAAAAGGTCGACGTACGGACGTACCGCGTCATTTACAACGCGATCGAGGACGTCGAAAACGCAATGAAGGGCATGTTCAAGCCCGTGTTCCAGGAAGTCGAGCTCGGCCGCTGCACGGTCCGCAGCACGTTCCGCATCTCCGGCGTCGGCACGATCGCGGGCGCGTACGTCAACGAGGGCAAGGTCACCCGTTCCGCGCAGGTGCGCGTGGTTCGCGGCGGCATCGTTCTGCACGACGGCAAGATCGCCTCGCTGAAGCGCTTCAAGGACGACGCGAAGGAAGTCCTTGCCGGTTACGAATGCGGCATCTCGATTGAGAACTTCAACGACATTCTTGAAGAAGACGTGATCGAATGCTACACGATGGAGGAAGTGAAGCGCTGATGGCAAAGGTCAGAAATGAACGGCTCCGTGAAGAGCTCAAAAAGACGGTCAGTGCGATTATCTTCGACATGAAGGATCCGCGCATCCCCGCGGTGACGTCGATCACCGAGATGGAAGTTACGCCCGACCTCAAATACGCAAAGGCGCACGTTTCGGTGTTCGACACCGATCCGAACGCCGCGGCGAGCGCGGTCGACGCGTTGAACCACGCGGCGGGCTTCATCGCGCACGAGGTCGGCAGCCGCATGACGATCCGGCGCGTTCCGGCGATCCGCTTCGTCGGCGACGATTCGATCGCGTACTCGGTGCACATCTCCGAGGTCATCCGCTCGCTGCACAAGGACGACGCTTCCGCAAAGGAGGAGAACGAATGAACCTCGAACGCGCGGCGTCATTCATACAATCGCATCAATCCTTTTATCTGGCAGCCCACCAGTCGCCCGACGGCGACACGCTGGGCTCTTGCCTTGCTTTGCGCACGGCGCTGACGGCGCTCGGCAAGGAAGCCGAAGTGGTCTGTCCCGACCGTGTTCCCGCAAACCTCGGATTTCTGGAGGGCGCGGCGGCCGTGACCGGCACGGAAGGGATCACGCTCCCGAAGGAGGCCGTGATCTACGTGGACTGCGCGGATCATAAGCGCACGGGCGCGCTGCAGTCCGTGCTGGAGACCGCGCCGTATCAGTTCTGCATCGACCATCACGGCACGAATCCGCGCGCGTCGAAGGACGGCGACTGGGTCGAGGAGGCCGGGGCGACGGGTGAACTGATCCTGCGGCTTCTTCACGCGCTGTCCGTTCCCGTCACGCACGGGATCGCGGTCGCGCTGTATACGGCGATCGCGACCGATACCGGCAACTTCGCGTATTCCAACACGACGCCGGATTCGCTGCGTGCCGCGGCGGAGCTTTTGTCGTACGGGATCGATCTGCCGGAGCTGAACCGCATTCTGTTCCGCGAAATGACGCTTCCGAAGGCAAAGCTGACGGCGTACGTTCTGACCGAAATGGAACTGTCCGCCTCCGGACGGCTCAACCTCGTCGCGATCCCGCAGTCGGTGCTCGACGCGATCGGCGCGACCAAAGAGGACTGCGAGGGACTGATCGACAGTCTCCGCGACGTTGACACCGTCGAGGCGGCGTGCGTTCTGCGGGAATCGGGCGGCGTCGTCCGTGTCAGCATGCGGTCCAAAAGGACCTGCGACGTGGCGGCGATCGCAAAGCGCTTCGGCGGCGGCGGGCACGTCCGCGCCGCGGGCTGCACGCTGGAACTGCCGCTTGAAGAGGCGACGCGCATAATGCGCGAGGCGCTTACGGAAGCACTGGCATGATCGAAGGGATCGTGACCGTGCTGAAACCTCCGGCGATGTCCTCGAGCGACGTCGTGGTGGACGTGCGGAAAATCTATGAAACGAAGCGCGTCGGGCATCTCGGAACGCTGGATCCCGAGGCGGCGGGCGTTCTGCCCGTCTGCGTCGGGCGCGCGGTGCGCCTGTTCGATTACCTGGTCGACAAGCGCAAGACGTACCTCGCCGAGATCGTCTTCGGCGCCGCGACCGACACGCAGGACGCGCAGGGCACGGTAACGGAAACGAGCGACCGCACGGTCGCGGAGGACGTGCTCGACTCGGTCCTTCCGCAGTTTACCGGAACGATCGTGCAGAAGCCGCCGATGTATTCGGCGCTGAAATTCAACGGAAAAAAGCTTTACGATCTCGCGCTTTCGGGCGCGGAGATCCCCGACAAGTCCCGCGAGGTCGAGATCTTCTCGCTCAGACGGACGGAAACGATCGGGCCGAACCGGTTTCTTCTGGAGGTCTGCTGCTCCCGCGGGACGTATATCCGCACGCTTTGCAGCGATCTCGGCGCGGCGATCGGCGTGCCCGCGCACATGGCGTTTCTGCTGCGCACGGCGTCCGGTCCGTTCACGCTGGACGGCGCGTTCCCGATCGCGGAACTGCAGCGCATGAAAGAAGCGGGACGTCTGGAGGAAACGCTCGTAAGCTGCGAGCAGGCGGCTTCGTTCCTGCCGCGGCTCGATCTCAGGGCGGACCGCAGACGCCCGGCGATGAACGGGCTTCCGACGCGGACGAACGCCGCGGACGGAACGTACCGCATATACTGCGGCGGGTTTCTCGGCATCGGCGCCGTCAAAGACGGAGATGCGATGCTGAAGGTGCATTTATACGGGGAGTAACGGCCCCTCAGCCGCTGTTCGGCGGCAGCTTCCCTTGCACGGGGAAGCCGACAAGGGAGGATTTTGAAATGAATCGGACGGTTGTGGCGCTCGGCATGTTTGACGGCGTGCATACGGGACATCGCACGCTTTTGAAGCGCGCGGCGGCGCTCGCGCACGAAAACGGCGATCTCGCCGTTGCGTTCACGTACGACAACCATCCGAAAGAACTGTTTTCCGGCGCGTTTTCGTATCTTTGCACGAAGGAACAGCGCGACGCGCTGATCCTTGCGGCGGGGTGCGATCGCGTGGACAGCATTCCGTTCGACGCGGCGTTTGCGGCGATGGCGCCGGAAGCGTTCCCGGACTGGCTGAACGCGCGTTACGGCGGCACGGTCGCGGCGATCGTCGTCGGGTTCGATTACCGCTTCGGCGCAAAGGCGGCGGGGGACGTGACGCTCCTCGGCTCGCTGTGTGAAAAACGCGGCATCCGGCTCGAGGTGATCGACGAGGTCAAAGTCGACGGCAAGCCGTGCGCGTCCACCGAGATCCGCAGCGCGATCCGCGAAGGCGACGTCGAACGCGCGGAGCGCATGCTTGAACGGCCGTACACGCTCTGCGGAACGGTCGTGCACGCAAAGGCGCTGGGACGCCGGTTCGACCGGCCGACGGCAAACCTCGACGCGGGCGCGCAGATCCTTCCGGGGGACGGCGTTTACGCGACGTTTCTGTTCTTCGACGGAACGCGGTACGACGCGGTGACCAACGTCGGCATGAATCCCACGGTCGGAGGCCGGACGCGGACGGCGGAAACGCACGTCATCGGCGAACGTCTCGATCTGTACGGAAAACGCGTCTGCGTCGCGTTTCTGAAACGTCTGCGTGACGAGAAGAAATTCGAAACGAAAGAGCTGCTGTTCCGGCAGATCGACGCGGACGTGACGGAAGCGAAAAAAGTTTGCGAAACACGCAAAAAAAGTGTTTACAATTCGGAACCGTTGTGCTAAACTGTCAAAGGTTAATCCGTAAACTGGGTTGATGCGACTCTCCGACGCCATACGCAGTCTACGGGGATACGAAAAAAAGGAGGAAATAATCATGACGAAACAGGAAATCATTGCCAAGTACGCGCTGCACGAGGGCGACACGGGTTCTCCCGAGGTTCAGATCGCGCTTCTGACCGAACGCATCAATCACCTCAACGAGCACCTCAAGGTCAACCAGAAGGACCATCACTCCCGTCGCGGTCTTCTGAAGATGGTCGGTACCCGCCGGGGCCTTCTGAACTATCTGAAGGAAAAAGACATCGAGCGCTACAGAGCGATCATCGCAGCATTGAACCTCAGAAAGTAAAAAGTGGGCGGGGGTTACTCCCGCCTATCTTTTTGGCTGCACGTTTCGCATTTTGAACGGGAATAATTAAATAAACATAAAGAGGAAAAAAGACAAAATGCAAAGAGTGTTCGAAACCATGATCGGCGATCGCAAGCTGATCGTCGAAACCGGAAAGTACGCCGAGCAAGCGGGCGGCAACTGCCTCGTGCGCTGCGGCGGAACGGCGGTCATGGTCAACGCAACGGTCGCGAAAGAACCGCGCGACGGCGTTGATTTTCTGCCGCTGTCCATTGAATTTGAAGAGAAGCTGTACGCGGTCGGCAAGATCCCCGGCGGCTTCATCAAGCGGGAAGGCCGTCCCACCGAGAAGGCGATCCTGACGAGCCGCCTGATCGACCGTCCGCTGCGTCCGTTGTTCCCGAAGGGATTCTACAACGACGTGCAGGTCATCGCGACCGTTCTTTCCGTGGAGCAGGACGTCCAGCCCGACGTGCTGGGCATGATCGGCTCCTCCATCGCGCTGTCCATCTCCAACGCTCCGTTCATGGGCCCGACGGGTTCCGTGGCGGTCGGCCTGGTCGACGGCGAGTACGTTCTGAACCCCGACTGCGAGCAGCGTGAAAAGAGCCGTCTCGCGCTGACCGTCGCCGGTACCCGCGACGCGGTCATGATGGTCGAGGCGGGCGCAAACGAAGTCACCGAGGAGGAAATGCTCGGCGCGATCCTGTTTGCGCATGAAGAGATCAAGAAGATCGTCGAATTCATCGAAGGCATCCAGAAAGAGATCGGCAAGCCCAAGATGGAAGTCAACATCCACGTTCCGGACGAGGATCTGAACCGCCGCGTGCGCGAGTACGCGATGGACAAGGTCGTCTGGCAGATGGATACGTTCGACCGTCACGAGCGCGAAGTCCGCACCGAGCAGGTCAAGGAAGAGACCAAGGCCGCCTTTGCGGAGAGCGATCCCGGCATGGAAAAGGACGTCGACGCGATCCTGTACCAGATGCAGAAGGAAGTCATGCGCGACAAGATCATCAACAAGAAGATCCGTCCCGACGGACGCGCGCAGGACGAGATCCGTCCGATCTGGAGCGAAGTGCATATGCTCGAGCGTCCGCACGGCAGCGCGGTGTTCACCCGCGGCCAGACGCAGGTCATGACGATCGCGACCCTCGGTACGATCGCCGAAGCGCAGATCCTCGACGGGCTCACCCTCGAAGACAGCAAGCGCTATATGCATCAGTACAACATGCCGCCGTATTCGACCGGTGAAACGCGTCCCGTGCGCAGCCCCGGCCGCCGCGAGATCGGTCACGGCGCACTTGCGGAGCGCGCGCTTCTTCCGGTGCTTCCGAGCGAGGAGGAGTTCCCGTACTGCATGCGTCTCGTGAGCGAGGTCATCAGCTCGAACGGTTCCACGTCGCAGGCTTCGATCTGCGCGAGCACGCTGGCGCTGATGGACGCGGGCGTTCCGATCAAAAAGCCCGTTGCGGGCGTTGCGATGGGTCTCATCAAGGACGTCGACTCCGGCAACATCGCGATCCTCACCGACATCCAGGGTCTCGAGGACTTCCTCGGCGACATGGACTTCAAGGTGGCGGGTACGCGTGACGGCATCACCGCGATCCAGATGGACATCAAGATCAAGGGCATCGACCGCGAGATCCTGACCCGCGCGCTCGAACAGGCGCGCAAAGGCCGTCTGTTCATCCTGGACAAGATGGCGGAGACGATCGCCGAGCCGCGCGCAGAGCTTTCGCCCTATGCGCCGCGCATCCTGACCTTCAAGATCAATCCGGACAAGATCCGCGACGTTATCGGCAGCGGCGGCAAGACCATCAACGGCATCATCGCAAAGACCGGCGTCAAGATCGACATCGAGGACGACGGCAGCGTCTTCATCGCGTCGCCCGACCAGGCGGCGGCCGAGGAAGCGAAGCGCATCATCGACGGTATCGTCGAGGACATCGAAGTCGGCAAGGTCTATCTCGGGACCGTCGTCGGCATCAAGGAATTCGGCGCGTTCGTGAACCTCAAGCCCGGCACCGACGGACTTCTGCACATCTCCCGCATCGCGAAGGAGCGCGTGAACAAGGTCGAGGACGTTCTGAATCTCGGCGATCAGGTGCTCGTGCGCGTGTTCGAGATCGATCCGAAGACCGGCAAGATCGGACTGACCCGCAAGGATCTGCTTCCCGACGCGTAAGCTTCGGCATACGAAGGAAACCGAACGAACAGAATAAAGAGGGGCAGCGAAGACTGCCCTTCTTTTATCTCGGAGGTGATCGGACATGATCGAACAAACGACTCTTTCAAACGGCATTCGCGTGGTGACGGAGCACATGGATTCCGTCCGCTCGGTCGCGATCGGCGTCTGGGTCAACGCGGGATCGGTGTTTGAACCGGAACCGCTTTCCGGCGTTTCGCATCTCATCGAGCACATGCTCTTCAAGGGTACGGAAACGCGCACCGCGTCGGATATCGCGGCGGAAACGGACGCGATCGGCGCGAACCTGAACGCGTTTACCGCGAAGGAATGCACCTGCTTCCAT
Source organism: uncultured Clostridia bacterium (assembly GCA_946411635.1). Classification (GTDB taxonomy): domain Bacteria; phylum Bacillota; class Clostridia; order Christensenellales; family CAG-138; genus UBA3792. The sequence continues at coordinate 134,319 of CAMKES010000002.1, read as the reverse complement.
ATCAAGGCGCTGGACGAGGACGTCGAGACCGCCGTCGCGCTGCTTTCGGACATCCTGCTGCACAGCACGTTCGCGCCGGATCTGCTCGAAATGGAAAAGGGCGTCGTGCTGGAGGAGATCGCCATGACGGACGACAGCCCGGAGGATCTGGCCTTCTCGAAGGCCGGCGAACAGCTGTTCCGCCGTACGCCGCTCGAATCCGAGATCCTCGGAACGGAGGAAACGGTGCGCGCGCTGAAAAGGGACGATCTGCTCGCCTACATGCAGCGGCACTATACGGCGGAGAACGTCGTGATCTCCGTTGCCGGCAGCTTCGAGAAGCCGGCGCTCCTGTCGCTTCTGGAGCGGTATTTCAAGGACGTCGGCCGCGGAGAGCGGCGGGAGGTCCCGTCCGTTTCGATCGAGCCGGGGCTGACCGCTTCCGCGGTGCAGAAGGATGCGGAGCAGATCAATCTGTGCCTGTCGATCCCCGCCGCCGCGCTCGGAACCGACGCGTATTACGCGCAGGCCGTGCTGTCGAACGCATTGGGCGGCAGCATGAGCTCGCGGCTGTTCCAGCATATCCGCGAGGAGCGCGGGCTCGCGTACTCGGTCTATTCCTATCCGATGGCGTACCGCGGCGCGGGCAGCCTCTGCTTCTACGCGGGCTGTACGGAAGCGCAGACGCAGGAGGTGCTGGCGCTTCTGCTGAAGGAACTGGACGACGTGCGCGCGGAAGGCGTTACCGCCGCGGAGTTCACCCGCGCCAAGCAGCAGCTGAAGGGCAGTTATCTGCTCGGCATGGAGTCCACGATGGCGCATATGAGCGCGCTCGGCAAAACCGCGCTGCTTTTGAACAAAGAATATGATTTAGAGGCTACCCTAAACCGTATCGAATGTGTTACAATAGAAGCGGTGAAGGAAGCGGCGGCGTCGCTGCTGTCGCCGGAGGCGGCTTCGTTCTGCGCGGTCGGACGCGTCGGGAACGTAAAGGACGCCCTCATTTCCGCGGTAAAGGACTGGTGGGCTAAAAATGGAAGACAGGCTTGAAACGATTTTCCGGCTGCAGAAGCAGCTGGACGAAGATATCATGACGCGCAGGCATCTTGACTTTCCGTACGAGGTGTGGATGCAGAAGGATATCCTCGCGTGCATGGACGAGCTCACGGAGCTTCTGAACGAACTCAACTGGAAATGGTGGAAGAACGAAAAGCCGCTGGATCCGGACGCGATCCGGGGCGAGCTCGTGGACGTGCTGCACTTTTTCGTCAGCATGTGCATCCGCTCCGGCATGAGCGCACAGGATCTTCTGGACGGATATCTTGCAAAGAATCGGGAGAATTTCGACCGGCAGCACGGCAGATCGTCGAAGCCGGGGTATGAGGTAGAATCGGATGGCACAGGGCTTTCGGGCAAGTAAGCGCTTTTATCTGCTGCTGAGCGCCAGCTTCGTTTTGCTGGTGGTCTTTGTTGCGGGCGCAATCTTCCTGATGAAAAAAGTCACGGGCAACGTCAGAAAACTCGAACACCTGACGCTGTATACCGAGATCGAAAGCGAAGCGGTCGTCGTCAGAAGCGAGCGGCTCGTTACCGAGTCTGCGAGCGACAGCCGCATTCTGCTCGGCGAGGGCGCGACCGTCGCCGAGGGCGACGCGATCGCGGTCCTGTATCCGTATTCGTACGAGAGCACGATCTCGCAGATCTGTGAGAAGGAAGCCGTTCTGTACACGAATCTGGAATCGATGCTGCGCACCGAAATGGGAGGGACCCTTCCGGAGCAGGTCACGCGGTTCAACGAGCAGATCAACGCCGTTTCAAAAGAGATGCGCGCTGCGGCGAACGACGGAACGCGCAGAGCGGAATATGCCGCGCTTGAAACGCAGCTGATCACGCTGCAGGAGCAGCGCCGCCAGACGATGGTCGGCGCGCTGAAGGATCCATCGTCCGTCGAGGAGGCCGTGAAGGAGATCGACGATCTGAAACGGACGTTCGAGACCGCAAGCGCGCGCACGATCGTATCGGAATACAACGGATACGTCAGCTTCTATTCGGATGCAAACGAAGAGAACCTGCGCGACGTTTCGCAGCTCACGGTTCCGCTGGTCAAGCGAATCCTGAATTCGCCGTCGATCAGCATGGACAACGAGAACTTTTATTACCGGATCGTGACCGACCGTTCGACCTTCTACCTTGCGTTCGTGCAGGGCGGAAAGAGCACGGACCGCTTGATGCCGGGCCTGACCTATTCGTTCACGGTAAAGGGTGTGAAGGGCGCGTACCAGGGCAGGATAATGGCCGAGAAGGATACCGCGAGCGGCGTTCTGTACGTGATGCAGGTCGACGCGGACGTGCGGCCGTTCCTGACCACGCGCGTGGTCGAGATCTCCGTGCAGAACAATGCGTCCGGCCTGTATGTGCCGGTCGATTATCTGCAGTTCTCGGACGGCGTGCCGTATCTCTTCGTGAAAACGACGGACGGCAGCTATCAGAAGATCGCGGTCTGGATCGCGGGAAGCGACGGCAGAAACGCGATCGTTTCCGCGCGCGACGGCACGATCTCGCTGTTCGCGGGACTGAAGGTCCGCATGCCGGTGGAGGAAAAGGAGGAGAACAAATCGTGACGATTCGGGACAATCTGGAGACCGTTCGCGAAGCAATGCATCTCGCCTGTCAGAGAAGCGGACGCGCGGCGTCCGACGTGACGCTGATCGCCGTCACGAAGTTCGTCGGAACGGACCGGATCCTGCAGGCGGTCGAGGCCGGCGTGACCGAGATCGGCGAAAATCGCGCGCAGGAGTTCACGGAAAAGTTAACTTTTTATAAACAGCATCGTTTAAGGGCACATTTCATTGGACAACTGCAGACGAACAAGGTAAAATATATCTGCGGAAAAGCGGATCTGATCCAATCGGTCGATCGGGAGCCGCTGCTTGACGCGATCCATGCCTATGCCGCGCGCAACGATCTGGTGCAGGACATCCTGATCGAGGTCAATATCGGACGCGAGACGCAGAAGGGCGGCGTGCTGCCCGAGGCGCTCGATCCGCTTGCGGAACGGATCGCGACGCTCGACCACGTGCGTCTTCGCGGACTCATGTGCGTGCCGCCCGCCGTAGACCGGCAAGCGGTGCGTGCGTATTTCCGGGAAATGCGGACCCGGTTCGAGCAACTGAAAAGCGCGTATCCCGCGCTTCCGATCGATACGCTGTCGATGGGCATGAGCCACGATTACGACGTCGCGATCGAGGAAGGCGCAACGACCGTACGCGTCGGAACGGCGATCTTCGGACCGCGAATACTTACGGGAGGAACACAAAATGGGTAAGTTTTTGAATTTCATCGGACTGGAAGAGACCGAAGAGGAAGAAGTCTTTAAGGACGAACAGCAGCCGGCCGAGCAGCCGAAACCGCGTTCCAGACGCCGTGAAAACGCGCTGATGGGCGGCGGCGACGCGCAGCCGATCCCGCAGAATCTGGCGTCCATGAAGATGATCGTGTATCATCCGGTCTGCTACGACGACGCGCAGAACATCGTCGACAACCTCAAGAACCGCCGTCCGGTCATCGTCAATATGGAAGAGCTCGAGGGCAGCTGCGCGCAGCGCGTGCTGGACTTCCTGCTCGGCGCCATCTATGCGCTGAACGGCACCGTCAACAAGATCTCGCGCGGGATCTTCCTCGTTGCGCCGCGTGAAGTCGACGTTGAGGACACCGGCGAGGACACCGGCTATTCCGACATGTAACGCGGAAGGACTCCCATGATCAAGGCGGAGAGCATCGTCAATAAGGAATTCAAGAAATCCCTGTTCGGGTACGACCGCGAGGACGTGGACCGGTATCTGGACGAATTGATCGTGCAGCTTCGTCAGATGGAGACCGAGCGCAAAGAGATGGCCGCGACCATCGAGTATCTCGTTTCCGAGATGTCGCAGCAGGGCGTGGAGGCCGCAAGGCAGGTCAGAGGCGTCGAACCCGTCTCGCCGCACGCCACCGTTACCGACGAGGAGCGCAGACGCGCGAAAGCGGCCGAACAGCAAATGAAGTGAACCGGAATCCGATCCAGACCATACCGCCGTTATCGGCGAACGAAATGAAAGCCCGCGGAATCGACGGGCTTGATTTTGTTTATATCAGCGGCGACGCGTACATCGATCATCCGAGCTTCGGCACGGCGATCATCGCGCGGATTCTGCAAAGCCGCGGATATACGGTGGGGATCATCGCACAGCCGGACTGGCACGACGCCGAGGCGTTCAAAAGTCTCGGAAAGCCGCGGCTGGCGTTTCTGGTTTCGGCGGGGAATCTCGATTCCATGGTCGATCACTACACCGCCGCCAAAAAGCGGCGGAGCGACGACGCGTATACGCCCGGCGGCAAAGCCGGAAGGCGTCCCGACCGCGCCGTCATCGTGTACGCGAACCGCTGCAGGGAAGCGTTCCCGCACGTTCCGGTGCTGATCGGCGGCATCGAGGCAAGTCTCCGCCGCTTCGCGCATTACGATTACTGGGACGACCGCGTGCGCCATTCGATCCTGTACGATTCCGGCGCGGACATCCTGATGTACGGCATGGGCGAGCGCAGCGTCGCGGCCATCGCCGACGCGCTCGACGCGGGCGTGCCGGTGCATGAGATCCGCGATATCCCCGGCACGTGCTTCCGCGTGAACGACCCGTCAGAGGTCCCGGACGCGATCGTGCTGCCGTCGTTTTCGGAGGTCTCGACCGACCGGCGCAAATATGCCGAAGCGTTTCGGATCCAGTTCGAGGAACAGGACGCGATCCGCGGAAAGCGGCTCGTACAACCGCACGAAAAGGGCTGTCTCGTGCAGAATCCGCCGCAGCCGCCGCTTTCGACGGAGGAGATGGATGCGGTGTACGCGCTGCCGTTCACGCGCCGTCCGCACCCGTCGTACAGGGAAAAGATCCCCGCGATCGACGAGGTGAAGTTTTCGATCACGTCGTGCCGCGGATGCTTCGGCGGCTGCAATTTCTGCGCGCTGACCTTCCATCAGGGCCGCGTGATCTCGGCAAGAAGCCACGAGTCGATCCTGAAGGAAGCGCGGGAGATGACGAAGGATCCCGATTTCAAGGGCTACATCCACGACGTCGGCGGACCGACGGCGAACTTCCGCAAGCCCGCCTGCAGAAAACAGCTCAAATCCGGCGTGTGCAGGAATCGTTCGTGCATCGGCTACGAGCGCTGTCAGAACCTGGAGGTCAGTCACGAGGACTACGTCGCGCTTCTCAGGAAGCTTCGCGCCGTGCCCGGCGTCAAAAAGGTCTTTATCCGCAGCGGAGTCCGCTTCGATTATCTGCTCTACGACAAAAGCGACGCGTTCTTACGGGAGCTTTGCGAGCATCACGTCAGCGGTCAGCTGAAGATCGCGCCGGAGCACATCGCGGACCGCACGCTTTATTACATGAACAAGACGCCGCACGCGCTGTACGAGGAGTTCCTGCGCCGCTATGCGCGCATGAACGAGCGACTCGGCAGGAAACAGTATGTCGTGCCGTATCTGATGAGCTCGCATCCCGGCTGTACGCTCCGCGACGCGGTCGAGCTTGCGCAGTATCTCAAAAAGACGGGGCACCGTCCGCAGCAGGTGCAGGACTTCTATCCGACGCCCGGAACGGTGTCGACCTGCATGTACTACACGGGCCTCGATCCGCGTACGATGCAGCCCGTGTTCGTGCCGAAGGATCCGAAGGAAAAAGCGATGCAGCGCGCGCTGATGCAGTACTTTCTGCCCTCGAATTTCAGCACGGTCCGCAAGGCGCTGGCGCTTTGTCACCGCGAGGATCTGATCGGAACGGGCAGAAATGCGCTCGTTCCGCCGGAGCGGACGGACGATGCGCCGAAAATCCCGAAGAAAAAGGGAAAACAGGGAAAGAAAACTGTTGACAAACGTCGCCGGAATGGTTAAAATAACCGTTGGTTCACTTTGAGGTTGCATATGGTTGTATCGGTCAATGAAGCATTGCGTCGGGTCGGCGAGCCGTTCCCGTTCGCGTGGGAGGGCAAGCCGGAACCGCAGTCGTTCGCGGGCGATCCCGTGACGTTTGTCGGCACGGGCAAGCTAATCGGCACGTACGTTTACGACGGAAAAACGTTCCGTGTGGACGCCGAGGCCGAGGTTTCGTACGAAACGACCTGCGCGCGCTGCAATCGACCGATGGTTCAGACGCTTTCGTTCCCGTTTACGGAGCATTTCGTACGTTCGATCTACAAGACGCCGGACGATGAGCTCTATCCGTACGAGGGCGAAAAGCTGGACCTGACCGAAGCGTTCTTCGACAATTTCTTTCTGGAGATGCCGATGACGACCGTCTGCAGCGAATCGTGCAAGGGACTCTGTCCCGTGTGCGGCGCCGATCTGAACCTGGGGCAATGCAGTTGTTCCAAACAAAAAATCGACGCGCGCCTATCCGCGCTCGAATCATTATTGAACGATCATAAGGAGGTGTAATCATGGCAGTACCCAAGAGAAAAACGTCGAAGGCGAGAAGAGATTCGCGCAGAGCGAACAATTCGAAGGCGGTCGCGCTGAACCTCGTCGAGTGCCCGAAGTGCCACGAGCTGAAAGCGCAGCACACGGTCTGCAAGAACTGCGGCTATTACGATGGCAGAGAAGTCATCAACATGGAAGACGACAAATAAGATACCATGATTGCCCGTTCGGAATGACCGGATCGGAGCTTCCCGAGCGGGAGCACCACAAGTTTGAGGGAGTCAGAGTTTTCTGACTCCCTCGTGATATATTCCGCGGCGCAGATCTGCGCCTTGCGGGGAAGGCCGTTGGCTCGGGCGGATGGAGACTTCCCCTTGAGGGAAAGCTGCCGCCGAAGGTGACGGATGAGGTGTATGAACGGACCGTATCAAAAGGAGCAACGTATGGAAACAATACTCGGACCCGATCTGTGCGTCCCCTGCGGCGACGGAATTCTGAACGTCCGCGTCGGCGCGATCATCATCAAAGACGAAAGGGCGCTGATGGTTAAGAGCAAATTCGGCGACTACTGTTACTCGGTCGGCGGCCGCATCCGGTTCGGCGAGACGGCGGAGCAAGCGGTCGTGCGCGAGGTCTTCGAGGAGACCGGCGTAAAGATGACGGTCGACCGGCTCGGTTACGTCAGCGAGGTGTATTTCTATAACGACAGCCCGAAGCTCTTCGGAAAGCCGGTCTATGAGCTCGCGTTCTATTTCTATATGAACGCGCCCGCGGACTTCGCGCCCGCGTCGGATCATATCGCCGACGGAGAAGAACCGTTCGTCTGGGTCGCGCCGGATGATCCGCGCACGCTCTACCCGGGCTTCATGCGCGAAGCGCTTCTGGATCCGAAGCCGTACGTCGTCCACGACGTCCGCGACGACCGATGAGTTTTTCTTGCATCCTGCTGTGTTTTGGGGTATAATAAATCGGTTAAAGCGATCGGAAGGATCGTATGATTTTTAAGAGCGAGGGGAATTATGAAGCTTGCAGTGGACGTGATGGGCGGCGACAACGCGCCCCAGGCGGTGCTGGACGGCGTTCTGGCATTTTTGAAGGAGCCCGAAGCGGAGGGCGTGAACCTGAAGCTCTTCGGAAACGAGGACGTTCTGAAGGCGTTTGCGGCGGCGCATCCGGAGGTTTCGGACCGCACGGAGACCGTCTTCACGACCGAAACGATCGACATGGGCGAACACCCGACCGAGGCGATCCGCAAGAAGAAGGATTCGAGTCTCGTCAAGGCGCTCGAATGCGTGCGCGATCATGAGGCGGACTGTCTCTTTTCCGCAGGCAGCACCGGCGCGGTGCTGACCGGCGCGACGCTGATCGTGCGGCGGCACAAGGGCATCAAGCGGCCGGCGCTCGCGACGCTGATTCCGACGATGGCGGGGACCGTGACCGAGATCATCGACTGCGGTGCAAACACGGACTGCAAGCCCGGCTATCTCGTGCAGTTCGCGCTGATGGGCGCGGCGTATCTCGAGGCGGTCGAGGGCGTCAAAAACCCGCGCGTGGGTCTGCTATGCAACGGCACCGAAGAGGAGAAAGGCAACGCGCTCGTCAAGGAAGCGCATCAGCGGCTCAAGGCGGTCGAGGGCCTGAACTTCATCGGCAACGTCGAGGCGCGCGACCTCACGAGCGGCGCGGTCGACGTGCTGGTCTGCGACGGCTTCGACGGCAATGTCATGCTGAAAACGACGGAGGGCGTGGCGAAGTGGATCGCGACGATGCTGAAGAAATCCCTGATGGAATCGGCGCGCGGCAAGATGGCGGGACTGATCGGCAGACCAGCGTTCAATTCGCTCAAAAAGAAACTGGATTACACCGAATACGGCGGCGCGCCGCTCTTGGGCATCAACGGCGGCATCATCAAAGGACACGGCAGTTCCGACGCAAAATCGGTCAAGGTCTGCCTCCTGCAGGCGACCCGGCTCGTGCGCGGCGGCGTGACGGAAACGATCGGCGCCTTTGCCGAGACGCTGAACATTGAGGATTGACAAACCCAAGCGTTTTTTGTAAAATAAATCAGTGATCGAATCGTCCGCAAGGACGGAAGGGAGATATCATGGAATTCGAAAAAATCTGCGAGATCATCGGCAAACAGCTGGACATTGACCCGAAGACCATCACGATGGAGAGCAATCTCGTGGAGGATCTGCATGCGGATTCTCTGGACGTGGTCGAACTGGTCATGGATATGGAACAGGAATTCGACACCGAGATCCCCGACGAGGAGCTGCCCAAGGTGCAGACCGTCGGCGATATTCTTCGTTATCTGAAGAAATAAGCGGCGAAAAAGGCAAGTCGAACCGACCCGCACGCTTTCCGTGCGGGTTTTTTTGGTAAAGAGAATATGCTGACGAAAGAGCATCTGAACGAATTGCAGAATCAGCTTGGGTACGCGTTTCAAAAACCCGAGTATCTGAAGCGCGCACTCATGCATTCGTCGTACGTGCCCGGCGAGGGCGGCGACAACGAGCGAATGGAGTTCCTGGGCGACGCGGTCCTCGAACTGTGCGTTTCCGAGGAGCTGTTCTTCCGCTTCCCGAAGATGCAGGAGGGACAGCTGACCAGAAACCGCGCGTCGATCGTATGCGAGGACGCGCTGTATAAAGCCGCGCAGAAGATCGATCTCGGCGCATATCTGCTTCTGGGACGCGGCGAAGATGCGAACGGCGGCAGAGAGAAGCCCTCGATCGTGTCCGACGCGTTCGAGGCGGTGATCGCGGCGATCTTTCTGGACGGCGGACTCGAGCCGGCGCGCACGTTCATTCACCGGTACGTGCTTTCGCAGCTGGATCTCAGCAAACCCGTTTTCGAAAAGGATCACAAGACGCGTCTGCAGGAGCTGATCCATGCAAGAACGCACGGCAAACAGGTCGTCTATCGCCTCGTCGGCGAAGAGGGGCCCGATCATTGCAAAACGTTCACGATGCAGGCGATGCTCGACGACAAGGTGCTCGGAACGGGCAGCGGACATTCAAAACAGAGCGCGGGACAGGCGGCTGCCGAGGACGCGCTTTCGAGGTTGGAAACGAAATGAGACTGACAAGACTGGACATCTCCGGCTTCAAATCGTTTGCGAAAAAGACCGAGCTCATGTTCGGCTCGGGCATTACGGCGGTCATCGGACCGAACGGAAGCGGAAAGAGCAATATTGCGGATGCGGTGCGCTGGGTGCTTGGCGAGCAGAGCGCGCGCGCTTTGCGCGGCACAAAAATGGAAGACGTCATCTTCAACGGCACGCAGAAGCGCAAGCCGCAGTCGATGTGCGAAGTCACGCTGACGTTCGACAACGGCGATCACCTGCTGCCAGTCGATTACGACGAGGTCGCGGTCACGCGGCGCATGTTCCGTTCGGGCGAGAGCGAATACGTGCTGAACGGGCGCAACTGCCGCCTGAAGGACATTTCCGAACTGTTCCGCGATACGGGCATCGGCAAAGACGGCTACTCGATCATTTCGCAGGGCCGCGTGGACGAGATCCTTTCGAACAAATCGGGCGACCGCAGAACGGCGCTCGAGGAGGCGGCGGGCGTCATGCGCTACCGCGTGCGCAAGGAGGAAGCCGAACGCAAGCTGGAAAACACCGAGCGCAATATGGAACGCATCGCCGACACCTTAAAGGAACTCGGCGACCGCATCGAACCGCTGAAGGAACAGAGTGCCACGGCGCACGCATATCTGAAGCTGCGCGAGGAACTCAAGGACCTTGAGGTCAACCTGTTCCTGTACAACAGCGATCGCATGCGCGAACGCATGAAAACGCTCGCGGATCAGACCGAAGCGCTCGAAAACGACATCGCGCTGAATGAGGCGAAAAACCGCACGCTCGGCGAGCAGTCCCTGGAACTCGAATCCGAGGTCCGCGAGATCGACGAACGCGCGGCGGCGCAGCAGAACAAGGTCATCGAAATGCTGTCCGGCGTGGAATCGCACGTCGGCGAGAGCAATCTTCTGATCGAGCGGCGCGAGCACGCGAAAAAGGAGATCCTCCGCATCGACGCGGAATGCGACGGCGCGCAGCGCGCCTGCGGCGAGCTTCGCGCGCAGATCGAAGCAAACGAGCGGGGAGATACCGGCGTCGACGCGCTTGCGGAGCTGACCGAGCAGATCACGGCGGAGACCGAAGCGATCCGGATGACCGACGAAGCGATCGGCTCGCGCGAAGCGGCGGTCGAAGCGCAGAAGGCCGCGGTCATGGAGGCGATGAACCGCCTTGCGGACGCGAAGAGCGATCTTTCCCGGTTCGATACGATGGCGGCGGCGCTCAGGGACCGTCTCACGGCGCTCGACGGCGAGGATGCCGAAGCGGCGGCGAAGGTCGATGCGCTCAAAAAGGAATCCGAAACCGCGAAGGCAGCGGTCGACGCGCAGGCGGCGAAGATGAACGAGCACATGGCCGCGCGCAGGGATGCGCAGCGCGAGCGGCTTGAAATGGAATCCGATTTCCTCGCGAAACAGGCGGAGCTTCGCGTTGCCGAACAGAACGTCGGCGCGCTCTCCTCGCGCGAGCGGGTGCTTTCCGAAATGGTCCGTTCCCACGAGGGCTACCAGAACAGCGTCCGCGCGGTGCTGACTGCGGCGGAAACGGACGCGGAACTCAGGAACTGCATCATCGGACCCGTCGCAGAGCTTCTGAGCGTGCCGAAAAAGGTCGAAACGGCCGTCGGCATGGCGTTGGGCGGAACGCTGCAGAACATCGTCACAACGACCGCTGAGGAAGCGAAGACGGTCATCGAATACGCGCGAAAGAACGATCTCGGCCGCGTCACGCTGCTGCCGACGACGCTTCTGAATCCGAACCCGCTGTCCGAAAAGGAGCGCGCGCTTCTGCGCGAGCCCGGCGTGGTCGGGCTTGCGAGCGAGCTTGTGCAGTGCGACAAGCGCGTTTCCGTAGTCGCGGAGTATTTGCTCGGGCGCACGGTCATCACCGAAACGCTCGACGCCGCGATCGCACTGCGCAAAAAATCGCGCAGCGCGTTCCACATCGCAACGCTTCTGGGCGACTTCCTGTCCACCGGCGGCACAATGACGGGCGGCAGCCTCAAAAAATCCGGCTTCTCGCTGCTCGGCAGAGAGCGCGAGGTCGAGGAGATCAAAAAGCAGCTGAAGGCCGCCGAAAAGACGGTCCGGGAGAAGCAGAACGAGATCGAGGAGCAGAAAAAGCAGATCCTTCTGAAGGATACGCAGATCGACGCATTCCTCGCCGCGTCGCATGAGGACGAGCTTGAACTTGTCCGGCTCAGGGAGCAGTGCGACATCATCGACCGCGATCTTCGGGAAGCGGAAGAAGCGGTGCAGGAGCTCAAAGACGAGCGCGGCGACGTGCACGAGAGCATCGCCGATATCGAAAAGCGGCGCGAACGTGCGGCCACCGTCGAGAACGACATCCAGCAGCAGAACCTTTTGAGCACCGAGGACATCCGGAAAGAGCAGCTTGCGATCGCCGCGGACAAGCAGGCGCGCGAGGAGCGCGTCGCCGCGCTGACCGAACGCCGCATCCGGCTGACCGCGCTCGAAAAGGAGGCGGACGCAAGACGCGCCGAGCACAACCGCCTGAGCCGCGACCTCGCGCTGACCGAACAGCGCATCGGCTCGTTTGAATCCGAACGCAAAGCGCTTTCCGAATCGGTCGCGCAGGCGGACGAACGCCTTTCCGAAATGGAGCGCAGCATTTCCGGCGAGCAGGAGGAACTGAACCGCGCAAAGGAAGAGCAGTCCAAGCTCGAAGCGGAGCGCACGCGCATCAACGACCTGCTGAGCCAGTACCGCCGCGAGCGCGACGATCTTGCGGAAGCGTACCGCACGCTCGGCGAACGCAAGCATAAGAACGAGCTTTCCATGAGCCGAATGGAAATGGAGCTTAAGAATTTCGCGGACCGCGTCTGGGAGGAATACGAACTGACGTACGAGAACGCGCAGGCGCTCCGTCACGACATTGCGGTCGGCGCAACGCAGCAGCGCGTCGCGGCGCTGAAGAGCGAGATCCGGGAGCTCGGCGACATCAACGTTTCCGCGATCGAGGATTATAAGACGGTCTCCGAACGCTACGATTCGCTTTCGGCGCAGTACGCCGATCTCGAGCAGGCGAAGAACGACCTGTACACCCTGATCGGACAGCTGACCAAAACGATGGAGCAGACGTTCGTCGTCGAGTTTGAGAAGATCCAGCAGAACTTTGCGGACACGTTCGTCGAACTGTTCGGCGGCGGGCATGCCGAACTGCGGCTTTCCGACAAGAGCGACGTTCTGAACTGCGACATCGACATTATCGCACAGCCGCCGGGAAAGAAACTCCAGCTTCTGTCGCTGCTGTCGGGCGGCGAACGCGCGCTGACGGCGATCGCCCTGCTGTTCGCCATGCTGAAACGCAAGGCGCCGGCGTTCTGCGTGCTCGACGAGATCGAGACCTCGCTTGACGAGGCGAACGTCTCGAAGTTCGCAAACTATCTGAAGACCTATTCCGACGAAACGCAGTTCATTATCATCACGCACCGCAAGGGCAGCATGGAGGTTTGCGACACGCTGTACGGCGTGGCGATGGAGGAAAAGGGCATCTCGAGCATCGTCTCGGCAAGATTCGGAGAAACGGCATAATGGAGAAGAAAGACAAGAAAAAAGGCTGGTTTTCCCGGCTGAAGGAAGGCCTGCACAAAACGAACGACTGGTTTTCGACGCTGTTCAACAAGGACGGCATCAACGACGCGTTCTATGAGGAGCTCGAAGAGGCGATGATCCTTGCCGACATGGGCATGGACACCGCGGAGCGGCTTCTGGACGGTCTGCGCGACAAGGTGAAGGAGCAGAAGCTTACCGAGCGCGCGGACGCAAAGAATGCGCTGGCGTTGCTCATTGCGGACGCGGTCCGCACCGACAAACCGTTTATGGTCGACGAGGGACCGGCGGTGCTTCTGATCGTCGGCGTCAACGGCGTCGGCAAAACGACCACGATCGGCAAGATCGCAAACGAGTACGCGCTTTCGGGCAGAAAACCGCTGATCGCGGCGGCGGATACCTTCCGCGCGGCGGCGGCGGAGCAGCTCGGCGAATGGGCGAACCGGGCGGGCGTGCCGATGGTGCGGCATCAGGAGGGCGCGGACCCCGCGGCGGTCGTGTTCGACGCGATCGCTTCGTACCGCGCAAAGGCCTGCGATCTGCTGCTCGTCGATACGGCGGGACGGCTCCACAACAAAAAGAACCTGATGAACGAGCTCAACAAGATCCGCCGCGTCATCGCGCGCGAGCTTCCGGACGTTCCGTGCGAGGTGCTTCTGGTGCTCGACGCGACCACCGGACAGAACGCCGTCGCGCAGGCGGAGGCGTTCCTCGAGGTCTGCGAGCTCACCGGCGTCATCCTCACCAAGCTCGACGGCACCGCGAAGGGCGGCGTGACCGTGCAGATCTCCGACACGCTGAAGGTCCCGATCCGGTTCATCGGCGTGGGCGAGGGGATCGACGATCTGAGGCGCTTCGACGCGGACGACTTCGCCGCGGCGCTTCTGGAAACCGACGAATAACGAACGCGGCGCCGCAAAAGCGGCGCCGTTTTTTTCTGTAAGATTTTCCGATCCTGTGCGTCCTATAAAGGGAAGATGAAACGATGAAGCCGATCGAACAAATCTATCGCGCATATTTCACGGACGTGTACCGGTACTGTCTGAAACTGACCGGGAACGCCGACGAAGCCGAGGAACTGACGGGCGAGACCTTCTTGAAGGCGATGCAGCGTCTGCACGGATTCCGCGGCGATTGTGAACTGCGCGTATGGCTTTGTCAGATCGCCAAGAACAAGTACCTTTCCGAACGGAGAAAGCAGCGGCCGGAGCCGCTTTCGGACACGCTCGAAAGTCCCGCGGATTCGCCGGAGGACCTTGCGGTCCGAACCGTCGAGGCCGAACGCGCGAGCGAGGCGGTGCACCGTCTCGACGAGCCGTATAAGGAGGTCTTCCTGCTGCGCGTGTACGGCGAAATGCCGTTCGAAGACATCGGAAAGCTGTTCGGGAAAACGGCGAACTGGGCATGCGTCACCTTCCACCGCGCAAAACAGCGCGTCAAAGCGGAATTGGAGGAATAAGCAATGAAAAACTGCGGGATCGTAAAGGACCTTTTGCCGCTCGTTGCGGAGAATCTGGCGAGCGAGGAATCGACCGCCTTTGTAAATACGCATCTCGAAACGTGCGGGGACTGCAGAGCAGCATATGAGGAACTGAAAACGCCGGTGGAGACGGAACCGGCGGCGCCTTTGAAAACCGTAAAAAGAGCGGTCAAAAAACGCGGTCTTTTGATCGCGGGTTTGATCGCATGTCTCGTCGCTGCGCTGCTGATCGGCTGTGCGGCGCGGCTTTTGAAACCGTATGCGGTGCACACAAAGGAAGCTGCGTTTGAAACCGTCCGGATCGAGCGCGCGATCCGGTTCGCGGTCAAGGGAAATCTGCTCTATGCGGTTCAGGGGGACGACCTTGTTCTGACAAATATTGAGATCGATTCGGAAACGGGGAAGACGTACCTGATAACCGACGATGGTGAACGGATCGCGCTGGAGGACGTGGCCGTTCTGCATCCGGATGGAGAAGAAGATCAAAAGACGAGCGACGTCTTGTCGGGGCGTTTGATCCTGAAGACGAATCAGGCGGCTGACGTCGTCGTTACCGTAAACGGCGGGGAGGTCAGCGTTTCGGCGTATACGACTCTTTGGCGCAGCTGGTTTGCGTCCGGCGGGGAACCCGTTCAGACGGTGATCCCGCTTGATGGCGTGGACGCCGTATTCTTCGAACCGTACAACAATACGGAGCGCGAACCTCTGTACGTGCGCGACGGCTACGCGCCGGAGGCGGGCTTTGCTTTGCCGCGGCTCGTGCTGAATTATTACTTCCTGCTGGCGCTTGTCGGAACGGTGATCCTTGCCGCCGCGTGGCTCGTGCTGCTCCTGCTGAAAAAACAGAAAGCGCGGCGCGCGCTCGGCGTGCTGCTGCTCGTCGCCGGAAGTTTCGTTCTTGCGTTCCTTGCCGCGGGTTTCCCCGCGACGACGATCGCGCCCGTGCGCGAACTCTCGTTCGTGCTTGCCGTCGCGGTCCTGCTGATCGGCGCGGGATTGTGCGGACGGAAGCTGATGCGAAAGGATTGATCGTACGCAATCTTTTGAGGCTGCAAAAAACCTGCGGAGTTTTTTGCAACCTCTTTTCTTTTTGCAAAGTATATGGTATACTGAACAGCATAATAGGGAGGTATGCGGGATGAAGCGAGTTCTGATCAAGGTTTCCGGCGAAGCGCTTTCGAGCGCGAATCAGCCGGTCTGTTTTGAAAAGGTCGAGGAGACCGCGCGAGAGATCAAACTGCTTTACGACGCGGGGCTCGAGATCGGCGTCGTCGTCGGCGGCGGCAATATCGTTCGCGGTCGCGACACGGTCATGCAGGAGCGCTCGCGCATGGACAGCATGGGCATGCTCTCGACCGCGATCAACACGCTCGCACTGCAGGACTGCCTGGAACGGCAAGGTATGCCGACGGTCGCGATGAGCGCGATCCCGATGCACCGCTTCCTGGACGAGTACACCGCCCGCGGCGCGAGAGCGGCGCTTGCCGAGGGCAAGGTCGTGCTCTTCGCCTGCGGAACCGGCTGCCCGTACTTCTCGACGGACACGGCGTCTGCGCTGCGCGCGCTTGAGATCGGCGCGGATACGCTGCTGATGGCAAAGAACGTCGACGCGGTGTACAGCGCGGATCCGAAGCTCGATCCGAACGCGATCCGCTACGACCATCTGACGTATGAAAAAGTGATCCGTGATAATCTGAAGGCGATCGACATGAGCGCGATCACGATGTGCCGCGACAACGATCTTCCGATCCTCGTGTTCGCAAGAAGCGAGATCGACAGGGTCGCGAACGGCGAAACGGTCGGCACGCGCATCGACGGAAACGACGCGTAAGCCGCAATCGGAACGAACGGAACCACACAAAAGGAGGGAAACGATATGCCGATGGAATTGATCGATGAAACCAAAGAAAGAATGACAAAGACGCTGAACGTGCTGAAGGCCGAGCTTTCGAGCCTCCGCGCGGGCCGCGCGAACGCGCAGGTGCTGGACCGCATCGCCGTCGACTATTACGGCACGATGACGCCCATCAACCAGCTCGGTAATATCAGCACGCCCGAACCGCGCATGCTGATCATCTCGCTGTGGGATGCGAAGATGATCCCCGCGGTCGAAAAGGCGATCCAGAAATCCGACCTCGGCATCAACCCGGCGAACGACGGCAAGGTCATCCGTCTCATCTTCCCGGAGCTCACCGAGGAGCGCAGAAAGGACCTCGTCAAGACCGTCCGCAAAAAGGGCGAGGAGAGCAAGGTCGCGATCCGCAACGTTCGCCGCGATCTGAACGATCAGATCAAGAAGCAGAAGAAGGACGGCGAGATCACCGAAGACGATCAGAAGCGCCTCGAGGAAAAGGGTCAGAAGATGACCGACGAGTTCATCAAGGACATCGACGCGATCCTGCAGGCGAAGGAAAAGGAGATCCTCTCGGTGTGAGAAGCGTCCTCGGACTGGACCTGAAGACTGCGGAAACGCTGCTTTCGGCGAGCGGAAAACCCGTTCGCTTCGTCGAGGTACGCTCGAAAAAAGGCGGCAGAGGCGATGATAAGCGCGTAATCAAAACGGTCGAGACCGATACGGAAACGATCGTCTACTGGTCCGCGTTCCAAACGGAGATCACACGGTAACGCGGTCGGGGACCGCAAAAAAACGACACGGAAGGGGGCGTTGCGCGCTGACGCGACCGCCCCCGTTCTACGCAGGAGCAGTATGCGCAAATACACGGACAGGGAACTGAAGGAGTTCGGACTCGCGCCGGACCGCATTCCGAAGCATATCGCGATCGTCATGGACGGCAACGGACGCTGGGCGACCGGAAGGGGTCTTCCGCGCGCGGCGGGGCATCGCGCCGGCGTGAACGCGCTTCGCGATATTATCCGCTTCACGTCGGATATCGGCGTTGAATCGCTGACGATCTATGCGTTCTCGACTGAGAACCGCAAGCGTCCGAAGGACGAGATCGGCATTCTCTGCGGACTGCTGATCGAGTATTTCAACCGCGAGATCGACGAACTGCATCAAAACGGCGTCCGCATCAAAAGCATCGGGGACCTGTCCTGGTTTCCGACGGCGGTGCAGGAGACCGTGCGCGCGGCGGAGCGGAAGACCGCGGACAATCCGGGCCTGAAGCTCAACATTGCGCTGAACTACGGCGGCAGAGCCGAGCTGGTCCGCGCGATGCGGCTGGCGCTTTCGGAAACGGACGAGCCGGACGAAGCGGCGATCTCGCGCAATCTGTATACCGCGGATTCCGGCGACGTGGATCTTCTGATCCGCACCGGCGGCGAGGAGCGCGTCTCGAACTTCCTGCTCTGGCAGATCGCGTACGCGGAACTGTATTTTACCGACGTCAAGTGGCCGGACTTCACCCGCGATGAGCTCATCAAAGCGCTCAAAGACTTTGCGGGGCGCGAACGCCGCTTCGGCGGACTGAAATAAAACAGAGTGAAATAGAATGAAACGATCGGTCTTACTTTTGGGCGCAACCGGCTCCATCGGAACACAGACGGTCGACGTGCTGAATCTGCATGCCGATCGCTTTTCGGTGTTCGGGCTTTCGTGCGGACGCGACGTCGAAACGCTCTATGCGCAGGCGAACGCGCTGAGGCCGCGGTTTGTCGCGTCGGTCCTGCCGCTCGATGAAACGCGCTTGCCCGAGGGCACGGTCGCTTTTTCCGGACCGGACGCGGCGGAACGGCTTGCGGCGGAAGCGGATGCGGACGTCACCGTTCTCGCGATCTCCGGTTACGCGGCGCTTCGGCCGCTGCTTGCGGCGATCCGGCACGGCAAACGCATCGCGATCGCAAATAAAGAAAGCCTCGTCTGCGGCGGCGCTTTGGTCGACGCGGCGCTTGCGTATTCCGGCGCGGAGCTTCTGCCGATCGACAGCGAACAGAGCGCGATCTTCCAGTGCCTGCAGAACGGCGGCAGGGAAGAGGTCAGCCGCCTGATCCTGACGGCGTCGGGCGGTCCGTTCTTCCTGAAAACGCGCGAGGAACTCAAAACCGTTTCGCTTGCCGACGCGCTGAAGCATCCGACGTGGAAGATGGGCAGAAAGATCACGCTCGACTCCGCGACGCTGATGAACAAGGGGCTCGAGATCATCGAAGCGAGCCGCCTGTTCCATTTCGATGCGGATCACATTTCGGTGCTGATCCATCCGCAGTCGATCGTGCACAGCATGGTCGAGTACCGCGACGGTACGGTCATGGCAAACCTTTCGAAGCCCGATATGCGGCTGCCGATCCAGTACGCGCTGACGTATCCCGAACGGACGGAAAGCCCGAGCGAGCCGCTGAAGCTCGATACGGCGCATCCGCTCGAGTTCTATCCTGCGGATCCGGAACGCTTCCGCGCGATCCGCATGGCGTACGACGCGCTCCGTTCGGACGGCATCATGCCGACGGTCTATAACGGCGCCAACGAGCGCGCGGCGGAACTGTTCTTCGAGGGACGCATCGCATTCTGCGAGATCGAGGACGGCGTGGAATACGCGCTGAACGCGATCGGAAACCGTCCGGCCGATTCGATCGAAGCGATCGCGGCGGCGGACGCGGCGGCGCGGTACGCGGTCGACCGGTTCGAAAAATCATTGAAACGATAAGGAAACGATATGCAAACGGTCTGGTATATTTTAATCGCGATTTTAGGGCTCTCGGTGCTCGTCATCACGCATGAGCTCGGTCACTACCTGATGGGCAAGTGGCTGGGATTCACGATCACGGAGTTTTCGGTCGGATTGGGTCCGAAGCTGTTCGGCATCAAGGGGAAGCAGACGGAATTCACGCTGCGTGCGCTGCCGATCGGCGGCTCCTGCCGCTTTTTCGGCGAGGACGGACTGAACGACGAGAAGGAAAAGATCGCGCCGGAAGCGTTCGAAGAAAGCGATCCGGAGGAAAAAACCGAGGAAAAACCGAAGGGACCGGATCCGCGGCTGTTCTCCTCGAAGCCGGCGTGGAAGCGGTTTCTGGTCGTGCTCGCGGGACCCGTGATGAATATCCTGACCTGTACGCTCCTGTGCTTCGTCATGCTGCTGGCGTACGGCACGTTCAGCACGAGCGGCGAGAGCACCATCATCGTGCAGGAAGTGGAAGAGGGAACGCCCGCGTATGAGGCGGGCGTGCAGAAGGGCGATATTCCCGTTGCGATCGACGGACAGCGGTTCCATGACGACGAGACCTTCCGAAAACTGATGAACGCGGCGGACCTTTACGGCATGGATCTGACGGTCCTGCGCGGCGCAAAGGTCGATCAGACGACCGAGAAAACGGAATCCGGCGAGGAAACGAAGCTTGTGATCACGGGCGGCGAGGAAACGGATCTGCACTTTTCAAGGCTCGTCATCGATCAGAAAACCGGCAACAAACAGATGGAAATCAAGATCGTGTGGGTTGCGGATTCGTACACGAAGGAAACCTACTCCGTCGGACGGGCGGCGCTGATGGCGTTCCCGGAAACGTGGAACATGGGCAAGCTCGTCTATGAATCGCTCGGCATGATCCTTTCGGGGCAGGCGAGCTGCCGCGACGTGACCGGCATCGTCGGCACGGTCGACGCCATTTCCGACACGATGGCGCAGTCGGAATCGACGGCCGACGCGGTCCACGCGTTTTTATGGCTGATGGCGCTGATCGCGGTCAACCTCGGCATCGTGAATCTCTTTCCGCTGCCCGCGCTGGACGGCGGACGGCTGATCTTCATCATCATCGAAATGATCCGCAAAAAGCCCGTGCCGCCCGAAAAGGAGGGCATGGTGCATCTGATCGGCATGATCCTGCTGCTTGCGCTGATGCTGGCGCTGACGGTCAGCGACATCGTTCGCTGCTTCGGAGGTTGATATGGCGGATTACGTAAAGGTCGGCAGCGTTCAGATCGGCGGCGGCGCGCCCGTTTCCGTACAGTCCATGTGCAATACGGACACGCGCGACGTCGAAGCGACGGTATCGCAGATCCTGCGCCTCGAGCAGGCGGGCTGCGAGATCATCCGCGTCGCGGTGTTCGACGAAGCGGCGGCAAAGGCCGTGAAAGCGATCAAAGAACGCATCCGTATCCCGCTGGTCGCGGACGTGCATTTCAATTACCGTCTTGCGATCGCGGCGGTCGAAAACGGCGTGGACAAGCTGCGCATCAATCCGGGCAACATCGGTTCGCCGGAACGCGTCCGCATGGTCGCGGACTGCTGCAGGGCGCATCACGTGCCGATCCGCATCGGCATCAACGGCGGTTCGATCGAAAAGCAGTTTCTCCCGCTGTACCGCGAGAATCCCGCGGAGGCGATGTGCCGCAGCGCGATGGGCCATGCAAAGCTGCTGGAGGACTGCGGGTTCTCGGATATCGTCATTTCGCTGAAGTGCACGACCGTGTCCGAGACCGTGCACTCGTACCGCATGGCGCAGGCGCGGATGGACTATCCGCTGCACATCGGCATCACCGAGACCGGTCCGATCGAGACCGGGATCATCAAGAGCGCCGCGGGGCTCGGCGCACTGCTTCTGCAGGGCATCGGCGACACGATGCGCGTTTCCCTGACCGGCGATCCGGTCCGGGAGGTCGAAACGGCGATCGCGATCCTGCGCGCCTGCGGGCTTCGAAAGGACGACGTGGAGATCGTATCCTGCCCGACGTGCGGCAGAACGCGCTGCGACGTTGAGAAGGCGGCGGCGTACGTGAACGAGCACGTCCTGCACAACAAAGGATATCTGAAGATCGCGGTCATGGGCTGCGCGGTCAACGGTCCGGGCGAAGCGCGTGAGGCGGACCTCGGCGTGGCGTTCGGCGACGGCAACGGCGTTCTGTTCGAAAAGGGCGAAATCGTCGGAAGCGGAAGCTATGAAGAAGTTTTGAAACGGCTGGTCGATCTGGCCAACGAACGGTTAGAGGGGCGCAAGTGAAGGAAGAACTGCAGGCGGCGTATGACGCGGCAAAGGTCAAAACCGATTGGCTGACGATCAAAACCGTCAGCCTCTCGCGCGAGACACAGACGCTGACCGTCGCGGTCGAGCGCACGGCAAATACGGTTTCGGAGCAGGCACAGACTGCGTGGGAGGAAGCGATCCGCTCGCTTCTCACTCCGTACGCGGTCTCGTTTGCGTATACGGACCGTGCGCCGGAACGCGTCGTGCCGAAACCGCTTCCGCAGAAGAAAAACGAGGTCGACGCGCCGCTGCCGGAGAACGGCGTGCTGCTCGGAAAAGCGATCCCCGAAAGCGAAACGGACGTTTCCGTTTACGAACTGGATCCGGAAAGCGGCGACGCGGCGACGTTTACGGGACGCCTCGTTTCGGCGGAGCTGCGCGACGACTGGTCGCAGCGCGTCAAGCGTCCGAACTGCCGCGTGCTGTTCAACGTGACCGACCTCAACGATTCCGTGTACTGCACGGCGAGCTTTCCCGAAGAATGGCTTGCCGCGCGGTTTCTGCACTGGCTTGCGGATGCGGCGAAGAAAGAGAAGGATCTCCGCATCAAGGGCGTCTGCCGCATCGTCAAAAAGACCGGCGAGCGCAGTGTTTTCGTCGACGCGGTGAACCTTGCTTCACGCGCGCTGCGCGGCGACGACGCGGAGGAAAAACGCGTCGAACTGCACCTGCATTCGCGCATGTCCACGATGGACGGACTCACGAACCTTACCGACGCGTTCCGCACCGCGAAGCGCTGGGGACACAAGGCGCTGGCGATCACCGACCACGGCGTCGTTCAGGCGTTCCCGGAAGCGGCGAAGGCGGCGAAAGCGACCGGCGTCAAGGCGATCTTCGGCGTGGAGGGGTATCTGATTCCCGATACCGAATCGATCCCCATGGACGGCGAATTTACGGTCTTCGACATCGAAACGACCGGGCTCAAGGCCGAGCATGCGGATATCATCGAGATCGGCGCCGTCCGGATGAAAAACGGCGAGATTACCGACACGTTCCAGTCCTTCATCGACGACGGCGTCGTCATTCCGAGAGAGATCACGAAGCTCACGGGCATCACGCAGGACATGCTGTCCGGCGCGCCCGGCACGCGCGAGGTCCTCGAACGCTTCCGCGCGTTTGCGGACGGCAGTACGCTCGTTGCGCACAACGCCGCGTTCGACACCGGATTTATCACGCATCACGGCGACCGTTTCGGGATCACGTTCCCGATGCCGTATGCCGACACGCTGATGCTTTCGCGCTATCTGCTGCGCGACGTGCTCGAGAACCACAAGCTCGATACGATCTCCGCCTATTTTGAAATTGATATGGGCAGCCATCACCGCGCGGACGACGACGCGCGCACCTGCGCGCAGATCCTGCTGCGCTTTATCGGCATGCTCAAAGAACGCGGCATCGACCGCATACCCGCCGTTCCGGATACGCACGAGGCGTATCGGAAGCGCGCGGCGAAGGAAAAGCGCTCGACGAATCATATCATTCTGCTTGCAAAGACGCAGAAGGGCATGAAGGACCTGTACAAGCTCATCAGCTGGTCGCACCTCGATTATCTGCACGTGCGGCCGCAGATCCCGAAATCGCTTCTGATGCTGTACCGCAGCGATCTGCTCGTCGGCTCGGCCTGCGAAGCGGGCGAGCTGTTCCGTGCGATCGAAAACGGCGAGTCCGAGGAATCGATCGAACGGATCGCGTCGTTCTACGACTACTTCGAGATCCAGCCGATCGGCAACAACGCGTTTCTGAAGCGCGAGGGGAAGGTCAGGGACGACGAAGCGCTGCGGGATCTGAACCGCAGGATCGTCGCGCTCGGCGAACGGATGAACAAACCGGTCGCGGCGACCGGCGACGTGCATTTCCTCGAGCCGTCCGACGCGATCTACCGTGCGATCCTGATGAGCAAGCTCGGCTTCGAGGACGCGGAGCAGCAGGCGCCGCTGTATTTCAAGCCGACGCAGGAAATGCTCGAAGAGTTCTCCTATCTCGGCGCGGGAAAAGCGCACGAGGTCGTTATAGACGTTCCGAACTGCATCGCGGATCTGTGCGGCGAGCTTGTGCCGTTCCCCGAGGGGACGCATTCGCCGACGATCGAAAACGCGGAGGAGGAGCTCAAGAATACGGCGATCAATCGCGCGCACGAGATCTACGGCGATCCGCTGCCGCCGATCGTACAGGCGCGCCTCGACAAGGAGCTCAACTCCATCATCGGCAACCACTACGCGTCGCTCTATCTGATGGCGCAGCGCCTCGTCAGAAAATCGCTGTCCGACGGATACCTCGTCGGCAGCCGCGGATCCGTCGGATCGTCGGTCGTCGCGATGCTCGCGGGCATTACGGAGGTCAACGCGCTTTCGCCGCACTACGTCTGCCCGAAATGCAGATTTTCCGATTTTGACGTCGACCGCTCGAAATACAGCGTCGGCGCCGACATGCCGGACCGCGCGTGTCCCGTCTGCGGCACGATGCTCAAAAAAGAGGGCTTTGAGATCCCGTTCGAGGTCTTCCTCGGCTTCAAGGGCGACAAGGTCCCCGATATCGACCTGAATTTCTCCGGCGAATATCAGCCGGTCGCGCACAAATACGTCGAGGAGATGTTCGGCAAGGGCCACGCGTTCCGCGCGGGCACGATCTCCGGTCTCGCGGAGCGAAAAGCGTTCGAATGCGTCTACTCGTTCGCGGAAGCCACGGGCCGCACGCTCTCCGGCGCGGAGGTGCAGCGGCTGGAAAAGGGCTGCGAGGGCGTGAAGGTCACGACCGGTCAGCATCCGGGCGGCATCGTCATCGTGCCGCGCGATCACGATGAATACACCGAGGTCTACGACTATACGCCGATCCAGTATCCGGCGGACAAGGTCGACAAGAATACGATCACCACGCACTTCGATTTCCATGCGATGGACGACCGCCTCGTCAAGCTCGACATCCTCGGACACGACGATCCGACGGCGCTGCATATGCTCGAGGCGCTGACGGGACTGAATCCGCGCGCGATCCCGCTGGACGATCCGGACACGCGCAGGCTGTTCTCGTCCGTCGAACCGCTGCAGATCGATCTCAGCGAGATCGGCTGCACGCTCGGCACGCTCGGCGTGCCGGAGTTCGGAACGGGGTTCGTGCGGCAGGTGCTTGAAAACACGCGCCCGACGACGTTTGAGGAGCTGATCCGCATCGCGGGGCTGACGCACGGCACGGACGTTTGGCTGAACAACGCCGAACCGCTCGTTACGGGCGGCATCGCAAAGCTGAGCGAAGTGCTCTGTACGCGCGACGATATCATGAATTACCTGATCGCGCACGGCATGGAAGCGTCGCTGTCGTTCAAAATCATGGAACGCGTCCGCAAGGGCAAGGGCCTGACCGACGAAATGGAGCAGGCGATGGTCGATGGGTCGATCCCCGCGTGGTTCATCGATTCGTGCAAGAAGATCAAATACATGTTCCCGCGCGGTCACGCCGTCGCGTATTCGATGTCGTCGTTCCGCATCGCATACTACAAGGTCCATCATCCGCTGGCGTTCTACGCGGTCTATTTCACGGTGCGCGCGGACACGTTCGACATCATGCGCGCCGCAGGCGGACCCGAAGCGGTGAAAAAACAGATCGAAGCGATCGAGAAGGACAGCAACCCGCAGAAGACCGACAGCGAAAAGAAGAAGGACAAGGAGCTTGTCACGATCCTCGAGCTCGTGTACGAGATGAATCTGCGCGGTATCGAGCTTCTGCCCGTCGATATCTACAAGTCCGACGCAACGAAGTTCCTGATCGAGGGCAACGCGCTCCGTCCGCCGTTCGACGCGATCCCGGGCGTGGGCGCGGGGCAGGCGATCGCGATCTGCGAGCGCAGAAAGCCGGGCGTAAGGTATCCCACGATCGAGGATTTCGCAAACGAGACCGGCGCGAACACCGGCATCGTCGCGATGCTCGAAAGCAGCGGCGCGTTCGGCGACATGCCGAAGAACAAGCAGATCTCCCTGTTCGACCTGTAATCAAAAAACAGACGCTTTTCAGCGCCTGTTTTTTTATGTCGCCCGATTCAGCAAAACAGCATACAGATCCCGGAAAGCGCCGCCGCGGCGAACGGAAAAACAGCGATGCGGATGAGCTGACCCTTGCGGTTGAAGCCGAACGAACGGTATCCCGCGCAGCCCTCCGTTTCCGGGTAGAAGTGCTGGAAGAAATGCGATTTCGTCAGCAAAAGCCAGTCGAGGCAGACGATATCGAACGCTTTCCAAAGGTAGAGCATCACGAGTGTCAAGGGGACGGTTCTCTTGACAACCCATACACCGTTAGTGCGATAAATATTAACGGAAAACTGCACAATCACCTTGAAAAACAATCCTTTCGGATTCATATTCTACCTACGGCAACGCGACAGAGATGCACCGGCTCGCCTCGATCACAAGCACAGGGCTCGGCGTGGTGGAATACGGCTACGATACGTACGGAAAGCTTGAAACGATCACGCGCGGCACGACCGTGAAGAGCACGCGCGGATCACCCTCGAATCCGTCGTAGTTGACGGCGATGATGTGATACCGCTCCGAAAGCGCGGCCAGGACATTTTTGAAATTCAGCTGCCACGTACAGGCCGTTCCCGGCAGCAGCAAAAGCGTTCGACCGTCCCTGTTTCCCAATTCCGCAAACTGCATCGGTTATCTCCCGAACACCCCGTGCTTCTCATACGGCTCGACCGAGACCGAAACGAACGTGTAGCCGGTCTCTTGGATCGCCTGTTTGAACTTTTCCCGGTCGATCTCCCGTTCCGAAAGAAACGTCGCTTCGCCGTGCTTCCTCGACGCGCTCACCTTTTTCGCGTCGGGAAACGCCTTGCGGATCGCGTCCGCCACGTGCGCCTCGCACATCCCGCACATCATGCCTTCCATTTTCGCCGTTACCTTGTACATATCGTCCTCCTGTTGATCACGTATCCTTCCGGATACTGTTTTGCTCCGCCACGGTCAGCCGCTCGATCGGCGTACCGTCTGTAAAGCGCTGCCGGTAAAGCTCGCTGCACCTTCTATACAGGCAAAACGTCTTCTGCGCCGCTGCTTCGTCTCCGTAAACCTTCCAGCAGCCGACGCATTTCAGGTCGCGTTCCCGATGCTCGATGAATCCGCGCACGTCCTCCGGCGGATAGCCGAGAAACAGCCCGATCTCGTGCGGGAAGTCCTCGCCGCTCTGGATGCGTTTTGCAAGACAGGACAGACAACGGGCGGGGGAGCCGCAATACCCGCAGTCCGAAAGGATCGCGCATGCCTCGCCGTCGGAAAGATCCCGCCTGAGACGCGAGGGACGGTACAGATACAGCAGCGCCTTGTTGTCGCGAAACGAAAGCGGAACGACACGCACGCCCTTCGATGAAAAGCGCCGGTTCCAGCTCCGCAAAGATGCGCGCATCTCATCTGCGTCCGTATAGGCGCAGCGAAACAGGCTGCCCGTTTTGATCCCGGCCAGCGTCGGCGCGCCGTGCAGGATGACCGATTCTTCCGACATTTGTCAGCTCCTTTCGGTTAGCAAGCGCTAACCAATGACCCAAATAAGATGCTTTCCTTACGAAAGCATACGGAAAACACGGTTAGCAACCGCTAACCTTTAGTACATCATATCATGATTTAATAGGTTGTCAAGAGCTTTTTGATTCGTTTCGGGAGAGAGAAGCGGAACGGCCGGCGATATCGTGCGCCGGCTTTTGCTCATTCGGACGGATGGGTATTGAGGTGTTCCTTGATCGCTGCAAACGATATGTCGCTGATGTAATGCTCCATCTTGCAGGCGTCCTCGGCGGCGGTCGCTTCATCCACGCCGAGCCGCATCAGGATCGTGGTCAGGATCCGGTGCCGTTCATAGATGCGTTCCGCCGCCTGCTTTCCGGCGTCGGTCAGCGTGATATGCCCGTTTGTGTCGATCGTAATATAGCCGCCGCGCTTCAGAATTCCCATCGCGCGGGAGACGGAGGGCTTGGAAAACGACATATGCTCCGCCACGTCGATCGAACGGACGGCATTCTTTTGCTGGGACAGCACCAGGATCGTTTCGAGATACATTTCGCCGGATTCCAGCAGCGTCATGGGCATTTCCTCTTTTCGTTCGGTTTCTGTTCCGATTATACCGAATCGGTCCGGAAAATGCAAGCGGATCGTATATTTTTAAAAAGTCGACGATTTTGCTTGACATTTCCGTTGTGGGCGGTATAATACATACGAAGGTTAGCGGGCGCTAACCAATTATTCGACGATATGGTTAGTTTATGCTAACCGATCGCGCAAGAAGGAGGAACGAAATGATGCCTCTGGTATTTGCAGACGACGGCGAGGTCTGTGTGATCCGCGGGATCAAGGGCACGGACGAGATTCGTCATCATCTCAGTAATCTCGGGTTCGTAGTCGGCGGAACGGTGCAGATCATTTCCCGCATGGGCGGCAACGTGATCGTCAACGTGAAGGAAAGCCGCATTGCCATCGACGAAAAGATGGCGAGTAAAATCATGATCTGAAAAAGGAGGAAACCAATGAAAACGTTAAGAGACGCACAGATCGGCGAAACGGTCAAGGTCAAAAAACTGACGGGGGAAGGCGCGGTAAAGCGCCGCATCATGGACATGGGCATCACCAAGGGCATCGAGGTGTACGTCCGTAAGGTCGCGCCGCTCGGCGATCCCGTTGAGGTCATGGTGCGCGGATACGAGCTTTCGCTTCGCAAAGCCGACGCGGAAATGATCCTGATCGAAGAATAATCCGGAACAAAAGGCAAACGCCTTATTTTTGTAAAGCATAGGTTAGCATGTGCTAACGATAGAGGAGGTATACATGAGTATTCGCATTGCCCTCGCGGGCAACCCGAACAGCGGCAAAACGACGCTGTTCAACGCGCTGACCGGCGCGAACCAGTTCGTGGGCAACTGGCCGGGCGTCACGGTCGAGAAGAAGGAAGGCAAGCTGAAGGGTCACAACGACGTGATCATAACGGACCTTCCCGGTATCTATTCGCTGTCCCCGTACACGCTCGAGGAAGTCGTGGCCAGAAACTATCTGATCAACGAACGCCCGGACGCGATCCTGAACATCGTGGACGGCTCGAACCTGGAGCGCAACCTGTATCTGACCACGCAGCTCGTTGAGCTCGGCATCCCGGTGGTCGTCGCGATCAACATGATGGACGTCGTGAAAAAGAACGGCGACAAGATCGATACGGCGCGGCTTTCCGAGCAGATCGGCTGCAAGATCGTCGAGATCTCCGCGCTGAAGGGCACGGGCGTCAGGGAAGCGGCGGAGGAAGCGATCAAGGCGGCGCAGGGCGAAGCGACCGTGCCGCAGCACTCGTTCTCCGGCCCGGTCGAGCACGCGCTCGCGCACATTGAGGAAGCGGTCGTGCACGACATGCCCGAGGAGCAGCAGCGCTGGTACGCGATCAAGGTCTTTGAACGTGACGAAAAGGTCATGGAGCAGCTCAACGTTCCGGAAGCGACGAAAGCGCATATCGAACAGGATATCGCGGCCGCCGAAAAGGAGCTGGACGACGACGCAGAGAGCATCATCACCAACGAGCGCTACGTCTGGATCGGCAACGTCATCAAGACCTGCTATAAGAAGAAGGGCGCGGGCAAGCTTTCGACCTCCGACAAGATCGACCGC
The DNA here is from genome assembly GCA_946411635.1 of uncultured Clostridia bacterium. Lineage (GTDB taxonomy): Bacteria > Bacillota > Clostridia > Christensenellales > CAG-138 > UBA3792. The sequence goes on along the minus strand of CAMKES010000002.1, from coordinate 105,215 downwards.
GTCGTGACGAACCGCTGGCTCGGTCTGCCGATCTTTGCGGCCGTCATGTTCCTGGTCTACTGGATCGCGATGGTCGCCGTCGGCGCGCCTGCGACCGACTGGGCGAACGACGGTCTGTTCGGCGACGGCTACCACCTCGTCGGCATCGGCGACAAGGAAGCCGACGCGGCTGCGGAGGATTATTCCGCGGCTTCCAATGCGGCTGCGGCGTTCGGCTTCGAATATGACGTCGAGGACGAAGCGTTTGACGGCGACGCGCTGATCGCCGACCTGAAAGCGTTCACGACCGACGAAGCAACGGCGGTCGTGCATGTGGAGGACGAAGAGACCCTCGCAACGACCGACGTCACCGTGTATTTTGACACGGTTCCGGAGGACGCGGGCGACGACGTCAACGCGATGTCCTTCAAGGACGCGATCGGTTACTTTGAAGAAAAAGGCTTCGAGGAGCCCGATCCCGCCGATTACGGCGTATGGGTCCCGGGCATCCCGGCGCTGCTTAATAAGCTCCTTCTGGACGGCGAAGGCAATCCGAAGGTTCCCGAATGGCTGTACGGCCTCATCATGGACGGCATCGTCGCCGGCGTCGGCGCGGTGCTCGGCTTCGTGCCGCAGATGCTCGTTCTGTTCCTGATGCTGGCGTTCCTCGAAGCGTGCGGCTACATGGCGCGTATCGCGTTCGTGCTCGACCGTATCTTCCGCCGGTTCGGCCTTTCCGGCAAATCCTTTATCCCGATGCTGATCGGCTCCGGCTGCGGCATTCCGGGCATCATGGCGTCGCGTACCATTGAGAACGAGCGCGACCGCCGCATGACGATCATGACGACGACGTTCATCCCCTGCGGCGCAAAGCTGCCGTTCATTGCCATGATCGCGGGCGCGATCTTCGGCGGTTCGCCGTGGATTTCGGTTTCCGCGTACTTTATCGGCGCGGCTGCGATCATCGTCTCCGGCATCATGCTGAAAAAGACGCGGATGTTTGCGGGCGATCCCGCGCCGTTCGTCATGGAGCTTCCGGCATACCACTGGCCGACCGTCGGCAACGTGCTCCGCTCCATGTGGGAGCGCGGCTGGTCCTTCATTAAGAAGGCGGGCACGATCATCCTGCTGTCCACGATCGTCGTCTGGTTCCTGTCCCGCTTCGGTGTGGTCGACGGAACGTTCCGCATGCTCGGCGAGGAAGAGATCAGCATGTCGCTGCTCGGCGTCGCGGGCCGCTATATCCAGTGGCTGTTCGCACCGCTCGGCTGGGGCGAATGGCGCGCGGTCGTTGCGTCCGTCACGGGCCTGATCGCAAAGGAGAACATCGTCGGCACGATGGGCGTACTGTACGGAGGCACCGAGCTGACGGTCTATCAGGCGCTCGGTCAGGCGTTCACCGGGATCGCGGGCTTCTCGTTCCTCGTGTTCAACCTGCTGTGCGCGCCCTGCTTCGCTGCGATCGGCGCGATCCGCCGCGAGATGAACAGCGCAAAGTGGACGTGGTTCGCGATCGGCTATCAGTGCCTGTTCGCCTATGCGATCGCGCTGATGATCTATCAGTTCGGCCGGATCTTCACCTGCGGCGTCAACGTGATCGGTCTGATCGCCGCGATCCTCGTGCTCGGGCTGTTCGTCTACATGCTGTTCTTCAAGAAGTATAAGGAAGCGACGACGCTGACGCAGAAGGTCCGCGTCAAGTAAAGAAAGCGCCGCCGCTCCGATTGCGGGGCGGCGGCATTTTTCGGAAAGGAGCGTACGATATGCTCGAATGGCTGAAGGAGAATCTTCTGACGATCGCAATTCTTCTCGTGCTTGCCGCAGCGGTTTTTGCCATCGTGTTCACGATGATCCGCAGCAAGCGAAAGGGACGTTCCTCCTGCGGCTGCAATTGCGCGCACTGCCCGATGTCGGGCAAGTGTCATCAGAATAACTGACCCCGTTCGGAAAGCCGGGGACCGGGAGAGGGAATACCGATCCGCGGTTCCCGGCTTTCTCTTGCAAAACAGAAGATATATTATACAGAAACGCGGTTTTTATGCAGTTGAAACCTTGACTTTGCATGAAAATGCGCTTACAATATTATTGAGTAATCCTGCACTGCCGAGTGCGTTGATCATAGAATCGAAGATAGATTTTCCGAAACACGTCGCAATCTGTTATTTGCGTTCGAATAGATTCGTTAAAACTTGAATCAATGCTGTGAAATAGCCGGGCAGTTTGCTCGGTTATATTTATCATAGATCGGAGTAGAATAACGTGGACTGGTTGAAATACGTCATGCTCGGCGGCGGGTTGCTCGTCGGTGCGGTGATCGGGTTTCTGATCGGCTACTTCTATCGCAAGAACGTCGCGGAGGCGAAGGTCGAAAAGGCCGAGGACGCGGTAAAACGCCTCTATGACGAAGCGCAGAAGAAGGCCGAGGAGATCCGCAAGGAAAAGGTTCTCGAGGCGAAGGAAGAGGTCATCAAGATCAAGGCCGACGCCGAGAAGGAAAATCGCGAACGCAGAGCGGAGCTGCAGCGCACGGAGCGCAGACTGTTCCAGCGCGAGGAATCCCTCGATAAGAAACTCGAAGGCGTCGAAAGCCGTGAGCAGGCGCTTTCCGAGCGGAACAAGAAGCTCGACAAACTCGAAGAAGAGATCAACGTCCTGTATAAAAAGCAGGAAGAGGAGCTGGAGCGCATCTCCGGCATCACGCTCGACGAGGCGAAGACCATGGTGCTCGACCGCGCCGAACAGGAAGCAAAGCACGAAGCGGCCGTCATGCTCAGAGAGATCGAGCAGCGCACCAAGGAAGAAGCCGACAAACGCGCAAGAAACATCGTATCGCTGGCGATCCAGCGCTGCGCCGCGGACCACGTCGCGGAAGCGACCGTATCCGTCGTGCCGCTGCCCAACGATGAAATGAAGGGCCGCATCATCGGCCGCGAGGGACGCAACATCCGCGCGCTCGAAACGGCGACCGGCGTCGATCTGATCATCGACGACACGCCCGAAGCGGTCATCCTGTCCGCCTTCGATCCGGTCCGCAGAGAGATCGCGCGCATCAGCCTTGAAAAGCTGATCATGGACGGTCGTATCCATCCCGCGCGCATTGAGGAAATGGTCGAGAAGGCGCGCAAGGAAGTCGATCAGACGATCCGCGAGGCGGGCGAAGCCGCAGTGCTCGAGGTCGGCATCCACGGCCTGCATCACGAGCTGATCCGCTACCTCGGCAGAATGAAGTACCGCACGAGCTACGGCCAGAACGTGCTGCGTCACTCGATCGAGGTCGCGCATCTGGCGGGCATCATGGCAAGCGAGATCGGCGCGAACGTCGCGCTCGCAAAGCGCGCGGGCCTTCTGCACGACATCGGCAAGTCCATCGACCACGAGGTCGAGGGCAGCCACGCGCAGATCGGCGCGGACCTTGCGAAGAAGTACCGCGAGAACAACGCGGTCATCCACTGCATCATGGCGCACCACGGCGACGTCGATCCCAACTCGATCGAAGCGGTGCTCGTGCAGGCGGCGGACGCGATCTCGGCGGCAAGACCCGGCGCGCGCCGCGAAACGCTCGAAGCGTACATCAAGCGTCTTGAAAAGCTGGAGGAGATCGCAAACTCGTTCGAGGGCGTCGATTACTCCTACGCGATCCAGGCGGGCCGCGAAGTCCGCATCATCGTCAAGCCCGAGCGCGTCAGCGACACCGAGACCGTCATCATGGCGAAGGATATCGCAAAGCGCATTGAGAGCGAGCTCGAGTATCCGGGCCAGATCAAGGTCAACGTCATCCGCGAGACCCGCACGGTCGACTACGCGAAATAAAAAAGTACGGGGCAGAGCGATCTGCCCCTTTTCTTTTCGGGAGGAGCCAATGCAATTTTACGCTGCCGACGCGCACTGCGATTATCTGTTCGGCGCAATGGAATACGGCTGGACGGTCGACACCAAAAGACGCGGTCAGACGATCACGCTGGAGAACCTGAAAAACGGAGGCGTCGCACTGCAGTTTCTGGCGGCGTGGGCGGATACGACCATGCGCGTTCCGCCGCTCGAGCAGGTGCTGATCATGATCGACCGGTATTACGCCGCGCTCGAAGCGCATCCCGAGCTCGTGCCGCTTACGAAGGACTTTGATCCGCGCTCCGGAAAGATCGCAACGGTGCTTGCGGTCGAGGGCGCGGAGTGCCTCGGCGCGTCGCCCTCGATCCTCCGGGATCTGTACCGGCTCGGCGTGCGCGCGATGACGTTTACCTGGAATTCGGACAACGAGCTTGCGGGCGCGGGACAGGGCAAAAAACGCCGCGGTCTTTCGCAGGCGGGCAAAGAGATCCTTCGGGAGATGAACCGCCTCGGCATCGCGTTCGACGTGTCGCATCTCTCCGACGCAGGCATCGAGGACGCACTCGCGCTCTCGACGCAGCCGATCTTCGCCTCGCATTCGAACTGCCGCGCGCTTCAGGATGCGCCGCGCTGCCTTCCGGACGCGTATATCCGCGCGATCGCCGAAAAGGGCGGGGTGGTCGGGATCAATTTCTACGGCCCGCAGCTGTGCGCCTCCGGCCGCGCGACGATTGCGGATATCGTCCGCCATATCGAGCACGCCGTTTCGATCGGCGGCATGGATCACGTATGCATCGGTTCGGACTTCGACGGCATGTCGCAGTATCCGAAGGACCTGAAAAATCCGTCCGATCTGCCCGCGCTGTTCGACGCGCTGTTACGGGACGGCTTTACGCCCGCCGACGTCGAGCGCATCGCGTACAAAAACCTGCACGACTATATCGTCCGGTTCGTCTGACCGAAAAAATGCTTGCAATTTGCGTAAGGCTATGGTATGATAGCGCTTGCGAACCGAAAAATCGCATCCAGTAGGGGCATGATGTAATGGTAACATAGCGGTCTCCAAAACCGTTCTTGAGGGTTCGAGTCCTTCTGCCCCTGCCAACAAAGAAACCTCTTTTGTCTACCAAGGCAAGAGAGGTTTTTTGTTGTCTGGCACGCTTGGCTGTGGTATAATCATTTCGATAAATCGGGATTTGTGGGAGGAAAGAGCCAATATGATTTACGAGCTTACTGACACTTCCAAAGTTCCTGTTTCTTTATAACGGTTACTTTCAAGTTCTCTGCTTCTATCAGCGTTTCCTGCTTGCACTTCGGGCAGTAGAGAGGATAGTTTTTCAAGACCGTATCATATCTTGTTCTGTCACGGGTTTTGTTGCCACAAACAGGACATAATATCCATTCGGCTTGTTTCTGCATACACTCACCAATCCTTACGGTATTTCGTCAATTAACGTTACCGTCCATTTTCCATCTAACTGTTCAATATCCCAACGTGAATATGCTTCTCCGTTACCAGAAATGAGAGTATCATCCTTATCGTAATAATCGGCTGAATATTTCACCCAGATATATCCCTTCCCATTTTCCTGTTTGGTGGTTACAAGTTCTATCGAAACATCTGCCCGAACCGCCTTATCATCAAAGAAATAGTATCTTTCTAACGCACCGCAGTCCTCTTTATTCGTACCGTCTCCTGACCCGCAGTAAGACATAATATCCTTTGCTTCTGCTATGAGGTCATTTGCGACCTTTAGCTGTGTTTCATCGGTACACTCGATTTCCATTTCATCGACCTTTTCCTGACCATAATGCTTCACAAGTGTCGAAACGCCTTTACCGCCGCAGGCGGAGAGACTGATTACCATCGTCAAGAATAGAATAGCACATAAGAATTTTTTCATAGTTGACCTCCGTTTTTAGCAGCGTTACGCTTGCTTTTTAATTTAATCCAATCCTTTGCAATGCTCTCATTGCGGTTTACTGATAGGATAATTCCAACAAGTGCCATATCGTAAATAATGAACATTCCTCCTGTTACAACGAAGGGGACGCACATAAAGAAGTTCGGAAGAACCCCAATGTCGGATAAGGCAGTGAAAACAATTCGTAAAATATAAATCAACAGCACGGTATTGGTTAGAAGTTTGCTAACCTCTGTATCCTGCTTTTTTGAAGTCCTGTAAAGGATAGCAAACAATATCCCGAATACAAACAGCAAAAATATAAGTGAAAATTTTCCGTATTCGTACAGGAGCAGGGTGATTGGGTGGTCATAGAAGTAGCTCATTACCTTCACATCAACAGGCATTCCGCTTTTTCCAATTAACTCCGCTTCACGAAACACCGAAAAGAAATCGAGCTGTTGTAAATATCCTGTATTTTCCTGCAAGCGAAAAAGATGATAAAAGCGGCTTAACAGGTACACTCCGATAATAAGAAAAATCAGCATACAAGCCACACCGAAGATATTAACACGATTCCATTTCAGCCATTTTAATTTTAACCCGCAGCAAAAGATGAATAGCTCGCAAGCCAACAGCAACACAAAAACTGGAAACGCTTGATTTATTAACGCTAAAGTCAGCGGAAAAATAGCATATAGCCAGTAATGTATGATTTTTGTCTCGCTTTCACTGTTCTTTTCATAAAACAGGATTCCGACCAAAACAATCGGATAGCATAGCAGCAGGTAGAACAGAAAACCGTATCCAAGCGGTGCAAATCCGTTCCATAATTCATAGAGTAGCCCGAAGATTGCCGCCAGTGAGAGCAGTCCGTATAACGCTCTTGGAAAGCGAATTAAGACAGTGTAATCAATAAAATACAAAAAAGCAGCAACACAAACTCCAAGCACAATACCGATTATCTTTGGTACGGTCAGGGATATTGAGGTTAGCATAGCAGAGATTAGAATACCACTCAGCAGCAACACGCCTGCTATGAGCAGCAACAGCCAATTCACTTTCGGGCGGTGGACAATATCAAGCTCTGTCCCAACTACATCTGCATCGCCCATTTCTTCAATGGCTTTTCTCATTGCTTCTTTCTGATTCAGACCGTTTTCCCGCAAAGCATCGTATTGGTCGTTTATGTGGTCAGAAAGCTCTCTTGTTGCCACAACCTTTGCTCTGCTCCAACGAATGTATCTTTGAACATCCTTGATATATTCTTCGGGAGAATTATATTCCTGCAAGCAAAACACCCCCCGACAAAACCTTATTGACTGCGGCAGAGTAGCTTTCCCACTCAGACAGCCGCACCACAAGAAATCTTTTCCCTTCATCTGTAATCCTGTAATATTTTCTTGTTTTCCCCGCAACAGTTTCTCCGTCATAGGACACAAGATACTGCTTTTGCTCTAAGAGATGGAGCAGAGGATATAATGTTCCTGCTTTCAATTCAAAAGTATGGTCGGATTGCTTCGCAAGTTCTTCTATCATCTGATACCCATACATATCTTGTTTTTCAAGCAGCTTCAAAATCAGCATATCTGTATTCCCTGAAATCAGAGATTTATCAATTGCCATATATGTCCCTCCTTGTATCGACAGTCTACATATCGATTATATATAGATTGCCGATATAAGTCAAGAGGCAACAGACAACATTCATAAAAAGTTTGCTTTTGGATTGCCAAACCCTATGTTTTCAGCATAATCTCTCTACTGTAGCGCTTTTAACCCACAAATGCCTTGTGTTAAGCCATATTCTCGTCATAAAATACGAGGGGTAAGGCATTTACACCTTTACCCCTCGCTTTGCGTTACCGCCAGTCTGCTATGCGAAGATGATTTCTATATTCACAATCTCCATCGCACAAGCCCGTATATTATTCATTCTCCTGACCCATTCTAAGGCGTTTTCCGCCTTTAATTGTTCCGTGATACCCTGTGCCTGCTTCATGCCATCTATGAGCCGTTCAAAGCGTTCCTGCGCCTGTTCGTTGATGCCGGAAAGATAAGTGTTGAGCTTACCGCTGGTCAGAAGTGTTGTGTAGGTTGCTTTTCTATGTTCTTTCAGGTAGCGTTTGTGCCGCTGTCCCCATATCCCGATAGGCTTTTCTTCTTCGGGTGGCAAGCTAAGGCACGGCAAATAGTATTCGCCTTGCAGTTCATACCAAAGACCGTTGTTTTCATCATAAATGTACTTGTCCATCTTGAAATCCTCCAGTATAATATATTCGCACATATGTCACAGTTTCCCGATTGCCACTTGTTTTTATAGCTTGTTATCAGATTTTTCTTCCCTTATTTTTGCCCTTATGAGGTGGCGAGGGAAGCATAAACGCAAGTGAAATCGTATAAAGGGATAAGGCGGACACATTGCGATAAATCCTTTGTTTTCAAGCGTTTTGGAGGATTTTATTAAAGCCCTATGAGGGGCAGTAACCACTTATGAAATCGTGGTTTTCAAATTCCCGTTTGTCGGGATGGACGGAGAAACAAACAAATCGATGCTTATGGAGGCAATTATGGATAAAAAAACTATGATCGAAAAACTCGTTCGCGATGCACACGAGAAAGCCGGATTTACCGGGACCTGGCTGTACGCAGAAAAAGGAGAGATCGTAAGTTCCGGCGCGATAGGTATAAACGACCTTGAAAAGGGGACGCCGATAAGCGAGGATATGGTATTCGACCTTGCCTCCGTCACCAAGCAGTTCACCGCGGCCGCGGTAATGCTTCTTAAGCGCCGCGGGCTCCTCTCTCTGGACGACGAGATCACGAAGTTCTTCCCGGGGCTCCCATTCCCCGGCGTTACAGTCCGAAATCTTCTGACGCACACGGGCGGTCTGCCCGATTATGAGGAGTGGATCGAAAAGACGGCGGAAGCGGAGGGCAATATCCCCGGCAACGATATCATGATTCGATTCCTGATGGAGAGCGGCGAAGAGGCCGAGTTCGCGCCCGGCGAAAAATGGGAGTACAGCAACACCGGTTACTGCGTTCTTGCGCAGATCATTGAGAAGGTCTCCGGCGTGCCTTATGAAGAGTTCCTCGAGCAAAACATATTTATCCCCGCGGGCATGACCTCGACGAAAGTCTATCACCGCAGAAAGAATGGGATCGAGGTACCGAACCTCGCTCTCGGCATGGTATATGAGGACGGCCGCTACATCCTGCCCGATGATTCACCGGACCCGGATAATAACAACGTCGTCCCGCTGGACGGCGTGAACGGTGACGGGCTCGTGCACTCCAATATCTTCGACCTGTTCCGCTGGGACCGCGTGCTGCGGGAGGGTTCGATCGTCACCCTTGAAGAGCAGGCAGAGATGTATACGCCGACGGTGCTGAACAACGGAGAGTATGGAGTGGACGATGACCTGATCGGCCCCTCGCGCTATGGCTACGGCTGGGATATAACGAATGATCCCAAGCACGGGCTCATAGTCGCTCATTCGGGAAGCTGGCCGGGATATTCGCTGTGGTTCGAGCGTTTTATCGATGAGGACAAGGTGATAATAAAGCTCTCCTGCCGCGATCAGATCGACGGACGGGCTATGAAAGTGCTGGTGCCCGGGATGCACGCGATAGCCTGCGGCAGCGAGCCGGAGCCCGTGATGGCGATAGAGGAGATCGCAGAGAAGGGTTCGGACAAGTCGGGCTGGGAAGTCTTCTGCGGCAAATACGAAAAGCCGGACGACGATCTCTTCATCGACGAAGTCTTCATGAAGGACGGCGAGCTTTTCGCAAGGTTCATGACGGATACAGGACGCTCGTGGGAATGGAAGCTTTTCCCGCTCGGCGGGAACGAGTTCGGAGTCAAACGGTGGTATTCGGTCGTGTTTAAATTCGAAGAAGGCATGATAAGCTACGGTGGATACACCTGCAAAAAGCTGTAAAAGGCAGATCGCCAACTTCTAGTTTATGGAGAAAATGAAAATGAAATACGAAATAAAACCATTAACAAATGAAGACGCGGATTACATGGAAGAAAGGATAGACGAATTCGACGACGGCATACTGCCGCCGGAACCGGATGCGCCGGAGGATGAGTATCTTGTTTTGATGGCAGAAGACAACGAGGGAAACCCCGTTGCCGGGTTGGCTGCAATGATTTACAACTGGGGGCAATTGGATGATGTTGCTCTGTGGGTGAACGAGGCTTACCGAAAGCAGGGGCTTGGGTCTGCGCTTCTGCGAAAAGCAGAGCACATTGCCAAAGAACGCGGATGTTATCTTTCCTTGGTGGAGACCTTCGATTTCCAAGCTAAGAGCTTTTGCGACAAGCAAGGTTATTCGGTATGCGCTGAGCAGGACAGGCCAAAGGGACCTACCTGTTTCTATATGCAAAAGCGCCTCGACCGGGATCCGCAAGACAACATGCCGGATAGCAGCAGCTCGCAGAAAAGGTTTGAAATCAAGCGCGGCACGGATGAAGACGCCGACTTCATTTATGATAACTTGGACGAGTTTAACGATTCCGTTTGTCCGCCATTACACGGTTACATCCGTATGAACAAGAAACTTGTTGATCGTGACGGCAACATGATCGCCGCTATCCAGGCCGGTATCGGCGGCTGGGATGAAGGTTATGTGCATCTTCTTTGGGTGGATGAGCCCTACCGAGGTCAAGGACTGGCTTCCTATCTGTTGGAAGAGTGCGAGCGTGAGGCAAGGGAGAACGGAGCCGATGTCCTGTTTGTGTACGCCCGTGATTGGGTCGCGGACTTCTATAGAAAGCATGGATTCACCGAGTACGGCGCAGCCGAGGATTTCCCAAAGGGACACCGCAGCTGTCGCTTGAAAAAGCTGCTGTGATCAGACATTATTTCAATCACCTTTCCTGAAAACCCGACATTATTAAGAGCGTTTTTAGGCGTTCTTTCAATGCTTTGGTGCCCTTATACGCGCTCTTACACAAACAAAAAGCCACCCGTGCGGGTGGCTTTTTGTTTGGCGTTCTGATAAAGGACCCGAACGCCGCGGCGTTTGTCGTTGCGCAATGCGCCGCAATGTGATATCATTTCGTATCATAGCCGGGAAGGGGCAAACGCATGGCGTATCAGCGGCTTCCGTACGAGGAATACTTCATCAACACGAGCGAGGACTACACGCATACCGGACGGGCGACCTATCCGGTCGCGTACGTTGCGGTCAAGTACAACACCACGAAGTTTTTCAAATGGTTCGGTCTTTCGCACGAGGTCAATTACGAGATCCATTACGAGCCGGATCGCGACGTGATCCAGCTCCATTTTCAGCGCACGCTCGGCGCAATCGACTGGATCGCGAACATCTTCGAGTTTGCAAGCCGCTACTATACGGCGATCGAGTTTGAGGGAGAGAAGCTGCAGCTGCGCGTGCATCACGGCTGGGGGAACATGTATCTCGCCGTCAAGCACGAGGTGCGCGACCGCTGGCAGGAACTGCACGAGGCGCATCCTTCCGCCGCGACGGAGATCCTCGGCTGGTCGCTGGGCAGCGGCATCGCCTGCCTCTGCTGTCAGGACCTGCACTATAACTTCGGCGTGAAGCCGTATCTGTATACGTTCGGCAGCGTGCGTCCGTTCAAATGCACGCCGCTGAACAAAAAGCGTATGCACGCCTATCTTGCGACGCTGTATACGGACTGCCTGAATTTTGCGAACGTCAACGATCTGATCACCTACATGCCGCCGTTCCGCGGGTTCACGATGATCCGTCGCGTCGACGTGGGCACGGAGCGGAAGCGCACGTTTTTCCGGATGCTGCATCCGCTGCGCTATCACGTGCGCTACGACGACGCGGACCTGTACGGAAAAGTGAGCGAGCACGCGCCGGACGAACCGGCGAACGACACGGCGCTCGTCTGATCGCGGTATAGACGGACCGCTTCCCGCGCATACTGTTCGTATGATGGAAGCGATCCGCAATCTGTTCCGGTTCGACGCGCCGTACGCGCGTTTTGAATTGAAAGAGACGGAGTCCCCCGGGACGCCGTCCTTTTTTGCGCACCGAAAGGAGAAAAGGGCAAAGCTTCGCCGGGAATCCGGCACGATCGCACGTCATCTCGAAGCAAACCGCGAATGGCTGCACACGCTGTTTCGCGGCGACGTCAATCCGGACCTGATCCTGCGCCGGTTCCTGATCGGCGGAAGCGCGCCCGCGATCGCCGCGAGCCTGAACGGCATGGCGGATCAGAAGCAGATCGCCGACTTTATTCTGCGTCCGGCGTTTTCGCTGGACGTCGCGGGGGTGTCGAACGCAAAGATCCCCGCGTATTTCTGCGCGCACGCGCTTGCGCTGTATGAGACGGAACGGACCGAAAGCCGCGGAAAGATCGCGGAAGCAATCGCGGAGGGCCGGACGGCGATCCTGATCGACGGCGCGAAGGAAGCGATTCTCTGCGACACGCGCGGATTCGTTTCGCGCCCCGTCGGCGAGGCGAAAAACGAAACGACGATCCTCGGCCCGAGGGAAGCGTTTACCGAAAATCTCCGCACGAACGTAACGCTTCTGAGACGCATCGTCAAGCGCCCCGACTTCGTTTGCCGCTTTCGCGATTCGGGCGGCACGAACCGCACGAAGCTCGTGATCGCGTATCTGGACGGAACAGTCAATCCCGTGCTGCTCGCGGAGCTTGAAAAGCGTCTCGATGCGATTGCAACGGATACGCGCCTGACGGTCGGCAGGATCGAACAGCTGATCGAAGGATTCACCTTTTTTCCGATGCCGCAGATGCTGAAAACGGAGCGCCCCGACCGCGCCGCGTCCGCGATTCTCGACGGACGGATCGCGCTGCTTTGCGAGGGCTGTCCCACGGCGGGCGTGATCCCGGTCACGCTCGGCACGCTGATGGAAAGCGGCGAGGACGTCGACGCGCGGCAGCCGGTCGGAACGATCATGCGGTTCATCCGCATGACGGGCGCGCTGCTCTCCGCGTATCTGCCGGCTTATTTTCTCGCGCTTGCGCAGCATCACGCCGGACAGCTTTCGAGCGAGATCCTGGAAACGGTCGCCGCCTCGCGCGCGATGGTCTTTCTGCCGCTTCCGCTGGAGATGATCTTTTTGCTGCTCGTGTTCCAGCTCGTGCGCGAGGCGGGACTGCGCGTGCCCGGGTCGATCGGTCACGCGATCGGCATCATCGGCGGACTTCTGCTCGGGCAGGCGGCCGTTTCCGCGAACATCGTGTCCACGGTGGTATTGATCATCGTTGCGCTGACGGGGCTCGGCAACTTCACGATCCCGGACTACAGCATGCAGGTCGCGGCGGCGTATTACCGTATCGTGCTCTGCGTCGCCGCGGCGATGAGCGGGCTTCTGGGCATTGCGGTCATGGGATTGATCACGACCGCGATCCTCTGCACGATGAAATCGTTCGGCGTGCCGTTTCTCGCGCCGTTTGCACCGGTCACGAAGCGGGGCGAGCGTCTGTTCTCCCGTGAAAAGCTGAAAAACCGGGCGGGCGCATCCGACTGGTCGAATCCCTTAAGGAGGCGCGCATGAATCTGCGGATCGGGAAATTCGGACGTCAGGAGGCGGCATCGGCAGTGCTGATCGCAACGTTTTTCGGCAGCTGCTTCGGCGCGGATCCGCGCGCACTTTTCGAGCACGGGAACGCTTCGTATCTCATCCAGATCCTCGCTTCGATCCAGGCGCTTTTGCTCTTTGAAGCGGTCGTATGGGCGCTTCGGCTTCGCGGCGGGCTCGACCTGGCGTCGCTGATCGGACGTTCGCGCGTCAAGGCTGCGCTGACCGTGCCGCTTGCGCTTGCGCTCGTATTCGCCGCCATGCAGCCGCTGGAGCGGTTTCTGATCACGATCACACGGTATGTGTTCGTCGATTCGAAGCAGGTCACGGTCTGCATGTACCTGCTCCCGTGTCTGCTGCTTTTGACGGCGCTCGGCGCGGAGACGCTGATGCGCACGTCGCGGATCCTGCTTCCGGTGCTGTTGATTTCGATCGTCGGAGCGCTGCTTCTCGGCGTCGGTCAATACCGGACGTATCGGATATATCCGATCCCGCTGAAGGAGCCGCTGCGGATCTTTACGGCGTCTGGCAATTTCCAGTTTTCCACGATCCCGCCGCTGCTTGCGCTGCTCTGCGTCGGAGAAGGAACGCAGGACCGCATGGCGATGCGAAGCGCCGGCAGGATCGGCGCGATTGGCGGGGGACTGCTTGCCGCCGGCGCGTATTTTGCGCTGGCGCAGAGCTTTACCTATCTGCGGCTCCGGACCATGCCGACGCCGTTTTACGATATGCTGGTTGCGGTCCGGACCGTGAATCCGACGCTCCGCGTCGACCGCGCGATTCTGTTTCTCTGGCTGACCGGCGGGATCCTGACCGCGGCGTTTTATCTGTACGCCGCGTGCGTGCTGCTGTGCAAGGCGTTCGGCATGCGCGATATCCGGCCTGCGGCGTTCTGCGTTTCGACGATCACGGTAACGCTGATGCTCGTTCTGTTTTACGACTCGGAAACGACGGACGGGCTGGTCCGCGCCGTATCCCGCTTCGGATGGATCCCGCTGACCGCTCCGTTCCCGTTCCTGCTGCTGAAAAAGAAAAGGAGGCAACGAAAATGCGCCGCATCCGTTTGACGCTCACGCTGCTCGTTCTGCTGCTCGCGACCGGATGCGTGCGTTCAAGAAACCTCGACGAATACGCCTATATCCTGAACGTCGGCGTGGAACGCGGGACGACGATGCCGTATCTCGTTACGTTTCTGGTTTCCGTTCCGAATGCGGGAACGGAGGAGAGCGCGGTCAAAAACGTCGTGATCGACGCGGAAGCGCGAACGCTTTCGGAGGCGGTCGAAACGCTGAATGCCGCGTATCCGGGACGGCTGAGCTTTTCCCGCTCGTCCCTGCTCGTGATACACGAAGATCTGGCAAGGACGGGGGAGCAGACCGCGTTTCTGGATTTCTCGTTCGGCAAGTCGGATCTCTGGCAGAACCTGCGCGTCGTCGTGTCGAAGGATCCGGTGCGCGGCGTGTTCGAAGGATGGGTGACGGAAACGGATCCTTCTCTGCGCAAGATCAAGACCGCCGCCGGCGATCTTGCGTCCGCGTCCGGCATCACGGCGGACGTCGGGTACGACGAATACCTTGAAGCGGTCGTCGACAAACGGTACGATGCGATGCTCGCATACGCGGGCGAAACCGAATACGCGCTCGAAACGGACCTCGTCGGCGGCGACGCGTATCCGTATCTCGGCGGATCGCTTCTGACGAAGGACCTGCTGAAAACGTCGGTTGCGGGATGCGCCGTATTCAACGGAGACCGGATGGTCGGCGTGCTGAACGGACGGCATACAATGGCCGTGCGAATGGTCACGGACGCGTTTGAACGGGGCGAACTGCTCCTTACGCTGCCGGACGGAACGCCGATGAGCGTGGTGCTGTACCGCGTACGCGCGCCGAAGATCACGCTCACGGGGGAGAACGCGCGGGTGGAGCTGTATCTGGAGGCGGATCCCGTTTCCCCGGAATACACGGGAATGGGGCGCGCGGAGCGGAAGGCGTTTCTCAAAGAGCGGATCGAAGCGGAGCTCGACGAGGTTTTCTCCGCGCTGCAGCGCGTGAACAGCGACGCGATGGGCTTCGGCAGATTTGCGGCGATGCGGTTCAAAAGCGCGGAGGACTGGGAGGCGTACGACTGGAAAGCGGATTACCGGACGCTGTCCGTTTCGTTTTCCGTGACCGTCATGCTCTCGCAGGAGGGAACGCCATGATCCTGTTTTTCGGAATGCAGCTTGTGCCGCTCGGCTACGGGATCGCGTATCTCGTTCACAGCGCCGCAAAAAGACGGAAGGGGCAGGCGGCTGCGATCGCCGCGCTGCTGCTGATACAGATCGCGGCGGCGGGGATCCTGCTTTGGGAGTATCTGAATGAGCCGTAACGAAAAAACCGCGGCCGGTTTTCCGGCCGCGGCAGAACGCGTTCGCGTCAGTGTACGTTTTCGGGGATCAGCGCAACGGCGTCCATGATGTGCGCATGCAGAAGCTTGACGGCGGCGTCGACGTCGCGCGCCTTGCAGGCGGCAAGGATCCGTTCATGCTCGACGACGGAGTTCTCGCGCTCCGCGGCGTCGCTGTAGAAGCCGCTCCGGAGATACCGGTCGATATTGGCGTGGATGATCTCCATGAGCATGTCCGCAACGGGATTGTTCGCCTTCGCGCTCAGCAGATCGTGGAATTTGAAATTCAGATTCTCCGAGGAGATCAGATCGCTCACACCGCGCTGCTCCTCAAGAACGGCTTCCAGCGCGGAGAAGTCTTCATCGGTCATACGCGGGATCGCAACGGCAAGCATCGCCGTGGAGATCGCGGCGCGGACCTGTATGGTGTTGATGAGCATATCGCGGGAAAGCTCGGTCACGGTCGCGCCGCGGTTGGCGTGGATCGTAACGAGCTGCTGCGCTTCCAGCTGACGCAGCGCTTCGCGAACGGGGATATGGCTGACGTTCAGCGCAGCCGAGATCTCATCCTGCTTCAGCTGCATTCCGCCCGGCAGCGCACCGTTGACGATGCCGGCACGAAGAACGCGATAGACCCATTCCTGTGTTCCGAACCCCTCACGGCTTCCGACGTTGGCTGCAAGTGCCTTATAATCCATTTTTCTCACTCTCCATTATAAAATTGCGGAACGGCAGACGCCGCACCTATGTATAATATAATATAGTTTCCCGGTTTCGTCAACCTTTGTTTGCAAAATCGGAAGCGTTTACGGAGAGAAAGACAGAGAATTCCGAATACAGATCCGCTTTTTTTCGCTCGACCGTCCACAGAGCGGCGCGCCGTCGACGAGCAGATCCGGATGAAACGGAACGACGTAATATGCGTACGCGCCGTACAGACGATGCGCGTCGTCCGTGAAACGGACGGGGTAGGCGGGACGTTCAAACGTGCCGAGCAGCACGGAGAATCCGTCCTCGTCCTCGCGGTAGAGCCGATAGGAGCAGTACCGCGACGGCGGCGTGAACGAGATCTCCGCTTCGCCGTCCGAAAGCAGAACGGAAAGATCGTCCGGCGGCTCCGGGATCTGCCAGTACGGCGATTCCGCGGCGGGCTCTGTTCCGCGGACAAAGCATTCGTACACGATCCGGTCTTTCGGGGTCAGACTGTTGGCGAGCACCGCGACGTGCTCCGATTCGAGCATCGCGCCGTCGAGCGCCGCGGTCACGACGTCGTCCGGCATGCGGAAATCCGGCGCGGGCCTGTTCCGGTAAAGCGCCGAAAACACGTCGCCGAGCAGCATGGCGGGATAGGTCCCGCCGCCGCAGTCTTTCGGCAGGCAGCGGCCGCCCGCCGCGTCGTCGAAGCCCATCCAGACGACGGCGGCGTAATCCGGATTATAGCACGCAAGCCATACGTCGCGGTTGCCGGAGGCGTCGCCGACCGTGCCGGTCTTAGCGGCAAGCGGGATCCCGACGTTTGAAAGCAGACTTGCGGTCCCGCTCTGCGCGACGCTTCGGAGCATCGAGGTCAGAACGTACGCGTTCCCCTCCGAGAGGACGCGCGTTTCCGGCGGCGTGCGGCGGTACAGCTCCGTTCCCGCGCGGTCGACGATCCGGGTGACCGCATACGGCGCGCGGTAGATCCCGCCCGATGCGAGCGCGGCGTACGCCCCGCAGAGACGGTACGGGGAAACGCCGTAGGTAAACCCGCCGAGCGCAAGCGCGAGAGAATCGTCGCGCACGTCGAACGCGATCCCGAACCGGGCCGCGAACGCCTTGCATTCCGAAACGCCGAGGTCGCGGAACAGCGTCACGGCGGGAAGGTTCAGCGACCGCGTGACCGCCTCGCGCATCGTGACCCATCCGGAATAGCGTCCGTTCGCGTTTTTCGGCACGTAATCACCGAAGTCCGCGGCTTCGTCCAACAGCATGGACGCCGCGGTATAGCCGGCCTCCAGCGCGGGCGCATACACGAGGATCGGCTTGATCGCGCTGCCCGGCTGACGGCGGATGCGCGTCGCGCGGTTGAACCCGAGCGCGGTCTTTCGGTCCCGTCCGCCGACGATCGCGCAAACGCCGCCGGTTTTCGCATCGATCAGCACCAGCGCGCCCTCCGCGGATTCGTCGCCGTACGCGGGGAAGTACGCGTCGTCGGAGAACGCGGCCTCCGCAATTTGCTGCGCGTCCGGATCCATCGCGGTCTCGATCGTGTAGCCGCCGGTCAGCAGCGCATCGAGATCGCAGGAAAGCAGATCGCATGCTTCGGTCAGGGCCAGATCGATATACGAGTTGTGCTTCTGCTTCGCCGTGTCGGCGGCGAGGCAAAGCGGTTCCGTCTTTGCGCGCGCGGCCTCTTCTTCGGAGATCATATCGTAGCCCGCCATCAGATCGAGAACGACGCCGCGCCGTCCGATCGACGCCTCGGGGCGAAGATGCGGCGCATAGGTGGCGGGGGATTTCAAAACGCCGGCGAGCAATGCGCTCTGCGCAAGCGTCAGCTCGCTTGCGTGCACGCCGAAATATCCCTCCGCGGCGGCTTCGATCCCGTAGTAGCCGCCGCCGAAATACACGCGGTTCAGATAGCAGGAAAGGATCTCGTCCTTTCCGAGCTGCTGTTCGAGCTGATAGGAAAGGATCGCCTCGTCCGCCTTTCGGTCGAGCGTTTTTTCGGAGGAAAGATGCGTCAGCTTGATCAGCTGCTGCGTGATCGTGCTGGCGCCTTCCACGTAGGAGCCGGCGCGCAGATCGTGCAGCGCCGCGCCGGCAATGCGGATGAGATCGAATCCCGGATGCGAATAAAACCGCGCGTCCTCCGCGGCAAGGAACGCGTTCTTCACGTGATCGGGCAGAGCGCGCGCATCGATCGAAACGCGGTTCTCATTGAGATACAGCCGCGAAACCACCGCGCCGCTGCGGTCGGTGACCAGAAGCGTTTCCTCGGTCGCGTAGATCTTCTCCAGATCGAGCGCGCCCCACGCGTCCTGCGAAAAGATCCAGACCGCGCCGACGAGCGCGGGCAGGAACACGAGCGTGAGCAGCACGCGCAAAAACCGCCGACGGCGGCGTCGGCGGTAAAGACTTTTATACGTTCGGATGGCTTTTTGCTCGCACATGCGGTTAGTATGCGGAGCGTGCAAAAACCTTATGCGCGGGGCAGCAGAAACCGGCGAAGCGGCTTTTGCAGACGGTTCAGGCAGAACTGATACGCCGCGTCGAGCAGGAACAGAAACGCCAAAACGGCAAGCCCGGTCAGCACCGTCGCGAACGGAGGAAGGACGGTCAGAAGTCCGACGCCGAGCAACGACAGCACGAAGATCAGAAGGGCGGTCCAGACGAGCGTAAGCCCCACGGCAAGGACCGTCGCGCGGCGCGGATCTCCGATCCGGCGCAGCGCGTGCCGCAGCGGCACGTACGGCGCAAGTACGCAGACGAACGCGAGCCAGGCATAATGCGGAACGGGCAGGATCAGCACGAACGCGGCGATCAGCAGATCGCATACGATCGTCCAGCCCCACAGCCTTTCCGCACAGAGCGGCAGCATGAGAAGCGCGATCGGAAAGAAAAACAGCAGCGCGAAATATCCCGTGAGCTCCGCCGCCCACAAAAGCAGAAGCGTCAGAGCGGCGCAGACCGGAACGAGACGGACCGGGGACGGTTGTTTGTTCGTTTGCATACTCATATCCGAAGCACCGTCAGGCCGGCGGATTCCGCCATGCGCATCGTCTGCGCGGATCCGCTCGGTTTTTTTCGTACGTACGCGATGCACAGGTCGGCGTCCGCGACCATGCGCGCATTGCGCGCGCGCATGCATCCGGGATAATAGGTTTCGGAGAGCACGACGACCTCGTCCGCGCCTTCGAGCAGTGCGCGGTAGGCGGCGCGTTCGTCCGGCGCGTAACCGGCGTCCTGCCCGCGGAACGGCACGTAGACCGAAAGCGTGATCGCGGGATCGGTTTTTTTGCGCGCAAGGATCCATTTTCCCGCAAGCAGGTCAAAGCCCTTCGCCCCGCCGACGACAAACCTGGAACAGCCTTCCGAAACGGCGTCGTCGACCGCCTTTGAAAGCGCGTCGAGAAGCGCGGCGTATTCGGGACCGTTCTCTGCGGGAAGCGCGCGATGTCCGGTGAAACAGCAGGTCTTCGTCATACGAGCGCTCCCTTCTGCATCGTCCGGTTTTTCAGAAGCGCACGGAGCGTTTCGCTCTCGCCGTCCGTAAAGGCGCGGATCAGCGACACGGCAAGCGTCTTCGCTTCGTCGAACAGCATCGGAACGCTTTCGTTTCGCACGCGATCCGGTTCAAAGGGCGAGACCCACTCCGCGCGGGAAAGATTCATGCAGTCTTCCGTGTCCGCACGCGGCGCGGCCAGCAGGAACGCGGACAGCAGTCCGTCCTTTTTGAACAGCCGTTCGATCCGGTTCACGGCGCGATACCGCTTTCCCCGCGGGTCGAACAGGAAGGGGACGAGCCTGCGGAACTTTTTCGCGCTGCGCCGGTACGCGCCCGCGACGGATTCGCCGGTCAGCGCTTCGGACGCTTCGGAAAGCAACCGGTCGATGCGGCGGGTGTCGGGACGGCGGAAAAGGATCTCGCGGTAGGGGATCGCATCCTTCGTTTCGGCATAGACGATCGAATCGATCACGCCCTCGAAGCGGGTGTGGTCGATGCCCCGGTGCTTCGCTTCCACGTACGGATGCAGCGTGCTGTCGAGCGCGATATGCGTGAGAAAGCCGAGCAGATACGTGTGCGTCGCGTCGTCCGAGGCGCGGACAAGCGCGGCAAAGAGCGCGGCGCAGTCGATCTGATGCAGCGCGTTGCCGTGTTTTTTTCGATGCGGAACGAACGGCGTCGGCGGCAGACGGTCGTAAAAGTAAACGTCCGGTCCGAAACAGCCGAGCACGTATTCTTCGCCGAGCGAATCGAGCGTTTCCCCGATCGCTTCGGCGACCTCGTTCCCGAATGACAGATGCGTACAAACGTATGGCATAGGAATATGATACCATATTTTCCGGTTTTTGTATCCGTTTTCGCGGCGGTTTTTTTATCTTTTTGTAAACGAAATGCAAAATCTCTTCCGATTTGCGAAATGCGTGGTAAAATGAACCCACAGAAAAACGAACCGTTGAAAAGGAGCGATCCCATGAAACGAATCAAAACGAGGAGAAAGCATTTCCGGATCACGAATCCACTCGGCTTTTCGCTGTTTTGCGCCTCGGTCATTCTGGTCGTCGCGCTGATCGCGGGCGTCGTGTTTCTCGCGGTCGGCGGATATTTCGGCGACGCGCTGAAATGCATCAAGGCAAAACTGAACGGCGACGACCGGATCGCGCCGACGGAAACGGTCGCAGAGGTTTCGGAAACGCCGGAGTTTTCCGCGGAACCGACCGGAACGGCGCAGGGAACGCCGGCGGAAACGCCGGAAACCGGCACGCCGGTGCCGGACACGCCGACGCCGCCTCCGATCTCGACGGAAACGGACGATCCGGAGCATTCGTCGAAGCCGTCTGCGGACCCGAACGCGCCGCTGTACGGATACACGATCGGCATCGATCCCGTGCGCGACGGCGGATCCACCTATAAGGCCGAATGCGCGTATAACCTCGAGTTTGCACAGCAGCTCGGAGATTTCCTCGAGTCCAAGGGCGCAACGGTGGTCCTGACCCGGGACGGAAACAAAAAGTCCGTTTCGAACTCGACCCGCGCGAAGACGATCAAGAATGCCGGCTGCGATATCGCGATCCGTCTGATGTGCAACGAGATCGCCGCAAAGTCGTCCGGCTGCTACGTCGTGGCGATGAAAAAGAACAAAGACTACGGACAGTCGCTGATCGACACGTACGCCGCGGCGACGGGGATCCGGAAGCAGGCGGGCAAATCGAACGGCCTGCAGATCAAGAACGACGACGTTTCGAAGAACTGCGGCTGCCCGTGCGTGTGGCTCGTAATGGGCAACTGGAAGAACAAGGGCGACCGCTCGATCCTCGAGGACGACGCATATCGCGACAAAATGATCCGAGCGATCTATGAAACGATCCAGGACAGATTGAAAAACTGAGCATCTGCCGCGGGCGCGAAAGCGCCCGCGCACGTCTGTTCAGTGAATCCGGAAAAGATTAAGATTTCTGCGTTTTTGATGCAACCGAACGCAGCGATCCGAAGTGTTTATGGTGAAGGAGCCGAAGACATTGGAATATTGCATGCAAAACGAGTTGAATACTCCCGTCAACAACGATCTCGACACGCTGTTTCGCACGTACGGCGACATGGTCTACCGCCTGGCGCTCGTGCGGACGCGCAGCGTCGCCGACGCGGAAGACGTCGTTCAGGACGTGTTTCTGCGCTGTCTCAGAAACAATCCCGGTTTCGAAAGCGCCGAGCATCAGAAGGCGTGGCTGATCAAGGTCGCGATCAACTGCTCGAAATCGCTTCTCGGCAGCGCGTTCCGAAGGCACTCCGTGCCGGAGGACGCGGCGGGGGATCTGGTTTCGGAAGACGAACAGCGGGATTCGACCGTGTATGACGCAGTGATGCGGCTTCCCGAAAAATACCGTACGGCGATCCATCTGTACTATTACGAGGATTACTCCGTCAGCGAGATCGCTTCGCTTATGAAGACGAACGAATCGACGGTAAAATCCTGGCTGCATCGTGCAAGAGGAATGCTGAAGGAAGAACTTGGAGGAGAATATGAAGTTTAAGGATGCATATCGCCGGAAAAACGACGGCGTCCACGTGCGCGAAAGCCTTCTGGACGAGATCAGGGCGGCGGACGTCGAACAGGTGCGCGCTGAACGGCAGAAGAAAGACCGTCGCCGCCCGTGGATGATCGCAGTGCCCGCATTCGCGGCTGCAGCGGCCATGTTCGTCGCGGTGTTCGTCGGCATTCGCGCCGGCAAACTCAATCGCGGCACGACCGGAAAGGCAACGTATCAGGAAGCGAGCGTGCCTGCCGCGGTCGAGTCCTATGAAGAACTCGCGACGATCATGCGCGCACGCAACTCGAACGGCGGCAGCCGTTATGAGAGCGGCGCCATGTGGATCGAGGATGCAGCGGTTGCCCCGACCGACGCCGAAATGCCGGCGCCCAATCCGGCGTCAGAGATGGATTCGTATACGCTCACGATGAACGGAACAAAGGGCAGCGCAGGCTTTGAGGATGGTGTCCGCACGCATTATTCCGGCACGAACAATCAGGTCGCCGGGATCGACGAAGCGGATATCGTCAAGACCGACGGGAAATGGATCTACACGCTGAATCAGAATCAGAACAAGATCTTCATCGTTTCCGCAAACGGCAAGGATTCCGCCGTCACGGGCGAGATCCAGCTTCCGATGCCGAAAGAAGATGACACCTATTGGCGCTCCTACGAAGAAATGATGCTTTACGGTGATAAGCTCTACGTACTCGGCACGTATAACGACTGGAGCAAGGATTCCGACGGCATGGACAATCAGTGCACGATCGTTGAGGTCTACGATCTCGGTGACCGCACCGCGCCGAAGCATGCCGGCACGCTCAAACAGCAGGGAAGCTATCGCACGGCGCGTCTCGTCGACGATATGCTGGTGATCGTTTCGGACTATCGGATGTGGTATATCTATCGCTATGACATGAACGATGCGAAGTCGTACTGCCCGCGGATCGAAGCGAACGGCACGGAGTCCGTTCTCGTTCCCGGCGACATTTACGTGAACCCCGAATCGGATGAGAACGGCTTCACGGTCGTCACGACGGTCAACGCCGCGGACGGAAAAGAGTTCGATTCGCACAAGGCCGTTCTCGGCGGCTGCAACACCGTTTACTGCAACGGATCGGATCTTCTGATCGCCTCGACCGAATGGAAGAGCGAACAGGGCGAGGAGCAGACGAACGAAGAAGGCAAGCATTTTGTCAAGATCACGTCCGGCGAAACCACGAATCTGTTCCGCTTCACCATTACGGACGGTAAGATCGAAGCGGCAGCCAGCACGAAGCTCAACGGTTCGCTGCTGAACCAGTTCAGCATGGACGCCTACAACGGCTATTACCGGCTCGTCGTGACGCGCTCCGACAGCGAAGAGACCATCTGGACGGACGGCATCGATACCTATGACTGGAGCAACAGCAGCGACTGCGAACTGTACGTGCTCGACGGCGATCTGAACGTCGTCGGCAAGCTCGAGAACCTCGCGAAGGACGAACGCGTCCAGTCCGTACGGTTCATGGGCGACGCCGCGTACTTCGTCACGTTCCGCCAGGTCGACCCGCTGTTCTCGGTCGATCTTTCGGACCCGCAGAATCCCACGGTGCTTTCGAAGCTCAAGATCCCCGGATTCTCCGCGTACCTGCATCCGTTCGGCGAGGGCAAACTTCTCGGCATCGGATACGACGCGGATGAGGAGCACGGCTGGACTGAGAACGTCAAGCTTTCGATGTTCGATATCTCCGATCCCGCAAACGTGACCGAGGCGTTCAAACTGTCCGTGAAGGACGTGAACTACACCTCCGTGCAGTACAACCACAAGGTCGTCTTCGTCGACGTCAAGACCGGCACGGTCGCGTTCCCGGCGGACAACGTCTATTTGGTGTTCCGCGTCGAGGGCGATTCATTCAAGCAGATCGGAACGATCAAGACCGACAGCGAGAGCTGGTTCGGCGATGCGCGCGGACTCTTCGTGGACGACGCGTTCTACGTGATCGGACAGGAAGAGATCGTGATCCTTTCGTTCGAATCGATGGAAAAGCTCGCAACGATCAAACTGTAAACCGGAACAACAAAACAGGAGGGCGAACGCCCTCCTGTTTTTCTTTGCGTCAATATCCGAACCGCTTTCGCTTCAGAAGCATGAACAGGAACGACAGCGCGGTCGCCATACACTCCGCAACGATGATCGAAGCCCAGAGCCCGTTGATGCCGAACAGAAGCGGCAGCAGAAGGATCGCGCCGAGCTCGAATACGAGCGTGCGCAGGAACGAGATGATCGCCGAGGTCACGCCGTCGTTCAGCGCGGTGAAGAATCCGGAGCCGAAGATCGCAAAGCCTATGAAGAAGAACGAGAGGGAAAAGATCCGGAAGCCGGATTCCGTCAGAGCCATCAGTTCGGCGTCATATCCGACGAACAGCAGCGCAAGCGGATGCGCAAGCGCCTCCGCCGCGCCGACCATCAGAACGCCGCCGATCAGAAGCAGCAGGAGGCTCTTTTTCAACAGGCTTGTGAGCTCGGACCGGTTCTGCGCACCGAAATGAAAGCCGAACACCGGCGCGGTGCCGATGGAATAGCCGATGAAGATCGCGGCAAAGATCATATTGACGTACATGATGACTCCGTACGCCGCAACGCCGTTTTCGCCCGCGTATTTCAGAAGCTGCACGTTCATCACCATGCCGACGATGCTCATCGCCGCGCTGCTGACGAGCTCGGAAACGCCGTTGCTCGCTGCTTTCCACAGCGCCTTGCCGTCGAACCGCGTCCTGCCGAGCCGCAGGATGCTGCTGTTTTTGCGGAAGAAATAGAACAGCGGAACGCCGCCGCCGACGATCTGCCCGAGCGCGGTCGCGATCGCCGCGCCGGTGAGCTTCAGCTCCTGCGGGAGCAGCGTCACCAGAACGGCGTCGCCGATCATGTTCGTCACGCCGCCCGCAACGATGACCCAGAATCCGAGATGCGGCTTTTCCGCCGCGACGAAAAAGCTCTGGAACAGCAGCTGCAGCACGAAGAACGGCATCGCCGCGATCACGATCCGTCCGTAAACGACACAGTTGTCGAGAAACGTTCCCGTTGCGCCCAAAAGCGCGGCGATCGGACGCAGAAACACGATCCCGAGGATCGCAAACACCACGCCGAGCAGGAAGGAGGCGTAAACGAACAGGGAGAAGTACCGGTTCGCACGCTCCGGATCGCCTTCGCCGAATGTTTTGGAAACCAGCGCAGTCCCGCCCGTTCCGAACATGAATCCGACGGTGGACACGATCATGATGAACGGCATGATCAGATTGACCGCCGCGAACGGTTCTTTCCCGGCAAAATTCGAAACAAAATACCCGTCGACCACGCCGTAGATCGAGGTAAAGATCATCATGGCGATGGACGGCAGGGTAAATCGAAGCAGCTTCCTGTACGTGAAATGGTCCGACAGTTTTATGCTCATTCTCTGCTTTCAAACCACCGTTCCGCAAATGCGGCGACGGCGGCGGCAAGCGCCTTCATATCCCATTCGGCGGTGTTGACGGTCAGATGATACGAACCGCATTTGCCCCACTCGCTTCCGGTCAGGAAATCGCGGGTGCGGGCGCGCGCCTTGTCGATCTCCTTCATCTTGCGCCGGAGCTCGCGGTCGGTAAGCGTTTCATCCTCGCGCGCGCGGGCGCGGCAGCGCCGGATCTTCGCTTCCGTATCGGCGCATACGAACAGGCTGAACGGATGGAAATCCTTGAGGATCGCGTCGGCGTTGCGGCCGATGATCACGCAGTTTTTGCCGAGCGCCGCGATCTCCTCGATGACCTTTTTCTGGCGTACGAGCAGATCGATCTTGCTTGCCTGCATATAAGCGGACGAATGCATCGTTCCGCCGAACGTAACGGGGAAGTCCTGCCAGCCGTGATTGTCCAGCGTGGTTTCCACGTAGGCTTCGTCGAATCCGCTTTTCTGCGCGACGGCGGAAATGATCTCGCTGTCGTAATAGTCGTAACCGAGAATATCGGCGATGCGCTTTCCGAGCTCGCGCCCGCCCGAACCGAATTCGCGGCTGACGGTGATGATTCTCATATCGGTCTCCTTTCCCGCGGCGCATACGACCGCGCCGCACGGATCATATATAAAAAATATAGTACATTTCCGGAAAAATGTCAATCGGACGGCGGAAAATCCGAAGGAACTCCGAAAGCCCCCTTGCAAGCGCGTCCGTTTTGCGGTAAAATTAACAAAACGATTTCGGGGGGAAGCATTTCATGATTATCGTGGGCATCTGCGGCGCATCGGGAAGCGGCAAGAGCACGCTGGCAAAACGGATCCAGGACAGCCTTTCCTGCAGCTGCGTCATCATCGGACAGGACTGCTACTACAAGAGCTTTCCGGAACTGCCGTTCGAGGAACGCGTTCACATCAACTACGACGAACCGACCATCTTCGATTACGACGAGATCATCCGCGACCTCGACACGCTCGAGAGCGGCAGACCCATCACGAAGAAGGGCTATGACTATGCGAACCATCTGCGCGCCGATTCCGACGAGCTGATCGATCCGCCCGAAGTCCTGATCATGGAAGGCATCCATATGTTCCACGATCCCCGGCTTCTGGAACGCATGGTGCTGAAGGTCTATATGCACGTCGACATCGACATCTGCCTGCTGCGCCGCATCAAGCGCGACATCAAGAGCCGCGGCAGAACGATCGACAACATCGCCGAGCAGTACGTGGAAACGGTCAAGCCCATGTACGAGAAATACATCGTCAACTACATCAACGAGGCCGACTTTGCGATCATGCGCGGCGGCAAGAACAAGATGGCGATCGACTGCATCTCGGCGTATCTGACCACCAAAGTGCTCGCCGAGCGTTTTGAAAAGGAATCGGGCGCGTACGTGCAGCCCGAAACGGAGCGCGCGAACGAGGACGCCGAGGACTGATCGGTATAATTGCGGGGGACGGATGATCCGTCCCCGCTTTTTTTCGGAATAAAAAAAGCCGGAGCACGCTCCGGCGTTTTTTGCCGTGATTACTGCTTGTTGAACGTATAGGTGACCGACCAGATATCGGACGGATCGCCGCTCGTAACGGTCAGTTTCCCGTCGACCAGCGTTCCGGTGTACACGTTCTCCAGACCGAAGAGCGTTTCGGTGACGGTGATCGTTTCGCCGTCGAGCTTCCAGGTTCCGTCCAGGCTCAGGCTGTCGCGCGTAACGTGGGCTTTTCCGCCGGACGCAAGCTCGATCGTGAAGCCGCTGTTGTCGATCTTGTTGTCGGGCTCGCCGATAAACCAGTATACCTCGCCGACGTAGGTGCCGACTGCCGCTTTTTCCGCTTCGTTTCCGCCGCCGCATGCGGTGAACAGACCGCAAAGAAGCAGAGCCGCGAGCAGAATGCCGATCCATTTCAGATTCTTTTTCATTTTGATTCTCCTCCGAATCGTTTCTTAAGCGGACGGATCCGATTCCGTTCCGTTTTCTTATTCATAGCACAATTCCGCCGGTGTGTCAACACCGCGAGCGGCCCGCCGGATCGCGATCCCGCCGCGAACGCCCGCGGCGCCGCAGGTTTTCGACAAAATAGGTGTTGACAAAGCGCACGGAATATGGCACTATATTGTGCAGAAAGTTTAGTGTTCGTAAACTTTTAGTTTAGAAAGGATAGACACGATGGAAACGGGCAGACCGGGGATCGGAACAAAGCTTCGGAGACTCCGCGTGAAGCTCGGGCTGACGCAGGAGGAGCTTGCGGCGCGCACCGAGCTGACGAAGGGATTCATCTCGCAGCTGGAAAACGATATCACCTCGCCTTCGATCGCGACGCTGATGGATATTCTGGAAGCGCTCGGGACCGATATCTCCGCGTTTTTCAACGACCGTTCGGACGCGCGCGTGGTCTTCACGCCGGACGACACGTTTGAAAAAGAGGATGAAGAAGCGGGAACGCTCGTGCGCTGGCTCGTGCCGAACGCGCAGAAAAACGCGCTCGAGCCGATCCTCGTCACGATCCGCCCCGGCGGACAGACGGAGGAGCTCGATCCGCACGAGGGCGAGGAGTTCGGACTCGTGCTGTCCGGCGCGGTCACGCTTGTGGACGGCGACGCGAAGCATCGCGTTCGGAAGGGCGACAGCTTCTATCTGCATCCGCAGGGCATGCACTATCTTTTCAACAGCGGAAAAACACCGGCAAAAGTGCTCTGGATCAGCACGCCGCCGTCATTTTAAGGGGGACGTATGGAACAAAGCAAGCACCTGATCGAACTGGTCGACATCAGCAAGGATTACAACGGCGACGTCGCGCTGGATCACGTCGATCTGTACATCAACGACGGCGAGTTTCTGACGCTTCTTGGCCCGTCCGGCTGCGGCAAAACGACGATGCTCCGCATCATTGCGGGCTTCATCAAGCCGTCGACCGGCATGCTGAAGATGAACGGGGTGGATATCGCGAAGGTCCCGCCGCACAAGCGCGAGATCAACACGGTCTTCCAGAAGTACGCGCTGTTTCCGCACCTCAACGTGCATGACAACATCGCGTTCGGTCTGAAGATCAAAAAGACACCGAAGGCCGTCATCGAAGAGAAGGTCGAGAAGATGCTCAAGCTCGTCAATCTCGAGGGCTACGGCAAGCGCTGGATCGACCAGCTTTCCGGCGGGCAGCAGCAGCGCGTCGCGATCGCGCGCGCGCTCGTCAACGAGCCGAAGGTCCTGCTTCTGGACGAACCGCTCGGCGCGCTGGATCTGAAGCTCCGGCAGGAGATGCAGGTCGAGCTCAAGCGCATGCAGCGGCAGCTGGGCATCACGTTCGTCTACGTCACGCACGACCAGGAAGAGGCGCTGACGATGTCCGACACGATCGTCGTCATGAAGGACGGCGTCATCCAGCAGATCGGCAAGCCGACCGACATCTACAACGAGCCGAAGAACCCGTTCGTCGCGGACTTCATCGGCGAGAGCAATATCGTCCCGGGCCTCATGCTCGAGGACTACAAGGTCCGCATGAACGGCGTGGTCTACCGCTGCGTGGACGCGGGCTTCGGCAAAAACGTCGAGGTCGACGCGGTCGTACGCCCCGAGGACATCGACATCGTTCCGCCCGAGAAGTCAAAGGTCTCCGGAACGGTCGCGTCGGTCGTGTTCATGGGCGTGCACTATGAGATCTGCGTGGACTGCGGCGGTTATGAATGGATCGTGCATACAACGGACTTTGCGCCGGTGGGGCAGCGCGTCGGCATTCAGATCCTGCCCGACGCGATCCATATCATGAAGAAGACGCGTTCCAACAACATTTTCGACGCGGAGGTCTGGCCGGGCGACGGCGCGATCTATATCGACGACGTTGCGTTCCCGTGCGAGGGCCTGGAGGATTACGAGAACAAAGAGATCGCCATCGTACGCATCGCGCCCGAAAACGTCCGCCTCGTCGCGCCGCAGGACGCGAAGCTTACCGGAACGGTCAAGGCGTGCATGTTCCTCGGCACGCATTACGAGATCACGGTCTCCTGCGAGGAGAACGACTGGATCGCGCATTCCGACGAATTCATGGAGGACGGAGAGGAGGTCGGCATCCTGGTCGATCCCGACAAGATGGAGCTGACGAAGAAGGAAGCCGAAGAGGCCGAAGAGACGGAAAAGACCGAGTCCGTTACGCGCGAGGAGTAAGAGGGCAGGGGCATGAAGCGAAAATTCTTTGCTTATCCGTATATCGTTTGGATGATCCTGTTCATCGCCGTGCCGATGCTGTTCATCTTCTACTACGCGTTCAACGTGGACGGTGAGTGGACGACGGAGAAATTCCTGCAGACGATGAAGGATCCGGACAATTGGCGCATTCTCTGGATCAGTATCGAGTTTGCATTCGGAACGACTGCGATCTGCCTGCTTCTGGGCTATCCGATCGCATATATCCTGTCGAATATGAAGAGATCGGTCGCCGGGTTCATTTCGGTTCTGTTCTTCGTACCGATGTGGATGAATTTCGTGCTGCGTACCTATGCGTGGAGCGCGATTATCGAGTATGCGATCCCCGAACTGTTCGGGGTGACCGGATCGCTGACGGACACGGCGTCCGGCCGTACAATCGCAGTTTTGCTTGTGCTCGTGTACGACTTTCTGCCGTTCATGGTGATGCCGCTTTACAACACGCTTTCGAAACTTGATAAGAGCCTGATCGAGGCGTCGCGCGATCTCGGAGCAAACGGCGTCACGACGTTCTTCCGCGTCGTGCTGCCGCTGTCCGTTCCGGGTATCGTTTCCGGTATTACGATGGTATTCGTTCCCTCTATTACAGCGTTCACCGTTCCGGCATTGATCGGCAACGGCGCGTACATGCTGTACGGAAACAAGATTGAAACGGCGATCACGTCGGCAGCGGGATACCACAGGAACGACTATTCCGTCGGATCGACGCTCTCGATCATCCTTCTGCTGTGCATCGTGATCAGTACGCTGATCATGAACCACTTTGACAAGGATAAGGAAGGGGGCAGCATTCTGTGAAACGATTCGGCCGCTCCCTGAAATATGTATATCTCGGCATCATGCTGCTGTTTCTGTATCTGCCGATCATCTACTTGATCCTGTTCTCGTTCAACAGGTTCCATATCGATTCAAACGGCGATACGATCTTCAAGAACCTGGGGAAGTGGAACGGTTTTACGCTTGAGAACTACGGCTCCATCTTCGGAAGGTTCAAAGGGCTGACGTGGGATAACATTGAGTCCGGGCGTCTGTTCACCAGCAAGGCGGGCAACGCGCTGATACTCACGCTTGAGATCGCGCTCATCTCGAGCATCGCCGCGACGATCATCGGAACGGCGGCGGCGATCGGTATCAATTCCATGAAAAAACGCGCACGGACCACGGTGCTTTCGGTCTCGCAGCTGCCGATGGTGAACCCGGACCTTGTGACCGGCATCACGTTTATGATGCTGTTCGCGTTCGCCAACACGCTGTTTGGTCTGGAAATCAGCGACTTCTTGAAGCTTCTGATCGCGCATATTTCGTTCAGTATCCCGTACGTGATTTTCTCCGTACTGCCGCGTCTGAAGCAGAGCTCGGATATGCTGTACGAAGCGGCGCTCGATCTCGGCTGCTCACCGTTCAAGGCGCTGTGGAAGGCGGTCATTCCGGATATCATGCCCGGCATTACGTCCGGCTTTATCATGGCTTTGACCATGTCGCTCGATGACTTCGTCGTCAGTTACTTCACGGCGGATTCGCAGGTCCTGTCCGTATTCATCTATTCGAATACGCAGAAGGGCAAGATCGGCGTTAACCCCGCGCTTGCGACGATCATCTTCATTCCGCTCGTTGCGATGCTGCTTGCCGTCAATCTCCGCAGGCTTGCAAAGGAACGCGAGTATGAGATCCAGAACAAAAAAGTCAAACTGAAAAAATAACAATCCACACGAAAGAAAGGAACTTACAAGATGAAAAAGATTCTTTGCCTGGTACTGGCGGCCTGTGTCCTGTTCGCATTTGCGGCATGCGGCTCGAAGTCGGAGGAGAGCAACCGCGAGCTGAACGTGCTGAACTGGGGCGAATACATCGATCCGGACCTGATCGAGGAATTCGAAGAGCAGACCGGCATCAAGGTCAACTATATCGAGATGACCAGCAACGAGGAGATGCTGATCAAACTGCGTTCCTCCGACAGCAACTACGACCTCTGCTTCCCGTCGGACTACATCATCGAGCAGATGATCCGTGAAGACATGCTGATCCCGCTGGATTACTCCAAGATCCCGAATGCGGAGAACATCGATCCGAAGATGAAGGAGATCACGAACGCCTTCGATCCGGGCAACAAGTATTCCCTTCCGTATATGTGGGGCACGGTCGGCATTCTGTACAACACCACGATGGTTGACGAGCCCGTCGACAGCTGGGGCATTCTCTGGAACGAAAAGTACGCCGGCAAGATCTGGATGTACGACAGCGTCCGCGACACGATCGGCATTACGCTGAAGTACCTCGGCTACGAAATGAACACGCGCAGCGAAGCGGAAGTTGCCGAAGCGCGGGACCTGCTCATTGCACAGGCGCCGCTTCGCAAGGGATTCGGCACCGACAATATGCGCACCTCCATGGTCAACGGCAAAGCGGCGATCGCCGTCATTTACTCGGGCGATGCATTCGCCTGCATCGATGAGAATCCGGACCTCGCTTACGTCGTTCCGAAGGAAGGCAGCAACGTCTGGTTCGATAACGTCGTTATTCCCAAGAGCGCGAAGAACGTCGATGCGGCGCACATGTTCATCAACTTCCTGAACGACGCCGAAAACGCGACGCGCAACACGGAATACATCTGCTACTCGACGCCGAACAAGGCGGCGATGGACCGGCTCAGCGAAGACTTCACCGAGGATGAGACCTACAATCCGCCGCAGGAAATCCTCGACCGCTGCGAGGTGTTCCACGATCTCGGCGAGTTCGTCGAAGTATACAACGCCGCGTGGAGCAAGATCAAGGCGTCCAACTGAGGAGGATCTATGGAACGGCTGAAAAAGACGCTCAGAGAACTGATGGCGATCGACAGCACCACCGGCTTCTTCACCGAAATGGACGCATATCTGCTCGCCGAAGCGAAGCGCATGGGCTTTGAAGCGGTGCAGCTCAACAAGGGCGGCGTGCGGATCGAACTCGGCGGCGAGGGCAACCCCGTCACGATCGCCGCGCATGTCGACGCAATCGGGCTCATGGTCCGTCAGATCAACGCGGACGGCACGCTTCAGGTCATCAAGGTCGGCGGCGTGCATCCGTACTACGCGCTCGACTGGAACTGCCGCGTGCATGCAAGAAACGGCAGGGTCTACACCGGAACGGTCCGCAGAAAGAACCCGAGCGTGCATCTGATGAGTCCGTCCGAGAAGGAAACGCCGATGGACCTCGATACGAACCTCGTGCTGCTGCTCGACGAAGACGTGTATTCCCGCGCCGACGTCGAGAAGCTCGGCATCACCTGCGGCGATCAGGTCGCGATCGAAACACGCTATCTGGAGACGGAGAACGGTTTCATCAAGAGCCGCTATCTCGACGACAAGGCGAGCGCCGCGACGCTTTTGCGGCTCGCGCAGCGCGTTGCGGACGGCGAGGTGAAGCTCAGCCGCAAGGTCAGCCTGCTCTTCACCGAATACGAAGAGATCGGGCACGGCGGCGCGTGCGGCATTCCCGCCGACACGAAGGACCTCGTTGCGGTCGACATCGGCTGCATCGGCATCGGACACGACAGCGACGAGCACAAGGTGACGATCACCACGAAGGACACATCGTTCCCGTATCATACGGTCCTGACCGACGAGCTCGTGAAGCTCTGCGAGAAGAACGGCATCCCGTTCGCGCTCGACATGATGGTCCCGAGCTACGGCTCGGACGCGGACGTTTCCCTTCGCGCAGGGTATGACGTGCGTCACGCGCTGATCGGACCCGGCGTCCGCGAAACGCACGGCTACGAGCGTACGCACGAGGACGCGCTGAAGGCAACGCTCGCGCTGATCAGCGCCGTTGCAGAAGCCTGAAACCGAAAACGATCCGAAAAGACGCTTTACGGCGTCTTTTTTCGTTTCTTCGATCCCGCGGTGAACACAAAGATCAACAGCAGCCCGAAGCCCGACGCGAGCGCAACGGACGCGAGATCGGCCGCGTTTCTCACGATCGCGTCTTTGCTTGCGAAAACGGACGCGACCGGTTCCGGAACGAGCGCGAGCGAGAGCAGATATACGGCGATTGCGGCGATCGCGCCCGTGACGAAGCGCACCGCAAACCAGCGGGAAAACGAAACGGGGAGATGCGATGCGCATTGCAGACCGACCGAAACGCCGCCGAACTGCGCGAAGAACGCACAGAGCGCGAGACGGACCGCGACCGGCAGCGAAAGCGCGGCGGCCGCCTGCACGCCGCAGGTCATCTCGCATACGCCGAGCAGGATCGCGCGCGCAAAAGCCGCATACGTTCCGAACAGCGAGAGCAGCCCGCTTGCCCCGATCAGCGCGCCGAGCACGGCGGCGAACACCAGACAACCGCCGATCATGAGGATCGAACGCACGCCGTCCCGGATCGCGTCGGGCAGCGCCTGCGCGGAAAACGCGCCGCCGGGCAGAGGAACGGTTTGCAGGGAAACGCGCAGCATCGGGATCGCGCCGAACAGCGCGGGACCGTAAATCCCGATCAGCAGCGGGATCGCTGCGCACGGATCGTGAAACGTTCCGACGGCGACGACGGAATACAGAAAGACGGGATTCGGCAGGCTTGCCGCAAGCGCCGCGCGGCGCGCGTTCCGCAGCGTGAGAGCGCCGTCCCCGTACAGCCGTCCCGCGAGCTTTGCACCGGCCGGATATCCGCCGATCGCGCCGAGCGGCAGCAGCAGGAGCAGCGCGATCCGCTTCGGCAGGCGGAAAAACAGATCGCTGCGCTCCAGAAGCGAAACGGCGATCAGGTACGGAAGCAGCGAGGGCAGAACGCGCGTCCACCACAGAAGCGCGGCGTCGGAAGCGGCGGAAAACGACGCGTCCGGAGCGGCGGCAAGGCAAACCAACAGCAAAAGCGGCAGGATCTGTTTCATTGCGACCTCCGGAATACCGTATGCGCTTCGGTTCCGCGCGATTCCGGAACGGCGCAGCTGGACACGGCAAAACGGACGTGTTATACTATATAAAAATGACGAGCGGAGACAGGGAGGGCACGATGAAAAAGACGACGGGAATTCTGCTTGCGGTATGGATGCTCGCGACGCTGCTGTTCGGCTGTGCGCAGAATGCGGATACGGTCCCCGGCGACGCGAAGGAACCGCCTTCCGCGGAAGAAACGGCAAAAACGCCTGCGGAAACGCCGGAGGAGATCTCGATTGAGCTCTCCGAAACAGCAAGCCAGGCGCAGGTCCCGACGCCTCCGCCCACGCAGGAACCGACGCCGACGCCCGAACCGACCGAGGAACCGACGCCGACGCCCGAACCGACCGAGGAGCCGACCGCAACGCCCGAACCGACGCCGACGCCCGTTCCCACGCCGATGCCGGACCCGTTCGTGTCCTTCGAAGACGGCATACTGCTTCTGACGCCCGGAAAAGAAGCAAAACTGCATCTGAACGCAAAGAATACAAAGGCGATCCCGGCGAACGCCGCCGCGGAGATCCGTCTCACGGACGGAACGGTCGTCGGCAGAGGAAAGCTTTCGCAGAAGAAACGGAATTCGCTGTCCGTAACGCTTCCGGAAGGCGCTCCGCCGCGCACGACGCTGTATCTGTTCGTCGAAGGCACGGACGTGCCGATCGCGATGAAGGACGTCGCCGTGGCCGATCCGTCGTATACGCAGGTGCTCGGAAACTATGCGCGGGAAGACAAGATGGTCGCGTTCACGTTCGACTGCGCGTACGGCGAGACCTATACCGACTGGATCCTCGATACGCTGAAGGAATACGATATTCACGTAACGTTTTTCATGACGGGCAAGTGGATCGGCAACCACGGTCCGTGGATCGAACGCATGATCGAAGAAGGGCATGAGATCGGCAACCATTCCATGACGCACCCGCGGCTGACCGGCGCCGACGCCGCAACGGTCGAGCGCGAGATCAGAAAGCCGATCGACCTGATGCTCGAGAACCACGGATACCGCATGCACCTGTTCCGCTGTCCGTACGGCGCGAGCAATCAGCGTGTGAACGCGATCGCGCGGTACAACGGCTGCGAGGTGATCAAGTGGGGACAGACGTCCAAGGACGCGACCGAGGGATGGACCGGCGAGCGGATCATCGATCTCGTTCTCCGGGAGGTCGAGCCCGGCGATATCATCCTGTGCCACAACGGCGCGCCGCAGGTCAAGAAGTATCTCAAGCCGATCCTGAACGAGTTGATCAAACGCGGCTACACCTTCGGCACGGTCTCCGAGCTGATGGGATGGGAGTGGGACGATACCTTCACCGCGCGCGAAGCGATGAACAAAGGCGAATAAATGACAAAGCAAAAGCCCGGTCCGTTCGGATCGGGCTTTTTTGATTTCGGAAACGGCGTTACGCTTTGCCGTTGCAGCCGAGCACGTCGACCAGCTTGTGCTGGACCATCTTCTGGATGGCGGCGCGCGCGGGCTTCAGGTACTGGCGCGGATCGAAGTGATCCGGATGCTCGTTGAAATACTGACGGATGCAGGCCGTCATCGCGAGACGCAGGTCGCTGTCGATGTTGATCTTGCAGACCGCCATGCGCGCCGCTTCTCTGAGCTGTTCCTCGGGAATGCCGACCGCGTCGGGCATCCGGCCGCCGTTCTCGTTGATGATCTTCACGAACTCCTGCGGGACGGAGGAGGAACCGTGCAGAACGATCGGGAATCCCGGCAGACGTTTTTCGACCTCGCGCAGGATGTCGAACCGGAGGGGCGGGGGAACGAGCAGGCCCTGCTCGTTGCGCGTGCACTGCGCTGCGGTAAACTTGTATGCGCCGTGGCTCGTGCCGATCGCGATCGCCAGCGAGTCGCATCCGGTGCTCTCGACGAATTCCTGCACGTCGTCCGGATGCGTATAGGAGGAATCCTCTGCGGAGACGTTGACCTCGTCCTCAACGCCCGCCAGCGTGCCGAGTTCCGCCTCGACGACCACGCCGTGATCATGTGCGTATTCAACGACCTGCTTGGTGATGGCGATGTTCTCCTTGAGCGGCAGACCGGACTTGTCGATCATGACGGAGGTAAAGCCGCCGTCGATGCAGCTCTTGCAGAGCTCAAAGCTGTCGCCGTGGTCCAGATGGACGCAGATCGGAAGATCGAATCCGGCGTTCTGCTCGGCGTCCTCGATGGCCGCTTCGATCAGTTTCATCAGATAGATGTGATTCGCGTACGCGCGGGCGCCCTTCGATACCTGAAGGATCAGAGGCGCGCGCTCCGCGATCGCCGCCGCGGTGATGCCCTGGATGATCTCCATGTTGTTGACGTTGAACGCGCCGATCGCGTATCCGCCGTCGTAGGCCTTTTTGAACATTTCGGTGCTTGTTACGATTGCCATTGCCAAAATCTCCTTTGCTTCAGATTCAAACCTATTATACAACCCGCAAAAAGGAATTGCAACCGAAACATTTTTGGGATATACTGATGAAAACGAATCTGTTGGAGGAGAATATGGCAAACGAACTGCTTTCTCTGATCATCCCGGTCTATTACGAAGAAGAAGTGCTGATGGAGTCCTACCGACGGATGGACGCCGCCATGCAGTCGACGGGCCATCCGTACGAGATCATCTACGTGAACGACGGCAGCCGCGACGGCACGATGAAACTGCTCAGACAGCTTGCAAAGGAGCATCCGGACACCGTTCGCGTATATTCGTTCTCGCGCAATTTCGGGCACCAGCTTGCCGTCACCTGCGGCATGGACCATGCGAAGGGCGACGCGCTGATCATCATCGACGTCGACCTGCAGGACCCGCCGGAACTGATCCCGAAGATGGTGGAGATGTGGAAGGAAGGCGCGGACGTCGTCTACGGAAAACGGCTGAAACGCAAGGGCGAAACGATCTTCAAGAAGCTGACCGCAAAGCTGTATTACCGGCTGCTGTCCTCCATGAGCGCGTATCCGATCCCGCTTGACACCGGCGATTTCCGGCTGCTCGACCGCAAGGTCGCGGACGTGTTCCTGAAGATGCGCGAGCAGGCGCGGTTTCTGCGCGGGATGTCGGCATGGATGGGCTTCGAGGCGGTGCCGCTCGAATACGTGCGCGACGAGCGCGCGGCGGGCAAGACCAAGTATACGCTGAAAAAGATGCTCAAGCTCGCCTGCGACGGGATCTTCAACTTCTCCTCGAAGCCGCTCGAACTGCCCTTTGCGATCGGCGTTCTGCTCGGCGTACTCGGCACGCTCGGCGTGATCGCGATGATCGTTCTGACCGCGATCTACGGCGCAAAGTGCCCGCAATGGCTGTGGGCGGTCGCGGGCGGCGTTCTGCTGCACGCGGTCACGTTCTGCTGCATGGGCGTGCACGGGATGTACCTCGGCAGGATGTACGACGAACTCAAGGACCGTCCGCTGTACATCGTTGCCGAAACGCTGAACGCCGGAGACAACTGATCGGCTTCTGCCCTGCGGGAAACCCCGCAGGGCTTTTTTATGAACCCGTTTTTGATGCGGGCCGACAGGATCGACGCTTTCGGATTGACAGGAGCGAATCGTTTCGATATACTATATATGATTTGAGGATAAAGCGGAGGTTTCTCTGCTTATTATCGGAATCGAAACCGGAAAGGAGTCCATTTATGAAGAAACACAGGGCGTTGATCCGCGCGATCGTCTGCGCGGTGATCGGAGTTTTGATCTACGTGATCGGACGAAATCTGAACCTGATCGATAAAGTCGAGGGGTTCCAGTGGAGCTGGACCACGTTTTTGAACGCGATCCTGATCCTGATGATCATCTTCGCGGTCGAGGGCTTGCTGCACTATGTTCTCGGACTGCTGAAGCCGAAAAGCAATCGCCTGCGTACGCTGATTTCGCTGGCGAAAAACCTGCTGCGTTACGCGGCGATCCTGATTTCGATCTGCGTGGTGCTCCGGATCTTCACGGTCGACGTCGGCACGATCCTCGCCGGTCTCGGCATTATCGCGCTGATCATCGGCTTCGGCGCGGAGAGCCTGATCGCCGATATCGTTACCGGCATGTTCATCCTGATCGACAATCAGTATAACATCGGCGACATCATCGAGGTCGACGGCTTCCGCGGAACGGTCACGGAGATCAACGTCCGTTCGACGGTTCTGACCGATGTCGGCGGCAACGTCAAAATCATCAACAATTCGGATATGAAGAACGTCCTAAACCGTTCGGACAACTTTTCCAAGTCCGTATCCGATTTCCCGATCCCGTATGAAACAAATCTGGAGGAATTGGAAAAGCAGATCCCCGCGCTTCTGGACGAGATCTACGCGAACCGTTCGGACCTGATGAAGAACAAGCCCGAATATCTCGGCGTCAACAAGCTCGACGACAGCGCGGTGCTTCTGCGGTTTACGGTGGACGTTGCCGAGGGCGATATCTACATGGGCGCTCGTGCGCTGAACCATGACCTGTTTGTCGGCATGCGGAAGCTCGGCGTCGAGGTCCCGTTCCCGCAGCTCGATCTGCACCAGAAATGAGGAAACCGGTTCACGAGTTGAACCGCATACCGACCGAGTATCACGAGGACGGCGCGCCGGAGTTTTCGCCGCTGCCCGATGAATTCAACCGGTTTCCGAAGCCGTACGTAAAGAATCAGGAGCGATCGCGTCTCAAAAAGCTGCTGATCCTTGCGGTGGCGGGACTGTGCGTGCTCGGCATTTTTCTGCCGCAAAAGAAGGAGCCTGCGCCGTCGTCCGACGCGCCGGCGACCGTACAGCCGGATGAAACGCCGCAGCCGACCGAACAGCCGGATGAAACGCCGCGGCCGACCGCAGCGCCGACGCCGGCCGCGCTGACCGGAAAGGTGCACATCGTCGTTTATGCCGACGCCTTCGGGGACGGGCAGGATTATGCGAACAGGATCCTTGCGGACGAGACGTTCGACGCAGAATCGTTCACCGTCTATAAGCTGCCGGAACTGCCGACGGCAGAGGGAATCACGGCGATGGGCTACGTACTGCTTGCGCAAAGCGGAACGACGTATTTCGATTCGCTGTACTATGAGAATCAAAAGCCGAGGGTCATCGGCTCGGTCCCCGTGTACGACGTTGTCACGAAAGAGGATCTTGCCATCGTTCCGCTGAACGATGAGGGCGTGAGGGAGGCGGAGATCCATACAGTCTGGCTGGAGGACAAAAGCGAATTCATTCTGGAGTTCTATGACGGCGGCCTGTTCGGCAAGCATCAGGTCGGTTTCCCGATGTCCTCCGACGGTCTGCTGTATCTTGCGGCGTTCCCGACGCCCGAGCGGGAGGGACTGACGTTTGCCGGTTGGTGCGACGCAAGCGGCAATACCGTCGACGCCGTAACGTTCTTTGACTTCTTCGAGCCGAAGCCGGACGCGCAGACGCTGGAGGATCGCAATTGGGAGAAGCGGATTCCGTGCCGTCTGTTTGCGACGTGGTCCGACGGGACCGAAAGCACGCCGACGCAGATGCCGAAGCCGCTGCCCGATTGCAAGCTCGTCTATTACTGGACGCATTCGATCGTCAACGCGGTCGTGATGCTCTCCGATCGGGAGCACACCGAATCGGTGCGTGTGCAGATTTGGGACGATCAGATCCAAACCGCCTTGATGGAGCACGAGTTTACGGAGCAGGAAATACGCTCCGGCATGTGGAGTGAGACGGGGATCGAGCTCGGTTACTTCTACGGCGATCACCGGGAGGAGTATGAAGCGGTCGGCGCAGAATACGTCGACACGGTCCTCCGCGTTGAACTGACGTACCGTTTGGACGACGGCACGACGGAGACCGTGACGCGCACCGCCAAGCCGGAGCCGGAGGCATACCTCTACGTTACCTACTATGACGACGACGAGGAACAGACCCCGTACAACGCTCCGGGCTGCTTTGTCCTCTACGGCTTTGAATGGAGCGACCTCGATCCGGATCATCTTCCGAACGTCACGACCGATCCGGATGAAAAACTGCAGCCGGGCGGCGTCAGTGTTACAATCTCGGTCGACGGCGAGTCGATCCCGGAGGAGCTCTGTTATCTCAAACGGTTCGAGGAAACGTGGGAATACGAGGGCGAGACCTTTACGGAAGTCTATTACGGCTTTGTCATGAAGCGTCCGAACAGCTTCCCGCGGAGCGGCACGGCGACCGTATGGATTCGCCAGAATTATCTCCATTATGATTTTATGACGGAACGCCAATACTCGTTTGATTACAACCAATGATCGGAGGAGCCCTGCTGCTTCCGAACGGTACGGATTATGAGAAAACGACTGGAAGAAATCAATCAAATACCGGCTGAATATCAGAATGACGGCGCAAAGGAATTTGCTGCGCCGCCGGATGAATTCAATCGCTCAGCACCCGGAGAGGAGGAGAGCAAGCCGAAACGGACCGGCTCATGGCTCAGAAAGACGATGCTCTTCATCGCCGCGGCCGGGACCGTTACGGTTGGCATCATTCGCCCTTCCATTAAGGTGATCCCGCCGAAGGAGAAGGAATTCCCGGATACGGTCATAACGGCGTCGCCCTCGAAGGATGGGGAAGGAACGCCGGTCGTTACACCTTCGCCGACTTCGAAACCGACCGTGACGCCTTCTCCGACGCCCATGCCTACACCGACCGAAACACCGACGCCTGAGCCCGTGCTTGAGGGCGATGTGCACGTGCGGATCTATTCTGAGGTCTTCAATATTGACCTTGCGATGCAGGGGCAGTATCCGAGCGAAATCCTGCTGGATGAAACGTTCGATGGCGCGACGTTTACGGATTACGAACTGCCGCCGCTTCCGGAGCAGAAGGGATATACCGCGCTGGGCTACGTGCTGCTGGCGGACAGCGGCATGTCCTATCTGGACAGCCTGTATTCCGGCAACGCCGATCCGCACCCGATCGGAACGATCGCGCTCGGAAGCACGCTGACGACGCAACATCTTGCCATCATCCCGCAAAGTGACAGCGGCGTCTATGAAGCGGAGATCCACGTTGTGTGGCTGATGAATGAGAGCGACTTCCATCTGGAATTCTATGACGGCGAAGCGCTGTTCGGCGATTATTTCGTCGGATTCCCGTCCTACTCGGAGCAGCTCGTATATCTTGCTCCGTTCCCGATTCCCGAACGGGAAGGGAAGACCTTTGCGGGCTGGTGCGACAAGGACGGCAACATGATCGACGCGGTCACCTATTACGATTTCTTCCCGGTGATCCCGCCGGCGGAATCGATGGAGGACCGCGACTTGCAGAATCCGATACCCTGCAAAGTCTACGCCTGCTGGTCCGACGGCTCCGGCGGCGCGCCTGACCCGACGCCGACGCCGACGCCGACGCCGCGTCCCACGCGCAGACCGACGCCCACGCCGAGCCCGACGCCGACGCCTACGCCGACGCCGACGCCTACGCCGACGCCTACGCCGAGCCCGACGCCGACGCCTACGCCCACGCCGGAACCGGTCATGTATACGGTCACGATCGACTCGATGTACTGTTCCTTCTCCGAAGGCGGATCCACGGGCGGATCGAAACAGGTTGCGGAGGGAAACAGGGTCACGGTTTACGTCAATGTATTCGATGTATCGCCGGATACCACCGGCTCGTTCGTGATTACCGATACATCTACCGGAGAAACGAAAGAGCGGCACGTTGATCCATACAAGGTGGTTGAATCATCAGACGGTTATATCTTTTATTTCAAAACGATCATAACAGTCAATTCCAATCTGGAAGTCATGTTCCCGTGGTAACGGCTTAAACCGATAAAGAAGCCTTTCAGAAAGGCTTCTTTTCTTTTACAAACCGGAAATGCAGCGCAGGATGTGTTTTTACGCAAATCTTACCACGAAACGCTTGCTTTTTCCGCTCGTTTGTTGTACGATAACAAAGGTAAAATATATTCTCAGGAGGTTTTTCAAATGGTAAGAGTTGCAATCAACGGTTTCGGCCGCATCGGCCGTCTTGCGTTCCGCCAGATGTTCGGCGCAAAGGGCTACAAAGTCGTCGCGATCAACGACCTGACCAGCCCCGCGATGCTCGCGCATCTTCTGAAGTATGACACGGCACAGAAAGGCTACTGCGGCGTCATCGGCGAGAACAAACACACCGTCACCTCCAAGGAGCCTGTCTTTGAAGAAGACGGCAAGACCGTAAAGGTGCCCGGCTCCATCACCGTGGACGGTACGGAGATCACCATTTATGCGGAGCCGAAGGCGCAGAATCTGCCCTGGAAAAAGCTGCGCGTGGACGTCGTGCTCGAGTGCACCGGCTTCT
Source organism: uncultured Clostridia bacterium (assembly GCA_946411635.1). Taxonomy (GTDB): domain Bacteria; phylum Bacillota; class Clostridia; order Christensenellales; family CAG-138; genus UBA3792. The sequence goes on along the minus strand of CAMKES010000002.1, from coordinate 62,005 downwards.
ACACCAGCAAGGCGAAGGCGCAGGCGCACATCGACGCAGGCGCAAAGAAGGTCGTCATCTCCGCGCCCGCGGGCAACGATCTGCCCACCATCGTTTATAACGTCAACAACGAGATCCTGACCAAGGAAGACAAGATCATCTCTGCGGCAAGCTGCACCACGAACTGCCTTGCGCCGATGACCAAGGCCCTGAACGACAACTTCCCGATCCAGGCCGGCATCATGACCACGGTCCATGCGTACACCGGCGATCAGATGATCCTCGACGGTCCGCACAAGAAGGGCGATCTGCAGCGTGCGCGCGCGGGCGCGGCGAACATCGTTCCGAACAGCACCGGCGCGGCGAAAGCGATCGGTCTCGTCATTCCGGAACTGAACGGCAAGCTGATCGGCTCCGCACAGCGCGTCCCGGTCGCGACCGGCTCCACCACGATCCTCGTTGCGGTCGTCAAGGGCAAGGATATCACCAAGGAAGCGGTCAACGCCGCAATGAAGGCGCAGGAGAGCGAATCCTTCGGCTACACCACCGAGAAGCTCGTTTCGTCCGACATCATCGGCATGACCTACGGCTCGCTGTTCGATGCGAACCAGACCATGGTCCAGAAGATCAGCGACGACACCTACCAGGTACAGGTCGTTTCCTGGTACGACAACGAGAACTCCTATACCTCGCAGATGGTCCGCACCATCAAGTACTTCGCGGAGCTCTGATCGATCCGTAAAATTGCCCGGGACGTGTTCCCGGGCTTTTTTCTGTCCGATCGGCACGAAACAAAAAAACTCTTTCTTTTCCGCGAGGATTTGATATAATATTGTCATCCAAAGGGAGGTTTCTTGTCTATGAACAATACTTCGGATTCCAATAACCGCAAAAAAAAGATCCTGTCCGGCACGGCAAGCGTCAAGCGCCGCGACGACAAACCGGTCGGCACGAGCGGACCGGTCGGCCGGAAGGACGGCTATCAGGGCAGAAAGGCCCAGTACGGAAGCCAGAATTCTTCCGGCAGCTCGGGGAACGGCGGAAGCCTGCTTTCGTCGCTGTTCGGCGGCGGTCAGCAGAGCCAGGAGCAGCAGAATCAGAGCACGCAGAACGCAGGACCGATCATCTCCGACTTCGGCTCCGGCAGTTCCGGCGATTCCGGAAGCACGGGCGGCCTCGGCGGGCTCGGAGGATTGTTCGGCAGCAAGATCGGCAAGCTGCTGCTTTTGATCCTGCTTGCGGTCGCGGCCTTCTTCCTGTTCAAGTGCGTCTGCAGCGGCAGCGGCAGCGCGGCGCAGAGCGCAGGCGAAAGCTGCGCGCTCCTCGATCTGTTCGGCGGTGAAAGCGGCATTGCCGACCTCGCCGGAAGCAGCGCCTACAGCACCTATGACATCACGGACAACGACGCGCCCGCGGCGATCTCGGCAAGCACCTCGGCGAACGAGGCGAACTATACCGTATCCAACAAGGCGCGCGGCCGCTATACGAAGATCAAAGGCGGCGGGAAAGACGTCGTTACGGTCATGATCTACATCTGCGGCAGCGACCTCGAGAGCGAGCACAGCATGGCGACCGCCGACCTGAACGAAATGCTCCACGCGAACCTGGACGACGAGCACGTGAACGTCATCGTTGAAACGGGCGGCGCGAAAAAATGGAACAACTCGGTCATCTCGAACAAGACGAATCAGCGTTACCGCGTGACGAGCAAGGGCCTGCAGGTGCTGGACGACAACGTCGGAAACAAGAGCATGGTCGACCCGAACACGCTCGTCAGCTTCATCCAGTACTGCAAGAACAAGTATCCCGCGAACCGCTACATGCTGATCCTGTGGGACCACGGCGGCGGCGCGATTACGGGCTACGGCTACGACGAGAAGTCGTCCGGCTCGATGACGCTCGACAAGCTCAATTCCGCGCTGAAGCAGGGCGGCGTCAAGTTCGACTTTATCGGCTTCGACGCGTGCCTGATGGGAACGCTCGAAACCGCGCTCGTTTCGGAGCAGCACGCCGACTACCTGATCGCTTCCGAAGAAGCGGAACCCGGAACCGGCTGGTACTATACGAACTGGCTTTCCGATCTTTCGAAGAATCCGTCGATCGAGACCGTCAAGCTTGCGAAGACGCTGATCGACGACTTCACCGACGTCAGCAAAAAGAACTATCCCGGCTGCAACACGACGCTGTCCGTCGTGGACCTTGCGGAGTTTGCCGGAACGGTTCCCGACGCGTTCAATGCGTTCTCCGGCGAGATCTCCGGCATGCTGGACAATTCCGAATACCGTCAGGTCGCGGACGCCCGCGCCGACGCACGCGAATTCGGCGTGTCGGCGAAGGTCAACCATATCGACGTGATCGACTTCGCGTCGAAGATCGGCGGTTCGGAGGCGAACGCGCTCGTATCCGCGCTCAAGGGCTGCGTGAAGTACAACCGCACGTCCGTTTCGATGAAGAACTCGTACGGACTTTCGATCTACTTCCCGTATTCCAGCTTCAAGAGCATGAATTCGGCAGTCGCGCTGTATAACAGCATCGGCATCTCGGGCGATTACTCGCGCTGCATCAAGAGCTTCGCGAGCCTTGCCGCGGGCGGTCAGATCGCGACCGGCGGCACGACGAGCTCCCCGTACGGCTCGCTGTTCGGCGACTACGGCGGATCCTCGTATTCCTCGGGCGACGTGCTGGGTTCGCTGCTCGGCAGCTATCTGGGCGGCTCGGGCGATACCGATACCCTCGGTTCGCTTCTCGGCGGCGCAGGCTCCCTGCTCGGCGGGATGGGCGGCTCGAGCGTTTCGGATTATCTCGGCGGCGTTCTCGGCGGCGATTCGTACGACTGGTTCGATTCCGGCCGCGCGCTAGCGAACAAGGACTACTATGATGCGAACAGCCTGACCGTTTCCGATATGCAGCTCACGGAGAAGGGCGACGGCTACGTGCTCTCGATGAGCAAAGAAAAATGGGATCTCGTCAAGAACGTGCAGCTTAACGTGTTCGTAAAGGACGACGAACTGGACGGCTATCTGGATCTCGGCATGGACAGACAGTACGCCTTCGATAACGACGGCGATCTCAAGATCGAATACGACAACAGCTGGCTGACGCTCGACGGTCAGGTCGTAGCGTATTACTTCCTCGAGTACGTTGAGGACGGAAGCAACTGGGCGGAGGCGGGCCGCGTTCCCGTGATGCTCAACGGCGACCGGTACGACCTGCTGATCGTGTTCGACAACGAGATCAAGGGTCACGAAAACGGCTACGTCGCGGGCGCGCAGCGCGTTTACAAAGAATCCGAAACGCTGACCGTCGGAAAGGGGCTCGTGCAGCTCCAAAAGGGCGACAAGATCGATTTCCTCTGCGACTACTACGGCGCGGACGGCTCGTACAACGCCACGTATTATCTCGGCGAACAGCTCGTGTTTGACGGCGAACTGACCGTCGGATATATGGACATCGGCGACGCGGCCTGCGAATTCTCGTACTGTCTGACCGACATCTACGGAAACGAGTTCTGGACCGAGACGCTGAAATACGAGTGAGAAACACCAAAAGAGCTCCGAAGGGATCCCCTTCGGAGCTTTTTTCATTCACAGGATACCGCTCGCCGCGCGGCGGGCGAAACGCGTTAAACGGTAATGGCGCTTTGCGAATCGCGATGCAGATCGCGTTCGAGCGCGTAGGCGTAAAGATCGGTGGAAAGCGCGTCGATCGCAAGCGAAGCCCGCGCGGCGTCCGTGCAGTTCTGCATGTCGGAATGCCGCAGGATGACCGGCGCGTTTCCGCGGCTTGCCATTGCCGCAAGCAGACCGCGCCCGACGCGTTTGAGCCCGAGAACGTGCAGATACAGGTTGTCCGGGTCGTTCCCGAGCGTATCGGCAAAGCCCTGCGGGATGTGCAGCAGCGCGGAAACGAGGATGCGCTTGCACCGCGCGAGCGTATAGCGCTTTGATTTGATCGCTTCGAGCAGGGAGGGAAGATCGACCGCCTGCCGTGCCGCACGGTACAGAACCTGTTCAAATCCTTCGCTCACGTCGGGCAGCTCCGCAAGCTCCTCGACCGTCATCGAACGGAGCCGGTACAGAAGCATGGAGGAGAACCGGTCGAACGTCACGGGGAACTGCGCGTCGAACCGCATGGCGGCGGCGACGCTCATCGGCATCGTATCGTAGACCGATTCGTCGCCGTTCAGGAGCGCTTCGCGGATCGCGGTCGCGCTGGAAAGCTTTCCGGTCAGGACCGTACTGTTATAACGGTTTCCGATGCGCTGAATGGGCAGCGGACGGATCTCCGGCGCGTAGCGGCGGATGGACTTCAGGTATTCGACGGCAAGGATGTTGTTCGGCTGCTGCAGGATGGAAAGCTCGTCCGCGGGCACGCCGAGATCGGCGAGCGCATCGTATTGTGCGCGTGGGAAGGACTTGCCCTGCTTGAGATGATGGAGGAGATAGACGCGCAGGTTCGCCGGTTCGCGGTCCAGCAGATCCGCAAGATGATACAGCGCGTTGACGTCCTCGGTCTCCACGCCGAACGCGAGATCGGTCACGACGCCGGTCGCCGCAAGCGTTTTGACCGCGCCTTCGGCAAAACGCTCCGCGCTCGAGACCGCAAAGACCGTCGGGATCTCGACCACGACGTCCGCGCCGCCCATGACCGCCCATTCCGCACGGGTGAATTTGTCCGTGCAGGCCGGTTCGCCGCGCTGTACGAAGTTGCCGGACATGGCGACGATGCAGCCTTCCGCGCCCGCCTGCTTTACGGATTCCTCCATATGGTAGATATGCCCGTTGTGCAGCGGATTGTATTCCGCAATGATTCCGACGACGCGCATGATCGCTGACTCCTCCCCGAAATGAAATAATATATCCAAATCAAGTATACCATTTTTAACTCAAATATGTTAAAATAAATTGTAAATCTATTTTGGAGGATTTTGTTCATGTCATTGATGGATCAGATCAAGGCAAAGGCAAAGGCGGATCAGAAGCACATTCTGCTGCCCGAGGGAGCCGAAGAACGCACCGTGCAGGCTGCTGCCCGCATCACGGCGGAGGGAATCGCGAAAGTCACGCTGTTCGGCAAGCGCGAAGAGATCGAAGCGGTCGCGGACAAGTTCGGCGTATCGCTCGACGGGATCGACACGATCGACCCCGAAACGCATCCGGACTATCAGGCATACGTCGACCGGTTCTACGAGATGCGCAAAGCAAAGGGCGTCACGCCCGAAAAGGCCGCCGAAATGATCAAAAACCCGCTGTTCTTCGCGGCGATGATGATCAAGGACGGCAAGGGCGACGGTTTCGTTTCCGGCGCGATCAACACCACCGGCAACACGCTGCGTCCCGGCCTTCAGATCATCAAGATGAAGCCCGGCATCAACACGGTTTCCAGCTTCTTCATCATGGAGATCCCGAACAAACAGTACGGCGACGACGGTCTGATGATCTTCGCGGACTGCGCGGTCAACATCGACCCGACCTCCGAACAGCTTGCCGAGATCGCGATCTCGTCCGCGGCGAGCGCAAAGGCGCTTTGCGGCATGGATGCGCGCATCGCGATGCTTTCGTTCTCCACGAAGGGCAGCGCAAAGCATGACAACGTCGATAAGGTCCGCATCGCGACCGAAATGGTCCACGAACGCGCGCCGGAACTTATGGTAGACGGCGAACTGCAGGCGGACGCGGCGCTGGTCGAAAAAGTCGGTCAGCTCAAGAGCCCCGGCAGCCCCGTCGCGGGCAAGGCGAACGTTCTCGTCTTCCCGGATCTGCAGGCCGGCAACATCGGTTATAAACTCGTTCAGCGTCTCGCGGGCGCGGAAGCCATTGGCCCGATCTGCCAGGGCTTCGCGGCGCCGATCAACGACCTGAGCCGCGGCTGCAGCGTCGAGGACATCGTGTCCGTCGTCGCGATCACGGCGGTCCAGGCACAGAACATGTAAGATCGGAGGAAAGACGATGAGATCCATTCTTGTTATCAACGCCGGCAGTTCTTCTCTGAAGTATCAGCTGATCGACATCGACACCGAGAGCGTTCTCGCAAAGGGTCTTTGCGAGCGCATCGGCATCGACGGCAAGCTGACCTATAAGCCCACGAACGGCGAAAAGCTCGAAAAAGACGCGCCCATGCCGACGCATCAGGACGCGATCGCAATGGTGCTCGACGTGCTCGTCGATCCGAAGATCGGCGTCATTTCCGACATGAAGTCCATCGCCGCGGTGGGTCACCGCGTCGTCCACGGCGGCACGAAGTTCACGAAGTCCGTTCTGATCGACGACGAGGTCATCGGGATGATCGAAGAGTGCGTGCCGCTTGCGCCGCTCCACAATCCCGCGAACCTCATGGGCATCAACGCCTGCCGCGCCGTCATGCCGGAGACCCCGATGGTCGCCGTATTCGACACCGCCTGGGGCATGAGCATGGAGCCGAAAAACTTCCTTTACGCGCTGCCGTATGAGATCTACGAACAGTACCAGGTCCGCCGTTACGGCTTCCACGGCACGTCGCATATGTTCGTCACCGGCGAAGCGATCAAGCGCATCGGCAGAGCCGGCGACCCGAACGTCCGCGTGATCTCCTGCCATCTCGGAAACGGATCCTCCGTAAGCTGCTCGAAGGGCGGCAAGTGCGTCAACACCTCGATGGGTCTCACGCCGCTCGAAGGGCTTCCGATGGGCACGCGTTGCGGCAGCATCGACCCGGCGATCGTTCCGTTCCTCGTAAACCGCATGGAAAAGTCTCCGAAGGAGATCGACACCATGATGAACAAGAAGAGCGGCATGCTCGGCGTTTCCGGCGTTTCCAGCGACTTCCGCGATCTGTGGGCGGCAAAGAAAGAGGGCAACGAGCGCGCGGCGCTCGCGCTTGACATGTTCGCCCAGGGCGTCAAGCGCCTGATCGGCGGCTACTCCGCGGAAATGGACGGCGTGGACTGCATCGTGTTCACGGCGGGCGTCGGCGAGAACGACGCGGCGACGCGCGAGCTGATCATGCAGAACATGGACTATCTCGGCATCGACTTCGATTTCGAGCTGAACCGCACCTGCCCGCGCGGCAGAGAGGTCGTGCTCTCGAAGCCGGACTCCAAGGTCGTCGTCATGGTCCTTCCGACCGACGAAGAGCTTGCGATCGCAAGGGATACCGCCGCGATCGCGCTGTAAGAACGCAACCGGGCTGCGGAACGTCTTCCGCGGCCCTTTTTATGTCGTATGCGATTTGAAAAACGCGCGGACGGCGCCGTTTCCGAACGGATCGTCGCCGATCTTCAAAACCGGTTCGGGTTCACGCGACCCTTCGCCGCCATGCTCGTGCGGCGTGGTCTCGTTGACGACGCCGCGATCACGGCATATCTGCATCCGGAATCGCAGGATCTGCCCGATCCGTTTTCGCTTGCGGACATGGACCGCGCGGCCGCGCGTATCCGCGCCGCGATCGAGGCGGGGGAGCGCGTCTGCGTATACGGCGATTACGATACCGACGGCGTCTGCGCCACGGCGATCCTGACCGACGCGCTGACCCGGCTCGGTGCGGACGTCACGTATCTGCTTCCGACGAGATTCGGCGAGGGATACGGACTGAACGGTTCCGCTGTCGACGCCATGCGGCGCGACGGCGTACGGCTGATCGTGACCGTGGACAACGGGATCTCGGCGCACGCGGAGATCGCGTACGCAAACGAAAACGGCGTCGATACGGTCGTGACCGACCATCACCGCTGTCATGAAACGCTGCCCGACGCATGCGCGGTCGTATGCGCGTCGAGAGCGGATCAGGATCCCGCGCTCGGAAGTCTGTGCGGCGCATCGGTCGCAATGCTTCTTGCCGCCGCGCTGGGATGCCCGATCGGTCCGTATCTGCCGATCGCCGCGCTCGCAACGATGGCGGACGTCGTTCCGCTTCATGCGGTCAACCGCACGATCGTCAAGAAAGGATTGCCGCTCGTTTCGATGCAGCCGGGATTGTCCGCGCTGCTGGACGCCGCGGGGATCCGTGAACTCTCCGGCGAAGCGACGCTTTCGTTCGTGCTCGCGCCGCGGATCAACGCGGCCGGCCGCATGGGCGACGCGACGCGCGCGGTCCGTTTGCTCCTTTCCGGGGACGAAGCGGAGCGGCGTGCGCTTGCCGCGGAACTGGAAAGCGAAAACGTCCGCCGCCGCGCCGAGGAACAGCGGATCATGAAGGAGGCGGAATCGCAGATCGACGAGCCCGAACCGCGGATCCTCGTGCTGCGCGGAACGGACTGGAACACCGGCGTGACGGGGATCGTCGCCGCGCGCCTCCTGGAGCGGTACCGCTGTCCGGTCCTGCTGTTTTCCGAAGTCAACGGGTATCTGATCGGCTCCGGCCGAAGCGTGCCCGCCGTTGATCTGTTCGCGCTCCTGTCGCGGCATAAGGCATGCTTCGTTCGCTTCGGCGGACACAGACTTGCAGCCGGCGCGACGCTCGAACCGGATCGGTTCGAGGCAATGCGCGCCGCGCTCTGCGAAGACGTTTTTCGCGCGTTCCCCGCCGGGCTTCCCGAGGAAACGCGCACGTACGAGGATCGGCTCGAGCTCCCGGAGATCACGGTGCAGTTTGCAAAGGAGCTGACGTATCTGTCTCCGTTCGGCGAGGAGAATCGCGCGCCGCTGTTTTTGATCGAGGGATCGCTTTCCGCCGTCCGGACGATGGGAAAGGACGGGAACCACCTCGGCGCGAAACTGTCCGACGCGTCTGCCGCGGTGCGGATCGTGTCGTTCGGAGCCGGCGATCGCTATGCGGACTGGAACGCGATGCCGGACGGAAGGGCGTTCGTTACGGTCGAACTCGGTTCGTATCTCGGGAAACCGGAGGTTTCCGTTCGTGCGGAAGCGCTGGTGCGTCCGGTCGGCGACGCGTTCGACAAGGCCGTTTCCGCATGCATCCGCGCGGAACGGGACCGCGCGCCGCTTCCGAAGCCCGCCGTGCTTTCCGCGCTTCCGAAGATCACGGAGACGGAGGTGCGCGACGCGTACCGTGCGCTTCTGCCGCGGCTTTCCCGCGGGACGCTTCGGACGTGCCTGTCCGAAACGGAGCAGACCGCGCTGCTGATCCTGCTCGAGATCGGCGTCGTCCGGTACGCAAACGGACTGTTTTTTGCGGAAACCGTGCGGGAAAAGAAACAAATTCAAAATGCCCCCTTGTATCCGCTCCTCTGTTTGGAGTAGAATATAACAGTTAACAGGGAAAGGAGGACGCACATGGAAGAAAGACTGATCGCCTTGTTTACCGAACGCTTCGGCGAAGAGCAGGCGGAGATCATGCGTCAGGCCGTGTCGTTTGCGGCGCGCGTGCACTGCAATCAGAAGCGTGACGACGGATCGCCGTTTCTTTCGCATCCGCTGAACGTCGCGTCCTATCTTCTCGATATGGGGATGGACGCGCCGACCGTCATCGCGGGCGTATTGCACGATACGGTCGAGGACGGCGACAACGTTCAGATCGAGGACATCGAACGAATGTTCGGCAAGGAGATCGCGTTCCTTGTCGACGGCGTTACGAAGCTCACCAAATCCGGCAAACAGACCTACGTCACCAAAAAACAGGAACAGACCGAGAACCTCCGGAAACTGTTCCTTGCGATCGCGGAGGACGTTCGCGTCGTCATCATCAAGCTCGCGGACCGTCTGCACAACATGCGCACGATCGATGTCTGTTCGCCGCAGAAGCAGATCAAGAAATCCCGTGAAACGCTGGAAGTCTACGCGCCGCTCGCGCACCGCTTCGGCATGGGCGCGATCCGCAGCGAACTCGAAGACCTGTCCTTCCGGTATCTGATGCCCGAGGAATATGAAAACATCAAAGCGCAGGTCGACGTGCAGCAGAAGGAGCGGCTCGAGCTTTTGAGCAGCGCCATGGAAAAGATGAAAACGCTTCTCAGGGAAGCGAACATCGAAGGCAGCGTTTCCGGCCGTCCGAAGCACCTGTATTCCTCGTATCGCAAGATGCAGCGCAACAACTGCACGCTGCACGAGCTGTACGACCTGATCGCGATCCGCATCATCGTGGATACCGTGACGGACTGCTACGCCGCGCTCGGCGTCGTCCACGCCACGTGGAAGCCGCTTCCCGGACGCTTTAAAGATTATATCGCCATGCCGAAGCCGAACCTGTACCGCTCGCTGCACACGACGGTCATGGACGAGCACGGCATTCCGTTCGAGGTGCAGATCCGCACGAAGGAGATGCATGCGACCGCGGAATACGGCATCGCGGCGCACTGGATGTACAAGGAAGGCCGCAAATCGATGACGGAGCTCGACAAAAAGACCTCGTGGCTCCGGCAGGTGCTGGAAGCGGACGAAACGACCGAAGACAGCAAGGAATTTGTCGACAACATCCTGAAGGACTTCCTGGGCGAGTACGTCTTCGTGCTGACGCCGCAGGGTGAGATCATCGATCTGCCCGTCGGTTCGACGCCGCTCGACTTCGCGTACCGCATCCACACGAACATCGGACATCACTGCCAGCACGCGCGCGTCAACGGAAACGTCGTGCGGCTCGATTATAAACTCAAGACGAACGACGTCGTCGAGATCATCACGTCCAATTCGCAGGCGGGACCGAGCCGCGACTGGCTTTCGATCGTCAAGACGCAGTCGGCGAAGAACAAGATCCGGCAATGGTTCAAGCATGAGAACCGCGAGGAAAACATCCAGCGCGGACGCGAGATGCTCGAGGAAACGGCGAAGCGCCACGCGCAGAGCCTTGCGATCCTGATGAAGCCGGAATACGTGAACGAGGTGCTCAAGCGCCACAATCTCGCGTCGGTCGAGGATCTGTATTCCGCGATCGGCTTCGGCGGCGTTTCGGCAGGGCAGGTCCTGCACAAGCTGATCGATCTGCACCGCAAGGAGGAGCGTCTCGACGAGCTGCAGAAAAAACTGGAGGATGCGGGACAAGAGCCGGCGAAGAAGCCGCAGCGCAAGGCGAATCCGAAAGGGATCATCGTACACGGAGACCCCGGCATGGCCGTATTCTTCGGCAATTGTTGCAATCCCCTGCCCGGCGATCCGATCGTCGGTTACATCACGCGCGGCAGGGGCGTGTCCGTGCATCGCGCGGACTGCAAGAACCTTGAGAGCCTGATGAAGGAATCGGAACGCATGATCGAGGTCGAATGGGCGCTCGATGCGCGCACGAACTTCAGCGCAACGATCCGCGTTTTCATCGAGGACCAGCCCGGTTCGCTCATGGAGGTGTCGAAGGTGCTGCTCGGCCTGAACGTCAATATGACAAACCTTTCGAGCCGTTCGACCGAGGACGGCTACGCGGCGATGGAGATCACCTGCACGGTCGCGGGCGCGGAACAGCTCGACGTCATCATTTCCAATCTCAAAAAGATCAAACAGGTCGTGGACGTGTTCCGCGTCTGAGGAGGCAGCCATGCGTGCAGTGGTACAGCGCGTGACCGAGGCTTCGGTCAGGATCGACGGCGAAACGGTCGGCGCAATCAAAAACGGTCTCTGCGTTCTTTTGGGCGTGTCGGTCGACGACACGGCCTCCGACGCGGATTATCTTGCGGACAAGCTTCTCGGGCTTCGCATCTTCGACGACGAAAACGGCGTTCCGAACCGTTCGGTCACCGAGACCGGCGGAGCGATCCTTCTGATCTCGCAATTCACGCTGCTCGGCGACGCGCGAAAGGGCAGACGCCCGAGCTACATCTTTGCGGCGAGACCGGAACAGGCGATCCCGCTTTACGAACGCTGTATCGAACGGCTGAAAGCCGCCGTCCCCGTCGAAACGGGGCGGTTCGGCGCGGATATGAAGGTCACGATCGTAAACGACGGTCCGTTTACGATCCTGCTCGACTCCGGGAAAGGATTCTGAAATGCTGCTTGAGATTTATCCCTGCGGTCCGGTCATGGCGAATATGATATTCGTCGGGAAGGACGGCGCCGACACCGTCGCGGTCATCGACCCGTCGGACGCGAATCTTGCGCTGACGGTCCTGAAGGAACACGGCTGGATGCTTTCCGACATCCTGATTACGCACCGGCACTTCGATCATCTTCTGGGCGTCGCCGCACTGAAACGGGCGACCGGCGCCAAGGTTTTTATTTCCGAAAAGGATGCGGCAGGGCTGAAGAGCAATCTGATCAGCCTGTCCATGATGCAGCGGATCGCGCTTGAGCCGGTCGAGCCGGACGTGCTCCTGAACGACGGGGACGTCTTTACGGCGGCGGGACTGACCTTCCGCGTGCTTGCGACGCCCGGTCACACCGAAGGCGGCGTCACGTTCGTCTGCGACGACGAGCGCTGCGCGTTCGTAGGTGATACGCTGTTCGCGGACGGATTCGGGCGGTATGATCTGCCGACCGGCGATCTTTCCGAACTGATCGATTCGATCAAAAACGTTCTGTTTGCGCTGCCGGACGATTACCGGCTGTATCCGGGACACGACGAAGCGACCACGGTCGGGCGCGAACGCAGGTCCAATCCGATCCATTTTGAGGGCAGCCAGTGGTACGACTGATTACCGACACACCGCAATACGCAAACGATATCGCCGAGGAGATCCGCATGTTTCTCGGCCTCGTTCCCGTTACGCCCGATGAAACGCCCGAAACGGAGCTGACGATCCGAACAGCGCTCGATCGGGAAACGAAGACCGCTGCCGCGCAGACGGAACCGGACGGCGAGCCGGTCACGGTTGCGTACGACGTTGATGCAGCCGATCCGCTCGACGGGAAGCGGCAGGAGAAGCGCGCGCTGAAACGCGCCGTCTACGCGCTGATGCAGCGGATCCGTCCGACCGAAATGCCGTGGGGCAGTCTGACCGGCATCCGTCCGACGAAGCTTCTGCGCGAACTGTGCGGGCGCGTCGGGGAGGAAGAGGCCGTGCGGCAGTTCCGCGACGTGTTCTCCGTGCGCATCGATAAGCTGCGCCTTGCCGCAACGATCAACGCGGTGCAGAAACCGATCCTCGAATCGGTGCGGGAGAACGACGTCGACGTGTACGTCGGCATTCCCTACTGCAAAACGCGCTGTCTCTATTGCTCGTTCGGCGCGGAGATCGCGAAAGCGAACGCGATCGAAGAGTATCTTCCGTTCCTGTTCCGCGATATCGAAAACGGCGCGCGGCTCGTTCGCGACGGCGGATATCACGTCCGTGCGTCGTATCTCGGCGGCGGAACGCCGACCGTGCTCTCCGCGGAGCAGCTCGACGCGCTCATGACGCATCTCTGCACGCAGTACGGCGGCTTCGGCGCGGAATGCACCGTCGAGGCGGGCAGACCGGATACGATCACAAAGGAAAAGCTTGCCGTTTTGCGCGATCACGGCGTGGAACGCATTTCGATCAATCCGCAGACGATGTCGGATGAAACGCTGCGCCGCATCGGACGGGCGCACACCGCGGCACAGATCCGGGACGCCTTCGCGCTGGCACGTTCGATGGGGTTCTCCTCGATCAATATGGACCTGATCGCCGGTCTTCCGGGCGAGACCGTTGCGGATTTCGAACGCACGCTGAACGGGATCAAAGCGCTTCAGCCCGACAATCTCACGATCCATACGCTTGCGATCAAGCGCTCGAGCCGGCTCAAGGAACAGCTCGACCGCTATCCGCTGCCTTCGCGCGAGGATGTGGAGACGATGATCGACATGGGCTTTACGGCGGCGAAGGAGATCGGGCTCTGGCCGTACTACATGTACCGGCAGAAGTATCAGAACGGCAATCTCGAGAACGTCGGCTATGCGGCGGCGGGAAAGCTCTGCGTCTACAACGTGGACATGATGGAGGAGACGACGTCGATCCTCGCCCACGGCGCGGGCGCCATGACGAAGCGCGTCTTCTTCGGACAGAACCGCGTCGAGCGCATTCCGAACCCGAAGGACGTTCCGACGTACGGCGCAAAACTCGATCTGCTGGACCGGCAGAAACGCGCGATGTTTTTACTTTGATTTTGCTTGACAAGCCCGTATTGCATGGTATAATAAGCGCAAAGCGTTTGAACGGAAGAGTACCCGCTGCATTGTCCCGAAGAGAGTGCGTCCACGGCTGAGAGACGCGCGGAGAAACGGCGGGGAAGGACATCCGCGTAGCTGTGTGCCGGAAGAAAAAGGCACGCCGGAGACCCTTCGTTATCGGGGAAGAGCGCGCAGAGGTTTTCTGCGAATCAGGGTGGCACCGCGGTCCTTCCGTCCCTACTTGGGCGAAAGACCGCGATTTTTTCATAGGAGGCAACTATGGCATACAAAGCGCCGAAAGGCACAAAGGACGTTCTCCCGGAGGAGAGCTATCGCTGGCAGTATCTGGAACGCACGATCCGTGCGATCGTCAGGAAGTACGGCCTTCTCGAAGCGCGCACCCCGTGCATCGAGCATACCGAACTGTTCCTGCGCGGCGTGGGCGATACGACCGACATCGTGCAGAAGGAGATGTACACGTTCACCGACAAGGGCGACCGCAGCATCACGCTGAAGCCGGAAGGCACGGCGGGCGCAGTCCGCATGTTCGTCGAGAACGGGCTGTACTCCGAAGCGCAGCCGACCAAAATGTTCTATCTTTACTGCCCGGTGTTCCGTTATGAACGCCCGCAGGCGGGGAGACTGCGCGAGCATCACCAGTTCGGCGTGGAGATCTTCGGTTCCCCGAGTCCCGCGGCGGACGCGGAGGTCATATCGATCGCGTCCGAGATCTTCGAAACGCTCGGCTGCTCCGATCTCACGATCAAACTGAACAGCATCGGCTGTCCGAAATGCCGCGACCGCTATCAGCAGGCGCTGAAGGAATACCTCGGCGGACGGCTCGACGAGCTTTGCGAGACCTGCCGCGGCCGCTTCGAAACGAATCCGCTGCGCATCCTCGACTGCAAGGTCGATACCTGCAAAGAGATCGTCAAAAACGCGCCGCACACGATGGACTACGTCTGCGACGACTGCCGCGCGCACATGGAAGAGCTGATGCGCCTTCTGGATCTTGCGGGCATTCGCTACGAGATCGATCCGATGCTCGTTCGCGGCCTCGATTATTACACCAAGACCGTATTCGAGATCGTGTCCGGCATGCCCGGCGCGCAGGGCACGCTCTGCGGCGGCGGACGCTACGACGGGCTCATCAAGGAGCTCGGCGGGCCCGAAATGCCTGCGGTCGGCTTCGGCCTCGGCATGGAGCGTCTGCTGCTCATCATGGATCAGCTCGGCGTCAGCATTCCGAAGCCCGTGCGGTACCAGGTCATGCTGATCGGACTCGGCAGGGAAGCAAAGGACAAGTGCTTCATGCTGGCGAGGGAACTCAGAGCGCTCGGCGTTTCGGTCGACGTCGATCTGATGGACCGCAGCGTCAAGGCGCAGATGAAGTATGCGGATAAGACCGGCGCGCAGTATACGCTCGTCATCGGCGACGAGGAGATCCAAAACGGCGCCGCAAATATGAAATCCATGCAAAACGGCGGCTCCGTCCTGGTCCGGCTGGACGCGGCGGAGATCGCAAATATGATCACGGGGGCATAAAACGATGGGAGAATTTTTAAGCGGATGGAAACGCACGTGCTACTGCACGGAACTCGGTAAAGAAGACGTCGGCAGAGAAGTGACGCTGATGGGGTGGACGAACGTCCGCCGCGACCTCGGCGCGCTGATCTTCGTGCAGCTGAGAGACCGCACGGGACTCATGCAGGTCGTGTTCGACTCTTCGACGCTCAGCAAAGAGGACTTTGACCGCGCCAGCACGATCCGTTCCGAATACGTTCTTGCGGTGAAGGGCGTTCTTGAGGCGCGCACCGGCAACATGATCAATCCGAACATGAAGACCGGCGAGGTCGAAGTGAAGGTCACGGAATTCAAGATCCTGAGCGCCGCCGAAACGCCGCCGATCGACACCGGCGACGACTGCAACGCGGGCGAGCTTTTAAGACTCAAGTACCGCTATCTGGACCTTCGCCGTCCGTGCATGCAGCGGAACCTTATGATGCGCAACGAGATCACGCGTATCACGCACGAATACTTCGCGGAAAACGGCTTTCTGGAGATCGAAACGCCGATGCTGACCAAGAGCACGCCGGAAGGCGCGCGCGATTATCTCGTGCCGAGCCGCGTGCATCCGGGCAGTTTCTACGCGCTGCCGCAGAGCCCGCAGCTGTTCAAGCAGCTTCTGATGCTCTCCGGCTTCGATCGCTACATGCAGATCGCGCGCTGCTTCCGCGACGAGGACCTTCGCGCGGACCGTCAGCCGGACTTCACGCAGATCGATCTGGAAATGTCGTTCGTCGAAGCCGACGACGTCATGGCGATGAACGAGGGCTTTCTGAAGCGCCTCTTCAAAGAAACGCTGGACTTTGACGTACAGCTTCCGCTGCCGCGCATCACGTGGCAGGACGCGATGGACCGCTTCGGCTCCGATAAGCCCGATACGCGCTTCGGCATGGAGCTCTGCGATCTGTCCGAATGCGTCAGAAACTGCGGCTTCTCCGTGTTTCAAAACGCGCTGAACGACGGCGGCAGCGTCCGCTGCATCGTCGCAAAAGGCGCGACGGCGCACTTCAGCCGCAAAGAGATCGACGCGCTCGGCGAGTTCGTCAAGACGTACAAGGCGAAGGGCCTTGCGTGGATGAACTGGAAGCCCGAGGGTCTGCAGTCGCCGATCGCGAAGTTCCTCACCGAAGAGGAACTCGAAGCGATCAAGGCGAAGGCAAACTTCGAGCAGGGCGACGTCATGTTCATCGTAGCGGACAGGAACCCGGTCGTCTGGGCGGCGCTCGGCGCACTGCGTCTGAAGCTCGGCGACAAGCTCGGTCTCATTGATCCGAAGAAATTCAACCTGCTGTGGGTCGTCGAATTCCCGCTTCTGGAGTGGAGCGAGGAGGAGAACCGCTTCGTTGCGATGCATCATCCGTTCACGAGCCCGATGGACGAGGACCTTCCGCTTCTCGACACCGATCCCGGCAAGGTCCGCGCCAAGGCGTACGACATCGTGCTGAACGGCAACGAGATCGGCGGCGGCTCGATCCGAATCCATTCGACCGAACTGCAGGCAAAGATGTTCGACGTCATCGGCCTTTCGAAAGAACAGGCGGAAGCGCGGTTCAAGTTCCTGCTTGAGGCGCTGAAGTACGGCACGCCGCCGCACGGCGGACTGGCGTACGGCCTCGACCGCGTGACCATGCTGATCTGCGGCGCGCAGAGCATCCGCGACGTCATCGCGTTCCCGAAGGTGCAGAACGCATCCTGCCCGCTGACGAACGCGCCCGATCCGGTCGATGCAAAGCAGCTCGAGGAACTGCATATCGCGGTCGTTCCCGAGGAAGAATGATTGTGTAAACAGAAAGGAGCAACCCAATGGCAAACATCATCATCGGTACCAAGGACAATTTCGAGTCCGTCATCAACGGCGAGCTTCCCGTTCTGGTGGATTTCTGGGCGACCTGGTGCGGCCCGTGCCGCATGATCGCGCCGTTCGTCGAACAGCTTGCGGACGAATTTGAAGGCAAGGTCGCGTTCATGAAGGTCAACGTCGACGAGGAGCCGGAGCTCTGCGAGAAATACCGCATCAGCTCGATTCCGAATCTCGTTCTGTTCAAGGACGGCGACGTGATCGATCAGAGCGCGGGCGCGCGCCCGAAGGCGCTGATCGCGCAGTTCATCGAACAGGCGCTTTGAAGCCGTGATCTACGACATTTCGCAGCCGGTGTTCGGCTGCGCCGTCTATCCCGGCGATCCGAGCCCGGAAAAGACGACGCTTTCGCGATTGGAAGACGGAGAGGTCTGCAACCTCTCCGCATTTTCGATGTGCGCGCATAACGGCACGCACGTCGACGCGCCGCTGCACTTTCTGCAGGGCGGCAAAGGCGTCGGCAGCGTCGCGCTTGCAAAATTCGTCGGTCCCGCGTACGTGTGTTCGATGAAAGGCGACGTCGGCGCAGAGGAGGCGGGGAAACTGCTTGAAACGGCGGCAGAAGCTTGTTCCGGCGCGGAACGCCGTATTCTCATCAAGGGAAACGCCACGGTCACGCTTGAAGCGGCGGAGGTGTTCGCAAAGGCGGGGATCGACCTGATCGGCAGCGAGTCACAGACCGTCGGCCCGGAGAACGCGCCGATGGCGGTGCATCTTGTATTGCTTTCCGCAGAGGTCGTACTTCTCGAAGGGATCCGCCTTTCGGCGGTGTCGGACGGCGCGTATCTTCTGAACTGCGCGCCCCTGAATCTCGGCGAAACCGACGGCGCGCCGTGCCGCGCGATCCTGATGGATCTGAACTGAACCAAAACAAAAGACGGGGGAGGCAAAAGCCTCTCCCGATTGCGTTTACCAGATAAAGGGGATCACCTTGTATCTCACGCGTGTTTTGTATGCCTTGTAGCCATCCAATCCTTTTTCAAGTACCTGTTCCTCGTTTTTCATGCGCAGCGCAATGATCGGGATATACAGGAGCAGGATCGCGACCGAGATCGGCGAGCCGAGAACGATCCCCATGGACAGGAACAGAAACAGCGTGGCGCTGTACATCGGATGCCGCACGATCCCGTAGAGCCCGGTGTCGATGACCTTCTGGTTCTCCTGCACCTCGACGGTCCGCGAAAGATAGGTGTTTTCCCGCAGGACCTCCGCATACATGAGATACGCCGTAAGGAAGACGCCGACGCCGATCCAAACCGCCCACGCGGGCAGCACGATCCATTGAAAGCGGAAGTTCAGCCCGGCAACGATGAACGCGGCAAGGAACATGAGCCCGGACAGTGCGATCACCGTCTTCTGTTCCTGTTCTTCTTCCTTGGCGTTCAGACGCTTCTTGAGAAGCTCCGGGTTTTTGAACATCATCACGATCCCGGCGATAAACACCGGCACAAACAAAATGCCGAGAAACAGCCATCCGTTCCAGTACTTTAGAGACCACGCGGGCAGAAACAGGAGAAGCCCGATAAGAACGAGACCGAACAGGAATTTCCCGATCGCCTGAACAAAGAGCTTTGCCGTCATATCGTCACCTCATACAGATCATCCGGATCTCCGTCGCGCCGACGGAGGGAAGATGCTTTTCTTCTCCGGTCTTCCGGAAACCGTATTTTTCATAGAAGCGGATCGCGCGCGGGTTTTCTTTCAATACCCAAAGCCCGATCTTCGGATAAGCAGATAGCTTTTCCGCCGCCGCGTTCATCAGCAGCTGCGCGGCGCCGGTTCCCCGGTATTCCTTCAGAACGTACAGCGCAAAGAGCTCGCCGGTAGTGGGATCTGCTTCGCCGTACCCCGCAAAGCCCGCGACTCGTTCGCCGTCCTTTGCGACCAGAATGCTGTCCCGCCACTGGAACGCCATCTGCTCGCATTTCTCCAGTGTGAGCTTTTCAAGATACGCTGCGCTGACGAGTCCTGCGTACGCTTCGTGCCAGCAGGACCAATGCACGTACGCCTTGCCGCGGATCTCCGCGTCGGTTTCCATTTGTTTGATCGTGATCATGTTCGGTTCACCTCAGCGACATCACATAGATCTGACAGGGATTGCGTTCGTCCCACAGCGTCGGGATCACCTCAAATTCTTTGAATCCGAGAGCAAGATAAAACCGGTTCGTGCGGTCGTATTCCTCGTATTTGCCCATCTGCACGGTTTTCACCTGCAGAAAGGAGAAGCCTTTTTCGACGGCGATTTCCTTCGCGGATTCAAAGAGCTTCGTGCCGATCCCTTTCCGGTGGTATTCCGGAAGAACGCCCATGACCGCAAGCTCGACGGTGTCTTTTCCCGTTTCTTTGAGACACAGGAATCCGTTGGGCTCGCCGTTTTCCTCCGAGACGAGCATGATCTCGTCCGCGCTTTCGCGGATATAGGTTTCCCGCGCCTCGGGAATGCCGAACCAATCGGTCAGCGCTTCCAGGATCAATCGCGCGATTCTGCGTTTTTCTTCCGCGCTGCAAACGATCCGTATCATACAAACCTCCGATTACCGACGGATGAACAGCGGCATGCCGTATTCGTCGACGCCGTTTTCAATGAATCCGAGCGATTTCCAGAACCGCACGGAATCCGGCTTTTCACTGTTGATCTCGTAATAGTTCGCACCGTCCGCTTTCGTGTATCGCTCCAGCGCCGCAAAGCAGCGGCGTCCCGTGCCGTTTCCGCGGAAGGCGGGGAAGACCCAGAAATCGAGGAGGAAGCATTTGCCGTCCTCGCTTTGATAGGTACAGTACGACGCCGCGCCGATCCGTTCGCCGCCGCGCACGAAATACACGATATGATGCGTGTCGCGGTCCCGCCGCATGTGCGCTTCGATGACGCCGCGGTATTCGTCCCCGGAGAAGTATTCGACGTCCTCCTCGTCCGAGAGGATGCCGTCGTCGATCAGATAGCGGATGTGCGCGTCCCAGAATGCGGGAAGCGCCTTCGGTCCGATCTCTTCGATCGCGATCATAGCGCATCTCCCGTAAATCCAAGCAAAGGGAGAAGCTCCCACAGGTTTCCGATCACGTGATCGATCCGGTATCCCTCCGGCACGGGGATTCCTTTCCGATTGTACCAGCAGGTCACGATCCCCGCGTTCATGCCGCCCAGCATATCGCTCGTCAGCGAATCGCCGACGATCATGACCTCGTCGAGCCGTTCGGGACGGATCGCGTCGAGGACCGTCCGAAAGAACGCCGGGCTCGGCTTTTCCGCGCCGAGCGCTTCCGACAGGAACACGCCGTCCATGCGTTTGCCGATGCCGGAGCGGTCGAGCTTTTTCGTCTGCGCGACGACCGTGCCGTTGCTCGCGACGTACTGCCGGACCTTCCCCCGGAGAAAATCGAGAAGCCGGAGGCAGTCGTCCCGCGGCACGATCGTGTCGCCGAGGCAGAGCTGATACCGGTCGTTGAACGGCACGGAAACGGCGGGATCGATGCCGTACTCCGAAAAGAACTGCCGGAACCTGCCGATCAGCACCTCGGGCTTGGTGATCTCGCCGCACTCGAGCCGTTCCCAGTAAATGTGGTTGATCGCGTCGTAGCGAGCGACCATCGCGTCCGTGCACGGACCGAGTCCGAATTCCGAAAACAGCGTGATCAGCGCCGCGCGCTGCGCCGCGCCGAAGTCCAAAAGCGTCTCGTCAACGTCCCAGAGAATCGTGTTGATCACCGATCGTGCCCTCGCTTGCCTGTTTTTTTCATCTTACCACAGAAACAAGCGATTGTCACGGCTGAAAACGGAGAAAGTATATTTTCAAAAGCCGAGTAAAACGCTTGACTTTTGGAAAGGTTGTTTGTAAGATAAAGCCGAGTGAAACGGTAGGGATTGAAGATGAAGTTTTCAACGAAAGGCACATACGGCTTAAGAGCCGTCGTCGAGCTTGCGACGCGTTACGGGGAAGGCCCCGTATCGCTGTCTGCCGTGGCGACGGAGCAGGGCATTTCCGAGGCGTATCTTGAGCAGCTCATGCGCTCGCTGAAAAAGGCCGGCATCGTCAGGACCGCGCGCGGCAAAAGCGGCGGGTATCTCTTGACGCGGGAGCCGGTGAACATCAGCGTGCTCGAGGTGCTGCGCGCGCTGGAGGGCAGCACGGATGTGGTCGACTGCGTCGGGAGCGGCGCGAACATCTGCGAGAACGCCTGCACCTGCTCGGCGCGGCCGCTGTTTCTGAAACTGCAAAGCCGTATCAACGCCGTTCTGGAGGAAACCACGATCGGAGAGCTTACCGAAGATCATATCGAACAGAAAAAGAGGATCGAACATGCACGTTTATCTTGACAATGCGGCAACCACAAAGGTCCTGCCCGAGGTCATCGAAGCGATGATCCCGTACTACACGGAGTATTACGGCAACCCGTCGAGCTTCCACAGCTTTGCGCGCGACGCGCACAAGGGTCTGGACGATGCGCGGCGCACGGTTGCAAAGTGCCTGAACGCGGCGAATCCGTCGGAGATCTATTTCACCGGCGGCGGCAGCGAGGGCGACAACATGATCCTGCGCGGCGTCGTGCAGGCGTACCGCAAGAAGGGCAATCACGTCATCACCTCGAAGATCGAGCATCACGCGATCCTGCACACGCTGCAGGAGCTTGAGGACAAGGGCCTTATAACCGTCACGTATCTCGACGTCGACGAGAACGGTCTCGTCGATCCGGAAGCGGTGAAGGCCGCGATCCGTCCCGAAACGATTCTCGTTACGATCATGACGGCGAACAACGAGGTCGGCACGATCGAGCCCGTGAAGGAGATCGGCGCCGTCTGCCGCGAGGCGGGCGTGCTGTTCCACACCGACGCGGTGCAGGCGGTCGGGCATATCCCGGTCGACGTGCAGGACATGAACATCGATCTTCTGACGCTCACCGCGCATAAGTTCCACGGTCCGAAGGGCGTCGGCGCCGTCTATATCAAAAAGGGCGTCCGCGTCCCCGCCATGATCACCGGCGGCGGTCAGGAGAACAAAAAGCGCGCCGGCACCGAGAACGTTCCCGGCATCGTCGGCCTTGCCAAAGCGCTGGAGATCCAGACCGCGAATCTCGAAGCGAATATGCGGAAGATGACCGCGCTGCGGGACAAGCTGATCGCGGGCGTGGAGGAGAGGATCAAGACCGTCCATCTGAACGGACACAGAACGCAGCGTCTTCCGAACAACGTCAACTTCGGCATTCGCTACATCGAAAGCGAAAGCATCCTCCTGATGCTGGACCTTCAGGGCGTTGCGGCGTCGTCCGGCTCGGCCTGCACGTCCGGCTCGCTCGATCCGTCGCACGTGCTGCTCGCCATGGGTATCTCGCACGAAGAAGCGAACGGCTCGCTCCGCATGACGCTCTCGGAATTTACGACCGAAGAAGAGATCGACTACGTGCTTGAAATCCTGCCGCCGATCGTTCAGCGGCTCAGAGATATGTCCCCGATCTATCCCAAAGGAGGAGAAGAATAATGCAGTATTCGGAAAAAGTATTGGATCATTTTCAGCATCCGCGCAACGTCGGTGAGATCCCCGATGCGTCGGGTGTCGGTACCGTCGGCAACGCCAAGTGCGGCGACATCATGCAGATGTTTCTGAAGATCAACGACGACGAGATCGTCGAAGACGTCAAGTTCAAGACCTTCGGCTGCGGCGCGGCGATCGCGACCAGCTCGATGGCGACCGAGCTCATCAAGGGCAAGCCGCTTGCGGAGGTCGAACAGCTCACGAACGAAGCGGTCGTGGAAGCGCTCGAGGGACTTCCGCCGGTCAAGATCCACTGCTCCGTGCTCGCGCAGGAAGCGGTGCAGGCGGCGATCGCGGACTATCGCGCGAAAAAAGAAAACAAACAAAAAGAGGAAGCGCCGAAAGCCGAATAAACCCCTGTTGAATCCGCATACTAACCTCAAAAAAGAAAGAGGTGATCGCATGCGAATGGCAATGATGGGCATCGGCATTGCGGTCGGCGCGGCGGCTGCCGCGACGGCGATGTGTACGCTGTATCCGGACATCCCGCGCCGCATGAAGCGGGACGGAAAGAAGGTCATCCAGAAGACCCAGAAGATGATGCACCTGTGAAAAAGGGAGGATTCGTTCCTCCCTTTTGCTTGTTGCAAAGATTTCACATTCGAGTATTGACGAACGCGGCGATATTTCGTATAATATCGAAAGACACAGGAAAGGAAACGAAACAATGATTCTGAATGTTCTTCAATCGGTTATGTACGGTATCGAGGGCTGCGGCGCACCCGCGGGAAGTTCGTCCGGAACAACGGGCGCAGGCTGCGATTCCGCCAATCTGCTTACGCTGCTTCTGCCCCTTCTGATGGTCGTCGTGCTGCTGGTCGTCATGATCATCCCGCAGCGCCGTCGCGACAAGAAGGTCAAGGACATGCTCGGTTCTCTGAAGCAGGGCGATCGTGTCCGCACCATCGGCGGTATCTACGGCACGATTTCCTCCATCAAGGACGACGTCATCATTCTGTCCGTCGGTCCCGACAAGGTCAAGCTCGTCTTTGCACGCGGCGCGATCTCGCAGGTAGAGGATGCCGGCGTCGAGAATACCATGAGCGAAGAAATCAAAGACTGACCGATCCTGAATCAGCCCGGATGCGTTCCGGGCTTTTTTGTTTGTCATTTGCGTTCCGTTTGCCGCATAGGATGCGGCGAAGGGGGTGAGGAATTGGCATCGGGCAAACGAAAAAAACGGACGGGGATCGCATGGCGCGCCTCGGCGCGCGGCGCGGCGTTCAGCATCGCCGCCCTGCTTCTGTCGGTTCTGCTGCTGACGCTGCTCGTCTGGCTCGGCTGGCTTCCGGAATCCTCGATCGGCGTCGGGAATACGGTGATCCGGATCCTTTCGGCGATCGTCGGCGGCGCCGCGGCGTCGGCCGGACGAAGACCGGGCACGTGGCTCGCCGGCGGATTTGCCGCGCTTGCGGGGCTGCTGTTCTCAACGGCGGTCATGAGCGCGTATCTCGGCTCGTTCTCCTTCAGCTGGAATCTTGCCGCCGATCTTCTGATGAGCTTCGCGATCAGCTCCGCGGTCGCCGCGCTGCTGCTGCGGCGAAAACAAGCGTAACGAAAAACCGGACTTCCGATCGGAAGTCCGGTTTTTTGATTCGGTTCAGATGCGGGCGGACATGCGCGCGTAGTAGCGGATGCGCGCGGCAAGATCCGGCGAGAAGTCCTTCTTCTCGGCACGCCAGCGCCACCAGCCGGTCGTGCTCGGATTGTTCATGCGGCAGTCGTCGCCGAGGCCGAGGTAATCCTGCATCTGCAGGATCGCAAGCTCGGCGACCGAGTTCAGAACGCCGCGCGCAAACCCGAACGGCATGCCCTCGCGTTCGTTGAGCCCCAGGTAATCCACCGCAAACGCAACGCATTCCGCGGGCGCGGTATCGACCCAGCCCATGATCGGCGTATTGTCGTGCGTACCGGTATAGGCGATGCTGTGGACGGGGTAGTTGTGCGGCAGTTCTCTCGAGTTTCCGCACGGGTCGAAGCCGAACTGCATCACGCGCATGCCGGGGAAGCCGGAGTCGGACAGCAGCTTTTTGACTTCGGGCGTCAGATAACCGAGGTCCTCCGCGATGAAGTGCAGATCGGGACAGGCCTCCTTGATCGCACGGACGAGCTTCATGCCGGGGCCGGGATACCATTGTCCCGGACGCGCGTCGGTCGCGCCGAACGGAACGGCCCAATAGCTTTCGAGACCGCGGAAATGGTCGATCCGGATGACGTCGAACCGGCTTGCGGCGCCCTGCACGCGACGCTTCCACCACGCGAAGCCGTCGGCCTCGTGCACGTCCCAGCGATAGATCGGGTTGCCCCAAAGCTGACCGAGCTCCGAAAAATAATCCGGCGGAACGCCCGCTACGAGCGTCGGCAGATGCCGCTTATCCATGAGGAACAGATCCGGATCCTGCCAGACGTCCGCGCTGTCGTGCGGCACGTAGATCGGGATGTCGCCGATCAGCTTGATCCCCTTTGCGTTCGCATATTCGCGCAGCGGCTTCCACTGCTTGTCGAACTCGTACTGCATGAAGCACTGGAAGTCCGTTTCGTCCTTCAGCAGCTCGCGGTAATGCGCAACGGCTTCCGGCGTACGGTCCTGGATCGCTTCGTCCGGCCAATCGTACCACGGCGCGTTTCCGAAGTGCGTCTTGACGGCGCAGAACAGCGCATAGGTATCGAGCCACCACGCGTTCTCCGAAACGAACGCGGCCATTTCGCTGCGATCGAACCGTTCAAACGCTTTTCGAAGGACTCCGTAACGGTTTTCCCAGAGCTTGCCGTAGTCGACGCGGGTCGGATCGCCGCCCCAGTCGAGGTCGCATTCCGCCTCGGTCAAAAGACCTTCGCCGATCAGCGTTTCCAGATCGATCAGATACGAATTACCCGCATAGGTCGAACTGCTTTGATACGGCGAGTCGGCATAGCCGGTCGGCGTGACCGGAAGCATCTGCCAATAGGTCTGTCCGGCAGCGGAGAGAAAATCAACGAAAGCATACGCTTCCTTGCCCAGCGTGCCGACGCCGAAGCGGCTCGGCAGGGAGGTAATATGCATCAGGATTCCGCAGGCGCGTTTCATAGCATTTTCCTTTCATATATTCCCGGATTTCTGTTTCTATTTTATCACAACTGTGCTATAATACAAGAAGTAATCAGGCGATTCGCGTTTTTTTTCGCGCTTTTTCGCCGAGAGGAGCATTATGAACGCAAAAGACTTTATCAGCCTTTCTCCCGAAGTGGAGAAAGCGATCCGAAAGGGACTTCCGATCGTTGCGATGGAAAGCACCATCATCTCTCACGGCATGCCGTATCCGCAGAACGTGGAGACCGCGCTGAACTGCCAGCGCATCTGCCGTGAAAACGGCGCCGTTCCCGCCACGTGCGCGGTGATCGGCGGCCGGCTCTGCGCAGGCCTGACCGACGAGCAGATCGACTATCTCGGCAGAGAAGGACACAAGGTCACCAAAGCAAGCCGCAGAGACCTTCCGATGCTGGTCGCAAAGGGAATGGACGGCGCGACGACGGTCGCGGCGACGATGATCACGGCGGCTGCCGCGGGCATTCGCGTGTTTGCGACGGGCGGCATCGGCGGTGTGCATCGCGGCGCGGAAACGACGATGGACATTTCCGCCGACCTCGAGGAACTCGCCGAAACGCCGGTCTGCGTGGTCTGCGCCGGAGCGAAGAGCATCCTCGATCTGAATCTTACGATGGAATACCTCGAAACCAAGGGCGTCCCCGTGATCGGCTTCGGAACGGACGAACTGCCCGCGTTCTATACGAGAAAGAGCGGCATTCCGGTCCCGTGGCGTTCCGACGATCCGAAGGAGATCGCAGATGCGATCCGTGCTTCGGAGCAGCTTGGCTATCCGGGCGGGATGCTCGTCGTCAATCCGATCCCCGAGGAATACTCGATGGACGCCGACGTGATCAACAAGGCGATCGACGACGCGGTGCGGGAAGCGAACGCACAGGGAATCAGGGGCAAGGAAACGACGCCGTTCCTGCTCGCAAAGATCAAGGACATCACCGGCGGTTCCAGCCTGGCGGCAAACATTCAGCTGGTGTACAACAACGTGCGCCTTGCGGCGAAGATCGCGGCGAATCTCTGACCGTTCGATTTGCGCTTGCAAAGCGGTATGAACGCGTATATAATGAATTGACGGCGCGAAGACGCATGACGGAGGACCTATGAAAAAACGGCTGACGGCAATCATTCTGTGCATCTGCACGGGGCTTTGCCTTTTCATGTCTTCCGCGGCCGAAACCGCC
The DNA here is from genome assembly GCA_946411635.1 of uncultured Clostridia bacterium. Lineage (GTDB taxonomy): Bacteria > Bacillota > Clostridia > Christensenellales > CAG-138 > UBA3792. The sequence goes on along the minus strand of CAMKES010000002.1, from coordinate 34,894 downwards.
GCCTTGCAGGGCGACGCGAACGGCGACGGCAAGGTCTCCGCTCGGGACGCTTCTCTGGTGCTTCGTTACAGCGTCGGTCTCACCGAAGAAATGACCACGCGCGCCAAGATCAATTCCGATATCAATCGAAACGGAAAAATGGACGCCGGGGACGCGGCTCTGATCCTACGCCGGGCGGTGGGCATTGCGGCTCTGCAGTCGGTTCCCGCGCTTGACACAACGCTCTATAACAAGCTTGCCGCGCATCCGCTGCACGACAAGGACTATACGGAGTGGATCTCGCGCACGATCCAGTATCTTTCGGCAGGCGACCGAAAGAACGTTCTGTACGCTGCGGCAAATCATCTCGGCAAGGCCTACAGCGTCCTGAACTGCAGCGATTTCCTGAAGGTCGCTTTTGCGGACGCAGGCATCGACCGGGAGGTTTATCCGGGAAAGAGCAGCGAGGGCGTGCTGGGCTGGTTCCAGAGCAATCACCCGGAGCGTCTGCATGAGATCGCGTCCTGGCCGGTCGAAAAATGGAAGCCCGCCGGCGTTGTGATCTATCTCAACCCGGACTCCGGAAAAGCAAACCATCTCGCTCTGTTTGTCGGCGTGATCGACGGAAAAACGATCATCATGGATTCCGGAAGCGAGGACGGCGTGCGGCTGAGCGAGCTTTGGGAATACGCCGGATGGGTCCCGACCTATTACGCCGACCCGTGGGGCTGAGAAGAAAAAAATAAGAGCAGGCTTTGTGCCTGCTCTTTTTTGATGCCTTAATGCCGGTTGATGAAATCGGCGGTGATATGATCGAGCACGCCTCCGTAGGGGAGCGCGCCGTTGATCGCGCGTGCGGTAAACCGGTTGAGATCCGAGAGGATCAGCGTCGAAAACCCGTTCAGCTCGATCCGGTACGGATGCGTATTGTTGCCGACGCTCTCGCGTCTGCCTGCCGTAAACCCGAGCCGCGGGATCTCGCCCATAAAGTCGTCGCACGCTTCCTCGGTGTCGAACGCCATCGTCAGCCGAACGCGCCGCACAAGGCTCAGGTCGCCGTCGCGGTGCTGCACGGACTTGATGTACGCCGCGTTTTCAACGGACTGCAGCTTTGCATCGTCCGGAAACAGCAGACAGTAATACGTCGCGTAATCCGGCTCCGGAACGTGCCCGCAGGAAACGCGCAGCTTGTTCTCCGCGCGGCAGATCGAAGAAACACGATGGATCAGCGCTTCGTCCGACGTGTAGAAATAGAACTGGATCAGATCGCTCATTCCGATCCCGCCGACAAAGATCGCCACGTCTTCAAGCTGCTCGGCAAGGATGTGCTGCAGCAGCGTCGCCCTGCGCTCCTCCGCGCGGGAAAAGGCGGGGGAGTCGGGCTCATACGGCGCGATGCTCACGAACACGAGCTGAGAGTATGCCAAAGCCGGAAGCAGTTCCCAGTATTGCAGATCAACCTGAAACACCGCTTCCTTGCCGTTCCACTCCCATTCGTATTTGAGCCAATCAGTCATGGATCAGAACGGCCTTGATGCGGCGGACGCCGCTCGAGGACGCTTCCTCCTTCTTGATCTCAAAGCGACCGAGATCGCCGGTGTTCTTTGCGTGCGGACCGCCGCAGATCTCCTTGGAGAACGGTCCCATCGTATAGACCTTGACCTTCTCGCCGTACTTGCTTTCGAACAGACCGATCGCGCCCTGCGCCTTCGCTTCGTCGACGGTCATCTCTTCACAGGTGATCGGCACCTTCGCCGCGATCGCTTCGTTCACGAGCCGCTCCACCTCGCGGAGCTCTTCGTCCGTGACCTTGCGGCCGAAGCTGAAGTCGAAGCGCAGACGCTCCGCGGTGATATTGCTGCCCTTCTGCGAAACGGTGTCGTCGTGCAGGACCTTGCGGAGCGCAGCCTGCAGCAGGTGCGTCGCGGAGTGCAGCGCGGCCGTCGCCTCGCTGTTGTCCGCAAGACCGCCCTTAAAGCGCTGTTCGGCGCCCGCCTGGGACTTCTTCTGATGCTCCTCAAACGCGGCGGCAAAGCCCTTCTCGTCGACCGTAACGCCCTTTTCCTTCGCAAGCTCCACCGTGAGCTCGATCGGGAAGCCGTACGTGTCGTACAGATGGAACGCGGACACGCCGTCGATCTCGGTGCCCTCAAGATTCGCGACGAGCTTGTGGAACTCCTTGATGCCCTTCTTCAGCGTATCGGCAAACCGGTTCTCTTCCTTGCGAAGCTCGGTAAGGATCTTTTCGCGGTTTTCGTTCAATTCGGGATATACCTCGCCGTACTGATCGATGACCCGTTCCGCGATCGTGCAGAGCGCGTACCGCGGCATATTGAGTTGGGAAGCAAACCGGATGCTGCGGCGGATGAGACGGCGGAGGATATAGCCCTGGTCGACGTTCGACGGCGTCACGCCGCGCTGGTCGCCGAGAATGAACACGGCGCAGCGGGTGTGGTCCGCGATGATGCGGAACGCGCGCGTCGTTTCGGGATCGTCTTTGTAGCCCTTGTGCGAGAGCTCCGCGATAAGCGCGATGATGCCGGAGAACGCGTCGGTGTCGAACACGCTTTCGACGCCCTGCAGCGTCGCGACCGTACGGTCGAGACCCATGCCGGTGTCGACGTTCTTCTGCTCGAGCGGCTCAAACACGCCGTCCGCGACCTTGTTGTACTCCATGAAGACGTTGTTCCAGATCTCAAGGTACTTGCCGCAGTCGCAGCCCGCCTTGCAGTCGGGACCGCACGCGGGTCTTCCGGTATCGTAGAAGATCTCGGTGTCGGGACCGCACGGACCGGTCTGACCCGCGGGACCCCACCAGTTGTGCTTTTTCGGCAGGTACACGATATGCGAGGGATCGACGCCCATTTCGACCCAGCGGTCGTGCGCGACGGTATCGCGCGGCGCGTCCTTGTCGCCCTCGAAACAGGTGAAATACAGCTTGTCCTTCGGGATGCCCAGCCACTTTTCGTCGGTCAGGAATTCCCAGGAGAACGCGATGCTCTCTTTCTTGAAATAATCGCCCAGCGACCAGTTGCCCAGCATTTCAAAGAACGTGCAGTGCGAGGAATCGCCGACCTCGTCGATGTCGCCGGTGCGGACGCACTTCTGCACGTCGCAAAGCCGTTTGCCTTCCGGATGCTTTTCGCCCATCAGGTACGGCACGAGCGGATGCATGCCCGCCGTCGTAAAGAGCACGGTCGGGTCGTTTTCGGGGATCAGGGAGGCGGAGGAGATCACCGCGTGTCCCTTGGAACGGAAAAAGTCCAGATAAAGCTGACGCAATTCCTTTGCGGTTAAAGAACGCATAGATTCGTTTCCTTTCGTAAAATACGATCAACTTTTATTTTATGAAAAAACCGGCGGTTTGTCAATAAAAAAGCTCCGCAAATGCGGAGCGGAAACCGGTTTGCTTACTCAGCCTCGGTATACAGGATATCGTGGCTGATCGGGGAATAGAACCGCTCGCGCACACGGTCCGGATCGCGCGTTTCGCCCATGATCCACATGAGCTTCGCGACGGCAGCTTCGGTCGTCATATCGTACGCCTCGAGGATGTTCTGCTGCTTCAGCGCGTGCCCGACCTGGTAAACGGTCAGATTTGACCCCTCGTTTTGCACCTGCGTGGTGATGACAATGAGCTTGCCGGCGTTGACGCCGCGGTCGATCACCGAACGGAAGCAGCCGTTCGTGCCCTCGGGAAGCCCTCCGACGCCGAAGCTCTCGATGATCACGGCGTCATAGCGGTCGAGCGCATAGGAGAGCATGCCCGCGTCCGTGCCGGGAATCAGCTTGACAAGCCCCACGCTGTCGTTCAGTGTATGCGAGAACTTCGCGCGCTCACGGTAGCCGAGGTCGATGTAGTGCAGCACGCGTCCGTCCTGCAGCACCGCAAGCTCGGGATAATTGATGCTCGCAAAGGCGGAGAAGCTCTTCGAACGCACCTTCTTTGCGCGCGTGCCGAGAATGACGCTGCCGTTGAACACGATCGAAACGCCGCTGGACCGATCGTCGCAGACGTAGGTGAACGCGTCGAGCAGGTTTTGCTTCGAGTCGGTCACGTCCATGCTGATCGGCTTCTGCGCGCCGGTCAGAACGATCGGCTTTTTCGAACGCCGCACGAGGTACGAGAGCGCGGCGGCGGTGTACGCCATCGTGTCCGTGCCGTGGCTGACCACGAATCCGTCGTACGCGTCGTAGTACGATTCGATGCAGGTCGCGATGGTGAGCCAGTTTTCCGGCGTCATGTTCGTGCTGTCGACGCTCATCAGCTGCATGCATTCCACGTCGCAGATCTCGCTGACGCGTGGGATGTAGTTCAGAAGCTGATTCGATCCGAGCTTCGGAGCAAGCCCGTCCGACGTCATTTCCGAGGCGATCGTGCCGCCCGTTCCGATCAATAATATCTTTTTCATGCCTTCAGTATAGCCTCTTTTTCACGAAAAAGCAACGGGAAAAGACAACAAAAACGGGACCGCAAAAGCGATCCCGTGTTTGTTGACTGTTGAGTTGTTCTTACAGGCCGTAGCGCTTCTTGAAGCGATCGACTCGTCCGCCGCTGTCAACCAGCTTCTGTCGGCCGGTAAAGAACGGGTGGCACTTGCTGCAGATTTCGACCTTCAGCTCGCCCTTCGTGGAGCCGGTAAGGAAGGTCTCGCCGCAGGCACAGCGCACGACCGCTTCGCCGTAAGACGGATGAATATCTTTCTTCATGTATTATCACTCCTTCGTCGTGTAATGCATTACCGTCGGCTATTATACCACACCGGCGAAAAAAAGCAAGAAAAACTTTTCGATTTTTCAAACTTTTTTCTGTGATTGAATTCTGATGGGGAAATGCCCGTTTTGCGCGAACCGGCGCGCAAAAAACGGTTTACTGTTTGCAGATAAAATGGTATACTTTATTCAGTATAGAATCCGGGAGGGAAATCATGAAAAAACGAATCACGATCATCCTTTGCCTCGTTCTGCTTGCGGCGCTGCTGCCGCTGACGATGCATCGCGCAAGCGCGGAAGAAACGTCCGGACAGTGCGGCGACGACCTCTACTGGTCGTTTGATAAAGAGACCGGAACGCTGACGATCACCGGCAGCGGGGATATGTGGGATAACGAAGGCGGCGCAATGCCGTGGGAAGACGTAACCGTCGAATACGTTGATAGTTACGGAGGCGCAGTGCTTCGCGATGATCCGACAGTATCTCTGATTCACTATATCATCCTTCCGGAGGGTCTGACGTCGATTGCCAGTGGGGCGTTTTGCGGTACTCTGATTGAGTCCATCGAGATTCCGAGCACCGTGAAGAGTATTCTTTACATGGCGTTTGCAAGTTGTGAAAACCTGAAGTCAATCGCGATACCGGACGGTATCAGTAAGATAACATGGCAGTGCTTCTCTAACTGCGGACAACTGGAAAGCGTGACGCTTCCGGTCAGTGTTACGGAGGTTTACGAAGGCGCTTTCTGGGACTGCAACGCAATAACCGATGTGTATTATCAGGGAACCGCAGAACAAAGAGCGGAAATGACCTTCGGCGACGATAACGAACCGCTTCTGAACGCGACATGGCACTATGAATCTGACGGGCCTTCCGAGCCGGTTACCGGTCAGTGCGGCGAGAACCTTTTCTGGTCGTTTGACGAATCCACCGGTACGCTGACGATCACCGGAAACGGCGAGATGTCGAATTATGATCGATATGAGACGCCGTGGGAGGATTTAAAAGACCGTATTCAGATACTCGTTTTGCCAAACGGCATGACGCATATTGGTGATTTTGCATTTGCTGACTGCAACGTGCTGATGCCGACTACGATTCCGGACAGCGTGACAAGCATCGGCGATTATGCATTTTCTGACTGCTACAGACTGACGTCTTTTACGATTCCGGACAGCGTGACCAGCATCGGTAATTCTGCGCTTGCTGTCTGCACGCAGTTGACGTCGATTACGATTCCGAACAGTGTGAAAACCATCGGCAGTAATGCGTTTTCCAATTGTAAAAAACTGACGTCGATCACGATCTCAGACAGTGTAGAAAGCATCGGCGACAATGCGTTCGCATATACGGGATGGTGGAATGCGCAGAGCGAGGGCGTCGTGTACCTGGAGGATATCCTGCTTGGCGTTAATGGAACCTGCGAACAAAATGTTCGAGTCAAAGATGGAACAAGGTTGATTGCAGATGCAGCCTTTTCAAAGAAGCAGATCACGACAGTAACGATTCCGGACAGCGTGACCAGCATCGGCAGTAATGTGTTTTCCTTTTGTACGGGGCTGACGTCGGTGACGATCGGTAGCAGCGTGACCAGCATCGGTGAACATGCGTTTTGGTGGTGCACTGGGCTGACGGAGATCACGATTCCGGACAGCGTGACCAGCATCGGCGATGATGCATTTTCTTACTGCAAAGGGCTGACGTCGGTGACGATCGGCAACAGCGTAACAAGCACCGGCGATGGAGCGTTTAGCTACTGCACGGCGCTGACGTCGATCACGATTCCGGACAGCGTAACAAGCATCGGCGATTGCGCGTTTAGAGACTGCACGGCGCTGACGTCGATCACGATTCCGGACAGCGTGACAAGCATCGGTGACGGTGCGTTTTACAATTGTATGGGACTGACGACGGTGACGATCGGCAGCGGCGTGACAACCATCGGCGATTACATCTTTTGCAATTGCACGGGACTGACGGGGATCACGATTCCGGATACCGTAACGAGCATCGGCATGTCTGCGTTTGAGCGCTGTGCGGGGCTGACGGCGATCACGATTCCGGACAGCGTGACAAGCATCGGCCAAGACGCGTTCTGGGACTGTACGGGACTGACGACGGTGACGATCGGCAATAGTGTGACAAGTATCGGCCAAGGCGCGTTTTGCGACTGCACGGGACTGACGACGGTGACGATCGGCAGCAGCGTAACGAGCATCGACGATTGGACGTTTTCCGGCTGCGAGAAGCTTTCCGACGTCTGGTATAACGGAACGAAAGCGGAACGGGAGCAGAAGCTGACGATCGGATCGAACAATGATCCCTTGCTGAGCGCGACCTGGCATTACCTGACGGAGGACTTTGAAGCCACGGTCGAATGGAACTGCGAAGACGTGAAGTTCAAGGGCGCGACGCCGTACGTGATCGCAAACGGAAGTGCGCAGACGCCGCGGTTCGTCGTGAAGAACAGCGCGGACGGCAGCGTGGTCGATCCGGCAAACTACGATTATGAATATCGTGAGAATACGAACGCGGGGACGGGATACGTAATCGTCACGTTCAAGGGCGACTATACGGGAACCTGCCGCGGTACGTTCAAGATCTATCTGCCGCCGACGACGACCACCACGGTAGCGAACGTGCAGGACGGCATCAAGCTGACCTGGGCGGCGGTTCCTGGTGCGGCCGGCTACGTCATTTACCGCAGGGCGTGGAGCAGCACGACGGACGGATGGACGGACTTCGTGCGCTGGAACAACACGACCGGCACGGAATGGACCGACACCGCGGTCTATGCGGGCACGCGGTATCAGTATGGCATCAAGGCGTATTTCAACCGCAGGCTCGATCCGGTCGCGGGCGCGGAGATCGGCGGCAACGTGGGCGACAACTTCAACCTCGGTCAGGTCGGGCCGCTGAAAACGACGGTGCGCATCACAACGCGCACGCTGAAGTCGGTCACCGCCGGTACGAAGCAGCTGACGGTCAAGTGGGCGCCGAGCTCGCAGTTTACGGGCTATCAGGTGCAGTACGCGACGAACAGCGCGTTCACGAAGGGACTGAAGACGGTCAAGATCACGAATCCGAAGACATCGCAGACGGTCGTCAAGAACCTGAAGACCGGAACGACGTACTACGTACGCGTTCGTTCGTACCACGAGTTTAACGGCATGACGTACTACGGCGAGTGGTCGAACGCGCTGAGCGGCAAAGTGAAGTAACAAATACAGGAAGCGCCCTGCGTTTTGCAGGGCGCTGTTTTTGTATGACGGTTTTACTGCCCGTAGCGGTTTTGCTGTCCGTGCGAGGAGTAGCCCTCTTTTTCATAGATGCGGATCCATTCGCGCAGACGGATCAGGAAATCCTCGTTGTTCGAGGTCTTATCCATCATCGAAACCACCTGTTCGGTCACGTCGGTCGTCGCGCCGCCCGCAAGCACGCGGCGGAGCATCCGCACGCCGTCCAGTTCCTTTTGCGTCAGCAGCAGGTCGTCTCTGCGCGTACCGGACTTGTAGACGTCGATCGCCGGGAAGATGCGCTTCTCGGAAAGTCTGCGATCGAGGTGGATCTCCATGTTGCCCGTGCCCTTGAATTCCTCGTAGACGATGTCGTCCATGCGGCTTCCGGTCTCGACGAGCGCCGTTGCGATCACGGTCAGGCTGCCGCCGTTCTCGATGTTTCGCGCCGCGCCGAAGAACCGCTTCGGCTTGTGCAGCGCGCCCGGATCCATACCGCCGGAAAGCGTTCTGCCGGTCGGCGGGATGACGAGATTATAGGCGCGGGTGAGACGCGTCAGCGAATCCAGAAGGATCACGACGTCGCGGCCGTCCTCGACGAGACGCATCGCGCGCTCCTGCACCATTTCCGCAACGCGCGTGTGGTGCTCGGGCAGCTCGTCGAACGTGGACGAAACGACCTCGCCCTTGATGCTTCTGCGCATATCGGTGACTTCCTCGGGCCTTTCGTCGATCAGAAGCACGATCAGATGCGTATCCGGATAGTTCTCGGTGATGCCGTTCGCGATCTGCTTCAAAAGCGTCGTTTTGCCCGCCTTCGGCTGCGAAACGATCATCGCGCGCTGTCCCTTGCCGATCGGCGCGATCAGGTCGATCAGACGCACGGAAAGATTGTTCACTCTGCCGGGCGTTTCCAGCGTATACCGCTCGTTCGGGAAGATCGGGGTAAGGTCCTCGTAATTGACGCGGTTGATCGCGTTTTCATCGGGATCCTTTCCGTTGACGCGGTCGACGTACAGGAGAGCCTCGTATTTATCGCCTTCGCGGCGCGCGCGGGTCCGTCCCTCCACGAAATCGCCGTTCTTCAGGTTGCAGCGGCGGATCTGTGCGTTTGCAACGTAGACGTCGTTCGGACCGGCGTCATAGTTCTGTACGCGCAAAAAGCCGTAGCCTTCCATGATCTCCAGAACGCCGGCCGCCGTGCCGCATTCCTGCACCTCGGGGATCGGAGGCTTCTGCTCGCTTTCCGGCGCGCGGTACTGCGGACGGTTGAACGTCCGGTGCTGGCGGTTGTTCTGCGGACGGTTGTTCTGCTGCCGGTAGTTGTTGTGCGCATACCGGTTCCGCTGATCGACGGCGTGCTCCTGCGGCTTTTCCGCGGCGCCCTCCGGCTGCGCGGCAGGCGGTTCGGCCGCAGGCTTCGCTTCGGGCTGCGCGGGTTCGGGCTGCGCCGCTTTTGCCGGTCTTCCGCGCTTTTTCGGCGCGGCGGGAACGTCCGCTTCCGGTGCGGGAGCGGCGGCTTTCGCCGGTCTTCCGCGCTTTTTCGGCGCGGGCGCGGGCGCCTGCAGCATCTCGATCAGCTGTGCTTTTTTGTATTTCCGGTAGGAAGGGATGCCGTGTTCCTTTGCACGGTCATACAGCTCGTTGAGCGTCAGGGATTCCAATTCGGTTTGATTCACAAACTGCCTCCGAAACAAGTATGTTTTTTTATGCGGGATCAATAAAGAAAATGGGAAAACGGATTTGATATTCCTATTTTAGAAAGATCGGGATCGATTGTCAAGCGTTTCCCGAAAAATCGCGGGTCGTCGGCAAAGTGCGGGCTGTTTTTTGCGAACGGCGCGCATATAATGCGGTGAAGGCAGGAGGTGCATATGGAAAAACGCGAAAAGGATCTGATGCGCCCCGCGGCGCATTCCGTGCTGATCGAAGGCCGCAGAAAGATGCGGATCACCGGCGTCGTCGACGTGGAGAGCTTTCAGGACGACGAAATGACGGTGCTGACGCAGGCAGGCGCGCTGACGGTGTGGGGCGAGAATCTGAAGCTCGGCAAACTGAACCCGGAGGACGGACAGGTGCTGCTGGAGGGGGAGATCGCGTCGATCGAATACGAGCAGCCCGAGCCGGAACGCCGCCGGTTCTTTTTCCGCCGCAAATGATCGACGTCACCGCGCAGCCGTACGAGGCGCTGCTGCTGTTTCACGGCGGGGCGCTGACGGGATTCGTCTATCTGCTGCTGCGGATCGTGCGGAATCTTGCGGGACGGCGGATCGCGACGCATCTTTTCGACGGCGTTTTCGTCCTGCTTGCGGCGGCGATCCTTTCGGGATATCTGTTTCTTGCGAATTACGGAACGGTGCGCGGGTTCCTGCTCACGGCGTTCGCGGCAGGCTTTGCGGCGTGCTATTGGCTGTTTGCACCTTTGTTTGCAGGAATAACGCAAAAAATCCGCAAAAAATAGGTTCCGTTTTGGAAAGGATTCTGCTATACTGTATTTTATGGAAGAATCGCCGAAACGGATCGTGCGTACGATCCATTTCAAATTGATACATTTTATTCTCGTGCTGATCGCCTGCGCGGTCATCCTGTTCGTGGTGCTGATCCCGCAGCGGATCCGCATCCGTTCCGCGCGCGACGAGTATCAGACGCGCGTCGAGGAACTGAACCAGACGAAGCGCGCCTATGCGCAGGAACGTGAGAATCTGCAGTTTATGCGTACGGATTCCTATAAGATCCAGCAGGGCATGATCAAATACGGATGGCACTACCAGGAGGACAAGCTTATACCGGACGACAGCTCCGTCCCGTTCAACGAATGAGGCCGGCGATCGCAGTCATCGATATCGGCAGCAACTCCGTGCGGCTGATGATCGCCGAAGCGGAGAACGGCCGCGTGCGCGCGATCTCAAAGGAGCTTGACACGACGCGCCTCGCGCAGGGCATCGATCGGACGGGCCGCCTTGCCGAGGACCGGATCGTCGACTCGATCCGCGCAATCGGCGCGTATGCCGAAAAAGCCGCGTCTTTTGACGTGCCCGTCGTCGCGTATGCGACGAGCGCCGTGCGCGACGCCGAAAACCGCGCCGATTTCCTTGCGCGCGTACGGGAGCAGACGGGCGTTCGCATCCGTGTGCTGTCCGGCGAGGAGGAAGGCGATTATGCGTTTACGGCTGTCGCGGGCGGAAACGGAACGGTGTTCGATATCGGGGGCGGCAGTTTTCAGATCGTAACGAAGGATCGCGCCCTGAGTTTCCCGTGCGGCTGTGTCCGCGCAAAGGCGCAGTGCGACGCATCCGATCCGAAAACGCTCGAGACGTCGCTGTTTGCCTGGATGGACGTCCGGACGGACGTGCCGCGCACGGTGTCCGCGCCGGTGTACGGCGTCGGCGGAACGATCACGTCGATCGGCGCGATCCTGGCGGGGCAGACGGCGTACGACGGGAATCGCCTTGCCCCGATCACGGTCCCGCGGCTCAACGCGCTTATGAACGTGCTCGCCGCGGTTTCCGAAAAGGAACGCATGCGGCATCCGCTTTTGAAAAAACGCGGCGACGTGATCCTGCAGGGCGCCGCGATCCTGAAGTACATGATGCTTCGTACGAACACGGAACGCGTGATCCCGTCCGATCGGGACGGCATGGAGGGCATCGCCGAAGCGGCGCTTCGCGATCCGGCGTTCGGACAGCTTTGAATAACCGGAGGAAGATCGAATGGAACGGAAAGAAAAAACCTGGAAGATCGTTGCGACGGTCCTTGCGATCGTCGGCGCAGCGCTGCTTATCGTGACGCTGGTTCTGCGTCTCACCGGTAAGGACGTGACGGTTCTGACGTATCCGATCATCGGCGTCGTGATCCTGTTTCTGATCGCCGACGAAATGGCGCGCATGACGAGACGCCGCATCGAAAAGGAAGAGGCCGAGCGCGAGAAGGCGGAGCATCCGGAAGCAAACGTGCCGGAGCCGACGCTTCCGCCGGAGGCGTTCGATTTCGAAACGACCTCCGCGGACGAAAAAGAGCCGTGAGCGGCGGGAAGTTTTTTGACAAGACCGGTCTGATGCGCTGTCCCGTCTGCGGGACGGCGTTTTCTCGTTCCGGAAACGCGCTGCGCTGTGAAAACGGACATACGTTTGACGTTTCGAGAAAGGGATACGTGCATTTCGCGCCGAACGCGTCGCCTTCGCGCTACGACGAAGCGCTGTTCGCTTCGCGGCGCAGGATCCTCGAAGCCGGGTTTTTCGATGCGGTGATCGATGCGGTCCGCGCCGCAATGCCGGCGGACGCAGGCGTCGTCCTGGACGCGGGCTGCGGCGACGGAACGTTCACCAAAGCGCTCGCCCGCGAAACGACGTTCGGTCTCGATCTGTCCAAGGACGCGATCCTGCTTGCTGCGCGCGGCGGCGGACCGATCCTCTGGACGGTCGGCGATCTCACGAAGCTTCCGCTTGCGGACGCATCGGTCGACGTGATCCTGAATCTGTTTTCGCCGGCGCATTACGCGGAGTTTGCGCGCGTGCTGAAGCCGGACGGAAGACTTCTGAAGCTCGTTCCGCAGGAGGGATATCTCAGGGAGATCCGCGCGCTGATGGAGGATCGCCTCAGGCGCGGGATCTATTCCAACGAACCTGTCGTATCGCATCTTTCGGAGCGGTTCACGCTCCTTGACCGCCGCCGTATGACGTTCACGTATCCGCTCTCGGCTGAGCAGGCGGAGGATTTTCTCCGGATGACGCCGCTCACGTTCGGCGCCGACGCGGGAGAACTCGACGCGTCGAAGCTTACGGAGATCACGATCGACGTCGAGCTTCTGATCGCACAAAAATGAAAGGACGGACCCTATGAAGAAACTCCTTGTATGCCTGATCGCTCTGCTGCTGATCCCCTTCGGATGCGGCAAAAACGCGGACGAAACCGGTCCCGCAGCCCGCAGCGAGGAAGAAACGGCGCTTCGGAACAAGCATCCCGAATTCTTTGACCTGGACGCGTCGAACGGCCTCGACGTCGTCGTCTGGCAAATGGCGCCGGAGTACTATTCGTTCGTACTCCTTCCGCACGCCGAGACACAGCGCGACTGGCTCGATGAAGAACTGATGGAGCTGAGCCGCAGCGGCGGCGTCGACGCGGAGCAGATGCGCGTGATCCTTGCCTCTTACGGCGTCGGTGAAGACGCGGTCTCGATCGTTTACTGGCAGAACCCGATCTCCAGCTATATTCCGGAGAGCATGATCATGCTCGACGGGGAAGACCCCGCGGAAAAGGAACGGGCGTATCTTGACGGGATCCGGACGATGCTGTTCGGCGAATAAAAGAATACATGAGAAAAGCCGCTTATTCAGCGGCTTTTTTGATATTGGATTCGTGCTCGGCGTCCGGGAGATCCAGCACGTGCGAACGGCTGTCCCGGAAATAGACGCAGATGCGGCCGTTTCCGTCCCACTGTATCGACGCCGCGATCCGCTGTCCGTCGAGTTCAAGCAGCACGGCGCATTTATAGAAACTGTTCGTTTCGCCGAGCCATTTGTTCAGCAGCTTCACAACGGGCGTCCGCTCGTACGCATAGACGGGCAGACGGAACTCCGCGTGGTTTTCGCCGGAATCATACACGAGCGTCACGTCCTCGCCGGTCGCGGCGTTGATCAGCCGGTACTTTTCGCCCGCAACGAGCTTCGGTTTGATCTCGTTCCAGGAGACCGCACCGCCCTTCTGCGTGATCGCGCCCTGCGCGGAGAACGTCAGCGGGATCTGCGCGTGAAACTCGACGCGTTTTGCGCTCCGGTCAAACAGGAGGTTCATCGTTTCCGCGCCGACGGTCCCGTCGCTCATGATGCCGGCCGCGACCTGATACGCCACGACGGCGCTCCGCGTAACGGTCTGAAAGCTGCCGGTCGGTTTATAGGTATAGAACCCGAGGTCGAAAAGCCGCGTCTGCACGCGCACGACTTCTTCGCCCTTGTCGCCCTGTTTCATCGGTTGTTCTTCCTCTCCGATGCTCGTTCCGATCGTCAGGAGCAGGCAAAGAATCAGGAGGATCGCGATCGTCCGTTTCATACTTTATAGTATAGCACAAAGAACGCCGCTTGAAAAGCGGAGATTTCGGTGGTACAATACAACCGAACGGAGGTGAGGCGGATGCGCTGCAGCTGTCAACGGTGCGGAACGTATATGGTACAGGACGAAAAGGGGGTGCAGAGCCGCTGCATCTGTCCCGAATGCTTCTTCACCTGCTCGGCGTGCGTCGCCGAGTCCGGCGGGCAGCCGCTCGACCTCGATTCGCTCCGGATGCTCGCGCTTTTGCGCGAAGCACAGGGCGACGGAACGCCGGAGGAATACGACGAATAAACAAAAGGATGTCCGATCGGACATCCTTTTTTTACAGATCCACGGTAAAAAGTACGGACGGCTTTGAAAGCCGCAGCGTCGAAAACCCGGCGGAGCGGATCTCGACGAATCCGTCTGCCGGAACCTGCGTTCCGGAAACGTTCGTCTCCTCCGGACAGTAAAGCAGAAGAAACGTGTGCAGCGTCAGCGCATGATCGCCTGCGGGCAGCACGCGCATTTCGCCGTGTGCGCCGTTCAGCATCAGGTTCAGATCGCGCCCGCTGCCGCGGCAGAGCACGTCCTCATCGCCCGAAAAGCACAGCACCGATCCGTGCGGCAGGAACGTCCACGCGCCGTTCCGCTTCAGATAGAAGCCTTCGGTGAGCGGCGTAAGGTACCGCGTCACGCCCGGAAGCGGCGTAAAGCGCGATTCCGGCAGATCGACGGTCGCGGAACTGATGCGAAACGCAAACCGCCGCTCCGCATACGATCCGTCGGCGGGGTAGAGGTACAGCTCGGTCGTTTTGCCGCCGCTCCAGTTCGTGACGCGGCGGGAAGCGGGATCGATCGGTTGAATGATCATAGAGTCCTCCGTTTTCGTAAAGCAGGACTGCCGTGAAGGCAGTCCCGCAGAATTATTCGTTTCCGTCGTCGGAGGGTTCCGGCGTCTTCGGTTCCGGGGTAACGGGCTCCGGCGTGACCGGCTCGGGCGTCACGGGTTCCGGCGTCTTCGGCTCGGGCGTCACGGGCTCCGGCGTGACCGGTTCCGGGGTAACGGGCTCGGGCGTCTTCGGTTCCGGCGTCTTCGGTTCCGGCGTGTTCGGCGCAGGCGTCTTCGGCTGCGGCGTGTTGGGCGCAGGCGTGTTCGGCGCGGGCGTGTTCGGCGCGGGGGTCTCCGGTTCCGGCGTTGCGCTCGGACCGACGATGTATTTCGCCGCGTACGCCTTGTAGGTCGAGGTGGCAAGCTTTTCGGTCTTGACAAGCTTTCCGTTCAGGTAGTATTCCTTCTTGCTTTCGTAGACGGCGCCGTCGCGGTTTTTCACCGTTTGCTCTTTGTATCCGACGGGCTTGGACGGGTCGACTTCATATTCAACCTGCCCGCTCGGCTTGATCGTCTTGATTTTCTCGGGCTTCGGAATGATGATCTCGTCGTACGCACCGTTGGAATCCTCGATGATCGGGATGCCCCAGATCTCGATGGTCAGCGTTTTGCCGTCCGCGTTCGCGATGATGATGATGTCGGATTTGCTGGAGTTTTTGAACTTGAAGTCGATGATGTTTCCGACGGAGTTGATCGTTGCATCGGACCCTCTGTCCACGTAATCGACGGGCATCGAGTGGTTCTGACGGAATACGATCTCCATATCGGCCATGACCGCACAGTTATACAGCGTAGAGGAGATCTGGCAGACGCCGCCGCCGTATTCGGGAACGTGTTTGCCTGCCTGATATGCCGTTGCGAGTTTCCAGTGTCCGTCGTTCTTGCGCACGCCGAGACAGCCGTTCATCGAGAAGACCTCGCCGGGCTTCACGATCGTACCGGTCAGAAGATCCATCGCGCCGTGGCGGATGTTTTCCTTGCGGTTTTTGTTGCTCTTGCTGTATTTCGTCGTAAAGGACTTGCGCAGGACGTACTTGGCTTTTACGTCCTCCAGCGTGACGGAAGCATGGGATTCGGCGGTGACGGCTTCGATCTCATCGCCGCTCTTTGCATTCAGAAGCGCCTGTACGAGCGCATTGCGGTCGATCGTACGGCCGACGACGTCGGGCGTAAAATCGATCGAATTTGTGCTCTTGTTGTAAGCGACCGCCGCGTCGACGGGCTTGGTGTCGTTTGCATCGGCAAACGCATCGACCGCCGTTCTGAGCGTCGCTTCGTCAAAACCGGCGGAAACGTCAAATTCTTTTCCGGAGGTTCTGATCCGATCGACTTCGGCCATAACGGCTTCGTAACCGGTGTCCTCGCGCACGAGGTTGAACGCCTCGCTGAGCGCGGCGTCGAGCGCAGCGGCGCTGTTTGCGCCCTCCGCTTTGAACGGAACGGTCGTGTCGCCGATCTTCACGTTGACGGAGAGCTCGGCCTTCTGCGACTGCAGGGTGGGAAGAACGGCCTCGCGTGCTTCGGCCATCGTCATGCCGCCCACGGATACGCCGTTGATCTTTACGCCTTCGAGCATCGTGACGCGCTTGAGGATCGCATCCAGTTCCGCACGGTGATCGTCGGGGGAAGGCGTCAGAATGGAGATGACGTCGGAATCGGCGGGCGAAGAGCCCGGATCGCTTGTGTTCGCATTCGGATTATCCGGATTGACGTCGCTGCCGGAACCGCCGCACGCCGCTCCGAAAAGCAGCATCGCCGCGATCAGCGGGATCAGCCACGTCAGTTTGTTTTTCAGCATACGAATAACGTCCTTTTCTGTGGATTTCAATGATGCTTTCATTGTACACGCTTTTTTTGAAAATACCATCCCTTTTCAAAAGCATTTACTAATAAGTTACATTTTGGGCACATCTTTTATGCATCTTTGACGAAAATACCGTGCAGGGAGGGCGGCGCAACGAACGCTTCCTGCTAAGAAGACGCGGAAATCAGTGAAAAGGTTGCAAATCTCGTTTGATTGCTTTTCAACCGAAAGGATCCGTGGTATACTGATATGAAATAAGGAACGAAAGGAGCGCGCCGTGAAAAAACAACCGACAAACAAACTGTCGCCGATGGAGCACGCGCTGAAATATCTGACCGCAAAGGACCGGACCGTTTCCGAGATGCAGGCGTATCTGGACGGCAAGGAGTTCGGCGAAGCCGACGTCGACGCCGCGATCGAGCGGTTGAAGGAGCTCGGCATTCTCGACGACCGCCGATACGCGCAGCGCTTCGTCGAGACGCGTCTTGCGTCGAAGCCGGTCAGCCGCGCGCATCTGCGCGAGCAGCTGATCGGACACGGCCTGAACCGCGAGGACGTCGATGCGGCGATGGAATCCGTCGACGCGGACGCGGAGCGGGACAATGCGTTCTCGGTCGCGCGAAAGTATTACCGGCAGTTCCGCTCGCTCGAACCGGAAAAACGGCGCGAGCGCGTTCTGAGCCGGCTGACGGCGCGCGGGTTTTCCTACGATGTTTCCCGCAAAGCGTTCGAAACGGCCGCGGAGGAGGACGAATGGAGCGAATCGTAACCGGCGCGCAGGCAAAAGCCCTTGATCGCGAGCGGATCGAAAACGGATTTCCGTCGGTTGAACTGATGCGCATTGCGGCGGACGGGATCGCCCGCGCCGCAGCGGAGCTGTGTCCGGACGGCGAACCGGTGACCGCGATTTGCGGGACCGGCAACAACGGCGGCGACGGCGCTGCTGCCGCGTGGCTTCTGAAAACGCGCGGTTTCGATGCGCGCATCGTGCTTTGCGGCGGCGAGGAAGCCTGCACGCCGGACACGCGGCATTATCTGCGCAAAGCAAGGGAAGCCGGGGTCCCGGTCCTTTCCGATTGGCGGCAGGAACGACGCGGGATCCTGATCGACGCGCTGTTCGGCGTCGGGTTGAACCGTCCCGTCGAAGGCCGCGCAAAGGAACTGATTGCGCGGATGAACGAAAGCGGACTGCCGATCGTTTCGGCGGATCTGCCGTCCGGCCTGCATGCGGACAGCGGCGCGGTCCCGGGCGAAGCGGTCAGGGCGACCCGTACCGTCACGATGCAGGCGAAAAAAGCGGGCATGCTGCTCGGAAAAGGCCGCGCGCTCTGCGGGACCGTGACCGTTCAGCCGCTGTATGAGGACGATTCGGAGCCGGATCTTTTCCGGATGGACGAAAGCGACGCCGCGGCGCTCCTGCCGGATCGCCCGTTCGATTCGCACAAGGGCATGAACGGACGCGCGCTTTTGTGCGTCGGTTCAAACGCGTATCCCGGGGCGGCGCTGCTTTGCGCAAAAGCCGCTCTGCGCGGAGGGACGGGGCTTCTGACCGTCTGCATGCCGGATCCGGTGCGCCCGTATTTTGCGGCGCTGCCCGAAGCGATCACACTGCCGACCGGCACGGACGACTGGGGCGGCCCGGCCGCCGGCGCCGCGATCGCGGCAATGACCGGAAAACAGGCGATCGGGATCGGCTGTGGCTGCGGATCGGGTGATATCACGCCGGTGATCGAGGCGGCGCTGCGCTCCGGCACGAAGCTTGTGCTCGACGCGGACGCGCTGAATCAGGCGGCAAAGAAGCGCGGGCTGCTTTCCCTGCTGCACGAAAACGTCGTGCTGACCCCGCACGCGGGCGAGATGGCGCGTCTTCTGCAGACGACGGTCGAGGACGTCCTGGACGATCCGCTCGGGGCCGTTTCCGCTTTTCCCTGCACGACGCTGCTCAAGGGCGCGACGACGCTCGTGCACGCGAACGGTAAAACCGCGTTTCTGACGTTCGGCAATCCGGGACTCGCCAAGGGAGGCAGCGGCGACGTGCTGACCGGTCTCGTTACGGCGCTGCTCGCGCAGGGGCTTTCGCCGTTCGACGCGGCGCGGTGCGGTTCATATCTTTTGGGAACCTCGGCGGACAGGGCAATGCGGCTGCTCGGCGAACGCGCGCTGCTTGCGGGAGACGTCATCGATATGGTACAATATTAAATTATGGAACAGACGATACACGGAAACGTCGCGGGCATCCGCGACACCATCCTGAACGAAATGAAAACGCTCTATGAGGAAACGCAGCCGAGCGGCGTGTTTGCCTCGTACGCGCTTTTGGAAAAACTTGCCGATTTCACGGACCGGATCGGCCGCGAGATCTCGGTGTACCTGTCGCGCAGCGGCGCGGTAAAGGACGTGTCCGTCGGGGACGCGACGACGGTCTCCATGCCGGATATGCGTCTCGTCCGCAACGCCGACCGCCTCGCGGGCGTGCGCTGCATTCACACGCACCCGAACGGCAGCGGATACCTGTCCGACGTCGATCTCGGCACGCTGAACAGCATGCGCCTCGATGCGATGGCGGCCGTCGGCGTCAGGGACGGACGGCCGACATCGGTTTACGTCGCGTTCGTCGGCGAGATGGAAGGCGAGGAACGGAAGCCCGTGATCTACGGTCCGATGCGCGCTGACCGGCTGCCGCAGGACACGCTTCTCACCGCCCTGATCGAAGCGGACAACCGGCTGAAAGCGCCCGCATACGCGGTCACCCAGGCGGAGCCGGAGCGCGCGGTGCTCGTCGGCATCGACAACGACGACGGCTACGATACGCTCGAGGAGCTCAAAGCGCTTGCGGACACCGCGGGCGTCAACGTCGTGCACGTCGAGCGTCAGCGCAAGCGTCCGGTCGACAACGGCACGTACGTCGGCTCCGGCAAGGCGGACGAGCTGCGGCTGATCGGCAGCGCGACGGAAGCGGACGTGTTCATCTTTGACGACGAACTCACCGCGATCCAGATCCGCAACCTCGAAAGCATTCTCGGCACGCCGGTCATCGACCGCACGATGCTGATCCTCGATATTTTCGCATCCCGCGCGACGACGCGCGAGGGCAAGCTGCAGGTCGAGCTTTCCCAGCTCAAATACCGCCTGCCGCGCCTTCTGGGCGTCGGCGTCGCGATGTCCCGACAGGGCGCATCCGGCGTCGGCATGCGCGGTCCGGGCGAAAAAAAGCTGGAGATTGACCGCAGACGGATCCATCGCCGCATCTATGAACTTGAGCAGGAACTTAAAGAGGTCGAAAAGCAGCGGACGGTCCGCCGAAGCGTCCGCAGAAAGAGCGAAGTCCCGGTCGTCGCGCTTGTCGGCTACACGAACGCGGGCAAGAGCACACTTCTGAACGCGCTGTCCGACAGCGACGTGCTCGCCGAGGACAAGCTGTTCGCAACGCTCGATCCGGTCGTACGCGGCATTTCACTTCCGAACGGCACGCCGTGCCTGATCTCCGATACGGTCGGTTTTATCAACAAGCTTCCGCACGAACTCGTGCAGGCCTTCCGCTCGACGCTCGAGGAGGTGCGCGACGCGGATCTCATCCTGCACGTCGTCGACGCCGCCTGTCCGTATTACGAGGTCCAGATGCGCGTAACGGAGCAGGTGCTCGAAAGCCTCGGCGCGGGCAACACGCCGTGCATCGAGGTCTACAACAAATGCGATCTGCCCGACGCAATCCCCGGCAGGCGCGAAAACGCCGTTTCGATCAGCGCGAGAACGGGCAGGGGACTCGATACGCTGCTTGCGCGCATCGAACGCGAGCTGAACCGCTCGCAGGAGCGCGTGGAGCTCGTGATCCCGTACGACCGGTACGACGCGGTCCGTGTGCTGCATGAGATCGGAACGGTCTTGAGCGAATCGCACGAGGCGGACGGCACGCACGTCGTCGCCATGATCGAGAGCAGCAAAGCGTATCGGCTCAAAAACGCGATCGACGGACGAGCGGAATGAGAATTCGTCGGGAATGTAACGATTGTGTAACGATACCCGCGCTTATCTTTTCTTTCGATGAAAACCGTGCTATAGTGTATTCGTAGGAGTTTGTCATGAAACGCATCCTTTCCATCTGCATAGCGTTGATCCTGCTGTTTTCGGCGTTCCCGGAAGCGGCTTTTGCCGCTGTATCCGAATCGCACGTTCTGGAGGCGGATCGGGTGCTGATCTATAACCCGCTTCCCTTCAAGGAAAAAAGCAACACGCTGTTTACGGGCACGCTGTCCTCAAAACAGAATGAAGATCTGACGCCGGGCGAGCCGCTGTTCACGGCCGGCATGCACGAAACGGGCAAGGATTGTTCGACCGGCAAAAAAGAGCCGGATTCACGCGACTTCTGGGTCTGCACGGATCTGTCTTCCTATCAATATGATAAGTGTACGTTCCGTCTTGCGGCGGAAGGCGAACACTGCCGCATCTGGACGAGAGAAAACGACACGTCCGCGTTTACGGAGGAACAGGCCCTGGCGATGCTCGGGCAGTTCGAGACCGTGATCTACCCGTGCGAACGTGCGAATTTCGGTCCGTTCCGCGCGCTCGGCGACGGAAAGCTGGAGATCGTGACCTATGCGATGAACAGCAATTCCGTCTGCGGCTTCTTCGACCGGTACGACCTTTATACGCGCGAAGAGATCGAAACGATCGATCCGGACGACGCGGACAGCTACAACTGCCTGCCGATCATCAACGTCAACGCGCGCATGGCCGCTCACGATACGGTCGTTTACGGAACGCTCGCGCATGAGTTTCAGCACCTGATCCTGCAGAGCGCGGCGCTCGCCTCGCCCGCGAATGCCGGACGTCTCGGCAGCGAACGATCGATCGGTGCATGGCTGAACGAAGGCTTTTCGATGGCCGCCGAGGAATTCTGTTATCCCGGTTCCGTTGCGGAACAGGGGTATCCGGACGCGTTCGCAAACTCCGACAAGATCCGTACGGGACTGAGTTATCAGAACTTCGATGCGACCGCGAGCGACGTCGGCGCGTACGGCCAGTCGTTCCTGTTTACCGAGTATCTGAAGGCGCAATGCGGCGATACGGTATTTCGCGACGTGCTCGAGTACTGGCGCGGCGCGGATGCGCTTTCCGATCTTACGGAAGCGAAGGCGGTCAAAACGCGCCTTTCCGATGAAACGATCCTTGCGCTCGACGCGCTCTGCACGTATACCGCGCAGGTCGAGGACGCGCTCGGCTCGGAGGAGGAGATCCTGCTTTCAAAGCTCGGGCTCGCGTTCCGCATCGCGATCCTGCTGCATGAAACGGACGGCCTGTTTGCGATCGGCGCCGTGCGCGCGTCCGTTCCGGTCTATTCCGGCTCCGGAAGATGGCTGGAGGGCGGCGGCGCGCTGTGCGTCGAGGCGGGAGGAAGCTTTTCGATTCCTGCGGACGCGGACGCGGGGCTCGTGTTCGTCGGCATCAGGGACGGCGCGGTCACGGGGATCCATACCGTTCCGGAACCGGAGGAAGGCTATTACCTGATCACGGTGCAGTACGGCGGCGCCTGGTACGCGATGTCTCCTTCGCCCGACGAAAACGCGATGCTCGCGGCCGTTCCGCTGACGCTGAAAACGGACGGCTCGATCGACGTTTCCAGGGCTGCGCGGTGCATTTTCCGCGCCGACCGGACGGCGGACGGCTTTCGCTTTACCTGCGACACGCCCGCCGGGGTCTTTACGCTCTCGCGGACCGGCGTCAACGCGCAGACGCTTTCGATATCGGAACAGGCGGACGCATTTCGCTGGTCGCATTTTTCCGACGGAAGCGACAGACTGCAGGCGGACGGCTATTACGGCCGCGCGATCCTGTACGGAAGCTATCAGAAAGGATTCGGATACTTCCCGTCGGGCTTTTTTGAAAACGCGTCCTTTGCGAAACCCGTGCTGATCCGTACGGAGATCCTGCGCGGCGACGCAAACATGGACGGTAAGATCACGGCTGCGGACGCGGCGATCGTGCTGCGGACGCTCGTGGATCTGGCTTATATGAACGAGCCGATGCGAAAAGCCGCGGATCTCGACGGCGACGGCGAGATTACGGCGGCGGACGCGGCGATGCTTCTTCGGATCGTCGTGCAAATCGACTCTTGATCGGAGGTTCGGATATGCGAAATCATTTGAAACGAATTCTTTCCTTCCTGCTCATCGTTTGTATGGCAGGCGCGTTCAACGCCTGCACCGGCGACGGCGAGGCGAAAGGCGTTGTGATCAGCGAGGTCGTGCTCAGCAACGGAAAGAGTTATGAGGACGAGCGGTACGGCTCGCCGGACTGGATCGAACTGCACAACGAGTCCGGTCACGACGTCAATCTTCTGGGCTGGGGCATCACGGACAACGTCAAAAACGAGGACAAGACCTGCTGGCTTCCGGAGGTCGTGATCCCTGCGGACGGATACCTCGTATTGCTCGCAACCAAGCAGGAGAAGACCGATACGTTCACGTGGGACGGCAAAAGCCCGATCTGCGTCGGTTTTTCCCTGAAATCGGCAGGAGAGGATCTTGTTTTGATCAACGCGAATCTGGAGGTCGTCTGCGAGGTGACCGTGCCGGCCCTGAACCGCGACGTTTCCTACGCGAGACGATCCGACGGCTCCTACGGGTACGCGATCGAGCCGACGCCCGGAAAGGCGAACGACATGCAGATCGCGTCGCGGCAGCCGGATCCGGTCGAGCCGGAACCGGAGACGTTCGATCCCGTCACCGGCCTGGAGATCAACGAGGTTTCTCCCCGCAACACGCTGCTGAGCTGCGGCGGATGCCTGAAGTGCGACTGGGTGGAACTGCACAATACGACCGGATCGGACATTTCGATCGAAGGCTTTACGCTCTGCGACGAGGAGCGCGACTATGACGACGCGAACCTTTCGGGCGTCGTTCCGGCAAACGGATATCTTGTCGTCTTCTGCTGCGACAAGGACTGCTCAACGAAGGATTCGCACGTCTGCGTCGACCTCGGCGTCAGCCGCTACGGCGATACGCTGTATCTGTTCGACGCGCACGGCAACGAAATCGCTTCGGTCACCGTGCCGGAGATCCCGTATAAGGACGTGACCTATGCGCGCCGCGCGGACGGAACGTACGGCTACTGCGAGAACGGAACGCCCGGCGCCGAAAACACGACCGTGATCACGAACGATCCGCCGGTCCGCGAGGAGGAAACGCCGGAGCCGACCGATCCCGGTCAGAAAGACGACGAGCCGGTCGATCCGACGGTGAACGCAAAGCGTCCGACATCGCTTCGCATCAGCGAGGTGCTTGCGAAGAACGCGTACAGCATTGCGGATCACGACGGCGACCGCAGCGACTGGGTCGAGCTCGTCAATACGACCGATCAGCCGATCGACCTTTCCGTCTGGTACCTTTCGGACAATCCGAACAATCTGAAAAAATGGGCGCTGCCGAAGATCTCGCTGCCCGGCGGAGGATACGGCATCTTCTTCCTTTCCGGCAAAAACGAAGCGGATCCGAACGGCGCGGAATACCATGCAAACTTCTCGCTCGGCGCGGGCGAAACGCTGTTTCTGTACAACGACCGCACCGGTGAGCTTGACTGGGTCACGGTGCCGGAAAACCTCGGCGACAACGTATCGATCGGGCTCAGCGAGTACAACGAACAGGTCTATTATCGCTATCCGACGCCGAACGCGCCGAACGGGCACGGGGATAAGGATGCGGAGGCGCTCGGTTTTTTTCTTTCTGATGGCGTGTACATCTCCGAGGTATGCGCCATCCACAAGCGCGGCACCGGAGAGAAGGACTGGATCGAACTGCACAACGGCGGCAGCGGCAGCGTATCGCTCGACGGATGGTATCTGAGCGATTCGATCGACGAGCTGAAGAAATACCAGATCGGCGCGCGCACCCTCGAAGCGGGCGGATACGCGGTGATTGAGACGACGGCGTCGTACGCGAACCGTTCCTCGGGCGACGGCACGTTCGGCATCGATCCTGCGGGTGAAAAACTGTATCTTTCGGACAGCTACGGCAACCTTCGCGACGTGTTCGAAACCGGCGTTCAGCGGGTCGGCATGACGAGCGGACGCGTCGAAAACGACGCGCACGTTCGCCGCGTGTTCTTCACGCAGCCCACGAAGGGCTCGAAGAACAGCGACAAGCGTTATTCCGGATACGTGAGCGAGCCGACGTTCTCCGAAACGTCGCTGTATCATACGGAGCCGTTCACGCTGACGCTCTCCTCGCTCACACCCGGCGCGATCATCTGCTACACGACCGACGGCAGCGAGCCGAGCATGTCGAGCAACTATTATTCCGGTCCGATCACGATCTCGAAAAACGCCGTGATCCGCGCCGCCGCGTTCCGCGACGGACTGCTTTCGAGCGAGATCGTGACGTACCATTATCTGTTTGAAAAGCCGCATACGCTTCCGGTCGTCTGCATCGCGATGGCGCCCGCGGACCTTGATGCCGTCTACAAAGTCAAGGAGCACAGCAAGATCACGGAACGCAAGGGCTTCGTCAACTATTACGAGACGGACGGCCTGATCGGAACGACCTTCCCGTGCGACATCAAGGCGAAGGGCCGCGGCACGCTGAAATTCATCTCGCAGAAATCGCTGACGCTGTCTCTGCGCGCCGAATACGGCAAGGGCTCCGTCGACTATCCGTTCTTTCCGGACTACGAATTCACCGAGTTTTCCGCGCTTGCGCTCCGGCAGGCGGGGCAGGATTACAGCGATGCGCGCATGCGTGATGCGCTCGTTTCCCGCGCTTGCCTCGGGCTGAACGTCGACTGCGCAAACTCGCGGTTCTGCATCGTTTATATCAACGGAAAGTATTACGGCATCCACGACTTCAACGAGGAGCTTAATTCCAAGTACCTCGAAACGCATTTCGGCGTCGACGAGGACACGGTCAACACCGTCATGCGCAACGGCAGCATCGCCATGAAGGGCACGAACACCGAGTTCAAGAAGGTGTTCAACGCCGCGAAAAATGCGGATCTTTCGAGCGACAGCGCCTATGAGCAGTTCATTCAGAAGGTCGATCCGGACGCGTTCATCGATTACGTGATCTGCCGTCAGTTCTTCGTGGAGACCGACTCGTTCAATCAGAAATACTGGCGTACCAACGACTACAAGATCCGCTGGCGGCCGATCCTGTACGATCTCGACTACTGCTTCTTCTCGAGCGGCGCGGACCGCAACATGGCGCACCTGTATTTCAACAAAGAGGGGACCCCGTCGCACAACGGCAGTCTGACGCATTTCTACTTCACCGTCGCGCTGCGGACGAATCCCGGCTGGCGGCAGCGGTTCATCGAACGGTACGTGGAGCTCGCGATGACACAGTTCTCGGCAAACAGCACGACGGCGCTGCTCGACCGGGTCGCTTCCGAACTGGAGCCCGAGATGGAGCGGCACATCGCAAGATGGGGGCATCCCAAGAGCATGTCCGCATGGAAAAGCAGCGTCCAGTCGCTCCGGAACAAGCTTGAAAAGCGTCCTTCGATCGCGCTCGAGCATCTCCGCAAGGAATTCAAGCTTTCGACCGCCGAAATGGACGCGCTGATCGCAAAATACACCCCGTAAAACGGACCCCGTGCGGATCGCTCCGCGCGGGGTTTTTCCATTCGGCAAAGGACCGCGGACGGCGCGGGATCGTTCGTGCGTTCGGAGTCCGGCCGAAGGTACGGTCCCGTACGAACCGAAGGATGCGCCGATCGAAGTCGGCGCGTCCTTTTTTATCGGATTCCTTGCATCGGAACAAACGATATGATATAATATGTTGAATCATTATGGGGAGGTAGTGGCTTGCGAATTCTGGGGATCGATCCGGGCTATGCGATCATGGGCTACGGTATCGTGGAAAAAAACGGACAGTCGGTCGTTCCGGTCGATTTCGGCGTGGTCGAAACCGATAAGGACCTGCCGTTTCCGGAGCGGCTTGAACGCCTGTATCTCGGAACGCGCCAGCTGTGCGAGCTGTATCACCCCGATATGGCGGCGTTTGAGGAGCTGTTCTTCTACCACAATACGACGACGGCGATCGCGGTCGGATCGGGCCGCGGCGTCGCGCTGCTCGGCGTGCAGGAGTGCGGCGTTCCGATGTACGAATTTACGCCGATGGAGATCAAGCAGTCGGTCTGCGGCAACGGCCACGCCGACAAAAAACAGGTCCAGCAGATGATCCGCGTGCTTCTGGGACTCAAGACGGTCCCGAAACCGGACGACGCCGCGGACGCGCTGGCCGCCGCGCTGTGTCTCGCGTTCCACGCAGGCCCCGCACAGGAAGAATACCGGATCCGTTAGGAGGAAACGATGTACGCATATATCAGAGGAACGGTGGCGGAAACGTCGGCCGACCGCGCGGTCGTTGAAGCGTGCGGCGTCGGCTACGAGCTGTACTGCAGCACGATGACGCTGAAAACGCTCGTGATCGGCGAGCAGGCGAAGCTCTATACGCACCTGCATCTTGCCGAAGGCGTGCAGGCGCTGTACGGCTTTGCGGACACGGAGGAACGCGACACGTTCCGCCGTCTGCTCGGCGTAACGCGCGTCGGCCCGAAGCTTGCGCTCTCGGTTCTGTCCGTGATGACGCCGTCCGACGTGCGCGCCGCGATCGTGACCGACAATCCCGCGGCGTTCGACCGCGTTTCCGGTATGGGCAGAAAAACGGCGCAGCGCGTGATCCTCGAGCTGCAGGAATCGATCCGTCAGGAAACGCCGGGCGCGCTTCCCGCAAAGAAGGACGACGCGAAGCCGTCGCTGCCGAGCCTGCAGAGCGAAGCGGTCGCGGCGCTGACCTCGCTCGGATACGACGGACTGACCGCCTCGCGCGCGGTCGCCAAGATCAAAGAAGCCGACACCGTCGAGGAACTGATCACCAAAGCATTGAAGAGCATGGCAAAGGGGTAAACGATGCAGGACGACAGACTGATCTCCTCCTCATTACAGGAAGAGGACGCCAAAAACGAATACAGCATCCGCCCGCATTTCCTATCCGAGTACATCGGGCAGGAGAGCGTGAAGGAGCATATGCAGATCTACATCGCGGCGGCGAAGGCGCGCGGCGAGTCGCTGGATCACGCGCTTCTGTACGGCCCGCCGGGCCTCGGGAAAACGACGCTGGCCGGCATCATCGCGAATGAAATGGGCGTGAGCCTCCGCGTTACGAGCGGTCCGGCGATCACGCACGCGGGCGACCTTGCGGCGCTGCTTACCAATCTCAGCCCGGGCGATGTGCTGTTCATCGACGAGATCCACCGGCTCAATCCGAACGTCGAGGAGGTCCTGTATCCCGCGATGGAGGACTTCGCGCTCGACATCATCATCGGCAAGGGCCCCGGCGCGCGCAGCATCCGCCTCGATCTGCCGCGGTTTACGCTGATCGGCGCGACGACGCGTCTCGGCATGCTCTCGTCGCCGCTCCGCGACCGCTTCGGCATCAAGGAGCAGCTCGAGCTCTATTCGCCCGAGAGTCTCAAAGAGATCGTCACGCGCAGCGCGGAGATCCTGCATATCGACATCGATGAAGAAGGCGCGCTGGAGATCGCATCCCGCTCGCGCGGCACGCCGCGCATCGCAAACCGGCTCCTTCGCCGCGTACGCGACTATTCGCAGGTACGCGGAAACGGCGTGATCGATCTGGAAACGGCGCAGGGCGCGCTCGGCATGCTGAAGATCGACGAGCTCGGTCTCGACGCCGTCGACCGCAAGATGCTGACCGCCATGATCGAAACGTTCCGCGGCGGTCCCGTGGGTCTCGACACGATCGCCGCCTATACCGGCGAGGACGCGGGCACGGTCGAGGACGTATACGAGCCGTATCTTCTGAAACTCGGTTTTATCGCGCGGACGACGCGCGGCAGGGTCGTTTTGCCGGATGCGTACCGGCATCTGGATTACCCCGTACCGGTCACGGTACAGCAGGAACGGTTGGAGGTATAACATGTTCGGCAAAAAAAACCGCACGATCGCGGAACAGAAAGATCTGATCGACCGGCTGACGCAGCAGCTGGAAACGCTGATCGCGGACAATAAGCGTCTGAAGGAACGCATCATCGACGTCGAGCGCAGAGAGCGCGGCATCGGGCGTGCCATCAACGAGGCGACCGCAACGGCAGACAAAATGATCGCCGAAGCGCAGCGCAAGGCGGGCGCCATGCTCGAAAAAACGCAGAACGACTGCGACGCGGCAAAGCGCGACGCCGATCAGCTCGTCGACGACGCGTATCGAAGCGCACGCGACATCGTCAAGGAAGCGGAGGCCGAAGGTCAGCAAAAACGCGACGACGCGCAGCGGCAGATCGAACAGTATGCGGCGCTTCTGAACGGTTACGACGCGCTCGTGCAGGAACAGATCCAGATGGCGCAGGACAATGCAAGACGGTTTGCGGAACTGTCCCGCGCGCTGCACGAATCCGTTCCGCAGCTTCTGAACGCGGACGGCACGCCCATGCCCGGTCTCGGACAGGCGGAGGAGAACGCCGACGCGCCGTATCTGCACGGAGATCTTCCGGACTACGAGGCAAATCCGCTCACGTATGAGCCGCAGAAGAGCGGCGCATCCGGCGACGAGCGCCTCTGGACGGTCGATCAGATCGCCGGCAGCGGCGAAGGGCAGGGCGGCTCGCACGTCGATGATATCATCGACGAGATCCTTGCGGCCACGGAGGACGACGCATGAAGCTGACGCTTCTCGGCGTATACGGACCGTTTCCCGCGCCGGACGGAGGCTGCTCCTCGTATCTGATCGAGGACGGCGACACGCGGATCCTGCTCGACTGCGGCAGCGGCGCCTTGAGCAGACTGCGCGCGATCGACCCGGAGCTGCCGCTTTCGCTTGACGCGATCGTGCTGTCGCATTTGCACGGCGATCATGCGGGCGAGATCGACCTGTTCCGCTATATGCTGGAGTTCGGGATGCTGAAGTCGCCCCTGAAGGTCTTTTCGCCCGAGACGGAGCAGCTGCGGTATCCGGTTTTCGACGCCGTGCAGTCGTCCGACGGATCGACGGCAAAGGTCGGTTCGCTTTCGCTGCGGTTTACCGCCGTTCGCCACGCCGTTCCGACCGCGGGCGTTCGCGTTGCGGACGAAGCCGGACATTCGCTGTTTTACACCGGCGACACCTGCCGGTTCGACGGGCTTAAGGACGCCGCAAGGAACGCGGATCTGCTGCTCGCCGACGCGTGCCTTCGCGACGAAGCGAACGCGAAGGCGCTGAAAAACCATATGACCGTCGCGCAGGTCGTTTCGCTCCGGAAGGAAGCGAATTGCGGCCGCGCGGTCCTGACGCACCGGTTTGCAGACGGGATCGCGTATCCCGCGATCGGCGATCCGGACTGCGAATACGCGGTCGAAGGCGCGGTCTATGAGATCTGAAATGACGCGGGCGACCGCTTCATGATAAAGGGATTCAAAAGAAAGGAAATAAAAGCTATGGCAAAAATGACGATCGAAGACGTAAACGTCACCGGCAAAAAAGTACTGGTCAGAGTCGATTTCAACGTCCCGCTTGCGGAGGACGGCACCGTTTCGGACGATAAGCGTATCGTTGCGGCGCTGCCCACGATCAAGTATCTTCTCGAGCACAAGGCAAAGGTCATCCTTTGCTCGCATCTCGGCAGACCCAAGGGAGAAGTGAATCCGAAGTATTCTCTCGAGCCCGTCGGACAGCGCCTTGCGGAGCTTTTGCCGGATACGCGCGTCTGGTTTGCGACCGACACGATCGGCGAAAGCGCAAAGACCGCGATCGCGGATATGAAGGAAGGCGAGATCGTCCTGCTCGAAAATACCCGCTTCCATAAGGAAGAGGAAAAGAACGATCCCGAATTTGCAAAGCAGCTCGCTTCGCTTGCGGATCTGTTCGTGTCCGACGCGTTCGGCACCGTGCATCGCGCGCATGCGTCCACGGCGGGCGTTGCGGATTACATCCCGGCCGTCGCGGGCTATCTGATCGGCAAGGAGCTCGGCGTCATGGGCGAAGCGCTCGAAAACCCGGTCCGTCCGTTTGTGGCGATCCTCGGCGGCGCAAAGGTCGCGGATAAGATCGGCGTCATCAAGAACCTGCTTGCAAAGTGCGACAGCCTGATCATCGGCGGCGGCATGGCGTATACGTTCTTCAAGGCGATGGGCTACGAGATCGGCACGTCCCTGCTCGACGAAAACAGCATCGACCTTGCAAAGGACCTGATGGCGGAAGCGAAAGAACGCGGCGTCAACCTGCTGCTGCCGGTCGACACCGTCGTTGCGACCGAATACGCGCCGGACGCGGAACACAAGACAGTTCCTTCCGATGCGATCCCCGAAGGCTGGATGGGCCTCGATATCGGCGAAAAGACCTGTGAACTGTTCCGCAAAACGATCCTCGAAGCAAAAACGGTCATCTGGAACGGCCCGATGGGCGTGTTTGAGTTCCCGGCGTTCGCCGAGGGCACCAAGAAGGTCGCGGAAGCCTGCGCGGACTGCGAAGGCACGACGATCATCGGCGGCGGCGATTCCGCTTCCGCAGTGAAAAAGCTCGGTTTTGCGTCGAAGATGACGCATATCTCCACCGGCGGCGGCGCGTCGCTCGAGTTCCTCGAGGGCAAGATCCTTCCCGGCGTGGCGGTTCTGAACGACAAGGAAGAGGGCAGACGTCCGATCATCGCCGGCAACTGGAAGATGAACAAGACGCCCGACGAAGCGGTCGAACTCGTGGAAGCGCTGATCCCGCTCGTAAAGGACGCGAAGTGCGACGTCGTCGTTTGCCCGCCGTACGTCGATCTCTGCTGCGTCGGCAAGACCATCAAAGGCACGAACATCAAACTCGGCGCACAGAACATCCACTGGGCGGAGAAGGGCGCGTTCACCGGCGAGATCTCGGCGGACATGCTGAAAGCCCGCGGCGTCGAATTTGCGATCGTCGGCCATTCCGAGCGCCGTCAGTATTTCGGCGAAACGGACGAGACCGTCAACAAGCGCGCGCTTGCGGCGCTGAACGCGGGCATCACGCCGATCATCTGCGTCGGCGAATCGCTTGAGCAGCGCGAGTCGGGCGTCACCGATGCGATCGTCTCCGGCCAGACCGTTGCGGCGCTCAAAGATATGACGAACGCGCAGGTCGAATCGGTCGTGATCGCATACGAGCCCATCTGGGCGATCGGCACCGGCAAGACCGCTACGAAGGAAGACGCGAACGCGACCATCGGCGTGATCCGCAAGTCGATCGCGGGCGTGTTCGGCGATGCGACCGCAAACAAGGTCCGCATCCAGTACGGCGGCAGCATGAATCCGAAGAACGCATCCGAACTGATGGCCATGCCCGAGATCGACGGCGGTCTGATCGGCGGCGCAAGCCTGAAGGCGGAAGACTTCTCAAAGGTGGTCCATTTCTGATGAAGCCGATCACAGCATTGATTATCCTCGACGGCTTCGGCTATCGCGAGGAAAAACAGTATAACGCGATCCTGACCGACGGCGCAAAGAACTTCATGCGTCTTTGGAAGAGCTATCCGCACACGCTGATCGGCGCGAGCGGCATGGATGTCGGACTTCCCGACGGACAGATGGGCAATTCCGAGGTCGGGCATACGAACATCGGCGCGGGCCGCATCGTCTATCAGGAGCTGACGCGCATCACGAAAGCGATTCAGGACGGCGATTTCTTTGAGAATCCGGCGTTCCTGGGCGCGATCGAAAACTGCAAGGCGCACGATTCCTCGCTGCATCTGATGGGGCTCTGCTCCGACGGCGGCGTGCACAGCCACCTCGAACACCTGTATGCGCTCGTCGAACTCGCAAAGCGGAACGGGCTCAATAAGGTCTACGTGCATTGCTTCATGGACGGCCGCGACGTTCCGCCGTCGTCCGGCAAGGGCTACCTCGAACAGCTCGATGCAAAGCTCAAAGAGATCGGCTGCGGCAGGATTGCAACGGTCATGGGCCGTTTCTACGCGATGGACCGCGACAACCGTTTCGAGCGTGTCGAGCGCGCATACGCGGCGCTGACGTACGGAGAAGGCTTTACCGCCTCCTCCGGCCCCGAGGCGATGCAGCTGAGCTATGATCGCGGCGACACCGACGAGTTCGTGCAGCCTACGGTCGTTCTGACCGACGGAAAGCCGACCGCGACGATCGGCGCGAACGACAGCGTGATCTTCTTCAACTTCCGTCCGGACCGCGCAAGAGAGATCACCCGCGCGTATATCTTCGAGGACTTCAACGGCTTCGAGCGCCGGAACGGGTTCTTCCCGCTGTATTACGTTTCGATGACGCAGTACGACAAGACGTTCGAGAACGATCTGCACGTCGCGTTCAAGCCGCAGTCGCTTGCAAACACGTTCGGCACGTACGTCGCCGACAACGGCATGACGCAGCTTCGCATCGCCGAAACCGAGAAGTACGCGCACGTCACGTTCTTCTTCAACGGCGGCGTCGAAGCGCCGAACGCGAATGAGGATCGCTGCCTCATTCCGTCGCCGAAGGTCGCGACCTACGATCTGAAGCCAGAAATGAGCGCGTACGAGGTCGCTGCGGAGGCGAAGGCGAGGATCGAAAGCGGAAGGTATGACGTCATGATCCTGAACTTCGCGAACCCGGATATGGTCGGGCACACCGGCGTGATGGAAGCGGCGGTCAAAGCCGTTCATGCGGTCGACGAGTGTCTGAACACGGTCGTGACCGCGATCCTGAAGACCGGCGGACGCTGCATCGTCACGGCGGATCACGGCAACTGCGAGCTGATGTGGGACGAAGCGCAGAACGCGCCGTTCACCGCGCATACGACGCTGCCGGTCCCGTGCGTCCTCGTCGACGACGCACGCAAAGACGCCGTTCTTCGTACCGGCGGCAGGCTCTGCGATCTTGCGCCGACGCTGCTCGAGCTGATGGGCCTTCCCGTACCTGCGGAAATGACGGGGAAGAGCCTTCTCAGATAAGGCAAATCAAACAGATCGGATGCAGGCATAAAACGGAAAACTATTTTCGTTTTATGCTTGCATTTCCGAAAAGTGCGTGTTATAATCATCTCCGCAGATATTTTTGGAGGAACTGATATGGAAGTTTTAATGTGGATTATCACCGGTATTCTGGTGCTTTCGTCGATCCTGATGTGCGTGGTCGTGCTGATCCAGCAGACCAAGTCTTCCGGCCTCGGCGCGGCGTACGGCGGCGACACCGTTTCCTTCTCCCAGCGCGGAAAGGCGGCAAGCCGTGAAGCCAAGCTGCAGAAGATCACCGTTGTTCTTGCGATCATCATTGCGGTCATGGCAATCGCTCTGCTGCTGATCTCCCGCTTCGGCGGTGTCGCAGCCTGATCGAAATAAAAAGGAACACACGACGGTGCATCGGACGATGCACCGTTTTATTCACGGAAAGGAGGACGTGCCGTGCCGGTACACAAGGGAATCAAAGTCGCCGCGCAGAACCGCAAGGCGCGTCATGATTATTTCATAGAGGACACGTACGAGTGCGGGATCGTGCTCGTCGGCACCGAGGTCAAGTCGATCCGCAAGGGCTCGCTGAACCTCAAGGACAGCTACGCGCAGGTGAAAAACGGCGAGCTGTTCCTGCACGGGATGCACGTCAGTCCCTATGAGCAGGGGAACATCTACAATCACGATCCGTTCCGCACGCGGAAGCTGCTTGCCCATGCGCGCGAGATCCGCAAGCTGTACGAGCTTTCGCAGGCGGACGGATACAGTCTCGTTCCGCTGTCCGTCTATTTCAAGGACGGCAAGGTCAAGGTCGAGCTTGCGGTCGCCAAGGGCAAAAAGCTCTACGACAAGCGGGCCAGCATCGCCGAGCGCGACGCCGACCGCGACATGGATCGGAACCTGAAAAAACAGTATCGCTGACGCAGGTCGGCATACAATAGTAATACCGCTTTACGGTCTTGGGGGCGAAATGGTTTCGACGGGGATCGCGGAAGCGGGATAAGCGAGCCGAAGCCCCGTGCTTCGTTAAAAACGGGAACTGTCTAAAATAACTGACAACAATCACACTCAACTCGCCGCTGCATAACGCAGCCGCGCGTCCGCCCGCGGAAACTTACCGCTGCGGAACCGGGCGTCATCAGGGTAGGGAACGAACCTGCGTAAGCTTTGCCGCAGGCCGGACTTTATGAAGCTACCGTAACGCGGAGCCTGTCGGAGGGCGCCGCGCGAGGGGAATCCCAAAACACCGACTGCGCTCGGAGAAAATCCTGCCGACGGGTTTTCGGACGGGAGTTCGACTCTCCCCGCCTCCACCAAAAATAAAACAGGGCATTCTTGCCCTGTTTTATT
>CAMKES010000001.1 GCA_946411635.1 uncultured Clostridia bacterium | reverse complement strand
GCACCGCGGTCAACGTGCAGTCGATGGCGTTCGGCAACATGGGCGACGACTGCGGCACGGGCGTTGCGTTCACGCGCGATCCCGCGACCGGCGAAAAGGGCCTGTTCGGCGAATTCCTGACCAATGCACAGGGCGAAGACGTCGTTGCGGGC
This sequence comes from uncultured Clostridia bacterium, assembly GCA_946411635.1. GTDB lineage: Bacteria > Bacillota > Clostridia > Christensenellales > CAG-138 > UBA3792. The sequence goes on along the minus strand of CAMKES010000001.1, from coordinate 421,503 downwards.
GTTCGCACGCCGATGCACATCGCCGAGATGGAACAGAAATTCCCCGAGGCGTTCAAGCAGTTCAACGAAGTCTGCAAGATCCTTGAGGGTCACTATCGCGACATGCAGGACATGGAGTTCACCGTCGAACACGGCAAGCTGTACATGCTCCAGACCCGTAACGGCAAGCGTACCGCAAAGGCCGCTCTGAAGATCGCATGCGATCTCGTCGACGAGGGTATGCGCACCGAGCAGGAAGCCGTTGCCATGATCGATCCGAGAAACCTCGATACGCTGCTTCATCCGCAGTTTGACGCAAAGGCCATCAAAGCGGCGAAGCCCGTTGCGAAGGCCCTGGCAGCGTCCCCGGGTGCCGCCTGCGGCAAGATCGTCTTCTCCGCAGAAGACGCGAAGGCCTGGAAGGCGCGCGGCGAGAAGGTCCTTCTGGTCCGTCTTGAGACCTCTCCCGAGGACATCGAAGGCATGAAGGCGGCGCAGGGCATCCTCACCGTCCGCGGCGGTATGACCTCTCACGCGGCGGTCGTCGCGCGCGGCATGGGCACCTGCTGCGTCTCCGGCTGCTCCGAAATTGCCATGGACGAAGAGAATAAGCGCTTCGTTCTTGCGGGCAAAGAGTATCACGAAGGCGACTGGCTGTCCATCGACGGTTCCACCGGCTGCATTTACGACGGCATCATTCCGACCGTCGACGCGGAGATCGCGGGTGAGTTCGGCCGTATCATGGGCTGGGCGGACAAGTTCAGAAGACTGAACGTCCGTACCAATGCGGACACCCCGCGCGACGCCAAAAAGGCGCGCGAACTCGGCGCGGAGGGCATCGGCCTCTGCCGCACGGAGCACATGTTCTTTGACGGCGACCGCATCGCGGCGATCCGTGAGATGATCTGCTCCGACACCGTGGAGGAACGTGAAAACGCGCTGAACAAGCTCCTGCCGATGCAGCAGGGCGACTTCGAAGCGATCTATGAGGCGATGGACGGTTATCCCGTCGTCATTCGCTTCCTCGATCCGCCGCTTCACGAGTTCGTTCCGACCGAAGAAGCCGACATCAAGCTTCTCGCCGATACGCAGGGCAAGAGCGTTGAGCAGATCAAGAACATCATTGCTTCGCTCCACGAGTTCAACCCGATGATGGGTCACCGCGGCTGCCGTCTGACGGTCACCTTCCCGGAGATCGCAAAGATGCAGACCAAGGCCGTTATCCGCGCTGCGATCAACGTGCAGAAGAAGCACCCCGAATGGAACATGATCCCCGAGATCATGATCCCGCTCGTCGGCGATCCGAAGGAATTCCGCTTTGTGCGCGACATCGTTGTTGCCGTTGCGGATGAAGAGATCAAAGCATCCGGCATCGACCTCAAGTATGAAGTCGGCACGATGATCGAGATCCCGCGCGCCTGCCTGACGGCCGACGAGATCGCGAAAGATGCAGAGTTCTTCTGCTTCGGCACGAACGACCTGACCCAGATGACGTTCGGCTTCAGCCGCGACGACGCGGGCAAGTTCCTGACCGCTTATTACAACACCAAGATCTATGAGTCCGATCCGTTTGCGCGTCTCGACCAGAACGGCGTCGGCAAGCTCATGGAGATGGCGGTCAAGCTCGGAAAAGAAGCGCGGCCGGATCTCGAGCTCGGTATCTGCGGCGAACACGGCGGCGATCCGACGTCTGTCGAGTTCTGCCACAAGATCGGCCTCGACTACGTATCCTGCTCGCCGTTCCGCGTGCCGATCGCTCGCCTTGCGGCGGCGCAGGCAGCCATCAAGGACGCCGAATAATTCGTTCATTCTCAAAAACGTCTCCGGTTTCGGAGACGTTTTTTCTTATATTTTGTGTATTTCTACTTGCGCGGCGTTCCCCCCAAATGATATACTATTTTTGTAAATGAACAAATACTCGGGAGATGTGTCCGGAAACGATCCCGTTCTCCGGCGCACGGATGAAACCTGTACGTACGATCCAGAAAGGAGCTTTGGTTCATGAAACGCTTTTTGTCCCTTTTTCTCTGCCTGCTTTTACTCGTATCTGTTTTACCGACAGCTTTTGCCGATGAAACGCCGAAGGGCAATCTTTTGATCAACTCAACGAACTTTCCGGACAACAAGTTCCGGAACTGGGTCAAGGAGAATCTTGCCGACGGTAAGGACTATATGACGCCTGCCGAGGTTTCCGAAGTCAATTATATCAATTGCGCGGATCAGGGAATCAAGCGCCTGGACGGCATTGCCAAATTCCCGAACATCTGGTGGATCGACTGCAGCGGAAACGAACTGACCGCTTTGGATCTTTCCGACAATCTGAATCTGATGGAAGTGTATTGCTACAACAACCAGCTCAAGTCCCTGAACGTATCCAAGTGTACGAAAATGGACTATCTGGATTGTTCGTGGAACGCATTTACTTCACTTGATCTGTCGAAAAACACGGCGCTCGGATATCTGAACTGCTCGCATAACGCTTTGACTTCACTCGACTTTTCGGCACTGACGAATCTCGGCCATCTGAACTGCGAGTGCAACGAACTGAAGTCCCTGAACGTTTCCAAGAACACGAACCTGATGACCCTGTATTGCGGCGACAACTACAACCTCGGTTCGCTTGACGTTTCCAAGAATACGGATCTTGACGTGTTGAGCTGCAATATGAACAACCTGACGAAACTGGACGTTTCCAAGAACACGAAGCTGACGGTTCTGAACGCAGACGGCAACAGTCTCAGAAAACTGGACGTTTCCAAGAATACCGCGCTCCGTGAACTGAATTGCTGCGATAACATTCTCAACAAACTTGATGTTTCGCAGAATCCGGAGCTCCGCGAGCTTGGCTGCTATCTGAACAATATCTCGATCCTCGATCTTTCCAACAATCCCGAGCTGACGTATTTGAACTGCGGCGATAACTGGATCAGGAAACTCGATCTGACACACAACACGAAACTGGAGGATCTGGTTTGTTCTCACAATCATATCCGCTATTTGGATGTAGCAGGGTGCACCAAACTGCAATCGATCGATTGTTCCTATACGGAGATTATAGTGATAGGCGGTCTCAGCACCTGCACCGCGCTTCGCAGATTGGATGCAGCCGGCTGCAACTTTTATGAACTGGTTCTCGACGGGCTTCCGAATCTTACCTCTGCCAATGTCAATATCGACGGACAGACACAATGCTTCTATACGGAAGCAATCTGGGATTCAAGCAATCCGTATTACAATACGCACTGCTTTCTTGATGTCAGTTCTTTTGATCATCCGGATCGTATCAGGGTCTATGAAGAAGGCTACATCTACAGCCCTTCCGAAAAACGGATCTATTTCCCGAAAGGAGAGGAACCGCTCAAGTATCGGTACGATACCGGACGCGGGCTGATGGAAGTCGAGGTTGAAAGCCCGAATTATCTGGGTGAAATTACTTTGACGGACGTGCCGTATAACGGATCGATGCCGTACGTCATTTATAACGGACAGGAACAGTACCCGCCGTTTGAACTGAAAAAGAAAGTTTCGACGGCGGCATACTACTACAGTTATTGGCTGTCGGATGAGCCCGGCACCGCAGAATTGGACGTCTATGATATTACGGGGGAAGTTTATGAGCCGTACACGGTATACTTCAAGGTATATCTCGGCCCGACGGAAAAGACCTCTGTAGCGAACAACTCAAGCGGTATTAAGATCAGCTGGGATGCGGTTGAGGGGGCAGCAGGGTACGTCATCTATCGCCGTGCCTGGAACAAGCAGTCTTCCGGCTGGACGAAATTCGAGCGTTGGAACAATACGACCGGAACGACCTGGACGGATAAGAAGGTCTATGCGGGAACGCGCTATCAGTACGGTATCAAGGCATATCCGAAGGATCCGATGGACAAATACAACCTCGGACTTGTAGGACCCTTAAAGACAACCGTACGCATTACGACGCGTACGCTGAACAGCGTGACGGGCGGTTCAAAACAGATCACCGCAAAGTGGGGCGCAAGCTCGAACTTCACGGGCTATCAGGTTCAGATCGCAACGGATTCCGGTTTCACGAAGAATCTGCAGACGGTAAAGATCGCGAACCCGAAGACCGTGCAGACGACGATCAAGAATCTGAAAGCAAAAACGACGTATTACGTACGGGTTCGTTCGTACCAGGTGTTCGAGGGCACGACGTATTACGGCGGCTGGTCGAACGTTCTGAATGCAAAAACCAACTGATTGACCGGTTCGTAAACCGAAACGGGAACGCGGCAATTGCCGGATCCATCAAAGGCGGGGGAAACTCCGCCTTTTTCCTTTGCACATGCGAAGGCTTCTACGCCTTGCAAAACGAATCGGGATGTGGTAAGGTATATACATGGAGATATGCGGAAAAGTACAACCGATCACGTTTGTGGAACCCGATTCACCGGCCCGATGCGCCGGACTGCAGCCGGGCGACGTTCTGCTTTCCATCAATGATTCTCCGGTCGTCGATCTTATCGATTATGAAGCGCTTACGACACACAGAGCGCTGAAGATCAGCGTTCAGCGCGGCGATAAGACGATCGATTTCGTTCTTCATAAGGAAACCTACGAACCGCTCGGATTGTGCTTTGAAACGACGCTGATGAGCCGCATGATGACGTGCAGGAACCATTGCGTCTTCTGCTTCATCGATCAGATGCCGAAAGGCGTTCGCAGCAGTCTGAACGTAAAAGACGACGACTGGCGGATGTCGTTTATCATGGGCAATTACGTGACCCTTACGAACGTATCGGACCGGGAGTTCCGACGGATCCTCGAGCGGCGCGTCAGTCCGCTTTATGTGTCCGTTCACGCGACCGATCCCGACGTCCGGACGCGCATCATGCGGAATCCGAGCGCGGGAAGGATCATGGAGCGACTCTCCGCGCTGCGCGATTCGGGACTCCGGTTCCACGCGCAGATCGTGCTTTGCAGAAGTCTGAACGACGGAGAGATCCTTTTGAAAACGTTGTCCGATCTGTCTTCTCTCGTTCCGGCATGTTCGTCTGTCGCAATCGTCCCGGTCGGCGTCACGAAGTACCGCGACGGGCTTCCGGCGCTCGGAACGTTTGATCGGGAACAGAGCCGGGACGTGATTGCGGCCGTTGAAGCACTGCAGGGCGAGTATCTGCAGCGGTACGGTACGCGGCTTGCTTTTTTGTCCGACGAGTGGTATCTGAACGCGGCCTTGCCGATCCCTCCGACGGAAGCCTATGAAGACTTTGATCAGATCGAAAACGGCGTCGGGCTTCTGCGTTCGTTTGAAGAGGATTTTCGGTATGCGCTTTCGGAACGGTCCCCCCGCAAAGCTCCGAAACGGTTTTCGATCGCCGGCGGGACCGCCGCGTATCCGTTTTTCCGGGAGCTGTATCGCGAACTGGAACCGTACGGGATCGAAACCGAACTGTATCCCATCCCGAATCTCTGGTTCGGCGGGAACGTGCACGTTGCGGGACTGGTGACCGGAAGCGATCTGATCGCGGAGCTCGGCGGAAAACCGCTTTGCGGTTCGCTGCTGATCCCGAAAAACATGCTTCGGGAAACGGAAAACGTATTTCTGGACGGGATGACGCTTTCGGACGTGGAAGAGCGGCTCGGCGTCACGATCCGCACTTTTTTTGACGGAACGGAATTGATTTCACTGTTGTTTGAGGAGTAAACTATGGCAAAACCTTTGGTAGCGATCGTCGGAAGACCGAACGTCGGCAAATCTACGCTGTTCAATCGCCTGATCGGGAAGCGCGTTTCCATCGTGGAGGACACGCCGGGCGTCACGCGCGACCGGATCTACGGGGACGCCGAATGGCTGGACTATAAGTTTACGCTGATCGATACCGGCGGTATCGAACCGGCAAACGAGGATCAGATCGCCGTTCAGATGCGCCGTCAGGCGGAACTGGCCATCGAGACGGCCGACGTCATTCTGTTCATCGTCGACGGACGCGACGGCATGACCTCCGCGGACCGTGAGGTCGGGGCAATGCTTCAGAAGTGCGGCAAGCCGGTCGTTCTCGCCGTGAATAAGCTCGACGCGCCGAAATATCACGAGGCGATCTACGAGTTTTATGAACTCGGACTCGGCGAGCCGTATATCGTCTCTGCGGGACAGGGGATCGGACTCGGCGATCTTCTGGATGCGGTCTGTGCGTCCTTCCCGAAGCATGACGGCACGGAATCCGAGGATCGGATCGAGATCGCGATCGTCGGAAAGCCGAACGTCGGCAAGTCCAGCCTGACCAACGCCCTGCTCGGCGAAGAACGCGTGATCGTATCGGACGTACCCGGGACGACGCGCGACGCGATCGATACGCCTTTTGAGCAGAACGGCCGGAAATACGTTTTGATCGACACTGCGGGCATCCGAAGAAAGCGTTCGATCGAGGAAGAAAGCATTGAACGCTACAGCGTGATTCGTTCTCTTGCGGCGATCCGCCGCGCGGACGTCGTGCTGTTCGTTTGCGATGCGTCGCAGGGATTGTCTGAACAGGACGTTAAAATCGCCGGATTCGTTCATGAAGAAGGCAAGCCTTCGATCCTGATCGTCAACAAGTGGGATCTGATCGAGAAGGATACGCATACGATGGATCGATTCAAGAAGGATATGTCGGTCGATCTTGCGTTCATGGACTACGTTCCGTTCCTCTTTATCAGTGCTAAAACGGGACAGCGCGTGCAGAAAATCCTCGAACTGTGCAACGAGGTCTACGCACAAAGCACCCGGAGGATCTCGACGGGTACGCTGAACGACGTCGTAAACGAAGCCGTTTCGATGAGCGAACCGCCGACGCAGAACGGGAGAAGACTCAAATTGTTCTATGCGACGCAGGTCGCGACGCAGCCGCCTACGTTCGTTATTTTTGTGAACGACTCGACTCTCGTGCATTTTTCTTACGAACGGTATCTTGAAAACTTTTTCAGAAAGACGTTCGGCTTTTCCGGTACGCCGATCCGCATTCTGTTCCGGAATCGAACGAAGGAGGAGTAAACCCGCATTATGATCGGTGATTGGAACCTGTTCGCGATCCTTGTCGCAGCGCTCGTCGGTTATCTGCTCGGAAACGTTCAGACGGCGTTGATCATCAGCCGTCTGAAATTCCGTGACGACGTCAGACTGTACGGCAGCGGGAACGCAGGAACGACGAATATGGTGCGCGTGTACGGAAAGCATTACGGACTGCTGACGTTTATCGGAGACGCAGGGAAGTGCGTTGCCGCGTTTTTCCTCGGACGGCTGATCGCGCAGCTGATGGGTCTGAATCAGGCGGATCCGACCGTCTCCGTACTGCTCGGCGGATACATTGCGAGCATGATGGTCGTACTCGGACATTGTTATCCCGTTCTGTATCAGTTCCGGGGAGGGAAAGGCGCTGCGTCCGCCTATGCGATGACGTGGTGTCTCTGCTGGGAAGTCGCTCTGATCTCCACGGTACTGGCGATCGTGATCTTTCTGCTGTGGAAGCGCGTCTCGCTCGTCTCGATCCTGACCGCGATCATCTATCTGATCGGAACGTTCATCTTCTGGGCGACCGGACATACGGACAATTATCTTCCGTTTTTCGTGCTGCCCGTTGTTGCGATCGTTCTCATCCGGCATAAGGACAACATCAAACGGCTTCTGCGCGGCGAGGAAAAGACCATATCGTCGGGAGGGAAGCGTTAATCCTTCATCCTGGTCCGAAGCGCGGACAGGATCTTCTTTTCCATTCGTGAGATCTGCACCTGAGAAACCCCGAACGCACGGCCGACCTCGGCCTGCGTTTTTTCATCCCGATACCGCATTCTGATCAGAAGCTGTTCCTGCGGCGTGAGCGAGGCGATCGCCGCTTCAAGGGACAGCTTTTGCACGGATCGGTCTTCTTCGCTGTCGGTCCCGATCCGATCGGACAGCATGCCCGCGCCGTCCGGCGACGGTTCATCGAGCGATGCGATCGAAACCGAACTTGCGAAAGCGGCCGCAAGATCCACCTTTGAAACCTGCAGGCGGTCCGCAAGATCGCCGATCGTAAGATCCGGATCTTCGGACAGCAATCGGTTGATCTCCGCCGAAAGCTTTTTTGCACCGCGTGAAAACTTGACCATTCCGTCGTCGCGCAGAAAACGCCGGATCTCTCCCGCGATCAAAGGAACCGCATACGTCGAGAAGCATACGCCGTACGACGTATCGAATCTGCGGATCGCTTTCAGAAGTCCGATGGAACCGAGCTGCCGCAGGTCCTCCGCATCGAGTCCTCTCGACTGGAAGCGTTTTGCGACAGCGGAAACAAGCGGGAGATTCTGTTCCGTTAGGATCTGTTCAGCCCGCTTGTCGCCGTTTTGCGCGGAAAGGATCAGCGTTTCGAACGCTTCGCGTTCAGTTTGCATGCATGATGCGCTTTCGCATTGTGACTGTCGTTCCGACGTGCACTTCGGATCGTACGTCTACGGAATCCATAAACGCTTCCATGACGGAGAATCCCATTCCGGAACGTTCCAGCTCCGGCTTTGAGGTGAAGAACGGCTTTCGGGCAAGCTCGATATCCCCGATCCCGCAGCCGTCGTCCTTCACGACGACAGTGAGCATATCGTTGTCGATCTCCATCTGAAGAACGACGATACGATCTGTCTGCTGCTCATACCCGTGAATGATGGCGTTCGTAACTGCCTCCGATACTGCGGTCCGGATGTCGGACAGTTCTTCGATTCCGGGATCCATCTGAGAGGCGAAAGCAGCGGCTGCCGCGCGGGCAAAGCCCTCGTTTCCGGAAAGGGACAAAAACCGGATTTCCATTTCGTTATGCATGCTTGCCTCCTTACTGTTTTTCTACGATCGCGTAGATCCCTGACATTTGAAAGATTCGGTCGACGGAAGGATTCATTCCCTTTACGATCAGTTTCCCGCCGCGCATGGAAAGCTTCCGGAACCTGCCCAGGATCACGCCGAGTCCGGCGCTGTCCATAAATGCCATACCCGTCAGATCGAGGATCAGATCACGGACGGTGATATCCTTCAGCATCGTATCCAGCATGATCCGCGTCTGTTCCGCGCTGTGATGATCCAGTTCACCGGATAACTGCACGTAAAGACGAGATCCTCGTTTTTGCGCATTTAACTCCATATATGTACCTCCGAATTTGGGTTCATGTATTAGTACGCCGTCGTCCGTTTGCATCCTTTTAAGAAAAAGGACAAGCCTTCGCGGATCGTTTCGAGTTTCGTCGAATACAGTTAGATATGAAAATACTGAAACCCGTCTTATGCAGTTTGCTGGTCGTGTTCCTTGCGTTTACGCCGGCGCGGCTCGTTTCCGGCGCGCGGGCGTCGTTTGTCGACACGCGTTTTGTCCGCAGTACGGAGCGATACAACGGGACGATCGTTCTGTACCACGTCGTTCGGGAAAGGCCGTATGTAGGAAGTCTGTCAAACTGGCTTGCGATGCGGGCCGAAGCGTACGAGAAAAAACACAAGGGGACGTATTTTCTCGTCGAAGCAATGGATGAAGCGGAATTTATGGAACGGATCGAACGCGGGAGACCGGCCGACGCGTATTCGTTTTTCAGCGGCTCGCTGTGGGAAGATCGGCTTGCCGAACTGCCTGATTTCAGGATCCCTTTTCGTCAAGGCATATTTCAGACCGGGAAAGCGATCCCATACGCGTACTCCGGATTCGTGCGACTTGTAAAGTCCTCCGATCGTTCCGGTGAAAACGTGTATACGAATCATCCGGTTCTTGCCGCCCGGGCCGGAGCGGTCCAAACGGTGCAGAATGAAGAGAAGGCGGAGACGTTGTACCTGGATCTTCGGCGCGCAGGGGATTTGATCCGGTATCGTGATGCGTTCTCGTCGGCGAAGATGTTCCCGGTCGACAACGTGACGGAGGCGGTCTGCTGGCTCGGCATCGACAGAAACGCGGAGGAAAAGAAAAAAGAAGTGATCCTCGATTTTATGCAGTATCTTCTCGAGCCCGACGTACAGCCGCTCCTGAATGCGCTCGGCATGATGTCGGTCAGACGGGACGTCCGGAACGAACCGCCGGACGCTTCCCTGAAAGCCGTGTTCAGAACGTACGAGACCCTCGTTACGTTTGATCCGTTTCGCTGGCAGTCGGAATACGACAGCTTGTACGAGGACGCCGTTCTTGCGCTGAAAGGGGATTCGGACGCTGGGACGCGCTTCACAATTCGTTTGCAGGAATTATACAGATAGGTGTTGTTTCCGGTTTGGATCCTTGATATAATACACATATGATTTATCATACGGACTTGTTTGAAAAGATGCGTGCGCTCGGCGCGGTCGAGAACGCTTCGCTGTCCGAACTGACCAGCTTTCATGTCGGCGGCACGGCGCGTTTTCTGCTGCGCCCGAGATCCTATTCCGATATCCGGGACGCCGCAGCCTTATGCACGGAGAATGCGATCCCGTTCGTTTTGCTGGGCCGCGGCACGAACGTGCTCGCGTCGGACGACGGATTCGACGGACTTGTGATTCGGTTTGATACGCCGATTCATGCGCCTGTGTACGACGGATCCCGTGTTGTCGCCTGCTGCGGGACGTCGCTGATGCAGCTGAGCAGGGATACGGTAAAGCGCGGACTGTCCGGAATGGAGCGCCTGGCAGGGATCCCCGGAACGGTAGGCGGCGCATGCGCCATGAACGCAGGCGCATACGGCGGTGAGATCCGTCAGATCCTGAAACGGATCCGTATTCTTCACGGCGGCACGGATGAATGGGTGACCGTATCCGATACGGATCTCGGATACCGAACGAGCCGTTTTTCGTTTCCGGATGCGATTGCGCTTGAAGCGGAATTTCAGCTCGCATTCGACGACGGGACCGCATCGGAGACCATGCAGATCTGCATGGAAAAACGGAGAGAGAAGCAGCCGCTGGAACTTCCTTCCGCAGGAAGCACCTTCAAGCGCCCGCCCGGTCATTTTGCCGGAGCGTTGATCGAACAGTGCGGGCTGAAGGGGTATTCGATCGGCGGCGCGCAGGTCTCGACGAAGCACGCCGGCTTTATCGTAAATACCGGCAGCGCGACCGAAGCGGATATCAGCGAGCTGATTGCCCGGGTGATCGAAGTCGTAAAAGAAAAAACCGGCGTAACGCTGGAGCCAGAGATCAAAAGAATTTGAGGACGGTCAAGATGGATCTGTTGATTGTAAGCGGTATGAGCGGCGCGGGAAAATCGCTCGCCTTGAAATCGTTGGAGGACATGGGTTTTTTCTGCGTGGACAACCTTCCTTCTCCGATGCTGAAGCAGTTCAGCGAGATGTGCAAAAACGCCGTCCCGCCCATTCAGCATGCCGCCGTTACGATTGATTCACGCGAGAGTCTCCTTTCGAGAAGCCCCGAAATGGTTCTCTCGGAGATCAGAAAACTCGACGTTCCGTATTCGATCCTGTTTCTCGACGCGCGCGACGACGTACTGAGACGGCGTTATAACGAGACGCGCAAGCGGCATCCGCTCGGACAGGCGGGCGAAGCCGAGTCCGGCGTTCGGACCGAACGCGGGTATCTGAACGCAATGCGTGAAGCGGCCGAGTTTTTCCTCGATACAAGCGATATCGCGTCGCGTGATTTCGCATCCTGTATCGAAAAGATCATCCCCGAGATGGATCGCGAGCAAATGTCGCTGATCCTTTCGAGTTTCGGATATAAGCGCGGCGTGCCGGTCGACGCCGATATGGTCGTCGATATGCGGTTTGTCGAGAACCCGTACTACTACGAAGAGATGCGGCATTTGTCCGGTCTGGACCGTAAGGTGCGCGATTTTGTCCTCTCGCAGCCTTACGTGCAGGAATACCTGGACAGTCTTCAGGAGAGCATTCTGGATATGATCCCGTTGTTCGAAAAACAGGACAAGCACATCCTTCGCGTTTGCTTCGGATGCACGGGCGGACGGCATCGCTCCGTAGCCGCGGCGGAGGAAATGGCGCGAAGGCTTCGCGACAGCGGACAGTCCGTTCGTATCTATCATCGGGATATTTCCAGAGAGGCGCATGAGATCGAAGAACGATTTGAAAAGAGGGACCAATGAGCTTTTCGTCCGACTGTAAAGAGGAATTGATCCGGATCCGCGTCAAGAATCCGGCGCAGCGTCTGTCGCAGATATCGGGACTGACGTTCTCTGCGGGCGGACTTCGTATTTCACGAAACCCCGCTTTGTTCTATCATACCGAAAACGTAAACGTCGCAAGACATATCGTCTCAATGGTTACGAGCCTGTACGACGTCGACGCCGTGATCGAAGCGAAACGGCTCGAACACCGGAGAGCGCCGTATTACGAGGTCTGCTTTTCCGAAGGCGAGATCAAAAAGCTTCTGAACGATACCGGCGCGATCACGGATTCGGAGTCCGGTATGCAGTTTATGACGGAGTTTCCGTCCGTGGTCTTTGAAGACGATGAGAACGGAAGGGCGTTCCTTCGCGGCTGTTTCCTCGGGAGCGGCAGCTGTGTCGATCCGAAACGCGGATATCATCTCGAAATGATCTTTCATTCCAGAGTCGTTTCGGAACGGACGTGCGAGCTTCTGCGCTCGTTTTTCGTGTCGGCGCGCATGACGGTCAGGAAATCCGGACGCTACGTCGTTTATCTGAAAGAAGGCGACGACGTCAGCGGGATGCTTGCGCTCGTAGGCGCAAACGTATCCGCGATGGAGCTTGAGAACGTGCGCGTCGAAAAGGACATGCGCAACTATATCAACCGCACAAGCAACTGCGAGACCGCGAACCTTGACAAACAGGTCGTTGCGTCGCTTCGTCAGCAGTCTGCGATCGCAAAGATCGACCGGGGCATGGGACTTGCCGCGCTTCCGCCGAGCCTTCGGGAGGCGGCGGATCTCAGGATGCGCCATCCCGACGCGACCGTGCAGGAACTTGCCGATCTTGCCGAGATCCAGAAGTCCGGCATGTATCACAGGCTTGAGCGGCTTATGAAAATGGCGGAGGGACTGAAAGAAGAATGATTCGGCAATATGAGAGCTTTGCATCGTGCTACGACCGCATGATGCATGACGTTGACCGTGAGTCGTGGGCGGATTATCTCGACGCCATTCTGAAGCAATACGACGTGCACGACGTGATGGACTGTGCGTGCGGAACGGGCGAGATGGCGATCCGCCTGTTTAAACGCGGGTATCACGTTCTCGGAAACGACGTTTCTCCGCAGATGCTTATGGAAGCCAGAAACAATGCGTACAGGGAACGCTGTGGAAACATCATCTTTATCTGCGAGGATATGCGGAAACTGAAGATCCATAAACCGATCGACGCGATCGTTTCCGTCTGCGACGGCGTAAACTATCTGACGAGCGCCGAAGACGTCGACGCATTCTTTCATCACGCCGCCGGCTGTCTGAAACCCAACGGCGTGCTGCTGTTCGATATCTCGTCGCCGTACAAATTCAGGCTAATTCTTTCGGATCACACGTTCACCGATGAAACGGAGGATTTCGCGTATATCTGGAAAAACATGTACGACCCGAAAACGCGCCTGTGCGAAATGGAACTGACCGGTTTCGTGCGAGAGGGAGACTTGTTCAAACGGTTCCGGGAAACGCATCTTCAGCGCGCGCATGCCGTTGATGATCTGATCAATCGACTGCGGAAAGCGGGGTTCGGCGAGATTTACACGTACACTGCGTTTACGAACGAGCCGGTTTCGCCGACGTGCGAACGCATCCAGTTTGTCGCAAGAAAGGGATCCTGATATGAAGCAAGACGTTCTCATCCATGGGATGCTGTTGAATAACACCATCCGGTTCGCCGCGATCGACGGCACGAAGCTCGTTTCCGATGCAAAGGAACTGCACGCGCTTTCACGCGTTGCGGCCGCCGCACTGGGCCGGCAGCTGATGATCACGGCGATCGCCGCGAGCCTCTGCAAGAATGAGACCGATACGGTCACAACAGTGATTGCCGGAAATGGACCGTCGGGGAATCTCGTCTGTGTCGGAAGACGCGGGAGATTCGTCAAAGGCTACGCCGCAAATCCCTCCGTCGAACTGCCGGTTCGCGGGGACGGAAAGCTCGACGTCGGAGGCTACGTCGGTTCAAACGGAAAGCTCACGCTGATCCGCGATCTCGGACTGCGCGAGCCATACGTCGGGACCTGTCATCTCGTTTCCGGCGAGATCGCGGAGGATTTCGCACAGTACTTTACGGTCAGCGAGCAGCAGCCTTCGATCGTTTATCTCGGCGTTCACGAGAAAGCGGAGGACGGATCGGTGACCGGCGCGGGAGGCTTGCTGATCCAGACCATGCCGAACTGCCCGAACGAAGCCGTCGAAAAGGTAATGGCGATCACAGACCGGATCCCGGGACTCGGCGCCGCGCTGGCTGACGGAAAAACGCTCAGAGAAACGCTGGACGATCTGTTTGCGGGGCTCGACCCGATCTGCACGACGCAAAGCGAACCGATGCTTTTGTGCGACTGTTCCCGGGAAAGACTCGAGCGCGCGCTGATCTCGATCGGCGAAACGGAATTAAAGGATATGATCGAACAGGACGGAAAAGCGGAACTGACCTGTCAGTTCTGCGGAAAGCGGTATGCGTTCGATCGGAATGATCTGTTGAACCTTTTGAAAGAAGCAACAGAACACGGAGGGACCGATGAAGAATAAAGACGAAGCGGGCGTTATCGTACCGTTTCGGCAAAATGCTGCGTTCTACTATCAGCGCGGGTCAAAGTATCTCACGGACGGAGATATGATCCGCGCCGAACAGTTTCTGCGCAAAGCGTATGATATGGATCCCGGCAACGAGGATTACGTTCTTGCTTTCGCAGAGGCGCTTTACAGAATGCATCTTTACGAGGAAAGCCTTTCCGTTCTGATCAATTCTCTGACCGGAAGGGAAAGTCCATCGGTCGAAGTCATCTTCGGCATCGCCTCCGATATGATGTGCCTTGAAGAATTCTCCGCCGCAAAGCAGTGCTGCCGCATCTGCATCGAACGGGATCCGGACGACCCGTATTCTCAACGCGCGAAAGACATGCTCGCGCTTATCGAGGACGAGCCGGAACTGGAGGCGCAGATCGGATTGATCGATGAAGAGGACCTCGCCCTTCTGGACCTGATCCACCGTGCGAAAGCAAAGCATTTTTCGTTCAAGGATGAATCGGCGCTGAACGTTCTGCTTCTGGCGTCGGACCGGTATCCGGGAAGCGAGATGCTCGATATGGAAATCGCCATGATGCTGTTTTCCATGCGGGAGTACGACGAAGCGAAGAGACGTCTTTTCAATCTGTTCAAGCGGAACAGCAAAAGCGTTCGCGGAAACGCGCTGATGACGCTGATCTATCATGTGCAGAAGCAGAAGGTCGAAGCGTCCGAGCAAAGCAAAAAGATCCTGATCGACACGGATTGCTCGCCCGAGGAACTCGGTTACGCCGCCGCGATCCTGCTGGAGATCGGAGAGGTCGACCGCGCGCAGTATGCGCTCGAACTTCTGAGAGACGCGCTTCCGTATGACGTTGAGATGCTGCATCAGCTTGCGTACTGCTATTACGTAAACGGCAGACGGCGCGAGGCGGAAACCATCTACGAGGAACTGTCTGCACGAAACGAGAATGATTCCGTCGCCGCATATTACAAGAAACACGTAAAAGAGGACGCGCCGGATGAATTCCGTCGCGCATGGTCGATCAGTTATGACGTTCCCGTGCGCGAGGCGATCGCGCGCCAGCGCAGGATCCGTGACGTCAGCACGGCGGGAGAGGAAGCGCTCAGACAGACGTGGGAGAACGATAAAGAGTTTCGCAACATCCTGAAATGGGCGCTTACCAGTCCGCTTTCGCCGTCCTTGCGCACCGCGGCAAAAATGCTGTCGATGGTTCCTTCCGTCGAGGCCGAAAACGCGCTTCGCGCCTTTCTGATCCGATTCGATCAGTCGGACGAGGACAAGCAGTTCGTGTTCGGACTGCTGCTCGGGAAGGAAGCAAAACCGCCGTTTACGATCTATTACCAGGGGGAATGGCAATACGGAGCGGCAAGGCCGATCTCCATGCCGGAACGGCTTCCCGTCAGCTACGACAGTATTCTGAACTATATCACCGCGTTTGAACAGTATCTCCACGCCGATCTGCGATCGGTCCATCTGGAGGTTCCCGCCCGGCTGACCGAAGTGTCCGTCAGGATCTTTTTCCTGTATCTCGCTACTTTCCGTGACGGCAGGTATCCGCATATCCGCAGGGAACAGGAGCTTTCCATGGCTGCCGCTTTCATTTTGATGGGACTCGGGGCGATCCATCATCCGACCATCAAGCCGGACGACGTGATGCGGGTATACGACGTATCGGAACGCAGGCTTGAAAACGCCCTGAACCGGATCCTGACCGCACTGAATGCAGAAAGGGAATCGTAAGATATGGAGTTTATTGCTACGTCCAAAATCGGATTGGAATCCACCGTTGCATTTCAACTGCACAAGCTTGGGATCATGGATACCGAAACGCTTGACGCGCGCGTGCTTTTTCGCGGCGATTACACCGATATGGCGACGGCGCTGCTGTGGCTTCGCTCGGCGGAACGCGTGCTGATGACGGTCGGAACGTTTCATGCGGATTCGTTCGATTCTCTGTTTGAACAAACGAAGCAGCTGCCGTGGAACCGGTATCTGTCGCCGCGGACCCGTATCCACGTAAACGGGAAAAGCGCAAAGAGCACGCTGTTCTCCGTTTCCGACTGCCAGAGCATCGTCAAAAAGGCGATCGTCGAATCTCTGAAGGCGTCGTATCACGTCAATCTGATTCCCGAAACAGAGGAAGAAGTGATCGTCGAAGTGGGGATCCTGCGCGACGAGGTGACGCTTGCGCTGGACTGCTGCGGCGCGGGATTGTCCCGCAGGGGATACCGCACGTATAACGTGCCGGCCCCGCTTTCGGAAACGCTTGGGGCGGGTCTGATCCTGCTTTCGCGCTTTTTCCCCGATACGCCGCTGATCGATCCGATGTGCGGATCCGGTACGATCCCGATCGAGGCAGCGATGATTGCAAATCATATTGCGCCGTCGCTGAACCGTTCGTTTGCCGCGGAGCAGTGGCGATTTCTGGATGATTCCGTCTTCAGGCTTGCAAGGGAATCCGCACGCGATGCGAGAAAAGGAGACAAGCTCTGTATTCTCGGAAGCGATATCGATCCGCACTGCATCGAACTCTGCAAGAAGCATGCAAAAAAAGCAGGCGTAATGATCGACTGGAAGGTCCGTCCCGTAAAGGAACTGACCACCGCGTGGAAAGACGGCGTTCTGATCTGCAATCCTCCGTACGGCGAGCGGCTGTCCGATGCGGAATCCGTCAAATCCCTTTACCGCGAAATGCGCACCGTTTTCGACCGGATCCCGGATTGGCAGATCAACGTGATCACGTCGAACCGCGACTTTGAATCGATATACGGAAAAACCGCGGACCGTCGCAGAAAACTGTCGAACGGCGGTATGGTCTGCACGTTCTATCAGTATTACGCGAAACGCCCGGAGAATTAAGACGCCTCGGGCGTCTTTTTTTGATCTGCAGCTCATACGATCATGCAGGAGGATTGTATTATGCGCAGATGGATTTGTTGTTTGATCGTGTTCTGCTTGCTGCTGCCGATCCGGTTTCTGCACGGCGAAGCGGAAACGAGCGATCCGGCGTACTGCATCAAGCCCGCGGGCGCCGATCTGATCGTTTCGGAGTGCCGTTCGGACGAATGGCTCAATATCGCCGGCATGACGAAACTCCCAGCGGTTCTGACGCTGTGCAAGGCGTTTGATAAAGGTCTGATCGATGAGAATGCGAAGATCGCAGTCAGTGCAAAGGCGGCATCGGCCGGGGGCCCTTCGGCATATCTGGAAAGGGGAGAGACCGTTGCGGCTTCCGAACTGATCCGCGCGGCGGTCATGATCTCCGCAGGCGACGCCATCATTGCGCTGTATGAGCACGCGTTCGGATCGGAAGACGTGTTTCTGAACAATATCGAACTCGTCATGAAGAACGCCGGCGTCGGCAAGCAGCTGCCGGATTGCTTCGGAACGTATATGACGTTCTCCTGCAAAGACTTGATCGCGTTCGGCGAAACCGCCCTTATGAGTCCGACGTTCATGAAGTACTGTTCACAAAAGTACGCCGTTCTGGAGCATGCGAGCGGACGCAAAACGGAACTGGCATCTGCGAACAAGCTTTTGACGACGCTTCCGGGATGCGTCGGCCTGTTTACCGGCAGTTCGAAGTCCGACGGATATTGCGGGATCTTTGCGGCAAAACGCGGAGATACGACGTATCTTTGCGCCGTGATCGGTGCGCAGAACAGCAGGGAGCGATTTGCGCTTGCCGCGAAACTGACGGAAGAAGCGTTCGCAAACTACAAATACGTTCCGCTGTGCAGCGCGGATGAACCGCTGATCGAAAGTTATCCCGTTACGGGCGGCGACGCCGAAACAGTCGATCTTTACGTAAAAGACCCGTATTCCGTTCTGACGTCCCGATCCGACGGCGCCGTACAGAAACGAGTCGATCTGCCCGAAACGTTATCGGCGCCGCTCGATCCGGAGTATTCGGTCGGGATCGTTTCATTTTACGATGCGAACGGCGATTTGATATGCGAGAGGGCGCTGTTCCCGGGGCTTGCAATTCGCGCAACGGGGTTTCGCGAGACGCTTCTGCGGATCCTGAGGGCTTTCTTTCTTGAATGATAAAGAGAGGTATTGCACTTGCAATACCTTTTGTTTTCGGTTATAATACACACATGATTTTGATGAATTTGGACAGTTTCAGAGATCCGGAGTTCTGGAAGCTTCTGGTATGCGCGATCCCGGTCATGCTCCTGAGCCTTACGCTGCACGAATGGGGGCATGCGTTCGCGGCGCATCTGTGCGGAGACGACACGGCAAAGAATCTCGGACGAATGACCCTGAACCCGTTGAAGCATATCGATCCGGTCGGATTTCTGATGATCCTTCTCGTAGGCTTCGGATGGGCGAAGCCCGTTCCCGTGAATTCCAGAAACTATCGGAATTACAAGGTCGGCGAGGCCGTCGTATCGCTTGCGGGCATTGCGATGAATCTTCTGCTTGCGATCCTGTTTTCCGTGCTGTTCGTGATCTTCCTTCCGAAGTACGTTTACAACTCGTATTCCTGGCTTGAGAACGGACTTTTGATCAAGATCCTGATCTTCGGCATTTCGCTGAACATAATTCTCATGCTGTTCAATTTGCTGCCGTTTTATCCGCTCGACGGATCGCACATCTTTGAACTGCTGTTCGCGAAGCGTCTTCCGATCAAAGTCTTTCTGTTCCTTCGCAGATACGGATATTTCATTCTGATCGGGCTTTTGCTTTTCTTCCGCCTGATCGGATTCAGTCCGATCAACGCGCTTTCGGACTGGATCATCGGCAAACTTGTTGCGATCGCGCTGTAAGGTGATCTTATGGAAGAATACCGGTTTTCTTTATCACAGTTTGAAGGCCCGCTCGATCTGCTTCTGCACCTGATCGACAAGGCGGAGATCAATATCGAGGATATCTTTGTGTCCGAGATCACGTCGCAGTATCTCGCTTACATGGACGATCTGAGCGAGCTCGACATGGATCGCGCCAGCTCGTTTCTGACCGTTGCCGCACAGCTTCTTCTGATCAAATCCAGGAGTCTGCTGCCGCGGCCGCCGGTCGAGGACGAGGAGGAAGAGGATCCGAAGGAAGCGCTGCTGCGTCAGCTGCGAGAGTATAAAGCGTTCAAGACGGCAAGCGAAGAACTGCATGAACGCTTTGAAGAAGCAAAGAAGGCGTTCACGCGTCTGCCGGAGGACGTCGTGCTTCCGCCGCAGAAGTTTGAACTTCAGAACGCAACGCTTGAAAGCCTGTACAGCGCGTTTCTCGATGTTTTGAACCGCGATGAGGAGACGGAGGAAAAACAGGATAAAACGCAGAACGTTCGCCCTGACACCTTTACGGTGCGCAATCGCGTCGTGCATCTGCGTTCGAAGCTGAAAGACGGACGCGTTCGCTTTCAGGATCTGTTTACGGATGCAAGCACGCGCATGGAAAAGGTCGTGACCTTTATGGCGCTTCTGGAAATGCTCGCGCACGGCGAGGTGCATATTACGCAGGGCGCGACGTTCGCTCCGATCTATATCCGGGCGAAAACACTTTCGGATAACGACGGCGAGACCGTTTATATGGACGAGGTAGAGGACTGATGGAAAAGAAAAAAGCAGCGATCGTGGAATGCATGCTGTTCGTTGCGGGCGAACCCGTTCTGATCACGGAGATCGCGCGCGTGCTCGAGCAGGATGAGGCGTCGGTCAGAGCATTGCTGTATGAAATGGAATCGACGTACCGCGACGAGGGACGCGGCATCTGCCTGCTCGCTACGGACGACACCGCACAGCTGATCTCGAACCGGGATTATATCCGCTACGTCGAAGCGCTGCTGCAGCCGGAACAGAAAAAGAACGTTTCACAGTCGATCATGGAAACGCTTGCGGTCGTCGCATACAAGCAGCCGGTCACGCGAGCGGAGATCGAGGCCGTGCGCGGCGTGCGCTGCGAATACGCCGTGAGTCAGCTGCAAAAGCTCGGGCTGATCGCTGCGGTCGGCAGAAAGGACGTCATCGGCAAACCGATGCTCTACGCAACGACCGATACGTTCCTGCACAAGTTCGGACTCCATAACCTGAGTGAACTGCCGTCGCTTCCGCTTGAAGCGCCGGAGTCCATGGAAACCGTTTAAAGGGGGAAACTATGAACAAGCGCGCGGATTATCTTTCCTGGGACGAATACTTTATGGGCGTATCGCTGCTTTCCTCGTACCGCAGCAAGGACCCGAGCACGCAGGTCGGCGCGTGCATCGTCAACGAGAACAACAAGATCATGTCGGTCGGCTACAACGGCTTTCCGATCGGCTGCAGCGACGACGAGTTTCCGTGGGATCGCGAGGGCGATCCGTACGACACGAAATATCCGTACGTCTGCCACGCGGAGCTGAACGCGATCCTGAACAACGACGGCGCGTCCCTGCAGGGCTGCCGCATCTACGTTGCGCTGTTCCCGTGCAACGAATGCGCGAAAGCGATCATCCAGTGCGGCATCAAGGAGGTCGTGTATCTTTCCGATAAGTACAACAACACGCCGATGAACCGCGCCAGCAAGCGCCTGTTCAACGCGGCCGGCGTACGGCTTCGCAAGCTGATCCCGAAGCGCAGCTCGATTCTGATCGACTTTGACGAAAATAAGGTTTAAGCACAGAAAACAGCGGGAGTTTACGCCCGCTGTTGTTATTTTTGGGATCAGTTTTTCAGCGTTGTCTGATAAAGTGTTGCGTAGAGACCGTTCATTGCGAGCAGCTCTTCATGCGAGCCCTGCTCGCGGATGCCGTTCTGATCGATCACGACGATCTCGTCGGCATTCTGCACGGTCGAAAGCCGGTGCGCGATGATCAGCGTCGTGCGGCCTTCCGCAAGCTCGTCAAAGCTCTTCTGGATGTCGTATTCGGTCACGCTGTCAAGCGCGGACGTCGCCTCGTCGAGGATCAGGATCGGCGGGTTTTTGAGGAACAGACGCGCGATTGAAATGCGCTGCTTCTGTCCGCCGGACAGCTTTACGCCGCGTTCGCCGACTTCGGTCTGATACTGGTCGGGGAACTGCATGATCTCGTCGTGGATGTGCGCGCGGATCGCGGCCTGCACGACCTCTTCGTCCGTCGCGTCGAGCCGTCCGTAGCGGATGTTTTCGAGGATCGAGCCCGCAAACAGAAACACGTCCTGCTGCACGATGCCGATGTTCCTGCGAAGCGATTCCTGCGTATAATCGCGGATATCGACTCCGTCGACCGAAATGGATCCTTCCTTGACGTCGTAGAACCGCATCAGCAGATGGCACAGCGTCGTTTTCCCGCCGCCGGAAGGACCGACGAGCGCAAGCTTCCTGCCCGGCTCGATCGTCAGGTTTACGTTGTCCAGGACTTTTCGTCCGCCGTCATACCGGAATCCGACGTTTTTGAATTCGATCAGCCCGTCGAGATTGCCGACTTCGATCGCGTTTTCACGGTCGACGAAATCGCTTTTCGTGTCCAGGATCTCGAGGAATCTGGTAAATCCCGCCATACCCATCATGTATTGCTCAAAGAAGCTTGCAAAGCGCTTGAGCGGCGACGTAAACGCCGAAACGTAGAGCATGAAGGTAATGAAGGTGAGCGAGTCAAACCCGGCCTTGTTGACGATCAGAAGACCTCCGACGAGCAGTACGACGACGTTGAACAGCGCGATAAAGAACTCCGTTCCGCTGTTGAAGATCGCCATGGTTTTATAGAACCGGTTCTTTGCATGAAGGAACGCGTTGTTGCCTTCTTCGAACTTTTCGATCTCGTATTCCTCGTTTGCGAAAGCCTTTGCGACGCGTGCGCCGGAGATGGAGGATTCGATCCCGGCGTTGATGTTTGCGATCTGCTCCTTGACCGATTTGCTGGTCGACTTCATCGAATAGCGCGCTTTCATCACAAAGAAGATGCAGAACGGCATGACGACGAGCATGGCAAGCGTGATGCGCCATTCGATGAAAAACATGGCGATAAACGCGCCGATAACGGTCAGTGACGAGATCAGCAGGTCCTCAGGCCCGTGATGCGCCAGTTCGGAGATCTCAAACAGGTCCGTCGTCGCGCGGGAAAGGAGCTTGCCCGTGCGGATCCGGTCATAAAAGCTGAACGGGAGCGTCTGGATATGCGAGAAGATATCACGGCGCATATCCGCTTCAACCCGCACGCCGAACAGATGTCCCCAGTAATTGACGATGTACAGCATGATCGCGCGAACGACGTATGCGGCAAAGATCGCGCCGATCAGGACGCCGAACAGCGTGACAAGATGCGCGGAACCTGTCTTTTCAATGTCCGGGAAAACCTGCTTCAGCAGATAATTCGTCAGCAAAGGAAACGCAACGTCGATGGCGGCGACGAGCGTCGCGCAGCCGATGTCAAGCAGAAACAGGCCGATATGCGGTTTGTAATACTGTGCAAAGCGTTTGATCTTATTCATGTTTCCATCATACCCGATTCGATCGCTTTTGTCTATAACAGAAACCCGAATAACGCGGATTTTGGCGGCATACTGTAAAACAAAGAGCAGGATCGGGAGGTTTCTATGGACAGAACAACTCTTTATCACGATATTATGGAGCGTACGCAGGGCGACATTTACCTCGGCGTCGTCGGACCGGTCCGTACGGGCAAATCGACGTTTATCAAGAAGTTCGCCGAGCTGCTTATGGTACCGAATATGGAAAACGAATTCGAGCGGAATCGTCTGATCGATGAACTGCCGCAGAGCGGCGCCGGCAAAACGGTCATGACCACGCAGCCGAAATTCATTCCGGACGACGCCGCATCGATTCGGTTCGACGACACGATGACCGCAAAGATGCGGCTCGTCGATTGCGTAGGGTACATGGTTCCCGGAGCCCTGGGCACGGAGGAGGAAGGCGAGGTCAGAATGGTCTCGACGCCGTGGGCGGAAGAGGACATTCCGTTTGAGCGCGCGGCGGAGATCGGAACGGAAAAAGTGATCACGGACCACGCAACGATCGGCGTCGTCGTTTTCACGGACGGAACGATCACCGATATCCCGCGGGAGAACTATGCCGATGCGGAAGAAACGTGTATGAACACGGTTCGCTCGACGGGAAAACCGTTCGTACTGCTCCTGAATACGAAGGACCCGGACGGTGACGCCGCCGCACGCGCCGCGGAAGAACTTGAGGATCGATTCGGACTGAAGCCGATCATCGTCGATCTTCTGCATCTTTCGGAACGCGTTCTGACTTCGATCCTGACCGAGATCCTTTATGCGTTCCCGCTGAAAATGATCGGCTTGAACGGACCGTCTTTTTTACACGCGCTGAATCCGGAGCATCCGATCTTATCGGATATGCTGAAGACGCTCTCCGACTGTATTTCCGACGTGCATTCCGTTCGCGACGTGAAGAAGGTCGCAGGCAGATTTTCCGAACTGGAATCTTTCCAATCGGCCGATATCGAACGGATCGACCTTGATACGGGGAGAGCGTTTATTGATCTGCGTCCGAAGGAAGGCGTGTTTTACTCGGTCCTGAGCGATGCGTGCGGAACGGATATCCGCAACGATTTCGAGCTGATGTCTGCGATCAACGGCTTTGTAAAGGCGAAAAAGGAGTACGACAGACTGTCGGACGCGCTGAACAGGGCCATGGATTCCGGATACGGGATCGTTGAGCCGGATCCGGACCGGATGGAGATCTCAAAGCCGGAACTGTTCCATATGGGCGGGAAATACGGCGTGCGTCTTCATACGAAGGCGAGCGGACTGCATCTGATCCGTGTCGACGTCGACAACGATATCGAGCCGTTGATCGGGACGGAACAGCAGAGTCGCGACTTTTTGAACTATCTGACGGAATCGTCCGAAGCGTGCGGAGACGATTATCTGCATATCAAACTGTACGGAAAGACGCTTTACGATCTGATCAGCGAGGGAATGCAGGGAAAGAGCACGGGAATGAATGAAGACGTGCAGATGAAACTGAAAGGCGCCTTGCAGAAGATCGTCAACGACGGATGCAGCGGCATGATCTGCATCATGCTTTAAAAATCGGGAAACAATAAACTCGGCTTCGGCCGAGTTTTTTGGAGGTGTGCATGCGAACAGATCTTGCAAAAGAATCCAGAGACAGGTTTCCGGACTGCCCGGGCGTTTCGGAAGAAACGGAACGATTCGACGGAATAACCGTTGTCCGGATCGACGTAACGGAGGAACGCGCCGCAAGACTTCTGGACAAGCCGATCGGCTCTTACGTCACGATCCATGCCGAGCCGGACCTGTTTGCCGATGCGGACGGACGAAAAACGATCTCGATCCTCCTGTCAAGGGAACTGGAACGCGTAACGGGCAAAATCCGGAACGCGCTTGTGGTCGGACTCGGAAACAGATACGTGACGGCGGATGCGCTCGGAACAAAAACGGCGGAATACGTTCTCGTCACGAGG
The DNA here is from genome assembly GCA_946411635.1 of uncultured Clostridia bacterium. Taxonomy (GTDB): domain Bacteria; phylum Bacillota; class Clostridia; order Christensenellales; family CAG-138; genus UBA3792. The sequence goes on along the minus strand of CAMKES010000001.1, from coordinate 396,546 downwards.
CACGTTCATCTGCATATGAAGGAGCTTCTTCCGGCCGACACGCCGGTCACAACGTCGTTTTGCGCCAACGTGTTCGGCGTGACCGGACTGGAAACGGCGGAGGTCGTTTCCGCCGTGACCGAAAAGATCCGTCCGGGGCTCGTCATTCTCGTGGACTCCCTTGCGGCAAGTTCGATCGATCATATCGGCTGTACGATCCAGTTTAATGACAGCGGGATCGCGCCGGGCGCCGGAGTCGGAAACTTCCGTTCGATGCTGACAAAAGAGTCGCTGCACGTTCCGGTGATCGCGATCGGCGTTCCGACCGTCGTCAGCGCGAACACGATCGTATCCGCGTTCGGCGGACAAACCGTCTCCGATCCTGCCGCAAGGAATTTCATCGTTACGCCGAAGGACATCGACGCGTTGATCCGGGACGCTTCCCGTGTGCTCGCCGATGCGATCAACAGGACCGTATTCGGTGACAGCTACACGGAACTCGAAAAAATCCTGCGATAAATCCTTTTCCTTCCGCATATCGTATATCGGAGGTGCGGAACGTGAAAAAGAATTGCAAACGATACAGACTTCGCAAGCGGTCATGCGGACCTTCCCGATTCGCATGGCTCTTGCTTGCTCTCGGGTGGATCGCCGTGATCCCGCTGTCGATTTCCGTCGTTCGAACGGCAAAGGGGGACTGCTCGGAACCGGTCCCCGTATTTGCGCCGTCCGGAGCGGACGAGCATGCGGAATTGCATTCGCTGCAGGCTGCGATCGATCCGATTTCCGATCCGGGATCGCTTCGGAAATCGGAACCGACGGTTCTGATCTATCATACGCACACGACGGAAGCGTATTATAAAAGCAGCGAGGATGAGTACCGGTCCACTTCGGAATGGCGGACGGATGATCCGGCGAAGAACGTGATCGCGGTAGGCGAGGAACTGAAACAGATTCTGGAAACGGAATACGGTGTTCATGTCATTCACGATGTGACCGATCATGAGCCGCCCAAGCTTGCAACGGCATACGAACGAAGTCTTATGACCATGCTGAAATACCGAAACGAATGTCCTTCGATCGTTTTGTACATCGATCTGCATCGCGACGCGTACCGCGAGACGGATCAGCCGTGCGATTTCGTGACTGTAAACGGCACGGAATGCGCAAGGCTGATGTTCGTTGTCGGCAAGGGGGAGAAATACACCGAAAAGCCTTTTTATACGACGAATCTGTCCCTTGCGGAACGGATCTCCGCACGACTGAATATAATCGAACCGTCGTTTGCGAGACAGGTCAGGATCAAAAGCGGTCGATACAATCAGCACGTTGCGCCAAACTGCCTTCTTGTCGAAGTCGGTCACAATGCCAACACGCTGGATCAGGCAAAAGCTTCGATGCGTTATCTTGCGGAATGCATCGTTCTTTCATACTGCTCCGAGCGGATCCCCGCTTCGGACTGGGTCCCGAATTGACAATCATCCGGACAAATGATATTATATAAAAAAATACAATCAGGAGTATTTCTATATGAGAAAACCGAGGATCGCTGTCGTCGGTGCGACCGGAATGGTCGGCCGGATGTTCCTGAAGGTGCTTGAGGAACGAGGCGTTGACGCGGAGTATTCTTTATTTGCATCTTCAAAAAGCGCAGGCTCGGAAATCGTTTGTTTCGGGGAAACGCATTCCGTTTGCGAACTGCGTGAAGACAGCTTTCCGGATGGGATGTTCCAGTACGCGCTGTTTTCCGCGGGCGGTTCCGTCAGCGAACGGTTCGCGCCGATTGCCGCGCGGTCCGGCGCGATCGTGATCGACAATTCCAGCTTCTGGCGTATGGATCCTCTTGTTCCGCTCGTTGTTCCGGAAGTGAATCCGGAAGCGCTGTCATCCATTCCGAAAGGGATCGTAGCAAACCCGAACTGTTCGACAATCCAGGCCGTCGTTCCGCTGAAGACGCTCGATCGCGCGTTCCGCATCAAGCGCATCGTCTACTCGACGTACCAGGCGGTTTCCGGCGCCGGGCAAAAGGGATATCAGGACCTTGAAGACGGCCTGTGCGGCGCGCTGCCGAAGAAATTCCCGCATCCGATCGCCGGCAACTGTATTCCGCATATCGATGTGTTCCTCGAAAACGGAAACACAAAAGAAGAACAGAAAATGATCGACGAAACACGGAAGATCCTCTCAAGGGACGATCTCCGCATCAGCGCGACGTGCGTCCGCGTTCCCGTATTCAACGGTCACAGCGAGAGCATCAACGTTGAGTTCGAACGCCCGTTTGATCTTGAGGAGGTTTTCCGGCTCCTGAAAGCGACCGATGGGATGATCGTACAGGACGATCCGAAAAACAATGTGTATCCGATGCCGGTCTATGCCGCCGGAACGGATCCGGTCTACGTCGGACGCATCCGCCGCGATGATTCCGTTGAGAACGGACTGAACTTTTGGTGCGTCGCGGACAACGTCCGAAAAGGCGCCGCAACGAATGCGGTACAGATTCTTGAATACTTGTTAAGGGGGAAGGGAAAATGAGTATCTTTACGGGTTCTGCCGTTGCGTTGATCACGCCGTTCCATGACGGTGCGGTCGATTACAAATCTCTGACGAATCTTGTGGAATTGCAGATCGCATCCGGAACCGATGCGATTGTTGCGCTCGGCACGACCGGCGAGGCGGCGACGCTTACCTCCGACGAACGGGAAGAGGTGATTCGTTTTGTCGTGGAACGCGTCGGCAACCGCATCCCGGTGATCGTCGGGACGGGGAGCAACAATACCGAAGACGCGATCCAGAAAAGCCGTTTTGCCGAAGCGGTCGGCGCAGACGGTCTTCTGATCGTTACGCCGTTCTACAACAAAACGACGCAGGAAGGACTGCTGGCCCATTACAGTTCCATTGCGGAACAGGTCCGTCTTCCGATCATCATGTACAACGTTCCGTCCAGGACCGGGCTGAATCTTCTGCCGGAGACCGTCAATAAGCTGGTTCGTTCCTGCGAGAATATCGTCGGCATTAAAGAAGCGAGCGGGAATATCGAACAGATCGTCAAGCTTGCCGCGCTTTGCCCGGAATGCGATATCTATTCCGGAAACGACGATCATGTCGTTCCGATCCTTTCGATCGGCGGGAAAGGCGTGATCTCCACCGTCGCGAACATTATTCCCGAAGTCATGCATCTCATGTGCAAGGCGTATTTTGACGGGGATACGGAAGAAGCCAAGCGCCTGCAGCTGGCCCTTCTGCCTTTGCAGCAGGCCGCGTTCTGCGAGGTAAACCCGATTCCGATCAAGACCATGATGGGACTTCTGAAGCTTTGTGATCCGGAAGTCCGGCTTCCTCTTGTAAAGCCTTCTCTTGAGCATTTCGAGCTTATGGAAGCGACTCTGCGGGCGAACGACATGCTGTGAGGTGTGCATCATGCAATTGTTGATCAACGGGATCGGCGGACAGATGGGCAGGGCATTGATCGACGCGGTCGATCAGATTCCCGACGTTTCCATTGTGTGCGGGATCGATCCGAACTGCTCTCGCGAGCTTCCCTTTCCCGTGTATTCGTCCTGTAATGACGTGCATATCGACGTCGACGCCGTGATCGATTTTTCCGTTCCGGCTGCGACGAAACAGATCCTCGGCTTCTGTCTTGAGCGCAGGCTTCCGCTCGTCGTCTGCACGACGGCGCTTCCCGATTCCCTGATCGAAGAGATCCGGACAGCTTCGGAAACGATCCCCGTATTCCGTTCCGGGAACATGTCGCTCGGCATCAACGTGATGCGCGCGCTCCTGAAGCAGGCAAGGATCCTGCTCGGCGATCCGTTTGACGTGGAGATCATCGAAACGCATCACAACCGCAAGATCGACGCTCCGAGCGGTACCGCGCTGATGCTTGCCGACGCGATCCGCGAAGCGGACGGCCAACCGCATCCGTACGTACTCGGAAGATCGGAGAAAGACCGTCGCCGTGAAAAAGGAGAGATCGGCTTCCACAGCGTTCGCGGCGGTACGGTCGTCGGAGAACATGAAGTACGGTTTCTCGGACCGGATGAGGAACTGTCCGTTCTGCATCGGGCGTCGTCCAAACGCATCTTTGCAAACGGTGCGATCAAAGCGGCCGGATTTCTCATAAACAAGAAAAACGGCCTCTACTCGATGGAAGATCTTGTAAACGAAATGCTCGGATAATTCCTGATCGAAGAAGAACGGCCTGCCGTTCTTTTTTCGTTGCAAGCGTTCGCATTGTATGGTACAATATATTGAAGTGTTATAGGCAGCGGAGAAGAGTATGAAACCGTTCGTACATTTGCATGTGCATACACAATACAGTCTTTTGGACGGTGCGGCGAGGATCCCGGATCTCGTAAAACGCGCCAGGGAACTCGGTCAGACCGCCCTGGCCGTAACGGATCACGGCGTGATGTACGGCGTGATCGATTTCTACCGCGCATGCAAAGCGGAGGGGATCAAGCCGATTCTCGGCATGGAGACGTACGTCACCAAAAAACAGTATGACATGCCGGAATCGCGTGACCGTGAATGGGCGCATCTGATCCTGCTTGCCAAAAACCAGGCCGGTTATCAGAACCTGATGTATCTGTCTTCCGAAGCGTTTATTCACGGGTTCTATTATAAACCCCGGATCGACTATCATCTTCTGAAGGAACACAGCGAGGGGCTGATCTGTCTGTCCGCGTGTCTTGCGGGCGACATTCCGCAGGCGTTTCTGCATCATCAGGACGAACAGGCCTACGAGATCGCCCGGTATCTGAAGGACACCTTCGGAGACGACTTCTATATTGAGTTACAGAATCACGGAATTCCGGAGCAAATAGAAGTCCTGCCGAAGCTTCGGAAACTTGCCCGAGATCTAGGGATCAAGACGGTCGCGACAAATGATATTCATTACGTACGAAAAGAGGACGCCGACGCGCAGGACGTTCTTCTCTGCATCCAGACGCAGACCTTCGTAGACGAACCGGATCGTATGCGCATGATGGCGGATGAGTTCTATCTGAAATCATACGACGAACTCGCCGCGATGCTGCCGGACGATCTCGACGCGCTGGACAACACAAACGAGATCGCCGAAAAATGCAGCGTTGAGATCGAATTCGGCGTGCGCAGATTGCCGCACTTTACGGCGCCGGACGGAATGGATAACGAAGCGTATCTTCGCAGGCTCTGCGCGGAAGGCATGCAGCGCAAAATGCCGGATGCCGGCAAAGAAGCGTACGATCGTCTCGAATACGAGCTGTCCATTATCACGAAGATGGGGTTCGTCGATTACTATCTGATCGTCTGGGACTTCATCCACTATGCGAAAACGCACGATATTATGGTCGGTCCCGGCAGAGGCAGCGGCGCGGCTTCGCTTGCCGCGTATTTCCTCGATATCACGGACGTCGATCCGCTGAAATACAATCTGCTTTTTGAACGCTTCCTGAACCCGGAACGCATTTCCATGCCGGACTTTGATGTGGACTTTTGCTATGAAAGACGGCAGGAGGTCATCGATTACGTCGGACGCAAGTACGGCGACGGGCACGTCGCGCAGATCATCACGTTCGGAACGATGGCGGCGAAGGCCGTCGTGCGCGACGTCGCGCGCGTGCTTCGCGTGCCGTACGCCGATGCGGATCGCCTTGCGAAGCTGATCCCGAATGTGCTGAAGATCACGCTGCACGAGGCGATCGAAATGAACGCTGAATTGAAAGCCGTTTATGAGAGCGACGAAACGATGCGCCGCGTGCTGGACCTTTCGATGAAGCTCGAGGGTCTTCCGCGGCACAGCTCCACGCATGCGGCCGGCGTCGTGATCTCCGGCGTTCCGCTGACCACCGTCGTTCCCCTGACGAGCAACGACGGCGCGCTGACCACGCAGTTCCCGATGACGACGCTCGAAGAACTCGGCCTTCTGAAGATGGATTTTCTGGGGCTTCGCACGCTGACGATCATTCGGGACGCAATCTCCTTTATCAAGGCGCAGGGCAAGACGCCTCCCGATTTTTCGAAGAATGATTTCGACGATCCCGATGTATGGAAGATGATCGCTTCCGGCGATACGGACGCCGTGTTCCAGTTGGAATCCGGCGGCATGCGCCAGTTTATGATGCAGCTGAAGCCTGACTGCTTCGAGGATCTGATCGCAGGCATCGCCCTGTACCGCCCCGGTCCGATGGAGCAGATCCCGCGGTATCTGCGCGGAAAGCACGATAAGGATATCGAGTATCTGCATCCGCTGATGGAGCCGATCCTGAAGAATACCTACGGCTGTATGGTGTATCAGGAGCAGGTCATGGAAATCGTTCGTTCGCTCGCCGGCTACAGCTACGGCCGAAGCGATCTCGTTCGACGCGCCATGTCCAAGAAAAAACACGAAGTCATGGCGAAGGAACGCACCAGTTTCGTTTACGGAACGGAAGGCGTGGACGGCGCGATCAAGCGCGGCGTTCCGGAGGCGGTCGCGAACCATATCTTCGATGAAATGATGGATTTCGCATCGTACGCGTTCAACAAAGCGCACGCCGCCTGCTACGCGGTCGTTTCGTACCGCACGGCGTATCTTAAGCACTATTTCCCGACGGAATTTTTCGCCGCCACGATCAACGGATACCGCCAGGATACCGACAGCGTATCTGGCTACGTATACGCCGCCCGCAAGCTCGGCATCCGGATCCTTCCGCCCGACGTCAATCGTTCGATGGCGCTGTTCAGCGTGGAAGGCGACGCGATCCGCTTCGGTCTGTCGTCCGTGAAAAACGTTTCCGAAACGGTCATGCGCGACGTCGTTCGCGATCGATCGGATAACGGTCCGTTCAAAAGCTTCAACGATTTCGTTGCGCGGACGCACGGGTTAAACAAGCGCATGCTGGAGGCATTGATCGCCGCAGGATGCTTCGACGGCATGCACTATACGCGAAGCAGTCTTCTGGACGTTTACGCGCAGGCTCTCGACGCGGCGCAAAAGGATCAAAAGAAGCGGGAATCGGGGCAGATCTCGCTCTTCGATCTGGACGTCGGACGCGACATGATCGAACAATCATCCGTGAAGATCCAGACGCTTCCGGAACTGCCGTATTCTGCGCTTCTTGCGAAGGAGCGTGAAGCGACCGGACTGTATCTCTCCGGGCATCCGCTCGACGCGTTTGCGGATCCGCTTTCAAAACTGCCGTACACGGTTCAGGATCTTTCCGATGCGGACGGGTCTGGCGCGATCTCCGACGACGCGGTCGTTACGGTCGGCGGCATGCTCACCTCGTGCAAGCAGCGTCCGACCAAGAGCGGAAGCGGGCTGATCGGCCTTGCCGTTCTCGAGGGCGTTACCGGCTCGGTTGAGCTCATGCTGTTTCCGAAGGTCCTGCAAACTTGTTCCGGCTTGTTCTACGATGAAAACATCGTTATGCTGACCGGTCGGATCTCGATTCGCGAAGACCGGTCCAACTCGATCCTTGTCGACTCGATCAGCTCCCTCAAGGATGCGGTGAAGACGCTCTATATCCGTTTGCCGTATCTGGACGCCGAACAGCAGAAGCGCGTGCGTCGGCTGATCCACGCGTTCCAGGGCAGCACGCCCGTCGTGCTGTACGATACGGCGAAGAAGATCGCCAAAGTCGCGCCGAAGGATTGGTCGGTGAATCCGAGCGAATCGCTGATCCGTTCGCTGAAGTCGGAATTCGGTGAAGAAAACGTGGTGCTGAAATGAATCCGGTGAATCCGTTTCAAAAGAATCAGGAGCTGACGCTTTTGATCACGTCTCTTTCGAGCGAGGGGCAGGGCGTCGGAAGAAGCGAAGGCGTTGCGTTCTTCGTTCCGTTCGCATTGCCCGGCGAGACCGTCAGAGCGCATATCATCAAGGTCGAGAAACGGTACTGCATCGCAAAGATCGTCGAGATCCTTGAGCCGTCGCCTGACCGCGTCGAACCCAAATGCGAAGCGTTCGCAAAGTGCGGCGGCTGCGCGATGATGCATCTTTCGTACCCGGAACAGCTCAGGGCAAAAACGCAGATCGTTCGCGATTGTCTGGAACGGCTCGGCGGGGTGAATGACGTCTGCGTATCCGAAACGCTCGGCATGGACGATCCGTGGCGCTATCGCAATAAAGGCAGCTTTCCGTTCGGCTTCGTCGACGGAGCGGTCGCTTTCGGCTTCTATGCGGAGCGCAGCCATCGCCTCATCCCGCTGTTTGACTGTCCGATCGAGGATGCGCGCGTCACGGCGATCGCGCGGACCGTTGCGGAGTGGGCGAACCGGAATCATATCCGCGTGTACGATGAAACGACGGGGAAGGGCTGCCTTCGCGCCTGCGTCGTTCGCGTCACGTCGACGGGGGAACGGATGGCCGTCGTCGTCACGAAAGGGGATCTCCCGGCGAAGGAATCGCTCGTTCGTTTGCTGAACGTCGAATCGCTGTATCACAGCCGGAACGACCGGCAGACGAACGTGATCTACGGCGATCGGTTTACGCTGTTAAACGGAAAGCCGCAGATCGTCGAAGAACAGAACGGGATTCGGTTTCTCGTCAGTCCGCAAAGCTTTCTGCAGGTCAATCCCATGCAAACGCGTGTTCTGTATGAAACGGCGATCCGGTTTCTCGATCCGAAACCGGATGAAACGATCGCGGACGTGTACTGCGGCATCGGCACGATCTCGCTCGCGATCGCAAAACACGCCGGAAAGGTCGTCGGGATCGAATGCGTCCCGGAAGCGATCGAAGACGCGAAGAAGAACGCCGCTTTGAACGGCGTCGGCAACGCAGAGTTTCTCTGCGGACTTGCGGAGGACATTCTGCCCTCGCTCGTGAAAAACGGGATGCGTCCCGACGCGATCGTCATCGATCCGCCGCGGAAGGGCTGTGAGGAACCCGTGCTGTCCGCGATCGCGGAAAGCGGCGTACGGCGTCTCGTCTACGTTTCCTGCAACCCTGCGACGCTTGCGCGCGACGTGAAGATCCTCTCGTCCTTCGGCTTTTGCGTTCAGAGCGTTCAGCCGGTCGACATGTTCCCGCACACGCAGCATGTCGAGACAGTAGTATTGATGACGAAGGAATAGACTAACCGGAATTTGATGAAAGCTTTATACAGAAACCGGAGGAGCATGACAATGAAGTTTTCAGAAATACAATATCATCGCCCCGATCCCGAAAGGTTGAAGGCCGAATTAGGCGAACTGATCAGGCAATTAAAAAACGCAGGCAATTATGAGGAAGCCCGCCTGATCTTTCTCGCGTGGGAAGAAAAACAAAAGATCACCAAAACGATGTCCATTGTGTCGTTCATACGCCGCAACATGGATGAGGACGATGAGTTTTACAAGGAAGAGCGCGCTTTCTGGCGTAGCTTCGATGCGGAACTTGAGGGGTACAGCAAAGCCTGGGCAGAGGCGATGCTCGATTCTCCGTTCCGGGCAGAATTTGCAGCCGAGTACGGCGATATGATGCTTCTGAACGCCGAATTCGACAGGAAAACCAAGTCTCCGGAGATCGTTTCTGATCTGCAGCGGGAGGCAGAACTGGTCGAGAAATACGAAGAGTTCGAAGTTGAGGAGTTCTGCTTTGAGGGCAAAACGGTCGGTTACGATGAGATCGGTGAGCTGGAGCAAGACGAAAACGGCGCACGTCGTTTCGCCGCATACAAATCCGAAGGCGCAGGCTGGCGTGAGATTGCGGAATCCCTCGACAACGTTTTCGGAGAGCTCGTGCGTCTGCGCGAGAGCATCGGTAAGAAAATGGGTTTCGACGGATACATCCACTATGAATACTGCAGGCTGAGACGCACCTTTACAAAGGATGACGTGGCGAGGTTTCGTGAGCGGGTGGTGAAATACGTAGTGCCCATTGCTGACGCCATCAAGCGTCAGCAAGCCAGGCGGATTGGCAGCACCTACCCCATGCCCTATTCGGACAACGAATTCTTTTTTAAAAGCGGCAATCCGCATCCCGCAGGGGGTGATGACTATCTGGTAAGTGAAGGGCAGAAGCTCTTTGATTCGCTTTCCCCGGAGGCAGGCGAATTCTTTCGTCACATGACAAAAAACGAGATGATGTTCCTTCACGCAGGCGGAGGTGTCGATCTGTATCTGCCGCTTGCCGAATCGCCGTTTATCATGGTCGATCTGAACGGCTCGGGTGATTCCGTGCGTTCTTTCATGCACGAGGCAGGGCATACCTTCGCCTACTGGATGAACAGAAAGCGCGTCCCGGTGGATTACGTTCAGCCAAGCGAGGACATTACAGAGCTGCATTCCATGTGCATGGAGCTGATTGCGCTACAGAACGCGGCAGGGTTTTTCGGTGAAGACGCACAGAAATATACATACTCCCTCATCGGAGAAAGCATAGCATTTATCACCTACGGTACGATGATCGATCATTTTGAGCATTCCGTATTTGAGCATCCGGAGTGGACGTTTGCAGAGCGCCGCGCAGAATGGAACCGGCTTGAGGCTATCTACGAGCCGTGGATCAAATTCGACGGCGAGATACCATACTACGGTGAGGGTATGCTTTGGCAGCAGCAGGGGCATATCATCGAGGAACCTTTCATGTATATCGACTATGTGCTGACAGGCGTGGTTGGACTGGAAGTCTGGGCGATCATGCAAAACGATCCCAAGGAAGCATGGGATCTTTATATGGCACTCGTTTGCCAGGGCGGCACCCGTCCTTTCGTCGAGCTGATCAGGAACGCCGGCTTACATTCACCGTTCGACGAGGATTGCTTGAAGCGAGTAAGTGAGGCGGCAAAAAGGTGGCTTGACAGCTTTGATATCACAGGGATCGAATGAGGCGCAGCTTGCGGAGATGGTGGGGACTTCGGCTCCGTACATCAGCAGGCCGATAAATAAGAAGGACGGCATCGTGAATAAGGTGTTCGTGGATATGCTCGAAAAGCTGGGCTACGATATCCAGATTACGTATGTGAAGAAGGAACAATGATATCAAAATGAGCAGAACAGAGAATGTAGAGTTGACAGTATTGTGCTTGGTCGAAGACGGCAACAAGATACTGCTTCAAAACAGAATAAAGAAAGAATGGCACGGATATGCACTGCCAGGAGGACACGTGGAACCGGGAGAATCGTTCGTTGACGCAGTGATCCGAGAAATGAAAGAAGAAACGGGGCTGGACGTAAAGAATCCTCGTCTTGTAGGAGTGAAACAATTTCCGATTCAGGACGGACGATACGTTGTTCTCCTGTTCAAAGCCGCCGAATTCAGCGGGACACTCAAATCTTCTGATGAGGGTCAGATGGAATGGGTGGAAAGCAATCACCTTTCGGAGATAAACACGGTTGATGATTTTGAGGACTTAATGCGGGTGATAAACGATCCCGCTCTGACGGAATTTCAGTACCTGGTCGATGGAGACACATGGACAGTCTCAATAAAATAGCTTGGAGAGAAAACAGTTTGACCGAATCAGAGCTTTATAAAGAACTCGGAATACTGACAAAGGACAAAGACAGATGGGAAGAAAGCATACCGTACGTTTCGTCTCTCCTCGCCCATGAATCCGTGAAAATACAGGCAAAGGCGCTCTGGCTGCTCGGTGAGATGGGGCTTGCGTATCCGAGGTCAGTGCAGGACGTGGTGCCTATGATCGTGCCTTTCCTGGACAACCCGGAGTCGCTTTTGCGGGAGCGTGCAGTGAATGCTCTCGGCAGGATCGGACGCGCCGACTATTCCTTGATCGAGCCGTACTGGACAGGGCTGTTCCGCTTTGCTTCCGACGAGGCGGCGAACGTTAGACTGAGCTTTATCTGGGCGTCGGAAAACATCGCCACGAACACGCCGAACGTCTACGCGGATCATATGCCGGTATTTGCGGAACTCCTTCATGACGCGGATGATAAGGTCAGAATGGAAGCGCCGGAAATCTTCCGGGTCCTCGGCAAGCGCAGACCGGAGTTTGTCAGACCATATTTGGAACTGTTGCGGCAGATATCGGAAACCGACGGCAACCGCGTCGTAAGGATACACTGCCTCGGTGCTATCAAGGCGGCGGAGGCTAAATAAATAATCGGGATTTGGGGAGGTGATAATATTGGAAATAAATAAAATAGAAAAGAATGGCATTATCTGTGCAGTCATAAATGCTGAAGAACCTGTTATCACAGATGCACAAACCGCACTGGATGTACTGATGAGTGCAAAATATGATATTGGAACAAAAAATATTGTCATTGACAAAAAGCTTATTGCCGAGGAATTTTTTATCCTAAGCAGTGGACTTGCAGGAGAGATTCTACAAAAGTATGTCAATTACGAGGGTCGCATTGCCATTTTCGGGGACTATTCTCACTATACGAGCAAACCCTTAAAGGATTTTATCTATGAAAGCAATAAAGGCAAAGATGTGTTCTTTACAGCCACAGAAGATGAAGCTATTGATATGCTGACACGATAAATTCCAGTTTATCGGTCTGCTGATATTCATCCTACTGTCTCAACCCTGACCGATACCGGGAAATTGCCCATTCCTTCATTGGGATGAACCAGCGGGTCAAATACAAGCCTTTTTATTTGACCTGCTGCTCCAAGGCACGTGGAGCCGGTGGCGCTTTTACGGAGAGAAGAGGCTACGCATTCCATGAATCTGACGCCGGCTCCGTTTGAAATGATAAAGAGCGGGGAAAAGACGATCGAGCTTCGTTTATTCGATGAGAAGCGCCAAAAAATCAAACCGGGCGATACCATTGTTTTTACGAACACGGAAACCGCTGAAACACTTGAAACTGCTGTCGCTGCACTTCACCGCTTTGACAGCTTTGAGGAACTTTATAAATCCCTGCCGCTTCTGAAATGCGGATATACGGAAGAAACGATATCAGAAGCAAAACCCGCCGATATGGAGTTCTATTACTCAGTTGACGCGCAAAAGAAATACGGGGTTGTCGGGATTGAGATTTCCCTGCCAAAGGAAACGGCAGATAAGAATGACTGTTAATGATTTACTGATTTGGAGAATGAAGAATGACGTTTGACCCGAAAACAAATCGATTCCCGTATCCGGAGGATACCGACCGGCACTATCTGATCGTCAAAAAAGACAAAGGGATCGTGTTCGACGCGGAGTATCCGTACGTCGATCGCTCGAAAGCGTTTCTGCGGAAGCAGAATCTCCTGCGCGCGCTTTTGCGCGTGATCGTGTTCCCGCTCTGCACGATCCGTCTCGGCCTGAAGATCGAGGGGCGAGAGAACCTGAAAAAGAACAGGGAACTGCTGAGCGGCGGCGTGGTTTCCGTATCGAACCACGTGCATATGTGGGACTATCTTGCGATCACTAAGGCGATCTGTCCCGTGCGTCCGAACGTGTTGAGCTGGGCGCCCGATATCAACGGCGAATTCGGCACGCTGATCCGACTGACCGGCGGCATTCCGATCCCGGAAACGGGAATCCCCGCTACAAAAGCGTATCTGAAGGCGATCAACAAACTTCTGACTGAGGATCACGAGTGGCTGCAGATCTATGCAGAGGGCAGCATGTGGGAATACTACGCGCCGGTCCGTCCGTTCAAAACGGGCGCGATCCGTATTGCGATCGACTGCGACAAGCCGGTCTTGCCGATGGGCTTCTCGTTCCGGGAACCCGGCCGGATCCGCAAAACGATTTTCCGCCAGATCGCAACGATCACGCTCCGCATCGGGGAGCCGATCTTGCCCGATCGGACGCTTCCGATCAACGAACGCCGCAAAGAGATGACCATTCGCTGTCACGAAGCGGTGTGCCGGCTTGCCGGGATTGAACCGGGCGAAAACATCTATCCGCCGCTGTACGATCAATCGAAGCGGATCGACTATTATACGACCGAATACGGCGTGGGATACAAGGGTTCCCACTGAAAGGAGATCATTATGAAACAAATCGATCGGATCAACAAGATGGAAGCGTGCCTGAACGAGTCCGAAAAGGCGATTCGGGAATTGAGCGAGGCGCTTGAACGCTATGAAGCGGCATTTTCTTCGCTGAAGAAGCTTTCCGACTATTACGGCAGTACGCTCTGGATGAAGGATTACGAAGACGGCGAAGCCGGAAAGCTGCCCGAAGATCTTCCGCGCGGCGTTCTTTCCGAAGATGCGGTTTATGATCTTCTGACGGATCATCACGAGCTCGTACTCCGAATGTCAAGGGCCGTCACGAACTCCATCAACGGCAAAATGATCTGAGGCGGTCTATGAGAACGATTGAAACGGAGCGGCTGATCCTGCGCGCCTGGACGACGGAAGATGCGCCCGGGATGTTTGAATACGCAAAATCGCCGCTTGTCGGACCGGCCGCGGGATGGAAGCCGCATGAGACTGTGGCGGATTCGATCGAATACCTGCGATCCGCGATCGAAGAGAACGAGACCTGGGCGGTCACGCTGAAGCCGGACGGACGCATCATCGGCGGGATCGGTCTTCACACGACGCGCGTGGATACGGTCCGAGAGCTCGGTTATGTGCTGCATCCCGATTTCTGGGATATGGGGCTGATGACCGAAGCGGCAAAAGCGGTGATCGATTTCGGATTTGAAGAACTCCGTCTCGTCGCGATCACGGTCTTCCGGAACGCGGACAACAAACGCTCCGGCCGCGTTATTCAAAAATGCGGTTTCCGGTACGACGGAACGCTGCGGCGCCGTACGCGCAGGGTCGACGGAGCGCTCTCGGATGATTGCGCGTATTCGGTTACGCGCGAAGAATGGGAAAAAGGATTGTCCGAAACCCGCTTCTGCAGTTTCGTGCAGAATCGTGTCTGCGAGTATTTTCCCTGTCATAAAACGAACGATCCGGAGCACTTCAACTGCCTGTTTTGCTACTGTCCGCTGTATCGGCTCGAAGACTGCGGAGGGAATCCGACGTATCTGCCCAACGGTATCAAGGATTGCAGCAACTGTACCGTACCGCATTTTCATTACGACAAAGTGCTCGCAAAACTCACGGAGCGCGGAGGACAATGATTTATATTCTGATCGCAGCTGCGATCGTGCTGATCCTGACCGCTGCGTTTTTTCTGGAAAACAAACGCATTCACGTCACGCACACGGTGATCGCGCATGAAAAAGTGAATCATGGGTTTACCGTCGTTCAGGTCAGCGACCTGCATAACGTGTCGTTTGGACAAAATCAGGAACGCCTGATCCGGGAAATCACGGAAGCAAAGCCGGATTCCATTCTTGTAACGGGCGATCTGTTCAATCGGAAACGAAAGAAAGCCTGCAAAAACAGTTTTGCTTTCGTTCGGGAAGCCGTAAAGATCTGTCCGGTATACTTTGCGGAAGGCAATCATGAATGCGCGTTGACGGAAACGGGGGAGGAATACATCGATTCGATCCGCAAAATGGGCGTTATTGTACTGCGCGATGAGTTCATCGATCTTCCGGAGTATCGACTGATCGGTTTGCGGCAGTATGCCTCGCCGGAGAACCTGTCCGCGATGCTCGGCGAACACTCGCTGAACGTCGTCATGGCGCATCGTCCGGAACTGTTTCCAATCTATGCGGGAACCGGTGCGGACGTGATCCTTTCGGGTCACGCCCACGGCGGGCAGATCCGGATCCGGCGCTGCGGCCTCTACGCGCCGCAGCAGGGATTTTTCCCGCGTTATTCCGAGGGCATTTACCGAACCGGCAAATCCCTGATGTTCGTCTCACGCGGACTCGGAAACACGATTCCGGTTCCGCGGATCTTCAATACGCCGGAGCTGTGCGTGATCTCGTTCGAACCGGCCGAAAAGCGAAAGGGGAAAGAGTATGTTTAAAAATGCGGCGGCGTCGATTTCGGGCGCGGTTCGCCCGATGCATGTGATCCGCAGACGGTTTTCCGATAATGCGATCCTTCCGGATATCGCGACGCTGTTTTTCGTAAACGAGAACGGATATGCCGTTACTTCAAAGCGGATCGCGAATATCATCAAAGCGGCGTCCAATACGGATCAGATGTACCGTACATATCTTGAAAAGCGGTCAAATCTGTCCCGTGACGAAAGCTATCGTTTTACGCTGAAACGCCTTGAAAACGATATGAAGCTGACGAAAGACAGTATTATCCAGATCCGGTACGCTTTTATGGGATGCGGCGCAGGAAAAATGAAGATCGAATGCATTCCGCACCCCAAATACGATCTTGCGATCCTGCATTTCGTAGCGGAGCGCGGGTATCTGTATCACGATCACGTCACGTTTGCCGCGGAACCGCCGAAACAGGGAGAAACGCTTTGCAGACTCGGCTTTTCGCTTCCCGAGTTCAGAAACTTCCGCCTGAACGAACAAGCCGACGAGATCGAGTTTACCGATACCGGAAAAAACACGTCGTCGCTCTTTGCGCTTGACGGAACGGTTACCCGCTTCATTTCCGACGGAGAACGCGCTTTTGCGATCGAAACGACCAACGCCGGACCGGCCGGATTAAACGGTTCGCCTCTGTTTGACGTGCAGGGTCGGGTCGTCGGGATGCAAAGCGGGATCGGTGTGATGCTGCTCGGCGCGGATATCAAAATGGAAACGCCGAACCATGAATCGTTTGTCGATCACGGCGCGCTGCATCTCGCCGTTCACACGCATCTCGATGTGATCAAGGACTTCCTGCACGCGCAGAATGTTACGTTCTACGAAGCGTAAAGCAAATGCAAAACAGCCGCCGGAGTTTTCCGACGGCTGTTTTTTGATTTCAATTATCCTTCGATGATCTTTTTGGAAGAGCTTGCGCCGATCCGGCTTGCGCCCGCTGCGATCATTGCCTCGGCATCCGCTTTCGTGCGCACGCCGCCGCTGGCCTTTACGCCCATCTCGGGACCGACCGTTTCGCGCATCAGACGTACGTCTTCGACGGTCGCGCCGCCCGTGGAGAAGCCCGTGCTGGTCTTTACGAAGTCTGCGCCCGCCTGCTTTGCGAGTTTGCAGGCGATGACTTTTTGTTCATCGGTCAGCAGGCAGGTCTCAATGATGACCTTGACTTTTGCTTTTCCCTTCGCAGCGTCGACAACGGCCTTGATATCTTCATAGACCGTCTCGAACTCCGCGCCGCGAAGCGCGCCGACATTGATGACCATATCGACTTCTTTTGCGCCGTCGCGAACGGCTACGCTCGTTTCGTACGCCTTTACTTCGGCAGGCGTTGCGCCCAGAGGGAAGCCGATAACGCAGCAGGGGGTAACGTCGGTGCCCTTGAGCTGCTCGGCTACAAATCCGATCCAGAACGGATTCACACAGACGCTCGCCGTGTTGTACTGCTTTGCTTCCGCGCAGATGCGGCGGATATCTTCACGCGTGGATTCGGGCTTTAAAAGCGTGTGGTCGATATACTTTGCAAGATCCATAATGATACCTCCGTTTATTTATCGGAAATGGGATAGCGAATCATATTGTCGTCGCCTTCCCAAAGCCTTTCGATGTTGTAATAGGCGCGTTCTTCGGGGTGGAAGATATGCACGAGGGTAAACCCGAAATCGAGCACGATCCAGCGAGCGTCCTCGTATCCTTCTTTCCGCTTGATCTCAAGTCCGAGATCCGCGGCTTTCTCTTCCAGTTCGTCGCAGAGAGCGCGGACATGCGTAACGGACGTTCCGCTCGCGATCACAAACCAATCGGCAATGATCGTTTTATCGCCGATGTGAAGGGCAAGAATGTCGTTTGCTTTTTTGTCGTACAGGATTTCGCAGATCTGCAACGTTTCCTTTTCGCCGTATCGCTCCATTTTACCTCCGAGATCATTCAGCGCGCGCAGCGTTGCCGGATGCACGTCGCCGCCTTTTTCTTTAATATAACAGATGCTTCTCAATAAAGCAAGCCGCATCATTTCATCCAGCGTATCCGCACGCCGGATTTCCTTGACGCCTTCGTAAGATCTTGACTGCTCGGTCATGTCGGCAAGATATACAACCTTGTCGAGTGCCGTCATGCCGGAATCGCCGGTCGTATGCAGCCGGATTGCGTTCAGGACGTCCGGGTCATCGATGCCGTATGCGGTTCGTGCGTACGCCGCGCCTGCCGCAGCGTGCAGGATCGGAAGAACCGGAGGAACCGTATCGGCGTAGGGCAGCAGTTTTTCATCCGGAAAGCTTTTCGCACAGTCGTGAAGCAGGGATGCGATCCGTGCCTTGACGGGATCGACGCCGAATCTTGCCGCGAGTCCGATCGCGGTCTCGACAACGTAGGCGGTATGTTCCATCCGCGACGGTTTTAACTCTGAACGAAGTCTCTCGTAGCAGGATCTGATTTCCGGCGGCATATAGCATCCGTGACTGTAAATGTAGTGCGCCGCTGCATCGGGGACCAGCCCGGTGATCGGTTCTGCACGATAGATCCGTTCCCGGACCAGCGTGGAGGACAGGGGAGAGACTTCGTCGAGAAGGATCACGTTTGCGCCGTACGTCTGACGGATCGTTTCCGCCGCGTCCTGTTCGCCGCCGCTTTGTCCCGTACGGATCGTGCAGACAAGCGTTGCAAGCTTTGCGATCTGTTCGGGCATGCGCCACGTATGAAAGGATTTGAGCATGTCCGACCCCATGAAAAAGAACAGTTCTGCGCCTTGCTCGCGTTCGGCCAGTTCGCGCAGCGTATCGACCGTATAGCTTTTGCCCTCCCGCTCCAGTTCCATGGTTTCCGCCCGGAATCTGGGGTCGACCTGAACGGAAAGGCGAAGGATGTCAAGCCGCTCGGCGTCGGTTGCGCCTTCGGCGAGCTCCTTGTGCGGAGGGATCCTGTCTATGACGAATAATACCTCGTCGATGTGCAGCGCGTCGGCAGCATGCTTTGCAAGTGCGAGATGTCCGTTATGAATGGGATGAAACGTTCCGCCAAATACGGCGATCTTCTTCTTTTCCATATTCAGATTATAGAATAAACCGTATTCGTTTGGCAACACTCATTTTATGATTCCGGTTCGAAAAATCCGAAGCGCTGCGCAAACCATTCTGCATTGTGCCGACATGGCGGTTTTTGCCGCGCTGATCGCCGGTCTGATCTTCCTGACCGGGCTGTTCGGCCGAAAACTCCGCGTTCTGTTCGTCCTGTATCCGGCGGTCGTTCTGTTCGGGTATTGTATTCGTTTGATTTGCAGAAAGAAAACGGAGGAGAGAAAGAAGGCCTTGCGGAAAAAGAAAGAACGGATCCTGAAACTGCTTCTGATACCGGACGAGGAAATCGAAACGCTCACGGGCGAATCGGACGTCTATTTCATCAGAAAACTGCACCCCGACGAGTCGGACGTGATCGAAGCGATCCGCTGCGGCTCGGGCACGATCCTAACGACGGAGACGACGAGCGCGATGCAGGAGATCGCAAGCGCCTCGGGCAGAGAGATCCGTTTTCTGAATGTGCGGGATCTGATCGCAAAAGGGGAGAAGGAGAAGACGTATCGGCGGTCGCTGCGTGACGACGTGCGCGGGACCGTTCGTTCCGATCGGAAATATCTTCTTTTTGCCGGTGTGGTTTTTCTCCTTTCCGTTTTCTCAACATACAAAATATATTATCGGCTGATTGCGGCGCTGAGTCTGTTTTTTGCAGGCGTAATCGGACTTTTCGGCGGTGCTGGGAGAGGGAAGTTTTTTCTCGAATTCCTTGACAAGAAAGACGGCAGATAATATAATATAAGTGCATGTATTGTACACTTGTGTACTAATATTGATAAGGAGGATACATGGATGAAAAAAGCAAGAACCATACTTGCGATCGTTCTCGCCCTGGTCATGGTGCTGAGCATTCTTCCGGCGTCTTTTGCAGATGATCAAAAGATTCCGGAAAAGATCGAACGGCTCAAATCCATCGAAGACAGAGGCAAGACCGTTGCAAAGAACGGTAAAGAACTCAAGCCGCTTGACACCAAAGTCAAGGCCATCGATCCGGAAACTGCAGTTCCTGTGATCGTTGTGTTTGATGATCCCGCTTTGAGCGATCTCTACACGGCTGAAGAAATTCGTGCAAAGAAGGCTGACGCCGTCCAGGCGCGCATGTCCGATGCACACGATACCTTCTTCAAATCTTTATCGTTTGAAGCAAAGCGCGGATACGATTACACCGCTCTGATCAACGGTATGATGATCACCACGGCGTACAAGAACGTTGCCTCCCTCGAAAAGATGGATGGCGTAAAACGCGTATATCTTGCCAATTCCTACAACGCGCCCGAAGTGCAGGAGCCGAATCAGCTGAATGCAAACGAGATGACCGGCGCCGCTATTATGCAGGGAATTCTGTATAAGGGCGAAGGCATGGTCGTTGCGGTTCTCGATACCGGCCTCAATCTGACGCATGAAGCGTTCCAGGATTACGGTCTGATTACGGATCCCGCATTCACGCAGGAATACGTCGAATCCGTCGAGACCGTCGCACCCGGCATCTACGTAAGCGCGAAGGTCCCGTACGCATACGACTACTATGACGGAGACGATGACGTAACCGACTATCGCGGTCACGGCTCGCACGTATCCGGCACCATCGCCGGCTTCGCAATGGATGCGGACGGCGCGGTCAAGTTCTCCGGCGCTGCTCCCGCTGCGCAGATCTGCTTCATGAAGATCTTCTCCGATACGACGGGCGGCACGAACTCCGGTATCTACATTGCAGCACTCGAAGATGCGTTCCTGCTCGGCGTTGATGCCTGCAATATGTCTCTCGGTTCTCCGGCCGGATTCGTTTACGATCCGTACGTGGAAGACGAACTGTACGGCAACATCTATAAGAAACTCGATCAGGCCGGCATTATCAACTGCTGCTCGGCGGGAAACGAGTATTCCATGGCGTTCAATCCGATCAACTTCGCCGGCAATGGTTACGTCCTGTCTGACTTCACCGATTACGGCATTCTCGGTACGCCGTCCTCCTACACCGGCAACGTCTCCGTTGCTTCCATGGAAAACTTCGCGTATCCGTCCGTTGTGATCGAGTATAACGGCAAACTGATTTCGTTCGTTGATAACTGCTCTGACGGCGAGCACGGTTGGTTCCAGAACTTCGGCGGTCAGACCCTTGAACTCGTTGACTGCGGCAAGGGCAACCCCGAAGAGATTCCCGATGACGTAGCAGGTAAAGTTGCTCTTGTTGTTCGCGGCGATCTGAGCTTCTCTGAGAAGAATGCAAACGTCGCGGCGAAGGGCGCGATCGGCATGATCCTGTACAACAACGAGGACGGCCGTATCGGCATGCTCATCGATCCGTACTACGTACCGGCGATCAGCATCACGCAGGCAGACGGTCTCGCGATTCTGGAAGGTCTTGAGGAAAACAACACCGTTACTGTTCCGGAAGGATTGACCGAAATCGAGAATCCGAATGCCTGGCTGATGAGCGACTTCTCCAGCTGGGGCTGCACGCCGAACCTGCAGCTCAAGCCCAGCATCACGGCTCCCGGCGGCATGATCTATTCTTCCGTCAACGGTGCTTCCGATGCATATGAAGTGTACAGCGGAACTTCCATGGCGTCTCCGAACGCCTGCGGCTCGTTCCTGCTTCTGTGCCAGTACATCAAGGACAAGTATCCGCAGCTGAGCAAAGCGCAGCGTGCGGAACTGGCTGAAGATCTCATTGAGTCCACAGCGTATATGCCCTATGACGCGGATGATTATCTCTATTCGCCCAGAAAGAGCGGCGCAGGTCTGATCAGCCTCGGCGATGCGATCTCCTCGCCTGTTTACGTCGCGGAACCGATCATCAACCTGTATGACGATCCGGCAAAGACCGGCGTGTTCACCATTGAGTACACGCTTGTCAACCTGACGGATTCCGAACAGGTTTATGCATGCATGCCCGTCGTTCTGCTCGACTATCCGGCTAGCGGCAACTACGGCACTTACAACACGCTGACTTCCCTCGAGCTTTATGAGGGCGACGGCATTACGGTCGAAGGCGATACCGAACAGGTGGTTCCCGCCAACGGCAAGTTCGACGGAAAAATCACCATCACGCTCGATGAAAGTGTGATTTCGTTCCTCGACACGTACTTCCCGAACGGCGGATTCGTTGAGGGATATCTTGCGTTCTACAGCGCATCCTCTCAGAATTCCGGTGTTGTTGCACCTGTAAACGAAGGTGTATACGGCGATGCGAACCTTGACGGCAAAGTTACGGCTGCTGACGCGGCGGAGATCCTCCGTGCGGTCGTCGAACTGACTGAGCTCAGCGAAGAAGCGGCGTTCCTTGCGGACGTCAATCAGGACGGTTCCGTAACCGCTGCAGATGCGGCGTTCCTGCTCCGTGCGATTGTCGGTCTCGAAGAACTCCCGGCGCTCGTTCTGGAAGAAGAAGTCGAAGCGCCTCTGGCACATGCAACCTTTATGGGTTACTACGGTGACTGGACGCAGGCGCCCGTTCTGGATAAGATCTGGACGAATACGGAAGATTACCTGTTTGCGCTTGGTTATCTTGCCGTCATGTATCCGGATGAATTTGCAGAAGGTGCAATGCCGTACAATTCCTTTGTGGAATTCCAGGGCAACGTCGGTCTGAACGAAGTATACGGCGGCAAAGTCCAGGATGGCCTCTACACCTATTTCGGAGCCAACCCGATGACGACGATTTCGTCCAACCCCAACGTCGTTTATGACGCGTACTATGATACCGCGCTCAACTACAGCCCGCTCCACAATGCGATCTCCAACGAAGATGCGGATTCGTTCTACGTTGTCGACTGGATGTATTCCACGCCGATGCAGCTTCGCAACGCGCGTCATCTGATCATGACCGTGTCCGACGCGGAAACCGGTGAGATCTACTATGTGGACGACACCGAGTATCTCGGGAAGGCGTACATCGATGACGAAACCGGTTTGTGGACGGCTCGCGGCTCGTTCTACTGGGACGGCGTCGTCACGAACGAGGAATCCGAACTCTACGGCGAATATGTTCCGAACGGCACGATCTGCAACGTCACCTACGAGACGATGATCGATTATCCGGGCGCTCCGCTCAACACCGAGTATGAATTCCAGCTCATCGTTGATAACGAATCGCCGATCATCACGAGCGTTGAGATCGACGAAGAGAACAAGACTGCGACCGTCGGCTTCGTCGACAACGGTTCCGGCGTTGCATACGTGGATGCATACTGCTATGATGCGGAAAACAACGTGATCGATCTCGGTTATTTGATCGGTGCGGATATGGAGACTTCTGAAGATGAAGAAGATCCTACGCTCTACTACACGATCGATCTGTCCGACGTTCCGGAAGGCACTTCGTTCATCGTCCTCGATGCGATGGACTATGCAACCAACTGGCCGGATTACACGCTGAACCTGAAGACCGGTATTGCTTCGATGAACCAGTACTCCATCGGTACCGTTCAGTATGCGGTTGACAAGATCCGTAATGACAGAACCTGGCTGGGTACGGAAGTTCCCGTTCAGGGCGTCGTTACCGAAGTCTACAACGGCGTGATCTACGTGCAGGAGATGATGGACAACATCACGCTGGACGATCCGGGTTACGGCATGGCGATCGAGCTTACCGATTCGGAAGCGCTTGCGGACGTCAAAGTCGGCGACGTGTGGCTGTTCAGCGGCGAGCTCGCGGACTACTACGGCTGCCCGATGCTTAAGAACGCATCTCTCGCTGCGTTGCTCTATGAGAACGAGTACATCGAAGAAGATTCGTGGGATCCGGGCGATGAGCTTTGGTACATCCCGGAAAGCATCTTCGATCTCAATGCGATTCTTGACGATCCTGCGCGCTTTGTCGGTTCCGTGTACATGCTGTCCGATCTGAAGATCATCGGTATCACCGAGATCGGCGACGGCACGAGAACGGTTTCCGTGACCAACGGAAAAGCCTGCATCGACATCGTTGCGACGTATGCTCTTGAAGAAGCGAACGTCGGCGACGGCGTCGTGGGTGCGTTCATCCTTACGTATGATCTGGGTACCCCGCAGCTCCGTCCGCTTTGCGACGACTCGATGTTCTGGGTTGAATCCTACTGATCACCAAACCAAAAAGGAGCGGCTTCAGCCGCTCCTTTTTTTGATTCGATTCAGAACAGATAAATGGATTTTTTCTTCTTTTCAACGATCTTCCCGACTCGCTGCGCACAGGGGACGCGTTCGTTCAATGCATGAAAAACAGCGTCTGCGTCTTCTTCCGGCACCGCGGCAAGGAGACCTCCGGACGTCTGCGGATCGAACAGAAGATCACAGACGGCGAGCTCGACGGATCCGGTATCGACGGCATGCTCGGCAAACGTTCTGTTTCGATACATGCCCTCCGGCAGTATACCGACCCGGGCGAACTCCAACGCCTCCGGGATAAGCGAAATGGAGGAAGTATCGATCTCGGCAGAGACGGATGATCCGCTGCACATCTCGTACAGATGCCCGAGAAACGAGAAACCGGTCACGTCCGTGCAGGCATGTACGCGGAATCCGGAAAGAACGTCTCTTGCTCCTTTATTCAGCGTTGTCATCAGACGGATCATCCGTTCTTTCGTATCAAGCTCAAGCAATTCGCCTTTCTGCGCGGCCGTCAGAACACCGATTCCGATCGGCTTAGTCAAAAACAGGACGTCGTCGGGCTTTGCGCCGTGATTTTTCCAGACGTTTTCGGGATGGACGAATCCGGTAACGGACAGACCGTATTTCGGTTCTTCGTCAAAGATGCTGTGACCGCCGCAGATGATCGCGCCTGCTTCGGCGCATTTTTCATATCCGCCGCGCAGGATCTCGTGCACGGAATGATCGGACATGGATTTCGGGATGCACATGATGTTCAGCGCAAGCTTCGGTTCGCCGCCCATCGCGTAGATATCGGACAGCGCGTTTGCCGCGGCGATCTGACCGAACGTGTACGGATCGTCGGCGATCGGAGGAAAGAAATCAAGCGTCTGAACGAGAGCGCACGTATCTGAAAGTTTGTAGACCGCCGCGTCGTCACTTTTGTCGAAGCCGACAAGCAACGCGTCGTCATGCAGGGTCGGAATATCCGAAAGCAGCTTTGCGAGTACGCCGGCGCCGACCTTTGCACCGCACCCCGCGCATTTTGCAAGCTTCGTCAGTTTAACGTCTTCTTCCATTTTAAGCCTCTATAATCTGAATCAGTATTTCGATTTCACCGCCGCAGATCATTCCTTTTTGAGCAGCATCCGTATTGTTCATCTTACAGGTATACCGCATGACGCGGGGACCGCTTTTAAGCATCTCTCCTGCGCGCTCAGAAGCCTCAAATTCGCCGAAACCGCCTCCGATCGAGGAAATGATCGTTCCGTCGGTTTTTACGATCATACGCGCTCCGGTGGATCGAGGCGCGCTGCCGCGTTTTTCGATCAATGTAACCATCGCGTACGGTTCTCGCAACGTTTCGATCGCTTCCAGAAGTGCGTCATCCCATTCGGTGCAGCGTTTCGCTCTGTTTTTGACGAGGATCATTTCTCCGACGATACAAACCGCGATCTCTTCCGGCGTTTCCGCACCGATGGAAAGACCGATGGGAGAGTGCACCTTCGCAAGCAGTTCATCCGAATACCCGGAAGCGCGCATATGATCAAATACGGCTTTGATCTTGGCTTTGCTTCCGATCATTCCGCAATATGCGAACGGCTTTCGAAGGATCGTTTCCAAACAGGTACGATCGTCCTTGTGTCCGCGCGTCACGATCACATAGTACGTATTGGCGTCGGAAACCGAATCGAGCGCTTCGGTAAAAGGCAGCGAAATGATTTCGTCCGCATCGGGGAAACGATCCCGATTCGCAAATTCCGTTCGATCGTCGATGACGGTCACACGGAAGCCGACCATTTTTGCGATCTTCGCCGTACACACGGAAACGTGACCTGCCCCGCAAAGAACAAGATGGGGAGGGGTAGTGATCCGTTCGATCAGCACACCGTTTTTTACGACGGGAAGCGATTCAGGCGTTTTATCAGGAACCAGCGATATTTCGCCGATCACCGAATCGCCGTCTTTGACCGCAGTCATACCGATCTTCGGGCCGTCGACCGCCGTGTACAGATACGGAGATCGTCCCGAACGGATCAAATGTGCCAATTGCTTAAACATCGCGTATTCTCCTTTGCAGATACAGGATCGCTTCCAGAACGCCGCCACCGATCGCGCGTGCTTTATCCGATACGGTCGCGCAATGTGAAACGATGCCGCGAGGATCGACGTCGCCGCATTTCATGCCCTTTGTGACCGGGGTTCCCGTCGGAAGCAAGCCGCGGATCACACCGTCGATCGATGCTGTGATCGGTTCTCCGTCTGTTTCGGCAACACGCTCTCCTTTTGATACACAGTCACCGATGCGCCGGATCTCGCGGAACATTCCGTCCTTTGGCGCGCGAAGAACGCGTTCGGTCGTAAACCCGCCGATATTGCCGGGGATACCGGTGTTCGGTTCGGCAGATCCGTTGAGGATCACGCGCCCGAGATCATGACCGCGCATCGTTTCGATCACCGCATGACAATCGACGCCGGCCGTGAATCCGGGTCCGAGCGCGATTACGATCGGCGCGTCCGTAATCTGCGTGCCGAGATTTCTCTTTGCGAGAACGGCGTCGATCACGACGTCCGGTTTCAGAAGCGGAATGCATGCCGCATCCGGATCGGCGAGAACGGCGATTTTCCCCCCTGCAAGGATCGGATTCACCCGATCGGGCGAGGACGCGAATTCCGCCGAAACGTCCTCTACTTCGGCAGTACCGTTCAGAATCGCCTCGGAAAAACAAACCGTCCTTCGGATCGAAGTCGGATGTGCGAGGTCTGTCATTACGATCGGAAATCCGCAATGCGAGAGCCGAACCGCGACGCCGGACGCCAGATCGCCGGCTCCTCTGATCAGAATCATCATAGACGCCTCCGATATGCTTTGATCGGTTCATTTGCCGAGTGCCATGCTGTGATCGCAACGGGAACGGAAAACTGTTCTGCGAGCGATTTCGCTTTTCGAAGCTGTTCCGGATCGTCCGCTTTATTGATCACGATGCCGTCACAGCGCGGATAAGTCGAAACGACGGTCCGGATCATCTCTTCCGTGACGATCTCTTCGACAGATGTACGGCATTTTTTCGCATACAGCTCCGGTCGGTGCGCGACCTCGCAAATTCGTTTGCCGAGCCCGTCGATCCCGATCACGACGAGGACCGTATTTGCTTCCTTCGGAATGACCGGCTCGTGCGACGCATGGGCTTTCAGCGGCAGCTGACGCGAGCCGTCCGCTTCGACAAGCACGAAGTCCGCATATCGCATCAGCTCCGAAAAGTTTTGCTCCGGCATTGACAGCTTTGCGCCGTCGATTGTGCCGGCCGAAACGACATCGCCCGGTTTCAGTTCTGCGACAAGGCGTGGGAAATACGGATACTGCGGCGGACGAAGGATATGCGTGGACGTGCAGAGAACGACCGATGCGCTTTGACGCAGTTCCTCGGCAAGCGCATACATCGTCGACGTTTTTCCGCCGCCGCCGATCAGCGCCGTGACGCCGGGCTTGATATCAAAGAACTCGCTTAGTTTCTGCACGATCCTGTCCTCGCTATTCTTGTTCAAGAATAACACAATCCGTGCCAAAAGTAAAGAAAGGGACCTTGCGGTCCCTTTTCAGGTTGATTCTTATTTCTCGTTGTGAGCTTCGATCTTGCGCGGAGGTCTAGCCTTGATCTTCTTGAGATTGGCAAAGCGGGGAAGACCGTTCTGCAGCGGGATCTTCGGTTCGCCCTGGATCAACGGCAGCAGATAATCGATATACGGCTTTCTGAGACCGTTTCCGCGGGAATTGATCCATTCACGCGGTACCTTGCGCTCGGTATTGGCACAGGCCTCGAGGTCGATCAGCTTGATCTCGCATTTGTAATTGCCGTCTTCATCCGTCTTGCGGCGGAATCCGACCATCTTATCCGTGATTCCGTGCACGGCGTATTCGACGGCTACGCGGCCCGCTTCGTAGGACTCCGATATATCCGTCTGAGAGGCCGCATGGGAAGCGCAGCGCTGCAGAAGGGAGAATTCTATGCCGCGGATCTTAGTCGTCGGAAAATGCTTTCTGAGGATGTTTACGAGGGTAGCTGCCAGACCGCCGAGCTGCTTGTGTCCGAAGCCGTCGATCATCGTCGGCTCGGAGCCGTACTCGGAAATCAGTTTGCCGGTTTTGTCATGGATGCCTTCGGAAACGGCGATAAACACCTTGCCGCCGTCTTCATAGACTTCCTTGACGTCGCTGATGAATTCATCCACGTCAAAATCCGTTTCGGGCAGATAGATCAGATCGGGGCCGAATCCGGTATAGGTCGCGGCAGCCGCGCTTGCGGTCAGCCAGCCTGCGTGACGGCCCATGATCTCAACGACGCAGATCATTGGCGTGTCGTATACGCGCGCGTCAAGATACAGCTCCATGCACGTGCTGATGATATAGCGCGCCGCAGAAGGGAAGCCGGGGCAATGGTCGGTCCCGTACAGATCGTTGTCGATTGTCTTCGGAACGCCCATTACGCGGCATTCGTAACCGACCTGCTGGAAATACTTGCTGATCTTGTTGCAGGTATCCATCGAATCGTTGCCGCCGTTGTAGAAGAAATACCGAACGTCATACTTCTTGAAGATCTCGAGGATGCGCTTGTAGTCGGAATCGTCCTCTTCGATGTCCTTGAGCTTGTAACGGCAGGAGCCGAGCGCACAGGACGGCGTGTTGAGCAAGAGAGAGAGCTCGTACGCGGCTTCTTTGTTCATATCGTAGAGAACGTCATCGAGGATGCCGCGAATGCCGTGTGCGGCGCCGAAGACTTTATTGATATGCGGATCGTCCAGCGCGGTACGAATCACGCCGTAAATGCTGGCGTTGATCACTGCAGTCGGACCGCCGGACTGACCTACGATGCAATTACCGATCAATTCGTTTTTCATTAAATGCCTCCAAGTGAATAAGCAGATGCAGATATTATAACGACTTTATATTTGAAATGCAAGTACAAATCAATCGGGTTATGCGGATTATCTGCCGGTAATTCCTTCCCGGAACAACAGCCTCATCTGCTCAGATATACAGGAAATTGCGCACAACGCCCCACGCAAGCAGTATAACGAGACTCACCATGTTCAGCGCATGATCGACAGACGTGCCTCTGCAGCTTCCCGTTCGGATATACAGATAGATCCAGCGTGTAAATAAACCGATCAGAACCGGGAGAAGGATCAGCAGAACGGCGTTATACCGAAACGCAGATGAAAAGTCCAATTGAATGAGGCTGACAAGCATGCGCGTAACACCGCATCCCGGACATTTTAGATTTGTGATCAGATGAAAAGGACAGGGGATGCCATATCCCGTTTTCCAATAGAAAATCAAATAAGCGCAGCCGATCGAAAGAACGATTGCGCTTATCAGAATAACTTTTTGGATTCTGTTACGCATCCATCGCAACCCGATTCAGCTCGGATTGGATGAGACAGTAAGCTACGATGGCAAGACCGAAAATGCTGAGAACAAGATACAGGACGTTCGAATTGGAAGACGACTCGCCGTTCATTTTACGAATCTTGTCAACTTTATCTCCGGCATTGTACAGCCAGATCATTCCGTAAATACCGCAGGTTACAATCGTCAGCAGAAGGATCATCCCGGGCGTCTTGTCATTGGGCGTCAAAGCGGCTGTGTTCAGATCGTTGACAAGATTGAAGAACCAAATGAGACCATAGATCCCGCATGTAACGATCGAAAGAATAACGGTGACAGCGATATCGCGTTTTTTGATATTTGCACGGTATCCGCCGCTGATGGTCTGTTGACCGTAATTCGGGTTTTCATTTGCACGATTTTGATCTGCTCCCGCCGCGTTTCCGACAAAAGCGCCGCAATTCGGGCAATAGTTGTTACCTTCAGGCACATTTGCGCCGCAATTTCCACAAAAAGCCATACTATACCTCCGCACAATGCTTTTTGATATATTTTACATCTGAATTCCGGCGAAGTCAATTCTCAGAATGAAAAAACCGATCGGTCGGGTGCTTAATACGGAGGTATGACATCCGTCGAACAGTCGTCATTCGATCCTGTTATATAACAAAAACCTCTCTTGTCACAGTAGACAAAAGAGGTTTCATTCATGGCGGAGACGGTGGGATTCGAACCCACGGACCGGCTCATCACCAGTCAAACGATTTCGAGTCGTTCTCGTTATGACCACTTCGATACGTCTCCGTGCGACTTTGATAGTATAACGCATTGATCCGAAAAATGCAATAAAAATTATTCGCTTCTGCGCGAAATAAAGAAATCTTTCAGGATCTTCGTACATTCCGGTTCAAGGATTCCCCCGATCGTCTGTACGCTGTGATCGAACCACTTATCACCGAGATCGATCCGGGATCCGCAGCACCCGGAATCCGGATCGAAAGCGCCGTATACAAGACGGGGGAGACGCATATGGATCATTGCACCGATGCACATCACACAGGGTTCAAGCGTGACGTATAACGTGCACCCGTCCAGACTTCCGATCGCTGCAAACGCTTCTTTCAACGCGATCATTTCCGCATGCATCGTCGGATCGCTGAGCGATTCGCAGCGATTGTGCGCGGACGCAACGATCCTGTCGTTTTTGACGATAACGGCGCCGACCGGGACTTCTCTTTCGAAAAGCGCTGTCTCCGCTTCCTCGAGCGCGTATCGCATCCAGTCAGAATCCTTCACGCTTCAGGACCTCCTCGGTATCAAAATCCGGATAGACGACCCGGGTGAGACAGAGCCCGTGCGCGGGCGCGGTCGCGCCGGAAAGCGAACGGTCCAATCCATCGAGGGCAAGCGACATGTCGGAAACGGGTCTTTTTCCGCTGCCGATCTCAAGCATCGTTCCCACAAGGATCCGAACCATATTGTACAGGAATCCGTTTCCTTCGACCGTGTATGTAAGGAACCGACCGCTTTGCGTCCATTCGGATTTCGTGATCGTACGAACGGTTCGTTCCATCGTGCTTCCGGAACATTTGAACGCGGCGAAATCATGCGTTCCGATCACGCATGACGCGGCTTTCTGCATGGCGGCAACGTCCGGAACATAATGCAGATGCAGGGACGTCTTTCTTGCAAAGACGTCGGAATGCTGTCCGAGCTGCACCGTGTATCGGTACTGTTTGTTTTTAGCGGAAAACCGGGCGTGAAACGTCGGATCGCACGCCTCGGAGTACAGGACGCGGATATCTTCCGGCAGATGCATATTCATGGCGATCGCGAATTTATCGGCAGTCATTCTTGCCTCTGTGTCAAAGTGCGCGACCTGCGCCATTGCGTGCACGCCGCTGTCCGTACGTCCGGAACCTTCGACACGAATCGTTTCTCCGGTCAGTTCGTTCAGCGCTTTTTCAAGCATTTCCTGCACGGAAACGCCGTTCGGCTGTACCTGCCAGCCGACGTAATCCGTACCGTCGTATGAAACTATGAATCGGATCCTTCTCATCAGAACAGCACCAGAACGACGATAAGCGACGCAACGAACAGAAGCGTAACGAGGATCGCGATCAGATCGGGAAGCCGGAAGCGCAGCTGATGGAGGCGCGTTCTTCCTTCGCCGCCGTGATAGCAGCGCGATTCCATCGCGATCGCAAGTTCATCCGCTTTTCTGAACGAAGAAACAAAAAGCGGAATCAGGATCGGGATCATGCTTTTTACACGGCGAAAAACGTTGCCGCTTTCAAAGTCGGCGCCGCGCGCCATCTGTGCGCTTCTGATCTTGTCCGATTCGTCCATCAGGGTGGGAATGAAACGGAGCGCGATCGTCATCATCATTGCGAGCTCATGCGCGGGGAATCGGAAAACCTTCAGAGGAGAGAGCAGCCTCTCCAGACCGTCCGTCAGTGCAAGCGGAGACGTCGTGAGAGTCAGCATGGACGCACCGGCGACGAGCAGAATGATGCGAAGCGTCATGAAACAGGACTGCAGAACGGCTTCGCCTGTGATCTGCCAGAAACCGAGATCGAGCCATACGTTTTCGCCCTTTGTAAACACAAGGTTCAGAACAAACATGAGGATCAAAAGGATGCGGATCGGTTTCAGCGCATTCAGGATATACCGAAGCGAGATCCCGGACAGAATCAGTTCGATGATCAGGTACGCAAGCGGGATCGCGAAGAAATAGATTCGCTTGACAAGGAACGTCATGACGATATAGAGGATCATCATGCCGATCTTCGAGCGGGGATCCAGCTTATGAATGACGGAATTGCCGGCAACGAACTGGCCGAGGGTAATGTCACGCATGCTTCCGACCCTCCTTGAACCAGTTGAGAAACGCGTTCTCGGTGCAGATCGTTTTCGGGATCGGAACGCCGCGGCGGTTCATTTCGATACAGATCTTCGTAACGTTCGGCACGGAAAGACCGATCGACATGAGCTCTTCTGCGTGCGAAAAAACGATCTCAGGCTTATCAAACAGATAGACGGATCCTTTTTCAAGCACAAGAACTTTTGTTGCATGACGAGCGATATCGTCCATGGAATGCGAGATCATAATGATCGTGCATCCGTTTTCCCTGCGAAGCCGCTCAAGAAGCGCAAGGATCTCCTCTCGGCCTTTCGGGTCAAGACCTGCCATCGGCTCGTCGAGAACCAGATATTTCGGTTCCATGGCAAGAACGCCGGCGATCGCAGCTCTTCTTCGCTCGCCGCCGCTGAGTTCAAACGGGGATCTTGAGGAAAAACGATCGACGTCAAGCCCTACAAGCTCCATTGCACGCACGACGCGTTTTTTGATCTCGGCTTCATCGCATTTCATGTTTTTCGGACCGAATGCGACGTCGTCGTACACAGTCTCGGCAAACAGCTGATATTCCGGATACTGAAACACCATTCCGACAAGCGAACGAACGATCTTGCGCTCGCTTTTTTCGGACAGATCGTGTCCGTCGACGGTCACAACGCCCTTTTCCGACGCGATCAGTCCGTTCAGATGTTTGACGAATGTCGATTTCCCGCTTCCGGTGTGACCGATGATCCCGAGGAACTCGCCTTCCTCGATCGTGAAATTGAGGTCAATCAAAGTCGGCGGAAGCGGTTTTCCGCCTTCGGAATACGCGTATGTAAGATGATTTACAACAACAGACATACTGCCTCCGCAAGGCTCTCGGCTGTCAGAACGTCATCCGGGATTTCAAAACCCATATTCTTTAATTCATTTCGCACCTTAACGGCTTCCGGAGCGACAAGATTGCTTTTTTCAAGAATATCCTGTTTGCGAAAGACTTCGGAAGGCGTTCCGACGCATACGATCCGTCCGCGATTCATAACGACGATGCGGTCGCAGTCAACGGTCTCTTCCATATACTGCGTGACCATGATCACGGTCATGCCGTCGTCATGCAGTCTTTTGACGGTCCGCAGAAGGTCTTCACGGCCGCTCGGGTCCAGCATTGCGGTGGCTTCGTCGAGAACGAGAATGTTCGGCCGCAAGGCAAGAATGCCGGCGATCGCGATCCGCTGCTTTTGTCCTCCGGACAGATTGTGTACGGCGGATTCGGCGTACTGCGTCATGCCGACGGAAGAGAGCGCACGGTCGACGCGCGCACGGATCTCCTCCGATGCGATACCGAGGTTTTCGGGCCCGAATGCAACGTCCTCTTCCACGATGGTCGTGACGAGCTGATTGTCCGGATTCTGAAACGCCATTCCGACCTGTTGCCGGATCTTCAGGATATCGTTTTCGTTTTTGGTATCGTATCCGCATACGATGACGGATCCGGAGGTCGGGAGCAAAAGCCCGTTTATATGCTTTGCAAGCGTGCTTTTGCCGCTTCCGTTATGTCCTACGATCGCAATGAACTCACCCTGCGCGATCTCAAGATTGATTTCGGACAGCGCGGGGGTAGAGGATTTTTCGTAATGAAACGTTACGTTTTGAAACTGTATCATGGATGACTCCGTTTTCAAAATCACTTTATACAGTATACATGCCCGATCCGACTTTTTCAAGCAATTGTTGCAGGATTACCGTCCGCAAAGCCGTTCCGGTGCTTACCGCATAACGGTCAGAGAAATGTGACCTCTCCGCGGTCGAGCGAACGGATCTCCCCGGAGTCGGTTCGGATCCGAAGCCGGAATTCCGGGTCCAGATCGATCACGGATGCGCGCCGCATTCCCTCAGGATCGGAGAAGAGGATCTCTTTTCCGAGCAGAATCAGGCGGGATCGGTACGAATCATAAAACCCGATTTCCGGAAGCGCGTCGTAATAGACTTTGATGCGAGTCATCATACGCTTAAGAAACTGCTTTCTCAGGGTTTCATCGGGCTCCGATGAAAAGACTGCGCCGGCCTTCTCGGAAATGCTTTCGGGGAAACCTGCCTGCGGCGGAAACAGATTGACGCCGATTCCCACGACCGCATACTGAATGACACCGCCGGATCCGATCGCGCTTTCCACGAGGATCCCGGCCGCCTTTCTGCCGTTTACGTAGACATCGTTGACCCATTTGATTCCGCAGGAAATGCCGTAACTTTCGATCGTTTCGCAAAGAGCGACCGCCGCCATGCACGTCAGCGCATAGGAGGGAAGGGGTACGGAGGGCCGGAGAAGAAGCGAGCAATACAAACCGGTTCCCTTGGGGGAGAAAAAGATCCGGTTCAAACGGCCTCTTCCGCGTGTTTGCGCGGATGCGGACAGAACGTATCCTTCCGGAGCGCCGTTTTTTGCAAGCTCTTTTACGGTCGTATTCGTGGACTTGACCGTTTCCGCGGTATGAAACTCAAAACGCAGATCCGTCATGACTCAACAGCAAGTTTCGAAACATACGGGCTTGTGGAAGCCGAAAGCAGCGCTCCGTAATCGAGGCGGAACGAAACCGTGCTGCCGACGCGATAACGATCCGTTTCCGTCAGATTCAGAAGCAGGTGATCGGAGCTGGCGCCGAGGATCTCAACGTCGGGATCGACCGGCGTCAAGCCGTCAACGGAAACGTCCTGTCTGCCGATTGCGGCAATCGCGCGGATCATTTCTCCTCTGTCAACGTACTGTACGCATTCTCCGAAAGCGTTTCTGCTCAGCGTTCCGATCGGATAAGACGGTTTTCTCTTGCATTCCGCAATCGTCGCTTCAAGCGTGAATGCGTCCTGATAACAGCCCTCGATTTTCGTATAGGTGCCCGGGATAACGCCGCACATCACGGATTCGCCGAGACGGAGATGATTGATCCCTTCCGGAAGATCACCGTCCAACAGCAGCCGCAGCGAAGTGCTGTTGCCGCCGGAAATGACCGGGATGGGAAGTCCGAGTTCTTTTCGGAGCCATTCGGTGATCGAAACCAGCGTTCCGAGATTCTCGCGGTCGGGCATAACGGAGCCGTAGCAGGTCAGATTCGTTCCGGTTCCGTACAGTTCGAGGTTGGGTGATTGCTTGATAAGCGCAGCCAGCCTTATGATCTCGTCGCGGTCGCGGAAAAAAACGCCTTCACGAAGATCTCCGAGATCGATCATCAGGATCACGCGATGCTTCAGACCATGCTTTTCGGCAGCGCTCTGCAGCGCAAGGATCGTGCGTTCCTCGCTCTCAAGGCTGATATCGGACGACAGTACGATCGCTTCCGCATCCTCGGGCATGCCGATCCGAAGAAGCAGCTTCGGAAGCGTTGAAACGGATGCGTTCAGATTCATGATGCGCGAATCGGCAAGCATGTCGCAGCCGCTTCGGTTGATGCAGTCGATCACGGCAGGATGCGCACAGGTCACCTTGGAAACAAGCGCGATCTGAACGTGTTGTCTGTGTGCCGCATCAACGAGCATGCGCATATTATGCAGAAGTTTCGTCTTGTTAATGATCAGCTTTGGATTTCGTTCCATCGGATACTCTCTTTCATCAGTCGCAATGCGGACTCGGGATCTTCTTTGGACAGAACGCCGAGCGACGCCATAATGTAATCGTGATCGATCAGGGTTCGTACCGTACCGGGCGAGGGGAAGAGCTGCATTTTGCTCTTGTTGCTGTCGGCGATCGTGCGCAGGATCTGCTCGTGATGCGGCAGTCTTGTAAGCGCGCCGCCGGTCCCGACCAGCCATCGGATCGAAGTCAGATCTTTGCCCTCTGCGATCGTTCTGCGTCCCTGCGGCGTATAGAGATGCCGCAGCTTGCCGACGTGTCGATCCAGCGCAACGAGCCCCGCTTCGAGGCAAAGCCGCTCCGTTAGCGCAAACTGTTCCTTCGTGAGCGGGATCGGCCGGTAGTTTTGCATGATCTCCGGAACGTCGAGATGGAGTTCCTTCTCCAATTGATCGATCCCGATCCGATCCACCAGGTTGTGCGCGTTGATATACAGACCGAGATCGCCTTCCACGGTTCGCTTTGCAGTCGGCTCGGGAGAGGTCATCATGGACGTGATCTCCGGCGAACCCTCCGTAACGGAGTGAACGTCCGTCGTAGCGCCGCCGATATCAATGACGGCAAGATCGCCGATCGAATCGTACAGAAGCTGCGCCGCAAGCATGACGCTTCCCGGGGTGGGAAGGATCGAGCCGTTGACCATATCGCGTATGTGTTCCATACCGGGGGCTTTCACGATATGCTGTTCGAACATGTTGTGGATCACCCTGCGAACGGATTCCACGTTCAGCTCGTCAAGCCGCGGGTAGACGTTGTCGGCAACAGAAAGCGGGATCCCGTATTCGTCCGCGATCCTTGCGATCATCGTTCTGTTCTGAACGTTGCCGCAGTAGATCACGGGGACCTTCACCCCGGATTCCGCAATGGCTTTCATGTTGAAGACGGCCGTCTCACGCTCACCGTAATCCGTTCCGCCTGCGAGAAGGATCAGATTCGGCCGTGCGGAAGCGAGATCATCCAGATCAAAGGCGTTCAGTTTTCCGGCCGTTGTCTGAACGATGATCGCACCGGCCCCGAGCGCGGCGGCTTCCGCGGCGCGGACGGTCATATCGCGCACGAGTCCGTGCACAGTCATGCGAAGTCCTCCCGCGGCGGATCCGGACGCAAGCATGCGGTCATACGTCAGCGAACGTTCACCGGTACAGGAAAGAAGGTCGTCAATCGCGTTCTTCAATCCGATCCGAACGTCGCCGTCCAGTACGGTCGTAGGGGCCTTGCCCTGGGCCGTAAAGCGCGGCGACGCTGAACCGAGACCGTCAAACGCATTGACGACCGTTGTCGTTGATCCGATTTCCGCAACGAGTACGTTAACGTGCATTCTGCTGTTCTCTTCTTGCGCGTTCCTTCACGAGGAAGGTCGCGACGTGGTTTCCGTGCGAGCCGCGGCCGAAGCCGACGTCCGCGCCAGCTTCACGTGCGCCCTCGTCGGTGACCTGCGTGCCGCCCGCAACAAACATCAGCTTGTCGCGGACGCCCATCTCGCGCGCGATCCTGTCGACCTTCGCAATGTTCTTGTAGTGGATATCATCGTGAGAAATGATGCAGGATGCAAGCATCGCGTCGGCGTTCGTTTCGATTGCTGCCTGAACGAGCTTTTCGGGCGGTACGGACGTGCCGAGATAAATGCACTCAATTCCGTATTTCTCGATGCCGCCGTGCTTGATGTTCAGGATCTCACGCAGACCGACGGAATGCTCGTCGTCGCCGATCGTACCGGCAACGATCCGCATGGGCTTCTTGTCGATCGCATCCCAAAGCTCGTCATCGCTCAGAACATCGGGGACGGAGGGAAGCTGCAGTTCGTCCATCCGGATCGAGAATCCGACTTTGCCTTTCATCTCGATCCGCGTTCCTTCCGCACGGTGCATGATCTCGCGGTTGATGACTTCGCAGTCGGTCAGATTCATCCGTTTGCCGATTTCAAGAGCCGCGGCTTCCGCGTGACGAACGTCGGTGGGGAAGAACATCGTAAGCATCATAGTGCCGTCGGCCAGCCATTCCATTTCCGGCTTGATCAGCTTTGCGTCCGGACCGGCATAGTCTTTGACTTCGTCCATACGCAGATATACGTTGTCCGTCTCGTCAAGCTCGTCGATGTATTGGATCTTTTCGGGGCACTCGAACGTGCATCCGCCGATCAGCTTCGCGGGATCGTCTGCAGCGGACGGATCGTACTGCGCTACGTTATTGTAGCCGTAGTGCGCGGTAACAGGCGCGCAATAGTCTTTCGCGCGCTTAATGACCGTTCCGACGCCGATCCCGCCGTCGATCTTGCGGGAAATGCCGTCGCCGTTGCGCTCGGGGAACATGCCGCTGTCTACAAAGAAGCCCTCTTCGACGGAATTGAAATATCCGCCGAGCTCGATCATGTTCTCAAGGAAGAGGACCGCGCGTTCCTTAAGTTCACGCGCTTTTTCACGCAGATAACCGTCCTTCTTGAGTTCGACCATTTCCATAAGGCCATCCATGCCGATCAGCGCCTGCTTCGCAGTATCGCAGGCTTCGATGTTGTAGATATGCCACGGAACGTTGCGTCCTTCGTCGGGTGTGATCGTGCTCTGGATATCGGCGCTGGTCAGCTTGGAGATGACCATGTTCAGCACGTGCGTAACGGTCGCTTCACGCGTGGAGGCTTCGATGTATTTTGTGTTCATCTGCGCACGCATCCGATACTCGTGGAAGAGATCGCGAAGCGCAACCGCATACGGCAGATCGATATGGATGCAAGGTCCGGGCGTTGCCGTAGGCGGAACGGTTGACAGACAAATATTCTTTTTCTTCATGCCGACCTTGGCGGAGATCAGCGCGTTGATGCCGTGCTGCACCATGAGTTCCGGCATGACCTTCCAAGCGTCGCGGGCCGTTGCGTTCGCGTTGTGCGCGCCGTCGATCTGCGCCATATCCGCCCAGGCCATGACCTTCTTGGATTCGCAGGCGTCAACGAACGACCGCACCATATTGATGTTCCGGTAGATGACGTTATACTGCGGGTCCTGATGCGCGCCGTTAACGCCTTCCTCGGCGAACATGACGGCAATATCCGGACCTGCAACGCCGGAAACGTAGCTGTGATAATTGATCGGACGACCGACTTCGTCCTCGATCATGTCAAGCGCTTTGCGCTGCGCGCGAACCTGCTTGCGGGTGACCGGTACGCCGCCGATGCCCTGCGGCGTTCCTTCGATCAGACCGTCGAAGTGGCTTTGACCGGCAGTACGAATGACCATAATATGGTCCGCACCGTGATGCGCGGCCATTCTCATTCGACGGATATCGTCTTCAAACCGACCCGATGCGATCTCGGTCGTGATAACGGGAATCGGCTGCGGATCGATGTCGCCGAAATAGTGGGCGGGGGGAAGTCCGACGCTGTCTTTCAAAGGCTTGCTTGCGTCTTCATACGTGAACGGTCCCATTTGCAGACCGGGAACCGGTTCGCGCCACGTCCAGCCGCGGCGGCGGGGATGATAGTGTTCAAGGTCCTTCAGGATCTCGGCAACGTCGATCTTGGTATCTTTATCAAGAATGTAATCGCTCATGCCTTTTCACCTCCGAACAGCGTTTCCGCTTCATCCCAGGCCTGCTTTTCGATCAGTTTCAGACCTGCCGTGCGAACGTCCGTACCGTCTTTCCGCGAAAGACGATATACAACGTTTCCTGCGCCGTGCTCCATGAGATTGTGCTCGAGACAGCCCTCCACGAGCGCTTTTGCTTCAAGCGAGGAGAATCCCATGCGAAGAAGCACGCTGCGTTCGATCGCCGGCGTCGTATTCTCATATCCCAATTTCAGAAGCGGATTGATCAATTCTTCGATCAAAGACCAGAAGCGCGTTTCAAGTTCAGCGTCGCTTAAATCCTTCAGATGTTCGCGTCTTGTTTCAAAATCGTCGTTGCGTTTCATGCAAGATGCTCCTTTACAAATTCTCTGTCGGTCTTGGTTTCGGCTGCGAGGAAGTCGATATCGGCGTCCGTCGGCTGCTTTCCGGTCATCTTGACCGCATTATGGATCAAGGACGTACGGAGATGCGTCATATCAGCGGGACGCGCCTTGATCAGCGAGGGATGCGCGGGAAGAACGATGCTCTTTCCGGGAACTTCCTCTTCCGGGTTCCCGAAATGAATGTCGATGCCGTTCTTGCGTGCAAAGCTGAGCTGCGCGTTGACGTGCTTGCCCGCACCGGTGTATTCGGTCTCCTGAACGACGATGATTTTGTCCTTCGGAAGCGTCTGCGAAAGAGCAAACGCGGCGGCAAGCGACGTGTTTCCGGCAGGACCCTTTTCCATGCCTTCCAAGGCGGCAAGCATTTCCGTGGTATAGAAAACTTCGCCCTGGTTGACGGTGACGTACCGATCCATGTACCGAAGCGGTCTTGCAGCGCTTCTCGGAACGTCGCTGCGATCGGGCCACGTGGAGAACGGCATGCCGAATCCGGTATGTCCCGTCGTAAACGACTTCAGATTGAACTGATGATCGCTGGCCATATGCAGGCCGGAGAGGTTGACGCTCGCCGCAACGACTTCCGCATTGCATCCGGCTTTCAGCAGCCCGCGTGCGGTGCCGGTCAGGTTTCCGCCGCCCGCGTTCGTGCAAACGACGACGTCGGGATCTCTGCCGAGCATCAGACGGCACTGCTGCGCGATCTCATATCCGAGCGTTTCAACGCCCGCGATACCAAACGGGGTATAGAGGGAAGCGTTGAAGTAATCGGTTTCTTCGAGCATGCGAAGGAACATGTAAAACAGTTCCGGACCGACCGTAAGCTGAACGACTTCCGCACCGAGCGCTTCACACTTGCGCGCTTTTTCGATGATCTCGGGCTGGCCGATTCCCTTCGAGTCGAAGCATTCCTGCACGACGATGCATTTCAGTCCGGCTTTCGCGGCGCAGGCGGCGACAGCGGCGCCGTAGTTGCCGGAAGTCGCCGAAATAACGCCCTTATAGCCCATTTTTTTCGCCTGGTGGATACTGGTCGCCGCTCGACGGACTTTAAAACTGCCGGAGAGGTTGGACGCCTCATCCTTGACGAAGATGCGGGCGCCCATGCCTTCGGGAGCGAAGGAACGCGCAAGCTGCGTAAGGTTCTTCAGCTCATAGAGCGGCGTATTCCCGATCTGGAATTCCTCAACCTGGATCTTGCGCACGGCGTCGAGCGTATAGCCGGTCGCCGCCATCATCGCTTCGTAATCGAATGCGATCGAACCGCTTTCGAACAGATCGTAGTCCATTCCGACGGCGCGCTTCATGATCTCGTTTTTCCTGGCCATTACGGCAGAATAACTGTTGTCACGCATGATCTGCACCTCCGAAAAGAATGGTCTTTACCGTCTCCTCGATCTGATCGAGTTCTGGAATGTAGTCGCCGAAGTTGTGTGTAAAGGACGGATTCAACGCGCACAGCGTGCCTTCAACAAGGCGACCGGTCTTCGTTTTGACGGTCACAACGTCGCCGAGTTCGGCGGATTCGTTCTGAAGATGTCCTTTGACCCACATTTCAAGCGGAACGTGACGTGTGTCTTCGGGGATATTGGTCGCGCGCTCCTCGGGTTTCAGAACGTCGATATGGATCTGTACCCAATCGTTCTTTCTGATCATTTTGAACACCTCATTTGTTGAGATACTTGCGCATATCGCCCATGATCGCATGCGGGACGGGGAGATCGATCATCGTCTTGAGACCGGGCGTCGCGTTGAGAACGTGCGGAATCATGTTGACGCACATTGCGATGGTTCCGATACCGCCGTTGACTTCGGGCTTGATCTGCATATTCACGTTCGGCGTGCCGGTGAGCGTGATGTAATCGCCGGTAAACGTGCCTTCCAGTTCGGGCTCGATCTGCTGGGGATGAATCATATCGATCATGACGGTATCGCCGATATAGCCCTGACCGGTCATGTTCACGCCGGCGACGTCGCCCGCTTTTGCAAATCCGTAGGGGGATTTGCGGTCGACGGTCGTAACGATCGGCTTCATCTGCTGTTCGAACCGGTCGATATCGAATCCGAGCGCTTCGCCGATCATTCCGACGGATTCCGCAAAGCCTACGTGACCTGCGAGCGTTCCGTTCCTGCATCCCTCTTCAAACTGTTCAACGGTCAGGCCGACGCCCTGTTCTTCCATAACGGCGGGGCCGAAGGGGGAGAGGGAATTCACGCGCTTGCACAGCACGTGTTCGACGTCCGTCATGCATCCGGAAAGGCAGATGGCAAGGAGGTCCATCATCAGACCGGGGTTGATGCCCGTGCCGAGAACGGAAACGCCTGCGCCCTTTGCGAGCGCGTCCATTTTATCGGCGAGCTCGGGGTTCTGCGCGCGGGGATAACTCATCTCCTCGGCAGTGGAAATAACGTTGACGCCCTTTTCGATCAGATGGCAGATTTTCGGATATGCTTTCTTTGTGAACGAATCGGTCGCGAGAATACAGAGATCGGGTTTCGGATCGAGCGCAAGGTCGATGTCGCCGATGACCTTTACGTCCTGACGATCTCCGCGCTCAACGCCGAGAAGATCATAAATGCTCTTGCCGACACGTGCGGGATGAATATCGCAGACGCCGGTGATCTCGACACCTTTTTTGGTCAGCAGGACCTTTGCGATGCCGCTACCCATGGCACCGAATCCCCAAAGTGCAACTTGAATCTGTTTCATTGAATTCCTCCTTCGATCTAACGAGTAATCGATCTTCGTTATTATATAACGAATTCCGGACCGATGCAAGAATAATGCGCCCCGAAAGGCGCTGCGGAAACTATATATTTTAGGCGCGTTTCAGATGACCCTGCGGATCGCGTCAAGCGTATAAGCGAGTTCCTCGACCGTGGTTGCAGGGGAGAAGCTGAAACGGACAGTCCCCTTCGGAAACGTGCGCAATGCACGGTGCGCAAAGGGCGCGCAATGCAGGCCGCAGCGCGTCAGGATCCCGAATTCGTTCTCAAGCCGATATGCAGCTTCCGCATTGTCTTGCCGCAGAAAATCGATCGAAAAAACGCCGACGTGTTCGGAAACGTTCTTCGTTCCAAGAATTCGAATCAACGGTATATCCGATAATCCGTCTTGGAAAAAACGACAGAGCTCGATTTCGTGTTTTCGTACGGAAAGGAAGTCTGCATTCTCCAATGCGGCTTTTAAGCCGAATATGCCCGGCAGGTTGATCGTGCCGGCTTCCAGCCTGTCAGGGTAGAACCGCGGGATTTCATAACTGTCGGAAACCGATCCGGTCCCGCCGGAGATCAGCGGATCAAGACGATCCGCAAACGATCCGGTCAGGCAGAGAACGCCGAGTCCCTGCGCGGCAAGAAGGCCTTTATGCGCGGGCATACAGACGGCATCTGCTCCGATCCCGAGCATGGAAAACGGAAAGTGCCCCGCAGTCTGAGCAGCGTCGATGCAGAACGGTACGCCCGCGGCTTTCAGTCGTTTTGCCAGTTCTTCGACGGGCTGAATCACACCGCTGACGTTGGATGCGTGCGTATGGATGCAAAGGCGGAAGGAGGAAAGATCGTCGGGAAGCTTTGTCAGGTCGGATCGGCCGTCATGCGAAGCCGGAATGCAGACGACCTCCGCGCCGATCTGGAAGAGCGGCCGGATCACGGAATTGTGTTCGAACGAAGAGATCAGAACACGATCCCCGGGGCGGACGTATCCTTTGATGACCGTATTCAGAGACGCCGTCATTCCGCCCGTAAAGATCACGAGCTTCGGATCTTCGCAGCCGAACAGACTGCAAATCCGTTCGCGCGTTTCGATGACGGACAGCCCTGCTTCCTGCGCGCGAAGATAACTGCCCCGGCCGACGTTCGAACAGGACTCGTCCAGAAACCGCTTCATGGCGTCTGACACGCCTTTTGCCTTAGGAAATGAGGTTGCGGCATTGTCAAGATAAATCGTATTCATCAATTCGTTATCCTCGCTTGCAAATAACGCTTATATATGTTATTATACCATCAGATCGTTATTCGTGCAAGGGAATAGCGAATACAGAGAGGAGAAACTAATGGATACAGCAAAAAAGGGATTCCAGGGATTCCTGCAGAGAAACTGGCTCGTCATCGTGACGGGACTCGTGACCGGTGCGGCAGCCGTTATTCTTTCGGCGCTCGGCAACCCGCCGAATATGGGGTTTTGCATCGCATGCTTTGAACGGGACATTTCCGGTGCGCTTCGGTTCCACGGCGCTGCTCCGGTTCAGTATTTCCGTCCGGAAATCGTCGGGATCGTTCTCGGCGCAGTGGGAATGGCGTTCATCAAGAAAGAATGGAAACCGCAGGGCGGTTCTTCTCCGTTCACGCGGTTTATGCTCGGCATGCTCGTCATGATCGGCGCGCTCGTGTTCCTGGGCTGTCCGCTCCGCATGGTTATCCGCATCGGCGGAGGCGACGTAAACGCATTGATCGGTCTCGTCGGTTTTATCGTCGGAATCGTGATCGGCACGTTCCCGCTTCGGTTCGGCTTCTCGCTCAATCGCGCATACAGGCAGAATGCGGCTGAGGGACTTTTCTTCCCGATTCTTCTCGCCGTTTTGTTTGTTCTGTCGTTCATTCCGAATCTGTTTGCAAAAAGCACGGAAGGACCCGGCAGCATGCAGGCGTACTGGTATGCGGCGCTTTTGATCGCGATCGTTGTCGGCGCGCTCTGTCAGCGCTCGCGCCTGTGCATGGCGGGCGGCGTGCGTGACGCCGTTATGTTCAAGGATTTTCATCTTGTATACGGTTTTCTTGCGATCATCGCGGCCGTTGTCGTCGGAAACCTGATCCGCGGCACGTTCAAATTCGGAATGGAGGGTCAGCCGATCGCGCACACGGAAAGCCTTTACAATTTCCTGGGAATGGTCGTCGTCGGATGGGGCAGCGTGCTGCTCGGCGGATGCCCGCTTCGCCAGCTCGTATTGGCCGGTGAAGGAAACAGCGATTCCGCTGTTACCGTTTTCGGGTTCATTGCCGGCGCAGCCGTTTCACACAACTTCGGTCTGGCTTCCAGCGGGACCGGGATCGGCGCAGGCCCCGTTCTGTGGGTGCTGATCGCAGGGTTCGTGATCCTTGCATTGATTTCCGT
The DNA here is from genome assembly GCA_946411635.1 of uncultured Clostridia bacterium. Taxonomy (GTDB): domain Bacteria; phylum Bacillota; class Clostridia; order Christensenellales; family CAG-138; genus UBA3792. The sequence continues at coordinate 351,776 of CAMKES010000001.1, read as the reverse complement.
ACTGAACATCAAAAGGAGGGCGTGAACATGGTAGATGCAAGAGGATTAAGCTGTCCGATGCCCGTTTTGCTGGTGCAGCGTGAAGTGAAAAAGAACCATCCCGACTCGCTTGAAGTCATGGTTGACAATATGACCGCCGTCGGCAACATCACGCGGTTTGCCGCATCGCAGCATTATGAAGTAAAAACCGAAGAGGTCGACGGTGAATTCAGGATGACGCTTTCAAAATGAACTACGTTGCAACGTTCTACACACACGCGTCTGCGCTTATGACAAACCGGACGCTGAGGAAAGAGGGGATCGATTCAAAGCTCGGACCCGTTCCCAGAGTCCTGTCATCCAGCTGCGGAACGTGCGTCATGTATCATGCGGACGATCCGCAGCTTGCCAAGATGGACCGGGACGTTGAAGCCGTCTATGAAGCGGCGGATACGGGATACGTTCTTTTGCTGAAAAACGAATGAGCAAGTTGAGGAGGGACAGCCGTCCCTCTTCTGCTTTTTCCGTTTTGTACATACGATACAGACGGTTGCAAGAATCCGAAAACCGTGGTAGAATAACGAAAAACAAACGTGAGAGGCAGCATGAGTACTTTCAGCAGGATCGGCGTATTTGACAGCGGACTGGGCGGTTTGACCGTTCTGAATGCGATCTGCGCCGCAAACAAAGGATTATCCATCGTATATTTCGGCGATACCGCCCGCGTACCCTACGGATCGCGTACGCCCGAAACGATCTTGCATTATGCAGAACAGGACGTCAGGTTTCTGCTTTCGAAAGGCGTTGAAGCGATCGTCGTTGCATGCGGAACGGTCAGCGCGATCGCGCTCTCCGATCTTCGAAAGGAGTTTCCGATCCCGATCCTCGGCGTGATCGAGCCCGCTTGCGATGCAGCCGCAAAAGTCACGAAAAGCAACCATATCTGCGTCATCGGAACGCCGGCGACCGTTCACAGCCATGCATATTCCGACTACATCACGAGCAAGTACCCGCATCTGACCGTTTCCGGGATCGGGTGCCCGCTCTTCGTTCCGCTGATCGAAAACGGATTCCGCGAAGATGATCCGATCACAAAAATGACGGTGGAGCGGTATCTGTCACCGATCCGGAACACGAACATCGATACGCTGATCCTCGGCTGCACGCACTATCCGTTTTTGTTCAATGTGATCCAGGAAACGCTCCCGGACGTTCATTTGATCGATATCGGCATCTCGCTGTCGGAGGTCGTCGGGAAAACGCTGTCGCTTCCCGAAAACATCTCCGATAACTTCGTCGAGTACTGTTTCAGCGATCGTGAAACCGGATTCAAACGGTTCGATACGGAACACCTCAAAAACCTTCCGAACGGACCGATCAAAGCGATCAACATCGAGAATTACTGACATAACGAATAAAACGCCCCCGTATACTTGAGTATCTGGTATACGGGGGTTATTGTTTTGAACTGGTTTGAAACGCGCATATACGAAGAAGCAGAATACATCGTTTCCCACAAAGCAACGGTTCGCGAAGCCGCTCATGCGCTGTGTATCGGAAAAAGCACGGTTCATAAGGACGTAACGGAACGCCTGCAGCACATGAATCCGAATCTGTATCGGCTGGTAAGAGCCGTTTTGAACGTCAATAAAGCGGAACGTCATCTGAGAGGCGGAAAGGCTACGCACGACAAATATGCGCTTCTGCGTCAATGCGGCGGAGACGTGACGGCAGAAAGATAAACGGCTTTCGCGCCCTGCTGTTTCAGGACGCGCGCACACTCATAGACGGTTGCGCCTGTCGTGAATACGTCGTCGATCAGCACGATCCGAAGCCCTTTCACGAGAGGGTCGGCGGAAAAGCTTCCGCGGATGTTCCGACGCCGCTGCGCCGGATCGCGGAGCTTCTTTTGTTCACCGGTAAACCTCGTTTTTGTCAGAAGCTCCGTTGAATACGGAATGCCGGTTGCGTGGCTCAGATACGCGGCAAGTGTTTCCGTGTGATTCTGCATATGACGAAGCCAGAGCTTCAGCGGATGAATCGGTACCGGAACAAGAATATCGGCTTTCCACTCCGAAGGGACCGAAAGATACTGCGCAAGAAACGCGCCGTACTCGCGCATGTCGTTTTTTTTGAAGCGCAGAACGGCCGTCGCGATCTCTTCACCATACTGCAGACCGATCGCGATCCCGTCAAGCGGCTGACTGCAGACAGGGGAGGGGTAGTATTTCAGCTTGGAACGGCAGGCGTCGCACAGACCGTCTTCTCCGATGAGATCCTCTTCGTCACAGATGTAGCATTGATACGGGCCCGGCATGAGCGCGTCCGCAAACACAGCAGATCCTTGTTTGATCCGATCAGAGATTCGCATACGCCTGCAAACGCTCCTTCAATCCCGTATTGCGCTCGTTTCTCTGCGCATTTCGCACCATGCGTTCGATCGTATTCCGGTTTCCGATACAGTATACAAGACGCTTTGCCCGCGTCACAGCGGTATAGAGCAGGTTTCTCGTCAGAAGAGGCGCGGGACCGCCTGCAAGCGGAAGAATAACCGTTTTGAATTCGCTGCCCTGGCTTTTGTGGATCGTGATGCAGTAGGCCAGGTCGATCTCTTCCATTTGTGCAAAAGCATATTCGGCGATCCTGCCGTCGTCGAAAGCGATCTCCGCGATCTTATCATGCGGATCGATCCGAAGGATCGTGCCGAAATCGCCGTTGAAAACGCCGCATCCGTCCTCATACCAGCCCTTTCCGGTACGTCGTTTCCATTCGATCTTGTAATTGTTTTTGATCTGCATGATCTTATCGCCCTCGCGGAAGCAGACGGAACCGACATGATGCTCTGTTTTGCCGTACGCTGCGGGATTCAGAACGTTCTGAAGGAGCTGATTCAGCTCGGAAACGCCCAAAGCCGACGTTTTCATGGGAACGAGGACCTGGATATCCATCAGCGGATCCGACGTCCCGAGATGCGAGGATTCGGAGCGCACGAGATCGACAAGACGCGCCCGGATCCGGTCCGCATTCAGGATCTCTTCGAATACAAAATCAGAATCGCGGTCGGAAAGATCCGGCATCTGTCCGTGATTGATCAGATGCGCGTTCCGCACGATCTTGGAGCGCTGCGCCTGTCGGAAAATCTCGGTAAGCCTGCAGCAGGGAAGAACGGATGAGGTAAGCGCATCCGAAAAGACGTTTCCGCATCCGACCGGCGGAAGCTGATCGCGATCGCCGACCAGCACGATTCGCGTGCCTTTCGGGATCGCCTGCAGCAACGCATACATCAACGGCGCGTCGACCATCGACATTTCGTCTACGATAACCATATCGGCGACAAGCGGGTTGTCCCTATTGCGCTGAAAGCCCTCGTTCGGAATAAACTCAAGAAGCCTGTGGATCGTTCGCGCCTCGGTTCCGGTCGCTTCGGTCATACGTTTTGCAGCGCGTCCGGTCGGTGCGGAGAGCTCCACGAGATATCCTTTTTCCGTCATGGCCTCCAGAATGCATCGTATGATCGTCGTCTTACCGGTACCGGGCCCTCCGGTAATGATGGAAACGCCGCTGTTCAATGCAAGCGTTACCGCCTGCTTCTGTTCATCCGACAGATCGATTCCCGAGACAGCCTGCCAGCGCTCGAGATCATACAACTCCGGCGCGGGAGATTCGCTCAGCGCCAGAAGCTTTTTTGCAATGTATTCTTCGTATTTCAAAAGGTACGGCAGATAGATCGCGTCGTCGCCGTTTACGTCGCTTTGCAGAAGATCGCCGCCGCTTTCCATCCATTCGACGGTTTCTTCGATGCGATCCGCGGATGCGCCGAGCAAGGCGCTCGCTTTCAGAATCAACGCATCGCGAACGAGATACATATCTCCGCGTTCGTCGCGGGCCTGCTGAAGACAGTAACGAATGCCTGCCATCAAACGTGCGAGGGAATCCGATTCAAAGCCGGAAACGTGAACGGCGATCCTGTCCGCGGTCAGAAAACCGATGCCGTCGATATCGTCGATCAGCTGATAGGGGTTTTCCTGCACCTTCGCAAGACACAGTTCCCCGTACGTCTGCATCATTTTGTACGCCTGACCGACGGTCACGCCGTACGGTGACAGACTCAGCAGAACATCACGGAACAGTTTCTTTTCCCGGAACGAATCGCTGATCATTTTCGCCTTCTTGGGGCCGATTCCGGATACCTCTGTCAATCGTTCCGGCTCATTTTCCAAAACCTCAAGCGTGTTCATGCCGAAACGATCGACGATCGCCCTGGCCATTGCCGGACCGACGCCGCGCACAACGCCGCTCTCGAGGTACCGGATGATCGCACTGTTGCTTGAAGGCGCTTTTCTCGTATAGGAGTCCACTTTGAACTGCGAGCCGAATCTCTGATGATAGGATTCTTCACCCGTGACGCTGACGGTGTCGCCGACATTCAGCAGCGGCAGAACGCCGACGCACGTCACCGTACGCTGATCGGCGTCGTTCAAAAGCGAGAGGACGGTATATCCGTTCTCTGCGTTTCTGAAGATGATGGATTGTACGGTTCCGTTCAGTTCCATAGCAAAAAGCCTCCGCGGGTTCGGAGGCTGACAGGGTCAGAAGTCAAGTCGTTGTTCAATGTAGCTTCTCAGATCTGCGATCGGGATGCGGACCTGTTCCATCGTGTCGCGGTCGCGCACGGTAACGCAGTGATCGTTTTCGGAATCAAAATCGTACGTGATGCAGAGCGGCGTACCGATTTCGTCTTCGCGGCGGTAGCGCTTGCCGATCGATCCGGTCTCGTCGAAATCGACGGAGAAATGCTTCAGAAGCTCGAGATAGACCTCGTTTGCTTTGTCGGAAAGCTTCTTGGAAAGCGGAAGGACCGCCGCTTTGAACGGGGCAAGCGCGGGATGGAGGTGCAGCACGGTGCGAACGTCGTTGTTTTCAAGCGGCTGCTCCTCGTAGGCGTTGCAGAGAACGGCGAGGACCGTTCGTTCGACGCCGAGGGACGGTTCGATCACGTACGGGATATACCGTTCGTTCCGTTCCGCGTTGTAATAGCTCAGATCCTTGCCGGACGCGTTCTGGTGCTGCGTCAGATCGTAATCGGTACGGTCCGCAACGCCCCAGAGCTCGCCCCAGCCGAACGGGAAAAGAAACTCGAAGTCCGTCGTTGCTTTGGAATAGAACACAAGCTCGTCGGGATCATGGTCGCGAAGCCGCAGATTCTCTTCCTTGATGCCGAGGGAAAGCAGGAACTTGTGGCAATAACTGCGCCAGTAATCGAACCATTCGAGGTCGGTGCCGGGCTCGCAGAAAAACTCGAGCTCCATCTGCTCGAATTCACGCACGCGGAAGATAAAGTTTCCGGGCGTGATCTCGTTGCGGAAGCTTTTGCCGATCTGACCGATGCCGAACGGGAGCTTTTTGCGGGTCGTACGCTGCACGTTTGCGAAATTCACGAAGATGCCCTGAGCGGTCTCCGGACGCAGATACACCGTGTTCTTCGCGTCCTCCGTAACGCCCTGGAACGTCTTGAACATCAGATTGAACTGACGGATATCCGTAAAATTGTGCTTGCCGCAGGTGGGGCAGGGGATCTGGTGTTCTTCGATGAACGATTTCATTTCGGCCTGGGTAAACGCGTCGATCGGTTTTTCGAGCGCGATCCCTTTTTCGACCGTCCAGTCCTCGATCAGTTTGTCGGCGCGGAAACGCTCCTTGCATTCGCGGCAGTCCATCAGAGGATCGGAGAACCCGCCGAGATGACCGGACGCTTTCCATGTTTCGGAATTCATCAGGATCGCGGCGTCGAGACCGACGTTATACGGGCTTTCCTGGACAAATTTCTTCCACCAGGCTTTTTTGACGTTGTTCTTCAATTCAACGCCGAGCGGACCGTAGTCCCACGTATTGCTGAGGCCGCCGTAGATCTCGGATCCGGCGAAAATAAAACCGCGGTTCTTGCAAAGAACGACGATCTTGTCCATTGAATAGTTTTTCGCTTCCATTTTCTGTTCCTCCGTTAATCTAAATCATTATTATGCGAAAAAGGGATTTTGTCAAGCCGTTTCGAGGAACTGATCTTTTATCCGAAAACAGCCCGCATCCGGCGGATCGCTGCCAAAGCAACGGCATTCGTGCACAAACGGCGAAAAGAAGACATACAATACTGTAACGACGAAAAAGTCGAATCATTACGAACGGAGGATACTTGAATGTTCAATAATCTCGGCGGGACCAATTTGACCTGGCTGCTCGTTCTGCTTCTGCTCATCGGGGACGGCGACAACGGTATGGGAATCTCCTGCGACACGCTGATCTGGCTGCTTCTGTTGTCCCGTTTCTGCGGCGATAACGGCTGCGGCTGCGGAAATCAGAATCGTCCCTGCGGCTGCTCGGGAATGTAACGTAAAATAGTACTTTCAAAATCGTCTCCTTTATGCTAAAATCATTGTGAAAGATCGGCCGGATAGGGGAGACGGTTTTTTGCGCGGTTTGCGCGGACAACCTCTGTTCCGGAAGCCGATACCGGAGGAAGAATGCATCACGTAGTCGTAGGAATGTCCGGAGGCGTTGACAGCTCTGTTGCCGCGTATCTGCTCAGGCAGCAGGGATGTGACGTTGTGGGCATTTTCATGAAAAACTGGGAGGAAGAGGACGCCGAGGGCGTCTGTACCGCGACCGCGGATTATTCCGACGTGCGAAGCGTCTGCGAAGCCATCGGCATACCGTACTATACGGTGAATTTCGCCAGGGAATACCGGGATCGCGTCTTTTCCTATTTTCTTGACGAATATAAACGCGGCCGCACGCCGAATCCGGACGTGCTCTGCAATTGCGAGATCAAATTCAAAGCATTTCTGGATTTTTCTCTCTCGACTGGGGCCGAACAAATCGCCACGGGACACTACTGCAGACTGAGTCCGGAAAAGCTTCTGATGCGCGGAGCGGACAGGGGAAAGGATCAGTCCTATTTCCTTGCAGGTCTTACCCGCGATCAGCTTTCCCGCGTTGTTTTTCCGATCGGCGATCTCTGTAAATCCGATGTTCGAAGGATCGCGTCCGAACAGGGATTCGTCAATGCACAGAAAAAAGACAGCACCGGCGTATGCTTTATCGGAGAACGGAATTTCAAGCAGTTTCTGATGCAGTATCTTCCCGCAAAAAAAGGCGATATCGTTGACGAAAAAGGCAAAAAGATCGGAACGCACGACGGACTCATGTATTATACGCTCGGACAGCGGCGCGGCCTCGGGATCGGCGGAAAAAGCGACGGGACCGGCGAGAGCTGGTTCGTTATCGGCAAAGATCTTGACCGCAATCTTCTGATCGTTCAGCAGGGGGAACACGACGAACTGTATTCCACGTCTCTTGACGCGGACCGTGTCAACTGGATCTCCGGCACACCTCCGTCCGGGGCATTTCCATGCACCGCAAAATTCCGTTACCGTCAGCCGGACCAACAGGTTTCCGTGACGGTCGAAGGATCCGGCGCGCACGTGGATTTTGCAGTTCCGCAGCGTGCCGTCACGCCCGGACAGTGGGTCGTGTTTTACGATGGGGAACTGTGTCTCGGCGGCGGACCCATCGACCGGGTCAAGCCGGTCAAGCCGATCGTGTTATGAGAGACCGGTACGTGCATGTCACGCCGCGTCTTGAAGCGGCGCTCGATCTGTTGAGCGGTTACGATTCCGTGGCTGACGTCGGCTGCGATCACGGGCGCCTGACCGCCGCGCTGCTGCAGCGAAACGCCTGCCGCCGCGTGATCGCGACCGATATCAGCGAACCTTCCCTTGAGAAAGCCAAAAACCTGATCGATCGAATCGGCAAAAGCGATGCGGTTTCCTTTCGGGCGGGGGACGGACTGCGTGTTCTGGAGCCGAATGAGTGCGACGCGATCGCGATTCTCGGAATGGGCGGAACGCTGATGAACAGGATCCTCGACGCCTGCACGATTCCGCTCGCAGGCGCGAAGGCGATCGTTCTGCAGCCCATGCGCGCACAGTCGGACATACGCGCCTATCTGTATCAGAATCAATACAGGATCCTGGCCGACAGGATCGTGTATGATCACGGAAGATACTATCAGATATTCAAAGCCGAACCGGGCGATTCGCCCGATCCGATTCCCGACGGTTTTCCGGAGTCGTTTTTCGACGTCGGGTATCGGTCCTTTTCGGATCGTGATCCGCTGCTGCAAAAGCTGTGTGAACAACAGCTTTTCACGCACGAAAAAAGACTGCGAGCCGCTGCCGGGTCGGATGGAGAACGAATCCTTGCCGAAAAGATCCGCGCGCTTCGAATGATCCTTGACGCTCTGAAGGAGGACTAAATGCAACTGAACGATTTTCTGTCAATGATGGAACGCTTCGCGCCGCGTTCTCTCGCCTTTGAATATGACAACGTCGGTCTGTTGATCGAACCGGATCGGGACGAGATCCGGAAGGTGCTGGTTGCGCTCGATCTGACTGACGCGGTCGCAGAGGAAGCCGTTGAAGGCGGATACGATCTGGTGTTAACGCATCATCCGATTCTTTTTGACGGCGTAAAAGCCCTGTCATACGGATCCGCGGAAACTGCAGCAGCCTGTCGCATTCTCCGGAACGGCGTGGGTCATTTTGCCGCACATACCAATCTGGACGCCTGCAAAGGCGGCGTCAACGACGTTCTCGCCGAATTATTGGGGCTCGTTTCCGTCGAACCGCTGCCGCCCGAAAATCTGGGACGAATCGGTAATCTGCCCGATCCGATCCCGTTTTCCGCGTTCTGTTCGCTTTGCGACAACGTATTTCAGACGAAAGGCCGGTTCGTGGGCGATTTCGATCTGCCGGTTCAGCGCATCGCGCTGATCGGCGGATCCGGCGGGGGCGACATTGAATACGTTCATAATGCAGGCGCCGATACGTTCGTGACCGGCGAAATGAAACACCATCAGGCGCTTGCCGCGGAACACTACGACATTAAATGCTGCGTCATGGGTCATTATGAAACCGAATTCCCCGTTCTGAAACCGCTGATTACCCATTTACAGAACGAACAAAATGATGTAGAATATGATTTAACACATTCAGGGCATGCGCCGCTGCGCAGCCTTTAAGGAGGATAGAACCATGAGTAAACCGGTCGCATTGCTTGCATACCAGGACGCAGACGTCGAGAAGCAGCAGATCGAATCCGCGCTCCGTACGACGCCGAATCGTGTAAGGCTCAACAAACTTGCGAAATACGTCAAGCAGCAGCAGGCTACGCTCACGAAACTGACGGAGGATCTGGAGACGTTTTCCGCCGCCATGTCGAAGATGAATCAGCAGCATAAGGCCGTGCTGGATCGTCTCGATCTCGAATCGTCCGAATTCGAAACGCTGAAGGGCGATGAGGAATGCACGTCGGAAGAAATGACGGAGTTCCGCCACGATATCGAGAAACTGCAGAGAGAAGCAAACAATCTGGAAAAAGAGATCAAACAGACGTTCCGCAATCTCGACGCAGCCGCCGAAGAGTACAAAAAGACCTGGCAGCAGGGCGCGAAGGCCAAGAAGGAATATGATCAGCTGAAGGTCGTATGCCAGAAAGAAAAGGACGACGCAGCTGTCGATATGCTCGCTGCCGACAAGAAAATGGAGGAGCTTGAGAAGCGCGTAAACCCGACGCTGATGAATCGTTATAAACGCGTTCGTCAGCACCATAACGTTCCGGTCGTCGAAGTCCGGGACGGAAAGTGCAGCGGCTGCAACATGTCGCTTCCGAGCCTGTCGATCCGCAGACTCGTTTCGGAAGATATGATTCTGGAATGCGACAACTGCGGAAGACTTTTATACGCAGATATCGAATAATATTTGACGGTGAGTAAGTCAGACGATCGCGGCTCATTTTTGAGGTGAGGAAAGTCCGAGCACCGCAGGGCAGAGTGCCGGGTAACACCCGGTGAAGGCGACTTCAAGGAAAGTGCAACAGAAAGATACCGCCCGGCTTTGCCGGGTAAGGATGGAAAGGCGAGGTAAGAGCTCACCAACGGCATGGCGACTTGTCCGTTCTGTAAACCCCACTCGGTGCAAGATTGGAATGAGAGCATTCAATAGCGGCCCGCTACGCTCTTTGTAATCGCTTGAACGGCCCGGCAACGGGTCGTCTAGATAGATGATCGTCCTTTGACAGAACTCGGCTTACGGCTTGCTCACCGTCTGTTTTTATGCCTTTTCACATTGCGGAGGGGATATGAATCACCCGGACTGTTTTGAAACCTATACGGCGATCCTGCGGAATGAGATCATGCCTGCAATCGGCTGTACCGAGCCGATTTCCGTCGCCTGCTGCGCTGCAAAAGCACAGCAGGTGCTCGCAATGCAGCCGACCGCCGTCACCGTATCCGTCAGCGAAAACACTCTGAAAAACGTGAAAGGCGTTATCGTGCCGAACACGAACGGATTAAAGGGCATCCGCGCGGCTGTTTCGGCCGGCGTCGTATGCGGTAACGCAGATAAAGGCATGCAGGTCCTCGAAAACGTCACTGAGGAGCAGCGTGAGGCCATCACTCGTTTCATGGAAACCACGCCTATCGACGTTTCCTGTGCGGAAACGGAGTGCGCCTTGTACATCAGCGTCACGTTGTACGCAAGAACCTCCTATTCGCGCGTGGTGATCGCAAACGGGTATTCGAATGTCGTTGAGATCATGAAAAACGGGGAAGCACTGTTTAAGCAGCCGATCGTCGTTCAAAGCGAAGATCATCGGATCGGAGAAACCGATCTGAACGTTCGTGGGATTCTCGAATATGCGCAAAACGCCGATCTCAATGAGATCCGGGATCAGCTGGACCTGCAGATCCGCTGCAACACGGCGATCTGCGAGGAAGGGCTTGCAACCGATTACGGCGCAAATATCGGAAAAATCCTTCTGTCCGCCGATGCACCTGACGCAAAAACGATCGCAAAAGCTTATGCCGCAGCCGGTACCGATGCGCGAATGAACGGTTGTGATCTGCCTGCCGCGATCCTTTGCGGATCCGGAAATCAGGGGATCGCGGCTTCTGTTCCGATCCTCTGCTACGCAAAGCAATACGCCATCCCGCAGGAGCGCACGTATCGTGCCCTGATCCTTTCCGATCTGCTGACCGTATATCTGAATGTGCTGTCCGGAAAGCGGTCGGCCGTATGCGGTGCCGCGAATGCCGGCTGCGCCGCAGGGGCGGGGGTGGCATTTCTGCTCGAAGAAAACGAAACGGCTGTCATCCGTACGCTTCTGAACGCACTCAACATGATTTCGGAAACGGTCTGCGACGGAGCCGCACCGGCCTGCGCCGCAAGAATTGCAGAATCGATCGATACCGGGATCCTCGGATATCAGATGTATCTGTACCGAAAACAAAATCAACCCGGAGAAGATCTCCCCGAGCCGAACGTTGACGAGATCATTCGCAGTCTCGTTCGGCATTCATCCGACGGGTTGTCGGAACCGGATCAGGCGATCAGCAGCATGATCCGACAGAGCTGAAAAACAGAGCCGATCAAACGGATCGGCTCTATATTATTTCTTTCTTATTTGCTATTCCGAAACCGTCAGTTCGTACAGGGTTCCGGCATCGTTTTGAAAGTCGATCGTTCCGTTTTGTTCAAAGTAATCGTAATCGATGGGATACCCGCGTTCCGCATTGCTGATCAGAACGTGCCGGATCCCGTATTTGCGGAACAGTTCGAGATGATGCTCCGGATCCATAAACATCAGCCTGACTTCTTCTTCGCGTTCGATGAATCCGTTGATCCCATGGAAGAACAGGAACGTTCCGGTACCGGTCACGATATTTCTTCCGGTCGTTGGCGTGACAAGATTCCAGAGATAACTGGATGCAAGAATTGTTTCATCCGGTTCCGTGTGTTCTTTGATCGACTCGGAGAGTACTGCTTCGTCGGCTGTATATACCTGATACTCGCTTCTGAGTTCTCTGAGGATCGTCATGGCGGAAGAAACCGTCAGCGTGAACACAAGCAGATATGCGCAGACCTGCTTTGCCGCAGCAAGCCCTGCAAACCGTACTTTACGGAAACAGCCTTCGCCGAACAGCCGGTCCGCGATCAGAAGAAAGACTCCGATCGTGCCGAGCGCAATCGAACTGATTGCGTAGAAATCGGTAAAGGAAACGGCGTCCGCGTCGTACTGAAGATACCAGACGATAAAGACGGAAATCATCAGCCATGCGGCCAGCGCCGTTTCGAACGTCCAGATCAGTACGCGTCGCAGATTTCCGCGCGATTCGGACAGACCGCCGATGCAAACGGTCAGGCAAAGTCCGGCAAGGAAAAACAGCGTCAGCGCCGTTCCGTGCCGCATCATCATTCCGAATTCGCGATCAAACACCGCTTTCGCAAAAAAGTATGCGACGAAGACGAAAAGCAGCGAGACGGCAAGAACGCCGAACGTTGCGAGCCTGTCCTGCGAAGACGTTTTGCGGCGAATAATGCGGGCCGCACGATCTTTCCATACGAACAGCAGCTTTGCCACGATCGCGCAGGTATAGGCGAACCAGATAAACAGGAGCTTATTGTTATCATACTCGTTGACCTGGAAAATCACGAATTCGGAGATCAGCCAAAGCGGAAGAACGCCGGAATAGATCCTTCTGTCCTTTGCGGAAAGCAGGAAAAAAGCAAACGGCATGAGCAGAAAGATCACACCGAAATTCTTGACATAGAACCAAAGAAACGAATCCGCGTTGTTCGCCCAGTTCAGGTGGAAGCGCACGAGTTCGCCCTCCGATGCCTGGCGGAACGTGAACAGGAACAGCTGCGGAAATGCCAGCGCGCACGCAATGCCCGCATAAAGGATCCATGCAAAGAGACGTTTCGTTTCGAAGCGAACGCGAATCAGATCGGCAATGCAGTAGAATGCGCTTATGATACCGAGCGCAAGGAACGAATGCGTATGGATCATCGGAAGCAACCCGGCGATCACGGCGAGGGGGATCACATTTTTCCGTTTCTTTTCAAAAACGAATCCATGCAGCAGATACAGACAGGGGAAAAGCATTGCCCACCCGAAAAGCGTGGCGCGCTGCGGAATCAGCATATCGACAATGGTATTGACCCAGCGCAGTCCGAGTTCGGGAATGTTCGTAGGCGTAAGATAAAACCCGTCAAGCCACATGCGCGAAACGGATTGACCCGATTCGGAAAGAAGCCTTGTAAGCGCGCCGCCTGTTTTTGAGAGGTCGAAAAAGTAGACGAATCCGAATCCGCCGCCGAAGAAAAACAGGATGGTCGCAAACACCGCGCGGTCCGTCTTTTTGAGCCATTGTTCAAAGAACTTATATACTCCGGCAGCAACAAGAAGAAGCGCATAGCCCGACGTGAGCAGATACGCCTGGCGGAGCGACGCTCCGAGTTGATACAGCGTGGAAGCGGACGTTTCGCAAAGGAACGGATAATTCAGCGCGTGACCGGGAAAAATGCTGTACTGCGGAGGAAACGCGCCCTGTTCGGCGATACTGCTGACAAAGCCGAGATGCATGGCGAGATCGCCGTACGTGACCTGACCCACCCAGATGGTTCCGTCGCCGTGCATGTATAATACGTGTGTATAAAAGAGAACGGACCCGATCGCAAAGACGGAAACGATCAGAATCAAAGCGGGGATTTTTATCCGGACGCGAAAGGCGTGCAATCGGCCGCTGCGACGTCTGAAGGTAATGAAACAGCAGATCGCGCCGGAGATAAAGGCTGCGGCGGCGGCCAGAATCTGCGCGGTAAAAGTAAACCCGATCGCAAACGCGAACAGTACGGGGAGCCACGTCAGTTCCAGAAGGCCGAGAACGAGGCCGAGCCATATTTTGTTGGTTATCTTTTCGTTTTGAAACACGACCCCGGAGATACAGATCCCCGAGATCGCGAACAGAACGACGTATGCCAAAGAAATGATCATTTTGTCATAAACAGGATACCGGTCGTATTCGGGCCGCAGTGCGAACAGATCGTCGCGCTTGCCTGCGTGATAAACAGTTCCTTAAAGGGCTGCAATTCAAGAGCCAGGTTCTTCATCGCCTCGAGCACTTCCGGATCGGAACCGGAATGCGTGATAAAGCAGCGATCCAGTTCAATATCCGTCCGGTCCTTGATCATATTCTCAACGTATTTGAGGGCGCTGCGCTTATAGGAACCCATATACTTTTTGCCGACCGTCATGGAACCGTACAGATCGTTGCGGACCATGATGCAGGGTTTGATATTCATCAGAGAAGCGCCGAACTGAGCGAGCCCAGAGCATCGTCCGCCCGCATGAAGGTACTTCAGGTCGTCAAGAATAAACGAAGCGCTGACATGATCTGCAAGGGGAGAAACTTCTTCATAAATCTGCTCGGCGCTCATGCCTTTCCGGATCCTTTCGCCGCATTTGCAGACGATATGGCCGCTGCCGCTCGAAAGGCTTTTCGAATCAATCACGAATACGCGTCCTTTGCCGAACTTTTCGCCGGCAAGGCGGGCATTGTTGCAGGTGGAGGAAAGGCCGCTTCCGAGAGAAACGTGAACGATGTCGTATCCCTTCTCGATATACGGAGCGAATACCGACTCGTACTCGTCGATATTCATAGCCGAAGTACTGGGAAGCGTGCGGTTTTTTTCGTAGTTTTCGTAAATATCGGTGTGCGAAATATCGATGCCGTCCAGGTATTCGCATCCGTTCAGACGGACGTGAATATGAACGAAATCGACTTGATATCTTTCGGCGAGCTCCGGTCCGATGTCACAGGAACTGTCGGCAATCAGCTTAACAGGGTTCATTGCAAATTCCTCCTTCAAAAATATTATCATGCATTGCCTGCAATGTCAATTTTCATTTCATAAACGTTGTATTGAAGGACAATTGTAATTTCTTTTACGCATAAAATGAAACATTCTTGTGAACTGCATTGACGAATTTCATGAAAATGGGTAACATTACGTCATAAGGTTTCGGAAAGGAGTCTGTGCGTAATATGGCAAAGAATCCATATACGGTTCTCGGCGTACCGGAAACGGCTACGGATGAAGAAATTCGCGCCGCATACCGCAGGCTCGCCAAGAAATACCATCCCGATCTGAATCCCAACGACGCTGCCGCTGCCGCCAGGATGAACGACGTCAACGTTGCATACGATCAGATCAAAACCGCGGAAAAACGCGCAGCGTACAAAGCGTCCCAGACCTCGCAGGCATATCATCAGCAAACCGCGTACGGATACGATCCGTGGAACGCCTATCGCAGATCCGGATCCGGATACTACGGCGGATCCTATACGGGAGGAAATGAAAACGAAAACGAACCTCCGTTCGGCTGGGGATCCGTCTTTGAAGAACGCAGGCAGCAGAGAACCGGAGGATACTATCAGTACCGGCCGTTCCGGCTGATCTATCTTGTTCTGATGTTCATTATGATCCTGATGTTTGCGCGCTGCGTAATGGGCACGTTCCTCGGCGCTTGTTCCTATGCGCTCTTCGGTGAAACAAACGATTCCTATCGTTCGAACGGAACGAGCGAAACAGAACAGACCGAAGACAGGAGTGAATCATATGAGATTTCGTGAAAAGCTTTATCGTTTTATGCAGGGACGCAACGGCGTGGACGAACTGGCCAGATTTGAAAACAAGGTCGGATTCATCGCGCTGATCGCGGCGCTGGTCTTCACGTTCGTGTCTGCACTGCTGCGCGGACGCGGTCTTGAAACCGCATCGACGGTTTTCCGTATCCTGAACTACGTTTTCTATGGATTCGGGATCCTGCTTCTTATTCATTGGATCTGGCGCGTATTCTCTCGAAACGTTTCCAAACGACAGGCGGAAAACACGAGGTTCCTGTACCGGAAACAGCGCATTTCCCGCAGCATTGCATCCAGGAAGCAGAAATGGAGAGACCGGAAAACACATAAGTATTTCCGATGCCCGAAATGCGGCCAGAAACTTCGCGCGCCGCGCGGGAAAGGAAAGATCCGCGTAACCTGCAGCAAGTGTTCGAACGTATTTCTCAAAAAAACCTGATTATTCTTGAATTGCCCTCCGTTTATGGTATAATACATACCGAGCGGAGGTTTTCAATATGAGTTACGCAGACCGGGTATATATCGAGACCTGTAAAAAAATCCTTTCCGAAGGCACATGGGACACCGATTTCAACGTACGACCGCGTTGGGAAGACGGTACGCCTGCGCACACGATCAAACTGTTCGGCGTCGTAAACCGATATGATCTTGCGAAAGAGTTCCCGATCATGACGCTTCGCCGCACGTACTGGAAATCATGCGTCGACGAGTTGCTGTGGATCTGGCAGAAAAAATCCAACAACGTCGGCGACTTGAACAGCCACATCTGGGACAGCTGGGCCGATGCGTCGGGCTCGATCGGGAAAGCGTACGGCTATCAGCTTGCACAGAAGCACAAGTATCCGGAAGGGGAGTTCGATCAGGTCGACCGCGTTTTGTATCTGCTGAAAAACGATCCGGCGAGCCGAAGGATTCTTACAAGCATGTATAACTTCGGCGATCTCAGCGAAATGCATTTGTACCCCTGCGCGTACAGCATGACGTTTAACGTTACGGGCAATCGCCTCAACGCGATCCTCAATCAGCGTTCACAGGATATGCTTACGGCAAACAACTGGAACGTCGTTCAGTATGCCGTCCTGCTTCATATGTTTGCTCAGGTGAGCGGTCTGGAACCGGGCGAGCTTGTTCACGTGATCGCCGATTGCCACATTTACGACCGCCATGTGGAAATGGTTGAGAAAATGATCTCTCTCGAGCCCTACGATGCGCCCCGTTTCCGCGTGGATCCCGCCGTAAAGGACTTTTACGGATTTACGACGAAGAGTTTCTCGATGGAAAACTATCAGTATCATCCTTTTACCGACAAAATACCGGTAGCCGTTTAACATGCAGATCATTGTCAACGTGTCCCCGCAGTGGGGGATCGGAAAAGAAAAAGCGCTCCTCGTGCATATCCATGCGGATATGCGCCGATTCAAAGCGCTTACGACGAACAATACGATCATCTGCGGGCGTAAAACGCTCGAATCATTCCCGAATTCATCGCCGCTTCCGAACCGTACGAACATCGTTCTGACGCACGACCGTTCCTTCGATGCGAACGGATCGACCGTCTGTCATAATCTGTCGGAACTCACATCCGCAATTGCCGGAAAAGACCCCGATTCCGTATTTGTCTGCGGCGGAGAACAGATCTACCGTCTTTTGCTTCCGTACTGCAGCAAGGCGCTTGTCACACAGAACGATTCCGATTCGCCGGCCGACAGGTTCTTTCCCAACCTGAATCTGCTTCCGAACTGGACGCTGACGCACGTCGGCGAGATCATGGAGGAGGGGCCTGTACGATTCCGGTACCTCGAATATGAGAACAATGCTGTAATCGGGCTGTAAAAAAAGCAGCATTCCGAAGAATGCTGCATTTGGTGGAGCTTAGGGGATTCGAACCCCTGATCTCTACACTGCCAGTGTAGCGCGATAGCCAACTTCGCTAAAGCCCCGAGCAGATTGTATTATACGACAAGGCTTCCGAAAAGGCAAGTATTTTTTGCAGGAACTCGTTTATTTTTTGAACAATTCAAAAAAGCTGTACCATGATCGTGTTTTTATGGTATACTGTGCGCATGGAAACGAAGAAAACCAAACAAGTTCATATCGGCAAAGAGTCGCTGTTCACACGAAACAAAGGGCAGAAGCCTTTTGTTTTGGACGTGCTGTTTCTGACGCTGAAGCTTCTGCTCGTTGCCGTACTGATCGTCGCCATGGCGGGTGCGGGGCTTGTTTACGGCGTTTTCAAGGCATACATCGATACAACGCCTGTTTTTGATACCGCACAGCTGACGAAAAGCGACCGCACTTCGCATTTATACGACGTGAACGGAAATGAACTCATGTCTCTTTCTGCCATCGAATACCGCGATTGGGTCGATCTGGAAGAGATCCCCGAGATGCTTCGCAACGCGTTTATTTCCGTCGAGGACGTCCGTTTCTATAAGCACAGCGGAGTCGACTTCAAAAGACTGTTTTCCGCAGCGCTGGAGATCCTCGGAAACAGCAATTCTTCCGGCGGCAGCACGATCACGCAGCAGCTGATCAAGAACAAGATCCTGGGCAGCGAGCGAACCTATAAACGGAAAATCCAGGAAGCGTTCCTTGCGCTGCAATGCGAACGCGTCATGGAGAAAGACGATATCCTCGAAGCATATCTGAACGATATCTATCTCGGCGGTTCCAACTACGGCGTCAAAACAGCGGCAAAGGATTATTTCGGAAAGGAACTGAACGAACTGACCATTCGCGAATGCGCTCTGATCGCCGGTCTCACACAGAACCCGTACCGTTACAATCCCCGTCTGAATTACTATTGGGAAACGTACGGACGCGATCCGGATGCGTATGAAAAATACACCGTCGCACGTACAAACACGGTCCTGTCCCGCATGTATGAAAACGATAAGATCACGCGGGAACAGTATCTTGCAGCGCTGAACGAGGAACTCACGATCAACGAAGTGTCTGCGAATTCAAAGATGTACGACTATGCGTATTTCGTTGAATACTGTATCGACGACGTGATCCGCCATTGGCTCGAAAAGGACGGCGTACCCTACACCCAGCAAAACAGGCAAGCGTACGAAAACAAGCTCCGGACGGGCGGATATCATATTTACACGACAATCGATCCGTACGTGCAGGAAACCGTTCAGAACGAAGTAACAAACTGGGACGGCTATCCGAACCTTGCGGACATGAGTCAGAATACGATCACAGAGGCGATTTCCGACACGATCACGATCGAAACGATCGAACCGCAGGTCGCCGCCGTTGTGATCGATCATCACACCGGCGAGATCCGTGCCATAATCGGCGGAAGAACCGAGCCGATCATTCGTAAGGGACTGAATCGAGCGACGCAGAGTTATGTCGAAGTCGGTTCCTGCATCAAACCGCTCAGCATCTACGGCGCCGCACTCGACAACGGTGCGTCTCCCGCGACGATCATTGCAAACGCCGAAGGAAAAATCGACGGATGGGGCGGAGAAAAAGGCTATCCGGAAGGCGGCCTGACCAAGAAAAA
This sequence comes from uncultured Clostridia bacterium, assembly GCA_946411635.1. Lineage (GTDB taxonomy): Bacteria > Bacillota > Clostridia > Christensenellales > CAG-138 > UBA3792. Next base: position 332,739 of record CAMKES010000001.1, on the reverse strand, counting down.
CCGCGGTCCCGTTACGCTCAGGACCGGTCTCACCAAATCCCTGAACGTTGTCGCTGCACGTTTGCTGTTTTCAAAATACGTCGGAATCGATACCTCCGTTGAATACATGAAACGTCTCGGCATTCCCGAGTCGCAGCTGAACAAAGACGGTCCCGGCCTTGCACTCGGCACGAGCGGTATCACTCCGCTGCAGATGTGCGCCGCATATGCCGCGATCGCGAACAACGGATACTATATCGAGCCTCTTTCGTTTACGAGAGTGGAGGACAGCGACGGAAACGTCATTCTGAACGCGGACGTTCTGCGCGGCGGCGAAACAAAAGTCTTCAACGACGCTTCTACCGCATATCTGCTCGTGGATCTTTTGAAGGACGCCGTTCAGAACGGAACGGGTACTATGGCCAAGATCCCCGGATTTGAGGTGGCGGGGAAGACCGGAACGAATTCCGACTATGCAAGCGTATTCTTTGCCGGCATAACCTGCAAATACACCGCCGTCGTTTGGGTCGGACACGACTATCCGTCCAACAAGCTCGAAAAAGGCACTTCCGGCGCAAAATATGCAGCGCCGCTTTGGCAAAGATTTATGACGAAGCTGATGGAGGGCGAAGAAAGCAAGCCCATCATCAACGAAACCGTCTCATCACTCGGCCTTGTTCAGAGAACGGTTTGTCCGATCTCCGGAAAACTCGCATCCGATTCATGCGTGCACTATCAAAGCATGTTCAGCCAATACTCGCCTGTAACGGATTGGTTCAGCTACGCCAACGTGCCGACCGAACCGTGCGATATGCACGTAACGCTTCCGATCTGCAGAAAATCCGGAGCGATCGCGAGCGAGAACTGTTCTCCCGACGACATTGAGCAAAGAACGTTCGTTCTGCTTCGGCCGGGCAATCAGTTTTACAATCTCGAGGACAACGTGCTGAATACGCTGTTCGGCGACACCTGGGTCAGAACCGAGAAGAGCATTTCGCAGTTCGTTTCCGAATTTCCTGTCTGCACAACGGATTCCTCGATCGAATCGCTGCAGAAAAAAGGCGACGTTCTGATCGGACTGATCGAAGCGCTGATCGAAGGCGGTTCAATCCCGGAGGAGGACGCCGCCCGTCTGAACGAACAAATCGAAGCCATGCGATCTGCCACAACGTACGACGCCTATAAAGCAGTTTACGATGCGCTGCTGGAGGAGTACAATCAGCTTGTTCAAACGCCGTAATCTTGAAGGAATCGTGAACTCATCAAGGACTTTTCGGTACGTGTCTTGATAGGAATTGATTCTGTGTTATAATATGTCCATATCAAACGGAGGGAAAACCATGGCGGTTAAAGTATTGATCTGCGACGACGAACCCGTCGTTCATGAATCGCTTCGCATCTATCTTGAAGCGGAAGGATATGAAGTCGTCGACGCATACGACGGAGAAGAAGGAATGGCCAAACTTGATCCGTCCGTATCACTGATCGTTCTCGATATTATGATGCCGAAGAAATCCGGAATCGAGGTCTGCAGAGACGTTCGGAAGACCTCGTCCGTACCGATCGTTATGCTTACGGCAAAGGGAGAGGAGATCGATCGCATTCTCGGTCTTGAACTGGGCGCCGACGATTATATCGTAAAACCGTTCAGCCCGCGTGAAGTCGTTGCACGCATCAAGGCGATCCTTCGCCGTGTCGAAGCCAAGGAACAGACAAAGGATCCGAACGTCGTTTCGTACAACGGACTGACGATCGATCTGAACAGCTATTCCGTCACGCTTCGCGGTGAACACGTGATCTGCACGCCCAAGGAGATCGAGATCCTGTACATGCTTGCATCCAATCCCGGTCAGGTGTTTACGCGTGACACGCTTCTGTCCCGTGTCTGGGGATATGATTTCGCCGGAGAGACGAGAACGGTCGATACGCACATCAAGCGTCTTCGCGCGAAGCTCGATTCCGACGGGCTCGGCTGGAGCATCAAAACGATCTACGGCGTAGGCTATAAGTTCGAATTGGAAAACGCATAACAACCGGATATGAAACGCAAGGGAGAAGTCTTTCGGAGAGCATTTTTGATCTGCATGGTCCTGCTGATCCTCGGGACTTTTCTTTTGTTGCTTTCCTACACCTATTTCGGAAAGAAAACCTATACGAATCTGGAGCTCAGATCCCTCAATCAGGCTGCCGACAGCGCGCAAAAGCTGTTTTCACAGCCCTATGACAAACGTCTCAACCGCACATCGTTTATCGAATACCTCGATGCGATCTCGTATTCCAATGAGATCTCTTACATTCTTTACGTGCAGAACGAGGCGGGCGACACCTTCGTCAGCAATTCCAATCTGCCCGATCTGGAAGATACGGAACGTTTGTATGAATTGTACGATCGCATGATGTCCGGCGAGGTCATCAAATCAGAAGACATCCGCATCTCACGAAATCAGGATGCGATCTGCGTAGGAAGACCGTTGTACTGGGGCGAGCAGAATCTTGTAGGCTGTCTGATCCTGATCAAGGACATGAACAACATCAATTCCGCGTTCCTGAGCCTGTCCAAAACGCTTTGGTTCCTGTCATTCCTGATGCTTCCGATTCTGATCCTTACCGCGTTTTTCGCCGTCAATCAGATGCTGCATCCGATCAACGAAATGACAGACGTTGCAAGACAGCTTTCCAAAGGAAACTATGACGTCCGCGCGAAGGATACGTATCGGGGTGAACTCGGACTGTTTGCCCGTACGCTCAACAACATGAGCAGCACGTTATCCGCAACGATCCGTCAGCTCGAGAGTGAAAAAAGACAGCTCGGTTATATCCTGTCCAGTTTCAGCGACGGCGTTGCCGCCATCAACAAGAGCGGTGAACTGACACATTACAATCCTGCTTTGATGAAGCTGTTCGGTGCGGTCGACGTCCATTCTCCGATGGATCTCGTTCCGGACCGATCGATCTGGGATGCGTTCGACGCCGTGATCGACTCCGAGGAGCCGAGGATGTTCCATTACAGTCTGCCCGGCGAACGCATGCTTTGGATCTCCATCGTTCCCGTTCTGTCCGATTCAGAGGGTTGCGTCGGCGCCGTCGGTCTGTTCAAAGACGCAACGGAGATCGAAAAACTCGAGCGCATGCGCAATGAATATGTCGCAAATATCAGTCATGAGCTCAGAACGCCGCTGACCTCGCTTCGCGGTCTTCTGGAACCGTTGTCAGACGGCATGGTAAAGGATCCGGAAGCGCAGAAACGGTATTATCTGATCATGCTGCATGAGGTGGAGCGCCTGTCCAGACTGGTGACCGATATGCTGCAGCTCTCGCGTCTGCAGTCCGGAACGGAATCGATGGAAATGACGATGTTCGACGTGAATGAGCTGCTTGAAGAGGTCTCGCAGAGTTTTCAGTCCGAGGCTAAAAAACGCGGGATCCGTATCGAGATCGAAACGGAAGAAAGTCTGTCGTCCGTTCTGAGCGACCGCGATCGCATCGAACAGGTGCTCGTCATTCTGATCGACAACGCACTTCGATATGCGAGACATACGATCAAGCTCCGCGCCTCGGAAACGAGTCACGAGGTCGTCGTTGATGTCTGGGACGACGGGATCGGGATCTCGAAAGAAAATCTTCCCAGGCTGTTTGAACGCTTCTTTAAAGTCGATTCTTCCAGAAAAGACGGCGGAACGGGGCTCGGATTGTCCATTGCGAAGAAAATCATGGATCAGCTTGAAGAACAGCTGGAAGCCGACAGCAAGGAAGGGGAGTGGACCTGCTTCCGGTTTACTCTGAAAAAGTACGTCAGCAACGCGATCCCGCTTTCTTCCGTACCCGATATTATCGTTTCCGACGATTCAAAAAACATGCTCTGATACAAGCAAATACATGCATGTCCGCAAACCTCCCGACGTATCTTGAAACAGATACCGAAGGAGGTTTCTATATGGAATACAGAGTACGCGCATCATCGCGCAGAAAAAAGGGAAAATCGTCCGCTGCAACCGCGATCGTCGTTCTGCTTTCAATCGGACTGATCGCTCTCATCATCGTTCTGTCACCGATCGGAACGTTCCTTTCCGATTCGCTGATCCGTCCTGTTATGTCTTGCTTCGGAATGGATCCGGAAGATAAAAAAATCGTTTCCGCGCTGCAGACACATGATGAATCGATTCAGAGCGCCACCGCAGAGCCGACGGCAAAACCCGTTCCGGTCAAAAACGTGCTGACGATCGATGCGATCCCGTTTTATATCCTGCAGATGGGCGTATATACGGATCGTTCCGACGCAATAAAACACGGGGAAGAGATAGCGCTGTTCGGCGCAGGCGGAACCGTTTTTCAGGACGGCAGCGTTTACCGCGTTTTCGCAGCCGCATACGGCGATGAGGAGAGCGTACGCAAAGTTCAGTCGCAGGTTAATGCAGACGGATTTGAAGCAACGCCCTATATAACGGACCGGTCCGGTCTTCGGATATCGCTGGAGGGAGATCCCGAAGCGATACGGATCGTAAACGATGCGATTCCGCTCCTTGCATCCGTCCCGAAAACGCTGACCGATCTGTCGCTCGCATTCGATAAACAGACCTGTTCCGAAAAGGAATTGAAACAGCAGCTGAACGAACTGCTTGAACAATGCGGCGAAAAGATTTCGGCCATGATGCAGATCGGTTCGGAATCTATCGGTCCGATCCTGGACTTGTTGAAAAATTATCAGCAATCCATCTCGACATTTTTAAAGAATCATGATACGATAAACGTGAGATCGGACGAACTGAAGCGTTTGCAATTATCGGCGATCACAGATTATATATTATTTTTTCAGCAGGAATAAATCGAAATGGATCAGGTAATCATATATACAGACGGCGCATGTTCCAGGAATCCGGGTCCGGGCGGCTGGGGCTGCGTTCTGATCTCCGGCGCTCACAGAAAAGAAGCAAACGGCTGCGCTGCGGAAACAACCAACAACCGCATGGAACTGACGGCAGCGATCGAAGCGCTCCGAATGCTCAAGCGAAGCTGCAGCGTGAATCTGTACACGGACAGCGCGTATCTTTGCAATGCATTTGAAAAAGGCTGGCTCGACCAATGGCGGCGCAACGGATGGAAAACCGCAAACCGTCATGAAGTGGAAAACCGAGATCTTTGGGAACAGCTTGATGCGCTTTGCGTAACGCACATCGTTCGGTTTCATAAAGTAAAAGGTCATTCCGATAACGTTGAAAACAACCAGTGCGACAAACTTGCACGCGAAGCGATCAAATCGTTACAGAACAAAGAAAAGCCCGAAACCGCCGAGCAAGCATAAAAACCCCTCAAATATTTGAATTTTCTGTAACAACTATTCGTTAAACTTGTCTTTAACGAATAGTTGTGTTAAAATTTCAGTAACAAAGAACACATGCCCTATTCGGTTTTCGGAGTTCAAAATGAGCGAATACCAATTGCAAAAAAAGCAAAATTATAACGACCGGCTTCGTTCCGTGCTGAAGGAACTGCCGGATTTCTGCAGTCTGTATTTCCGTGCAATCGAACCGACCACATCGATCCTTACCCGGTACGGATATGCGGTTGATCTGAGAAGCTTTTTCCGGTTCCTGTGCAGCGGACAGATCGACCGATTCTCCGGACGTTCTTCCGATCAATTCACGCTTGCCGACGTTGACGGTCTCTCCTCCCTCGATATCGAACTGTATCTGGATTATATTTCTCTGTACCGGAGCAAATCGTCCGAATCGGAAAAAATCATCGAAAACAGTGAACGTGCAAAAGCAAGAAAGCTGTCGGCAATCCGTTCGTTATTCAAATATCTGTATAAGAGATCGCTCATCAAAACCAACTGCGCCGCGCTTGTGGATACGCCCAAGCTGCACGAAAAGACCATTATCCGTCTGGAAGCCAATGAAGTCGCCGATCTGCTGGACGCAACGGAAAGCGGCAGCGGCATGACGAAAACGCAGCGGCGCTTCCACAATTCGACAAAGCTCCGCGACGTTGCGATCCTCTCCCTGTTTCTCGGAACCGGAATCCGTATTTCGGAGCTTGTCGGAATCGATCTGAACGATATCGACTTCTCCAAAAATCAGTTTGTCGTAACCAGAAAAGGCGGAAACCAGGAGACGCTTGCTTTCGGTCCGGAGGTAGCCTCCGCTCTTTCGGAATACCTTGAAGAACGCAAAACAATCATTCCAGTCAGCGGTCACGAATCCGCCTTTTTTCTTTCCATGCAAAGAAGACGCATCACGCCCCGCGCGGTTGAAAACCTTGTCAAAAAATATGCAAGCGTTGCGACGCCTCTGAAAAAAATCACGCCGCATAAACTGAGAAGCACGTACGGTACGATGCTGTATCAGGAAAGCGGAGATATTTATCTCGTTGCTGACGTTCTTGGACATAAAGACGTCAATACGACAAGAAAACACTATGCCGCCATGAAGGAAGACCGAAGCCGGCTCGCCGCAAAATATATCAAGCTCAGAGAAGACGATCCGACCGCACTCGATTCGGAATCGTCACCGGAACAATGATTCGAACAAACGTTTGCATTTTGGGAAATGTTGTGTTATGATACCGATGAGGTGAGCGTCATGAAAAAGCTGAACGAAGCCAAAGATCGAATCTATCTGTTTATTCGCGAAGCGCAGGAGCGGAACGGATTTCCGCCCACGGTACGTGAAATCTGCGACGCCGTAGGACTTGCATCCCCCGCCTCCGTTCATCGATATCTGAAACAGCTGCGCGACGAAGGTTTGATCCGTTCCGATCCGAACAAAAAACGTGCATACAGCGTATCCGCGCATAAATCGGGTCAGGAAAACGTTCCTCTGCTCGGAAAAGTCGCGGCAGGCATTCCGATCACCGCTCTGGAAAACAGAGAGGACGACTTCCCTGTCCCCTCCCTCCTGCTTCGCCGTTCAGGCTTCGACGCTTTTATGCTGCGCGTATCCGGCGAAAGCATGAAAAACGCGGGGATCCGGGATCAAGACGTCATCGTCGTCGAACAGGACGTTTTTCCGGACGACGGGGATATCGTCGTTGCAAGGATCGACGGAGAAGACGTTACCGTAAAACGGTTTTTCAGGATCTCCGACCAAAAAATAGAGCTTCGTCCGGAGAACGAAGCTTTTTCCGCAATGCAGTTTTCACCCGACCGGGTTGAGATCCTCGGGTGTGTGACGGGACTAATGCGCAGTTATTAACGCAGAAAGCACTTTTTTCGCTGCGATCACCGCATGTTCATAGGTGAGCGCGCCCTGCAGATAGGCGGTATACGGCCTGCGGATCGGTCCGTCGGCGCTCAGTTCCGTCGTAGCGCCCTGCACAAACGTACCGGCCGCCATTATGACCGGATCGGAATAACCGGGCATATCCCAGGCCTCGGGAACAACAAAGCTGTCGACCGGCGCCGCCGCCTGAACGGATCGCATGAATGCGACCATCTGTTCCTCCCGTTCAAATCGAATCGACTGAATGATGTCGCTGCGCTTATCGTTCGCATGCGGCATCGTTTCATATCCGAGCGATTCAAACAAAGCGGAAAACAGGATCGCGCTTTTCAAGCACTGCAGCACCGTATGCGGCGCAAGAAACAAACCCTGATAAAACGGGCGGTATGAGGCGGCGTACGATCCGATCTCCTTACCGCATCCGGGAACCGTCTGACGAAACGAAACAGCCTCGATCAGATCTTTCCGCCCGGCAATATAGCCGCCCGTGGGCGCGATGCCGCCGCCGCAGTTTTTAATCAGGCTGCCGGCGATCAGATCGGCGCCGACGGCGGTCGGTTCCGTTTCCTCCGTAAACTCGCCGTAACAATTGTCCACAAAGACGATCAGGTCGGAACGAATCGATTTCACATACTCGATCGCTTCACGGATCAGATCGATCGTAAGCGCTTTCCGCCAGGAATACCCGCGCGAACGCTGCAGATAGATCATCTTGACGGAAGGATCGTTCCGGATCCTATCCCCTGCCGTTGAAAAATCGATCCTGTCGTTTTTCATGGGAACGGATTCAAACCGGATCCCGAACCGGGAGAGCGAATTCGGGATGGATCCGGCGATTCCGACCGCGCTTTCAAGCGTATCATACGGCGATCCGGTCAGAGAAAGGATCGTATCCCCCGGCTCCGTAACGCCGGACAGCGCAAGAAAGATCGCGTGCGTTCCGTTTGCGATCTGCGGTCGAACGAGCGCATCCTCCGCAAACAAGGCGTCGGCAAACACCGCGTCAAGCGCGTCTCTGCCCGCGTCATCATAGCCGTATCCTTCCGTAGGCGCAAAATGACGGGCGGAAATACGGTGTTCGGCAAATGCATTCAGAACACGCTCCGTGCACGTCAAAGAGGTCTTTTCTGCCGCCCGGAAAGCGCTGCTGCATCTTTCCTCGGCTTCTGCGATCAGTTTTTCAATGTTCATTTCAACAATTCCAATACTTGATTGATGATTTCCATTTCGGGCAAACGATCGGTGTCGAACCAGATCGTTTCGCGGTTTCTCTTGAACCAGGTGATCTGACGCTTTGCAAAGCGCCGTGTGTCCTGCTTGATGCGATCGATCGCCTCCTGCAGGGAAGTTTCTCCGCAGAAAACGGGGTACAGCTGCGCGTAACCGATCGACTGCATCGCCTTATAACGATCAGGCGTAAACCCGTTTCGGAACAAATCGAACGCTTCCTCCGTAAGACCGGCGGAGATCATACGGTCAACGCGCCGGTCAATCCCGTTGTACAAAACGTCTCTGGGCTTGATCAGACCGAGGCGTACGGTACGGTATGTCCCGTCGTTCTTCTGCGCGCTCTCAAACGAATCGTTCAGCTCTGAAAACGGACGGCCGCTGACGAGAAAGACTTCCAGCGCGCGCACGACACGTTTTCGGTCATTCGGATGAAGCCGTTCGGCTGAAGCGCCGTCAACGCGTCTCAGCGTTTCAAAAACGGCAGTTTGATCCTCGTCGTATTCTCTCTCCACTCTCGCACGAATCTCCGGATCAGACGGCGCTGAGAAGCGCATATCGGAGAATACGGCATCGACATACAGCCCGCTCCCTCCGACAAGGATCGGAAGCTTGCCCCGTGCAAGGATATCGTCAATGCATGCCCTTGCCGCTTCACGAAACGCCGAGACGGAAAACGAGTTGTCCGCAAGATCGACGCAGTCGATCATATGATGCGCTACGCCCTGCCGTTCTTCCAATGAAGGTTTCGCAGAACCGATGTCCAGGCCGCGGTAAACGGCAACGGCGTCGGCGGACACGATCTCCCCGGATACGCATTTTGCAAGTTCAACGGAAAGAGACGTTTTTCCGCACGCCGTCGGTCCGACGATGCAAAGTACGGGAGGCTTGTCTTTCATACGATCCTGCGGAACATCTTTTCCAGTTCCGTTTTCGTAATGCGAACAACGACAGGCCGGCCGTGCGGGCACGTCAGGGGAACGTTTCCGGAGAGGAATTGTTCAAGCAGATCGCGGATCTCGCTCTCCTGAACCGGCTCCCCTCCCTTTACGGCGTGTTTACATGCCGTCTGCATCATTTTTTCTTTGAGAAGCGATTCCTTAACGTTTTCCTTCCGATCGGACAAAAGCGCAAGTACCGCGTGAAAGAAGTCTTCATGAAGCGTTTTGCCGTTCAGAACGGGCGCTTCGCTCATCGTCAGTGTCCGCGTGCCGGATTGCGTAAGACCGAATCCGAGATCAAGGAACGATTTCCGGTTCTCGGTGTATTGCTCCATCTCGGAGGGCGTCAGCGTGATCTCCCGGGAAACGAGAAGCTGCTGAGACGAAATCGTGATCTCTTCCGATGAGAGCGCGTCGTACAGTTTTCTTTCATGCGCGGCATGCTGGTCGATCAGATACAGATTCTCTCCCTTCTCGACGATCCAATAGGTGCGGAACGCACATCCGATCACGTTGATCGGTTCATGATCAAACAGCGGCGAAGCATGTTCCGGCTCACGGCTCTGCGTCTTCGCTTCCGTGCGAATCTGAAATGTAGGAACGTCACCCCGATACCCGGAACCGACAAAAGACGACACATTCTGTTCTTTGTAGGAAAAAGAACGGTTCCCGGAGCCGAAGGAATGAAAATCGACGTGCTGAGGCCGGCGCGGGTCAGTTTCCGGTTCTGCAGACGATAGCGAGGGCTGCTTCGGCAAAACGGTGTCGAACGCAGATTCCACGTGACGGTCGGTCGAAGACAACGCAAGCCTCGCGGCTGCGGAAACGGCCTGGAACACGCGATTCTCGTCCGCAAACCGGACTTCCGCCTTCGTCGGATGAACGTTTACGTCAACTTCCAGCGGAGAAATCCCGAGATTGAGAACGAAAAGCGGAAACCGTCCGATCATCAGACGGGTATCATATGCCTGCGCGACTGCGGCGGATACCGCCGCGGACCGAATGGATCGGCCGTTGAGAAAGATGGTCTGATGGGAACGGTTGTTGCGGGAGATTTCCGGGAGGCCGAGAAAACCGGTCACCTTCATATACCCGTTTTCGTACGAAACCGGAACAAGTTTGTCGGCGATCGACGAGCCGTAAACGCTGAAGATCGCGTTAAAAAGATCCCCGTCACCGAACGTTTCGTAAACGGTCCTGCCGTCGTTTTCGTATTTGAAAGAGATTTCGGGTCTTGCAAGGATCATTTTCCCGACGTAATCGCCGATATACCCCGCTTCCGTTCTCGGTGATTTCAGGAACTTCAGACGCGCCGGAACCGAAGCAAATAACTCCTCTACGACAAACGACGTGCCGAACACGCAGGATACTTCCTCCTCCGACCGAACGGAACCGTTGTCGATCTGAAGCTTTGTTCCGACCTCCGCATCCTTCGGACGCGTGACCATCGTGACGCGGGAAACGGACGCGATGGATGCAAGCGCTTCACCCCGGAAGCCGAGCGTTGTAACGCGCGTCAGATCTTCCGACGTAGCGATCTTACTGGTCGCATGCCGCAGGAAGGCGTTCCGGCAGTCATCCTTCGCGATGCCGCAGCCGTTGTCCGAGACGGAAATGCTGCGCATCCCGCCGTTTTCGATCCGAACGGTGATCGCCGTTGCGCCGGCGTCGATTGCGTTCTCTACAAGTTCTTTCACGACGGACGCGGGACGCTCGACGACTTCGCCTGCCGCGATCTGGTTCGCGATCTGCGGTTTCAGAACATGAATAACGGACATCGTCAGACTCCTTTCAACGCGTCGGAATACGAATGCAGTTTCATAAACGCTTCGATCGGCGTCATTCTGTCCAGATCCAGTTTCCCGAGATCATTCAGAATGGACTGCTTCACGGCGGAATCCGGTGTTGGTTCGTTCGCTTGCGGTTCTTTGTTCGTTTCGGAAAGCAGGTCCGAACGCTCCAGATCGGCAAGGATCTCCTTGGCACGGGCGATCACAGAATCGGGAAGACCTGCCAGTTTTGCGACCTGAACGCCGAAGCTCTTATCCGCGCTTCCGCGAACGATCTTACGTAGGAACAGAACGTCGTCGCCGATTTCCTTGACCGTAATGCGGAAATTCACGACGCCGTCAAGCTTCCCTTCCAGCTCCGTCAGTTCGTGATAATGCGTCGCAAACAGGGTTTTCGCGCCGCAAAGAATCGGGTTCGCAATATGCTCGAGAACGGACCAGGCGATCGACAACCCGTCGAACGTGCTCGTTCCCCTGCCGATCTCGTCCAGGATCAACAGGCTGTTTTTCGTAGCGTTGTTCAGGATATTCGCCATTTCACTCATCTCGACCATGAACGTGCTCTGACCCGATGCGAGGTCGTCGCTCGCGCCGATGCGGGTAAAAATGCGGTCGACGATCCCGACCTCCGCTTCGTCTGCGGGAACGAAGCTTCCGATATGCGCCATGAGCGTAATCAGCGCGACCTGACGCATATAGGTCGATTTACCGGCCATATTCGGACCGGTCACAATCAGAAGACGGTTCTTGTCGAGATCGAGAAAAACGTCGTTCGGAATAAATCCGTTCTTCAGGGAACGTTCCACGATCGGATGCCGCCCGTTGACAATGCGAATGACGGGCTCGTCCGAGAGCGTCGGTTTGACGTAACGATTGGAAACGGCAACTTCCGCGAACGAACGATATACATCGAGACGTGCTAGAAGCGCGGCGTTCTGCTGAAGACGTTCCGTTGTAGCAAGCAGCGCATCGCGGACCTCGCGGAACAGCTGCGTCTCCAGTTCGACCAATCGATCCGCTGCGCTTAGGATCTTCTGCTCGAGCTCCTTCAGCTCCGGCGTAATATACCGTTCCGCGTTGGCGAGCGTTTGCTTTCGTTCGTAATAGTACGGAACGTTCTGCGTCAGGGATTTCGTAACCTCGATATAGTATCCGAACACGCGGTTAAAGCCGATCCGGAGCGTTTTGATCCCGGTCGCTTCTCTTTCTCTTGCGGCGATCTGTTCAAGCATGCTTTGGCTGTCACCGGAGATCGAACGCAGTTCGTCGACTTCTGCATTGTACCCTTTTCGGATCAGTCCGCCGTCTTTGATATTGACGGGCGGATTCGGATCGATCGCAGCGTCGATCAGTCCGATCACGTCGTCCATCGGATCAAGATTGCGTACGATCGTATCGATCGCTTCCGCCGGAATTCCGTACAGAAGCATTGTGATCGGCGTGATCTGTCGAAGAGAATTCATCAGCGCGATGCAGTCCCTTCCGTTGATCGTTCCGTAAGCAATCTTACTCGTCAAACGTTCAATGTCGTAAACGGAGCCGAGATATTCGCCGAGCGTCTTTCTCGTGCGAAGATCGCCGGTAAAAGCGTTCACGGCCTGAAGACGATACTCGATTTCATTCCTGCTCTGAAGCGGGCAATCGATCCAGCTGCGAAGGAGCCGCGCGCCCATACTGGTTTTGGTCGCATCGAGCAGATACAAAAGCGTGCTCTTCTTGCTGCCGTTGAACTGCAGCGGCTGCGTCAGTTCCAGATTCCTGCGCGTGGATGCGTCAAGCTGCATGAATTCGGACCGGTTGAGCAACTTGATCGAATGGATATGCGTCAACGCGTTTTTCTGCGTATCTTCAAGATACGACAGCAACGCGCCGGATGCGCCGACGGCAAGCGCTTTCCCGTCAAGCCCGAAGCTTTTCAGGGAAGCAACGGAAAAATGCTCCTTCAAACGCTTTTCGGACAAATCGATGTGAAAACGAACGTTGGCTAGCTTTTCGAGATAGTATGACGCACGAATGCGCTTGACGAGATACTCCTGTTCAAACGCGGATTCGTTCGCGATGATTTCGGAAGGATTGAGCCGCGTGAGTTCGTCGAACAGGACGTTCATCACGTTCGTTCCGTAGACTTCACAGCAATAGAACGCGCCGGTGGAAATATCCGCGTACGCATATCCGATGCCGTTCTGTGCATAGTTCAGAGCGAAAATATAGTTATTCTTCGCACCGTCGAGCATCTTTTCCTCGATGACCGTACCGGGCGTGATCACTCGCGTCACGGATCTGGTAACAAGACCCTTTGCAAGCGCGGGATCCTCCATCTGCTCACAGATGGCGACTTTATGCCCCTGAGAGATCATCTTGTTGATATAGGTATCGACGGCATGATACGGAACGCCGCACATCGGCGCGCGTTCCTCAAGGCCGCAGTCCCGTCCCGTCAGGGTCAGTTCAAGAATCCTGGATCCTTCAATCGCATCATCGAAGAACATCTCATAGAAATCTCCGAGACGATAGAACAGAAAGCAGTCGGGATACTGCTGTTTGACTTCCATGTATTGGCGCATCATCGGCGTCAATTCGTTCATTTCTTTTCCTCCCGGGAGCTGCACTCGGCTTTGCAGGTGCTGCAGTTGCAATCGCACGGCATGGTTTTGACCGCCTTTTCGAGAAGCGCCTTGTCAAGTGCTTCTTTTGCAGCCGCAAATTTTGCGTACAGCGGATTCGCCGAGATCTGGCCGGACATGTATTCGACGTCATTTGTGAGCCGGATCGCTTCCTGCGCATCGTAATCGGGGTCCTGGAGCAGATCCATCAGTTTCCTGGTTTCCGCTTCATACGTTTCAATCAGGTCCATCAACGGCTTATCCGCCTTCAGCTGTTCGCTCAATTCAAGATACGTTTTCAATTCATGCATGGATCATTTCTCCCAATAAAGAATTCTTTGACAGTTTGGTTACGCGAACCGGAACATACCGGTTCAGAAGCCCGGCGTCGCCCGGGAAATAGACCATTTTAAAGTTCTGATACTTGCCGTAAAGCATCGTCTGCTCGCCGCAGCAGTCGAATCCTTCAACAAGGACTTCCCCTTCATGACCGATGTATTTTGCATTGTTTTCGACCGTCTTTTTGGCCTGCAGTTCATTCAGGCGCTTCAGACGGTCCTTCTTGATCGCTTCGGGAATCTGATCGGCCATTCCGGCAGCGACTGTGCCGCGTCGCGGAGAATATGCAAACGTAAATGCCGATGCGAATCCGACTTCGTCCACAAGCGACATCGTATCGGCAAACGCCTCTTCGGTTTCGCCGGGAAAACCGACGATAATGTCCGTCGTAAACTCAATATCCGGAACGAGCTCGCGAAGGCGCCGGACGATCGACAGATACCGTTCCCGCGTGTATCGGCGATTCATGCGTCTCAGAATCTCATCGTTTCCGGACTGAACCGGAAGATGCACGTGATGGCAGACGTTCGGAAGAGATGCGATCGCCTGCATTACGTCTTCGTTCAGATCTTTCGGATGGGAAGACATGAAGCGAAGGCGCTTCAGACCGGGCACGTCGGAAACGTAAGCCAGGAGCTCGGCAAACGTCATCCCTGCCGTCCCGTTGTTTCCGTAGGAATTGACATTCTGCCCGAGCAGCGTGATCTCGGTGATGCCGCTTCGCACAAGGGATGCGACTTCGTCGCGAATATCCTTCGGATCACGGGAACGCTCTCTGCCGCGCACGTACGGAACGATGCAATACGAGCAATAGTTATCGCAGCCGAAGGTGATGTTTACAAATGCGCTGCGCGGATTGTCCCGAAGCTGCGGCAGACCTTCCGCGATCGAATCGCCGGCCCGATCCTTTACGAGCACGCGCTCTCCGTTCATGACGCGACGAATCATTTCGGGCAGCCGATAGATCACGTTCGTGCCGAATACGAGACTGACGTGCGGAAAACGCTTCAGGAGCTTCTCTCCGACGCCGTCCTGCTGCATCATACATCCGCAAACGCCGATGATCATGCCGGGTTTCCGGTCGTAAAGCTCCTTCAGGGCGCCGATATTGCCCATCAGACGCTTTTCGGCGTGTTCTCTGACGCAGCACGTATTATAAAGAATCAGATCGGCGGATTCTTTTTCGCTTGCGGCGGTGTAACCCATTTCCGACAGTTCGCCCTGGATCGTTTCGCTGTCGCGAACGTTCATCTGACATCCGAACGTTTCAACAAAGAAAGTAAGCGATCGTCCTTCATTTTCGCGAGCGATCGATTGCGCAATATCGTTTTGCAGAGCGAGCTCTTCATTCGAAATAAAGTTTGCTTCTGCCATGACAGTTTCCCCCTAATTTATCAATTGATTATACTACATTCGATCCTATCAATCAAGGACCGTTTTTTCTCCCGCAAAAGTTACATTTTTTACCGATCATATTTTGCGCTTTCCTGCAGAAAGTAGAAGTAAGAAAACACAAGGAGGTGAAACACATGACTCGTAACGGTTCGTCGAATTCCGAATCCAAAGGCAAGCTGCAGTCCTTCAAGAGCGAGGTCGCGTCTTCTCTGAATATCGATCTGAAGCCCGGATACAACGGTGATCTTTCCTCGCGCGAAGCAGGCAGCATCGGCGGAGAAATGGTAAAGCGTATGATCGCATATGCGGAAAAGAATCTTCATTAACAGTGAAAGGAGAATACAAAAATGAGCAGAAACGGAGCATTGATCCCGGAAAGCAAACAGTCTCTGCAGAACTTCAAATATGAAGTCGCCAATTCCCTCAATGTCGATCTGAAGCAGGGTTACAACGGCGATCTGACTTCCCGTGAAGCCGGATCGGTCGGCGGAGAAATGGTCAAGCGCATGATCGCATACGCGCAGAACAATATGAACAGTTCCATGATGCGGTAAACCGTAAAAGATCGCCGAAGACCGGCGATCTTTTTCAGTTATGCGCTACGTCCGAAAAGGTGCGGTATCGATTCACAGCCTCTTCGATCAGCAGGTTGTACTGCGTTTTCGGGAGCGAAAACACTTCGTTTGATGCACGGACGGCTTTTTCGAGTGTTTCGGGAGAACAGGCGGTAAAAACGGAATTCAATCCGGCTTCTCCGCTCTGTCGAACGCCGAACAGATCCCCCATTCCCCGGATCTCGAAATCCCGCTGCGCAACAGTAAATCCGTCGGTCGTTTCCAGCATCGTTTCGACTCTTCGCTTGGACTGTTCGGTCAGCTTCCGGCAAAGGAGATAGCAGGACGACGGTTTGTCTCCCCTGCCGACTCTTCCGCGAAGCTGATGCAGCGTTGCAAGGCCGAAATGTTCGGCGCCTTCGATCACGACAGCGGTCGCTTCGGGAACGTCGACACCGACCTCGATCACGGTCGTAGCGATCAGGATCGAAACAGACCCGTCGCGAAACGCGTTCATGATCCGGTTCTTTTCCGAATCGGGCATCTGTCCATGCAGTGAAGCAATGGCTGCGTCCGGCAGCAGTTCTTTGAGCTCCGATTCGATCTCGGCCAGGGACAGCCCTTCAAGCCCCTCTGTCGGTTCGATCAGCGGACAGATGACATAAGCCCTCTCCCCGTTTTGCGCACAGTCGGACAGATGACGGTACAGATCCTTTCGTTTCTTCTGCGGCACGAGAAACGTTCTGACCGGCACTCTGCCGGGCGGAAGCTGATCAATAACGGACAAATCCAGATCGGCGTACAAAAGAAGCGCGAGCGTGCGCGGGATCGGCGTTGCAGACATGACGAGCACGTCAGGCCTTACGCCTTTCGCTTCGATCTTTGCACGCTGCGCGACGCCGAACCGGTGCTGCTCATCCGTAACTACGAGGCCCAGATCGCGGAAGTGAACCGAATCGGAAAGAAGCGCATGCGTTCCGACGATCACGTCGTACGCGCCGCTCTCGATCCCGTTAAGGATCTCGTTTTTTTCTTTTTGCGGCAGACTTCCGGTATACAGGCAAAGTCTTCCGAACCGCCTTTTCAGGGATTGACAGTGCTGTTCTGCCAGGATCTCCGTCGGCGCAAGCAAAACGCCCTGTTTCCCGTTCTCGGAAGCGAGGGACAGCGCATATTCGGCGATGAGCGTTTTGCCGGAGCCGACGTCCCCTTGGATCAGCCGATTCATCGGACGGTCTGCGCGCATATCGGTTTCGACTTCGTTCATCACGCGAAGCTGCGCATCCGTCGGGCAAAACGGAAGCGAACGCATAAACCGTTCTTTGCAGCCATCCGTTTGAAATGCAAAACCGTTATGCCGTTCTCTTTCATCCTTCGCAATACGGATCGCCGTAAAATACAGGAACGCTTCATCAAAGGAAAGCCGCTCCTTGGCCGATGCAAGCGCATCGGAAGAAACCGGCTGATGGATATTGCGAAGCGCAAAGCGAAGATCCGTCAGGCTGTATGCGGTAAGCCACTCCGACGGGATGAGATCCGTCATTTCATTCGCATCAAGAACGGCGGAAACCGCGTCACGAATGACGGCTTGCGACAGACCCTTTACGGTCGGATAGATCGGAAGGATTCCCCCGCTGCCGCGGTCGATCACAGGATTATAAAGAACTGTACCGTGTTTTTTGGAAACGGTGCCGTTTGCATGAAACGTTTCTCCGACATGAAACTGATTGCGGCGGTAAGGCTGATTCATCCAGCGCAGCACAGCGTTTCCAGATCCGTCGGAAACCCGTACGGAAACGATATACATGCCTTTGGCATAATACACCGTCGGTTCGGATATGACCGTACAGCGAACGGAAACGCGGTCGCCTTCGATCAAACGGGCGATCGGCGTCGTGACGGAATAGTCGAGGTATTCCCGCGGATAAAACCGAAGCAGATCCTCCGGAGATTCGATATGCAATTGCGAAAACAGAGCCAGCCGCTTCGGACCGATCCCCTTCAGATCTGAAAGGTTCATCATATTGTTCGAGCCGCCTTTCGGCGGCTCGTTCCTTTATTCAACGGATAGATAATAGTAGTACAGCGGCTGTCCGCCCCGTGCTACAATGAACTCGGCATTTTCGAAACGATCCTGCAGCGATTCGGCAAGCTCGTTCGCCTCATCCTCGTCGACAGCATCGCCGAAGTAAAGATTGACGATCGGATCGTCGATATCGCGTTTCTCAATCATCAACGCCACGGTCTTTTTAACCGTTTCGTTCACGGACGGAGCAACGGTTACAATGTCGTTGTCGAGAAGTCCGATCACATCGCCTTCTTTGATCTTGTTGCCGTTGTACTGCGTTTCACGGATCGCGTAGGTAACGGCACCGGAAACGATCTCGCTGACCGCATCCTGCATGTTGGTTTCGTTTTCTTCAAGCGAGAGATCCGGGTTAAACGCCATTGCGGCGGCGATCCCCTGCGGAATCGTCTTCGTGGGAAGAACGATCACGTTGCAGGAACAAAGATCCTTCGCCTGCTGTGCGGCAAGAATAATGTTGGAGTTGTTCGGAAGCACGAAAACGTTCCTCGCGTTGCACTGGCCGACGGCGTTTACGATCGTGTCGATGCTCGGATTCATCGTCTGACCGCCCGAAATGATACGATCGACCGAAAAATTCCGGAAAATATCGTCGATCCCGTCTCCCGCGCTGACGGCGATGATGCCGAACTCACGCTCGTTGCGTTTTTTCGTTTCGATCAGCTGACGGTTCTGTTCCCGCATGTTTTCGATCTTCATGCGATCAAGCTCGCCGTACTGCATGGCAAACTGCAGGATCTTTCCGGGACAGTTCGAATGAACGTGCACCTTGACAAAGTCGTCTCCTGCCGCAACGACGACGGAATCGCCGACGCGGACAAGATGATCGCGCAGTTTTTCGAGGTCGGTCTCGGAGAATCCGTCGATCAGACGGACGATAAAGAATTCCGTGCAATAGCCGAATTCGATCTCTTCGGTGGAGAAATGATCGAAATCCGCGCCTTCCGGCAGCTCTTCGGGCACCTGAACAACGGGTTCCTCTGCAATATCGGGAATGTCTTCGCCGTTCAGGACCGCTTTGAAACCGCGGTAAACGGTCAGAAGACCGAAACCGCCGCTGTCAACGACGCCCGCTTCCTTCAGAACGGGAAGCAGGTTCGGCGTATTGTCAAGCGCTTCCTGTCCGACGGCAAGGACCTTATCGAGCAGCGCGTCGAGCGTAAGCTTCTGATTGCGTTTCGAAACGACAGCGCAGGCTTGCGAGATCATTCTGGAAACCGTAAGAATGGTTCCTTCTTTCGGTCTCAGGACCGCCTTGTACGCGGCGTTCGTCCCTGCCTCCAGCGCTTCGGACAGCATGTGAACCGTGATCTCTTTCTGTCCTTTGCAGACCTGCTGATAGCCGCGGAAAAGCTGCGACAGAATAACGCCGGAATTCCCGCGCGCATTTTTGAGCGCGCCGAGCGCGACCGCATCCATGACCTCGCCGACCGAAACGGTATCGGGCATGGACCGCAGGTCCTTAACCGCGCCCTGCATCGTCATCGACATATTCGTACCCGTATCGCCGTCCGGGACGGGAAATACGTTGAGCGAGTCGATGTATGCTTTGTTTTTCTCTAAATTTGCGGCGCCGCCGAGGAAAAGATCCCGAAGCACTGCACCGCTGATCTTCTGATTGCTCAATGCTCAAACCTCCGAAAATCGCTTACTGAACGCGAATACTTTCCACAAAGATATTCACGTCGCGAACAGAGACTCCGGTCAGGTCTTCAATTCGATACCGTACGTTTTGCTTTGTGTTCTGTGAAACAGCCGGAAGCGAAACGCCGTACTGAAGCGCAACATGAAGAGAAACGTCGACCTGATTGTCGCCGACTTTCTCGACCAGAACGCCCTTCTGCAGATTTTCTCTTCCGAACAGTTCAACGATCGCATCGCCGGCGCTGCGCGCGCACATACCGACGATCCCGTAGTTTTCTACCGTAGCATATCCCGCAATGGTTGCGATCAGATCTTCCGAAACGGAAACGGTTCCCATTTCGTTCGAGACAGAAATCGCCATGATAGAACCTCCTTTGCTATTCTGTTAACCTTACTGTAAAAAAGCCGCGAATATTATTCTTTTTCTTCCCAGACGCCGTTATGGAACACTTCCTGAACGTCGTCGTTGTCGTCCATCCGTTCAAGGAACCGTTCGATCTTTTCAATCGTTTCGGGATCGGTGATGTTGGTCGTGTTCTTCGGGATCTGGCTGATCTCGGCGGAAAGGAACGAGAAGCCGAGATTCTCAAGATTCTCGCGCACAGCGGAGAAATCCGCGGGCGCGGTGTAGATCTCAAACGCATCGTCCTGCGCGATAAAATCTTCCGCGCCGGCGTCAAGCGCCTGCATCATAACCTCGTCCTCGTCCATCAGCGCGGTGCGCTCGATCACGATAAGACCTTTTTTATCGAACATCCAGGCAACCGAACCGGACGCGCCCATGCTGCCGCCGCTCTTGGAAAAGATGTGACGCATTTCCGCAGCGATGCGGTTGCGGTTATCGGTCAGAACGTTGACGATGACGGCAACGTTTCCGGGACCGTATCCTTCATATACGACCTCTTCATAATCGACGGCATTGCCGTCGCCGCTTGCTTTTTTGATGGAGCGGGAGATGTTGTCATTCGGCATGTTTGCCGCTTTCGCCTTTGCGATAACGTCGCGCAGCTTGGAATTGTTTGCGGGATCCGCTCCGCCGCCCTCTTTTACGGCGATCGCAATCTCGCGCCCGATCTTCGTAAAGATCTTACCCTTCTGCGCGTCGGTCTTTTCTTTCTTATTCTTGATGTTTGCCCATTTCGAATGTCCGGACATTGTTTTTCCTCCTAATCACTGTATATAAACGTTATTCTTAATCAAAGCAGTTCCGCTGCTTCTTCATCCAGCAGGAACGTTGCGCCGGGATGCAGGCGAAGCGCCGCAACGGGCGATTCCGTGATGTTCCCTTTCAGCATCGTTCTGACGGCTTCCGCACTGTTTATTCCGGTCGCAACAACGATCGGATGCTTTGCCTGCATCAGCGCGGACAGACCGACGGTGATAAACCCGTCTCCGTCGTCCCGTTCCACATGCGTTTCCGGATCACTGTCACAGGACCGGTTCATGAGAAGCGAACCGTCGTGACGAACTGCGATCAGAACCGCGTCGAATCCGCCGTCTTCAAGAATCGATTGCTCAAAGAATTCGGACGTAGATTCGGGCGGCATCGTTGCGGAGAACGGAACCGAGTACTGCCGGTCCGAAATGTCCGTCTTCGCGAAAAGCGCTTTCCCGAGCAGATTCGCGATCCTCTGCTCGCCGTTCTCGTCGGGCAGAAACTCAAACAGCTGATAAACGTGCGCTTCATTCCAGTTCAGAAGCCCGTTTTCCGTCATCGCGGAAAGCGAATCGTACGTCGGAAGAAGCATTTCGTGATAATCCGCTCCGAATACGAATTTCTGATCGGCGATCAGATGCGATGCGATCAGCGTCGCTGCGGCAACGCCGACCGTTTTCGGATCGCGATAGATAAGAATGCTCATTTCATTTCACCCGCCGCACAGACGCTTTCAATGAACAGAAGAACGTCGCCGTACACTTCCGAACGATTCGTCTCGTTCAGCATTTCGTGACGGCCTTCCGGATAGAGTTTCATGGAAACGCGGTGGTTGCTCTTCAAAAGCCACTGGTTGACCTGTTTCACGCCTTTTCCCATGCCGCCGACCGGATCGTTTGAACCGGACATCAGAAAGACGGGACGGTTCGGAACGCGCTTCGCCCAGTTCAGGCCGGAAACCTCGGCAAGGCCGGTGAACAGGTCGCAGAAGGCGCTCGACGTAAACACGAAGCCGCAGAGCGGATCCTCGACGTATTTGTCGACGTTTGCGGCATCGCGGGAAAGCCAGTCATATTCCGTGCGCGCATCTTTGAATTTTTTATTGTATGCGCCGAAGCTGAGCTTGTTCAGGGTCTCGTTCGGCTTTTTGCCGTCCCCCTTCTTTACGGCGCGGCGGGCAAGCGCTTTCGCGATCGGAAGCGCAGGATTCGCGCCTGCCGTTCCGGAGAATACGAACGCGTCAAAGTCCACGCCCATCCGTCCGGCATACGTCCTTGCAAGGAAGCTGCCCATCGAATGACCGAACAGGATGCACGCCAAAGAAGGATGCTCGCTCATAACGGCATCGTGCATGGTTTTATTATCTGCGATCAGGTGATCCCATCCGTCCTTTTCGCCGAAATACCCCAAAGGCTGGTCTTTTCCGACGGATTTTCCGTGTCCGGGAAGATCCATGCCGAAAACAAGGATCCCGTTTTCGGCAAGGAACATGGCGAAATCATGATATCGCTCGATATGCTCCGCCATACCGTGAATGATCTGTACGCATGCGCGCGGTTCATCCGGCGCCCAAATTCTGTAGCGAACGTCGCAGATTCCGGTAGATGAAGGGAAACGTTTATCGCGAACGACGATACCCATTTGCATTCCTCCGCATAATATTGATATGATATCATACCACATATGCGAG
This sequence comes from uncultured Clostridia bacterium, assembly GCA_946411635.1. Lineage (GTDB taxonomy): Bacteria > Bacillota > Clostridia > Christensenellales > CAG-138 > UBA3792. Next base: position 310,118 of record CAMKES010000001.1, on the reverse strand, counting down.
AAAAGTGCAAGTCAAAGCCGTATTTTTCTGTCCGGTTTCAGCAGTTCTTCGTCGGTCGGATCATGCGAGACGACAACGGCCAGTCTGGCAGTGCGGATCAGTTCCGCAGCGGTGCGTTTGTTCTGCTCATCCAGGCCGGAAAACGGCTCGTCGAGCAGAACGATATCGTCGGAATAGGCGAACGCGCGCGCGATCGAAACGCGCTGCTTCTGACCGCCGGAAAGCTCTCCGGCTTTCTGGTGCAGTTCCTGCTCCATATTCAGACGAAGCAGAAGGTCTTCCGCGGTCCTTTTATCCGATACAAGCGCGACGTTTTCCAGCGCGGTCATATGTTCGAGAAGCCTCGGCTCCTGAAACACAAAGGAGCATTTCCGTCCTTCCGTTCCCGTTACAACACAGCCGGAAGGCTTCAGAAGTCCGCACAGCACGCGGAGAAGCGTCGTTTTTCCGATCCCGGAAACGCCCGAGATCAGAACGATTCCTTCGTCCGGGAACGAAAAGTCACTGTGCTCGAAAACGGTTTTCTCATCAAACCGAAGAGAAAGATTCCTGATCTCAATCATACCGCTTCCCCGCCTTTCTCAACAGCAGCCGCAAAACGGATTCGACAAGGACCGACAGCAGAATAATCAGAATCGTCCACGCAAACAAACTCGGAATGTCGTAATAATACTTATCGTACTGCATCTGCCGGCCGACGCCGTGAACCGGAAGGGACAGGATCTCGGCCGTGATAACGGCTTTCCAGGCAAAGCCCAGAGCGGTAGAAGCCGTCGCAAACAGCTGCGGCAGTATCTGCGGCAGGATCACGTGGATCAGTTTTTTCCAGGGAGTAAGAAAGACGTCGGCCATCTCGGAAAGCTTTTTATCAAGACCGAGGATCGACTCCTCCGTCGTACGCCAGATCATGGGAACGACTACGATCATCGCGACGATAACGGGAACGGCGTTTGAAACGACGGAAACCAGCAGGATCAGCGCAAACGAAGTGATCGGCGTCGTCTTGATCAACGTACGAAGCGGACTGAGGATCCAGTTCATCGTCTTGAAGGACGCGGTCAGAACCGCAAGCGCAATGCCGATCGCGCAGCCGGCCAGAAAGCCGATGAAAATACGGATCACCGTTGCAAGGATCGCCCTCCATCCGGACGCGGAAGACAAGATGCCGATCGCGGCGTCAAACGTCGTTTTCGGCGACGGAAGCAGCAAGCTGCTGCCGACGAGCATCGACAGCAGCTGCCAGATCAGAATATAGACTGCGATCGGAACGCAGATTTTAATGAGTTTACGAAGGATCGCCGACATAGTAGAAATCGTCAAGGGGCATCTTGCCGCCGATCGATTTCGGATTTGCATCAAACAGGACCTGCAGCATCGCGGCAACCGTCTTATGCATTTCCTCGCCCTTGATCAACGTGATGTTGCAGTTCGGGATCGCTTTCTTGGCGATCGGCTCCTTGCCGATGATGCCCTGCGCAACGATGACCGCGGCCGCATCCTCCTCGGAGACGACCTTCGTCGCGGAGATCTGTGCATCGTTCAGGAACGCGTCCACACGCGCCTTGTTTGCCTCGAGGAAATCGTTGCGAACGATATAAACGCCCTGAACGAGCTGCGTATCGTTCTGTTCATTCCAGAGATCGTTCACCTTCAGTGCAACGCGAATGTTTTCGCTCTGCGCGGAAGCGATCGATACGTGCGGTTCGGGAAGCAGTGCGATCTGTACGCTTCCGTCAGCCAGTTTCGCGATCAGCTCGGAATTATCCGCGTAGAATTCGACCTCAACGGAATCCGTAAGACCGTTTGCGGCAAGCAGATACTGCAGAATGTATTCGGGCGTGCTGCCCTGACCCGTGGAACAAATTTTCTTGCCGGCGAGGTCTGCGATGCTGCCGATCGTGTTGCCGTTTTCAAGAATGTACAGAACGCCGAGCGTGTTGACGCCGATCACGCTGACCTTGCCTTCCGTCTTGTTATACAGAACGGACGCGAGGTTGATCGGGACGGCCGCAATATCCACTTCGCCGTTGATGACCTTTGCCGTCACCTGATCGGGCGCCGTGAACAGTTCGACGGTATACGAATCCTGCATGTCCTTCATCATGTATGCAAGGCCCATGCCGGTCGGGCCGGCAAGCGCCGCAACGCGGATCGGTTCTGCGGGCTCAGCGGGCGCTTCTCCTTCGGATCCCTGCTTCGAGCACGCAAGGAACGAGAATACGAACAGGATCGAGAGTATGATTGCAGCAGTTTTCTTCATGATTTGTATTCCTCCAGTAATGTGATCTCTTTTCCGTTTCTTTTGATCTTCCCTTCCGATTCAAGCGTTTCAAGCGCACGGTACAAGGTTGCCCGGCTGACGCACAATGATTCGGAAAGCTTCGTGTAGTTCTTGATCCTGCAGATCCCTCCGGTCGCTTCGGAGGACAGGAACGTCATGATTTTGGCGGAAACGGTATTCTTGGAGAACGCGTCGAGCCGTTTGCTCAGGAACCGGATCCGTCCGTTCAGATAATGCAGATAATTGTTAAGGATCGTTCTGTTTTCGGACAAGAGATCAAGCATTTCGTCGGCAGAGATGATCAATACCCGCGTTTTTTCGATACACTTGATATCGATGCCGAACGCGTGCTTCCCGCCGAACAGAGAGGCTGCTCCGTACAGGTCGTTTTTCTTCAGGATGCTCATATGCATCCGCCCGTCATGACTGACGCGGTTAACGTCCGCCGATCCTCTGAGAATGATGCCCAAATGATCCGCCGTATCCGATTTGTGAAACAGATACGAGCAGGTTTCATACTCCCGAATTTCGGAATTTGACTGCGACAGCCAGTTTCTGATCCAGTCAACCGTCACGCCTCGGAACAGGATCGTATCCGATAGTTGGCGCGCGTACCTTTCGACATCATAAACGCTGCTCATTTTCAACTATTTCCGTTTCATATGATACAGATATAGTATCATCAATGAATCTACTTGTCAATACGCGCTTTTAAATATATAATGGATGCATGAAACTGATCAGCTGGAACGTAAACGGGCTTCGCGCATGCCTGCAAAAAGGATTCGACACGTTTTTGCAAGCCGAATCCCCCGATATTCTTGCGCTGCAGGAAACAAAGCTGCAGCCGGAACAGACGGATTACCGACCGGAAGGATACCGATCCTTCTTTTTCAGCGCGGAGAAAAAAGGATATTCCGGAACGGCCGTTTTCACCAAGAAAGAACCGGACAGCGTGCTGTACGGCGTGGGAGATCTTCGTTTTGACTCCGAAGGACGAACGATCACGCTGAAGTATCCCGGGTTCTCCTTTGTTGCGGCATATGCGCCGAACGCGCAGGAGGGATTGAAGCGGCTTCCCTTCCGGACCGAATGGGAAAGCGCCATCCGTTCGTATCTGGTCGAACTTGCAAAGGAAGGTCCCGTGATCTATTGCGGCGATCTGAACGTTGCGCACCGTGAGATCGATCTGAAGAATCCCGGTCCGAACCGCGGCAACGCGGGATTTTCCGATGAAGAACGATCCATGTTCGGAACGCTTCTCGACGCCGGGTTCGTGGATACGTTCCGGGAGAAGTATCCGGATAAAACCGGAGCTTACAGCTGGTGGAGCTACCGGTTCCGCGCGCGCGAGCACAATGCCGGATGGCGGATCGACTATTTTCTCGTGCGGGAACAGGATCGTTCCCGCATTCGGGACGCATTGATCTACAATGAAATTCAGGGCAGCGATCACTGCCCCGTCGGCTTGCTCTGGGAGGGTTCATGGAACTGATTCTTGCTTCGCAATCGCCCCGCAGGCACGAGATCATGCAGTTTATGGGGATCCCGTTTGAAACGGTCGTATGCACCGAGGCGGAGCGCGTTCCGTCCGGATGCTCGACCGCGGAGACCGTTATGCATCTCGCGCATCAGAAGGCTTCGTTCGCGCTTGCAATCCGGCCGGACGCCTGCGTGATCGGTGCGGATACGGTCGTCGAACTGGACGGCGAGATCATCGGCAAACCGAAATCTCCCGAGGACGCCGTTCGCACGTTGAAACACATGCAGGGACGATCTCATTCCGTCTATACCGGACTCGCCGTTCTGAAAAAAGAGTACTGCGATATCCGCTGTTCCGTTACGAAGGTCACTTTTCGCCCCATGACGGACAAGGAGATCGAATGGTACGTTTCCACCGGAGAACCGCTTGACAAAGCCGGATCGTACGGAGTACAGGGACTTGCATCCGTGTTCGTCGATTCGATCGAAGGCAATTATTTCAACGTGGTCGGTCTCCCTGCCCCCCTGCTCTATGAAATGCTTTTGCGAGCAGGCGCCCTGACGGAGGATCGCGCATGAATACGATCCTCGAAGATAAGATCGCGCTTTTACCGGACAAACCGGGCGTATACAAGATGCTCGACGCAACCGGAACCGTGATTTATGTCGGAAAAGCGAAAGTACTCAAAAACCGTGTCCGGCAGTATTTTCATGCTTCGAAAAATCACTCTCCGAAAGTGCTCGCAATGGTTTCACATATTGCGGACTTTGAAACGATCGAAGTGCACAGCGAGGTCGAAGCGCTTTCTCTCGAAAGCAATCTGATCAAAGAATTCATGCCGAAATACAATATCCTGCTGAAGGATGACAAGCATTTCCCGTATTTCCGCATCGATATGAAGCAGGATTTCCCCCGCATCGAGATCGTGCGCCGCGTGAAACCGGACGGCGCGACCTACCTCGGCCCATACATCGTCGGTCCGTCCGTACAGGAAGAGCTCCGGCTTGTTTACGATCTGTTTCCGCTGAGACACTGTAAAAAGAACATCGCAAATATGCTCGCACGCGGAGAACGTCCCTGTCTCCTCCGCCATATCGGAAAATGCTGCGCGCCCTGCAGCGGAGCCGTTTCCCGCGAACAATACCATGCGTATCTGCACGAGGCGATCCGCCTGCTGAACGGGAAAAGCGGGGACCTGATCCCGTATCTCACACAAAAGATGCAGGAAGCCTCGGATGCGCTCGACTTTGAACGCGCCGCGCTCCTGCGCGACAAATTGAAGGCCACGCTCGCTCTGCGGGAAAAACAGGCGGCGATCAACGCAAACGATCTGACGGCGGACGTGTTTGCCGTCGATTCGCTGAACGGTTCCCGCATGGTTTTTTCTCTGTTCGTACGCGGCGGGAAGGTGATCGGCACGCATGCGTTCCCTCTTGACGGAGACGGCGATGATTCCCCGGCCGAATGGCTGCATGCGTTTTTGCTGCAGTACTACGGACAGGACGGCATCGAGATCCCGCCTCTCATCCTTCTGGCACAGGATTGCACCGACATGCCGGCGATCGAAGAATGGCTGCGCGAGAAACGGCGCAGAAAGGTTGCCCTGACTGTTCCGCAGCGCGGCGTCAAGCATCAATTGACCGATATGGCAAAGCAGAACTGCGCGGCTCTGCTTGCCAAGAACGACCGCATTCGCACGCGCGAATGGGAACGCAGCGAAGGCGCGCTTGCAGAACTGTCCGGCATCCTCGGGCTCGAAGAGATCCCCTCGCGAATCGAATGCTTCGACAATTCGCATCTGATGGGTACGAACACCGTTTCTTCCATGGTCGTATTCCGGGACGGCAAGCCCGACAAATCGGCGTATCGGCATTTCCGCATCCGCTCCGACGCAGGCGGTGACGATCTGATCGCCATGCGGGAAGTGCTCACACGAAGATTATCCATGGACGGCGAGTTTCCCGACCTGATCGTTCTCGACGGCGGCAGAACGCAGCTTGAAGTGGGCGTCGAAGTGCTGTCCGAATGCAATCTTTCTCATATCCCGATCTGCGCGCTTGCCGAATCGGACGAGATCATTTATCTTCCGGATCAGGATGAGCCGATCCTGATCCCCAAAAACAGCGCGTCGCTGCATCTGATCGAGCGTCTGCGCGACGAAGCGCATCGGTTTGCGATCTCGTATCACAGGAATCTGCGCAGCAAAAGCGCGCTGTATTCCCGTCTCGACGAGATCAGCGGCGTCGGCGATAAGCGTAAGAAGCGCTTATTCGATACGTTTCTGACGGTCGAGCGCATCAAGGAAGCGTCGATCGAAGAACTGGCCGCGGTCCGCGGCATGAATTTCCCGGCCGCAAAAGCCGTTTTCGATTACTTCCACAACAAATAGCCGATCGAACGGGTTTTCCTTCGGATCGGGAACGCAAAAAAGCGGGAGCGCATATCTGCGCTCCCGTTCTGTTTCGGTTCGATATTATTCTTCTTCTTCGTCTTCGCGCTTCGCCTGCTCGATGATCTTCTTCGCCTGATCGGCCGGAACGTCCTCGTAACGGGTGAACTCGCTGCGGAAGGAACCGCGCGCCTGCGTCATGGAACGAAGGTCGGTCGCATACTTGAACATCTCGGAAAGCGGCGCTTCCGCGACGATCTCGGTACCGCCGTTGCTGGGCGTCATACCGAGCATTCTGCCGCGGCGACGGCTGAGGTCGCCCATGATGTCGCCGACGTTATCGTTCGGCACCCAGATGTAATAGGTGTAGATCGGCTCGGTCAGCGCGGGATTCGCCTTGATGCAGGCCGCCTTATAGGACAGTCTTGCCGCGCTCTTGAACGCAACTTCCTTGGAATCGACGGGATGATACTTTCCGTCGTAGAGCGTGGCCTTGATGCCGACCATCGGGTATCCGGCGAGAACGCCGTGCACCATCGCTTCGCGAAGGCCCTTTTCGACTGCCGGAATGTATTCCTTCGGAACGACGCCGCCGACGATCGCATTGACAAACTCGAAGTCAACGCCTTCGGGCGCCGGCTCGAACCGCATCTGAACGACGCCGAACTGACCGCTGCCGCCGGACTGCTTTTTATGTTTGCCTTCCGCTTCCGCCGTCGCGCGAATGGTCTCGCGATACGGGATGCGCGGATCTGCAAGCTGTGCTTCGACATTGCTCTTGTTCCGGATCTTCGCGCAGGTAACGTCAAGATGCATCTCGCCGAGACCCTTCAGAAGCACGTCGCCGGTTTCTGCATTCTTTTCGATGGAGATCGTCGGATCCTCTTCAAGAAGCTTGTTGAGGCCGCCGATGACCTTATCTTCCTCGCCCTGCTTCTTTGCGGTGACCGCGAGGCTGATGCACGGTTCGGGGAACCGGACCTGCTCGATCTTCACGACGTCGGACGCATCGCACAGCGTATCGTTCGTGTTGGAAAGCTGAAGCTTCGGGATCGCGCCGATATCGCCGGCGTTGAGTTTGTCAACCGGAATGCTCTTCTTGCCGCGAAGCATCACGGGCGCCGTCGGCTTCTCGTTCTTTTCCTGGTTCGCATTAAACAGCGCAACGCCGCCGTCCAGAACGCCGCGGTGCACCTTCACGATGCTGTACTTGCCGAACTGATCGTTGACCGTCTTATAGATGTGGCAAACCATCTTGCCGTCTCTGGTGAGTTCGATCTCTTCCCCGTTCTTATACGCCTTGGGAAGCTTCGCGTCAGCCGCCGTGGGCAAATAATGAAGGATGTAGTCAAGCAGCGTGGTCACGCCGATGTTGTTCAGCGCGGAGGTGCAGCAGACGGGCGTGATGTCGCCGTCCAGAACGCCCTTCGAAAGACCCATCAGGATCTGCTCGCGGGAAAGCTCCATCGTCTCGAGATACTCCATCATGAGATCTTCGTCCGCTTCCGCTGCGGCTTCGGTGAGCTTCTCATAGAGTTCCTGCGCTTCGGCTTCGAGGTTCGCGGGGATCGCGACTTCCTTTTCGCCCTTGCCTTCGAACATCTTGGCGTTCATGTTGACGATGTCAACGTAACCCTTGAACACACCGCCTTCGAGGATCGGGAGCTGGATCGGAACGACGTTTACGCCGAACTTCTCATTGACGGTCTGCATCGTCTTTTCGAAATTGGCGTTTTCACGGTCCATCTGATTGATGACCATCATGCGGGCCTTGTGCTGTTCTTTGCACATTGCCATGGTCTTTTCCGCACCGACTGCCGGGCCGGAAACCGCGCTGATCACGATAAGCGCTGCATCGCAAAGCGCCATGGCCGCCGTGACTTCGCCGTAGAAATCGAAGAAGCCGGGAGCGTCGATCAGATTGATCTTGGTGTTCTTCCACTCCAAGGGCGCAAGCGCCATATTGATGGAGATCGAGCGCTTGATTTCTTCCGGATCAAAGTCCGTGGTGGGTGCATTGTTCGGGAAACGATCGACGAGACCTGCGTTGTAAAGCATAGCCTCCGTCAGGGTCGTTTTGCCTTCGCCGCCGTGTCCGAAGACGCCGATGTTGCGAATCTCATTCGCGGTGTAGAATTTCATTTCAGTTCCCCCTGTTGGAATTTGGTATTCAAAACGAATCCGTCTACACGGATTTACCCAGTTTAACTTTGGTATTATAACATAAAGAAATCAATCTGTAAACCTAAACTTTCCAAGAATCCGCATATTCTTTTTGAACGGGCGTCAAAACATCGACCGCCGCGCCGAGGCTTTTGAGTTTTTCTTCTGCAACGTAGGCGTCGATCCGCTCCGGAACGCTGTAGACGCGCGGATCTTTCGGCGGATGCAGCGCGATCTCTCTTGCGCAAAGCGCCTGGATCGCAAAGCTCATGTCCATGATCTCGGCCGGATGTCCGTCTCCCGAAGCAAGGTTCACAAGCCGTCCTTCCGCCAGGACGTACAGCCAGTTTCCGTTTTCGAGTCGGTATCCTTTGATGTTCGGCTTCATATCGCGCGTTTCCGTCGCGATCTCCTTCAGCCGCGCGACGTCGACTTCTACGTCGAAATGTCCCGCGTTGCAGAGCAGAACGCCGTTCTTCATGCGGCGCATATGCGTCTCCGTGATCACGTCGCGCATGCCAGTGACGGTGATGAACAGATCGCCGATCCGCGCGGCGTCCTCCATCCGCATGACGGAAACCCCGTCCATAACGGCTTCGATCGCCTTCACCGGATCGATCTCCGTAACGATCACGCGCGCGCCGAGTCCTTTGGCACGCATCGCAACGCCGCGGCCGCACCAGCCGTAACCGGCTACGACGACCGTCTTCCCCGCAACGATCAGATTCGTCGTACGGTCGATCCCGTCAAATACCGACTGACCGGTTCCGTAACGGTTGTCGAACAGATGCTTGCACTGCGCGTCGTTGACGTCGAACATCGGAAAACGAAGCACGCCGGCCTTTTCCATCGACAGAAGGCGGTGAACGCCCGTCGTCGTCTCTTCACAGCCGCCGCGGATCTTCGGGATCAGATGCGTGAGTTTTGTGTGCAGCATCGTAACGAGGTCGCCGCCGTCGTCGATAATGAGATCGGGTTCGCAGGACAGCACGCTGCACAGACATTCGTCGTACTTTTCGGGCGAAGCGCCGTGGATCGCAAAGACCGACATTCCCTCATGCACGAGCGCCGCGGCGACGTCGTCCTGTGTCGAAAGCGGATTGCTGCCCGTGACGTACATTTCCGAGCCGCCGGCTTTCAGGACTTTGCAAAGATAAGCCGTTTTCGCCTCCAGATGGACGGAAAGCGCGATCTTCAGTCCTTTGAACGGCAATTCTCTGCGGAACTGTTCTTCGATCCCGTTCAGCAGGGACATGTTCCGTCTGACCCATTCGATCTTGTCGAGTCCGGACGGATAGAGTGAACGATCCAGAATGTCAAATCTTTGCATAATCAATCCTCCAGATATGCGATCGCAGCCTGCAGCTGCGTATCCAATTCAAACGGAAGCGTCGTGATCGAATACCGCTGTCCTTCCTCGGAAAGCGTCACGACCTGATTCGGTTCAATGCCTTCTCCGTGTACGCACACGCCGCTCGGCGTATAATATGCTTCGGTCGTGATCTTCAGCATGCCGCCGGTCTCGCTGATGCCGAAATACGACTGAACGATCCCCTTCCCGTACGTGCGCGTTCCGATCAGATACGCCGCGCCGTGATCCTTCCATGCGCCCGCGACAAGCTCGCTCGCCGACGCAGACATCCCGTTGACAAGCAGGACCATCCGCATATCGAGCCCGCCGGTCTGCGTTTTATAGACGGTCTCTTCCCCGGAGCGGGTCCTCAGCGAAGTGATCACGTAATCCCGCGGCAGAAAGATATCGGCAATGTCAAGCGCGTCGTTGAGCGATCCGCCGAGATTGTCCCGGAGATCGAACACCAGGGATTTCATCCCGCTGTTCCGAAGCTGTTCGATCGCGTTTTTTGTTTCCTCAACGCATTCGCCGTGGAATTTCATCACGCGGATATACCCGATCGTATCGGTCAGCATCCGGTAGGAAACCGTGGGCGTACGGACTTCGCGCGGGATCACGGTGAACGTCATCAGCTCGTCTCCGCGTCTGATCAGAAGCGTATTCTCAATGCCGTCCTGCGCGTTCAGATTGCTCAGAAACGTCGCAAGGTCCTTCCCTTCCGCGTCGACGCCGTTGATCTCGACCAGAATATCGCCGGCCTGCAGACCGGCTTCGCTCGCAGGCGTATTCTCATAGACTTCGATGATCTCGACGGAACCCTCGTCGTTCATCTGCGTGAGGATCCCGATCCCGACAAACGAGCCCTGATTCTGCTTCTGCAGGTTTTCGTACTCTTCTGCCGTAAAGTATTCGGCGTAATCATCCCCCGTCGCTTCGGCAAGTCCCTTCAGGGCCGCTTCCGTCAGCGCCGTCTCGTCATCCGTGTAATAAAAATAGTGATCCCGGATGACGTTCCTTGCATCACGGACGGTTCGGATCAAAAGTCCCTCCTCGGGGTCCGATTCATACCGTTCGCGGAGAAAATGGCGCGTCAGAAGAAACGTTGCGCTCGCAACGATCAGGAGCGACAGCAGCCATGCGGTCAGGATCATCACCCGTCTGCGGACGGACCTTTTCCCGAAGAAATCATTTGTTTCGTAATCGTCGTACATTGTCGTTTACCGTTTGCAGTTTCCTGCCCTTTTTGTGAAAAATCATCCGTCCTGTCGGACGGATGAACGTGCTGATTCTGTCGGCTGTTATCAGTCCGTGTAAGCGCTCAGGAAGTCCGGAAGCTGATCGGGCGAACAGGACAGCGAGATCACAAGACGGATCCCGTGTTCGTTCGAAAACGATCCGAGCTGCTCGAACAGTTCTTTTAACGTATCCAGCTCATGATGAACGATGCGCATGAAGCTGTCGATCACGATGCATTCAAGGTCGTGATCCGATGCGGAAATACCGCACAGAAAACCGTAAAACATTTTCGGACCGTTGATCCTGTATTCCGCAGCGTTGATGAACCGGACCGAAAGATTCAGGTCGTACATGTACCGTTCATCTTCATCAATAAAAACGACGCTGCCCTTTGCCTGTTCCGCAGCGCTGTTTGCGATCTCGAGAATTCTCTTCGTTTTACCGGACCCTTTTTCTCCGAAAATGAGCTGAATCAATTCCGCACCTCCGTTTTTTTTGATTATACAGCATTCGCGCAATTGTTGCAAGTGCGTTCTTTCCGTAAAAAAAGAAAGCCGGGAAATCCCGGCTTTCTCAAACAGACGATCACTGTGCCTTTACAAGGAATGCGCGGTATGCCTTGAACGCTTCGTAAAGATCCGCCTTGGAGATGATCTCCCACGGCGCGTGCATGGACAGAACGGCGACGCCGCTGTCGATGACTTCCATGCCGTATTCCGCGCAGATATACGCGATCGTTCCGCCGCCGCCCGCGTCGACCTTGCCGAGTTCCGCGGTCTGATAACGCACCTTTGCATCGTCCATCCAGTTGCGGAGCTTCGCCATGTATTCGGCGTTCGCATCGTTCGATCCGCTCTTGCCGCGCGCGCCGGTATACTTGTTGAAGCATACGCCCTGACCGAGGAACGCGCTGTTCTTTTTCTCGAAAACGCCCGCAAAATTCGGATCATAGCCGGCGCTTACGTCGCAGGACAGCATACGCGCGTTCGTCAGCGTGCGGCGAAGCTTCAGCTCGGAATACTCGCCGGTAAGGTTCATGACCTCGGCGACGGTATTTTCGAAATACTTCGCGTGCATGCCGGTTGCGCCTACGGAGCCGATCTCTTCCTTGTCTGCAAGGATGCAGCAGCAGGTAAAGTCCGGCGTGTTTTTAACGTCGAGCATCGCCTTGATCTGTGCGAACGCGCAGACGCGGTCATCGTGTCCGTAGCCGAGAAGCATGCTGCGGTCGACGCCGAGCTCACGGCATTTGCCCGCGGGAACGACTTCGATTTCGGCGGAAAGGAAGTCTTCTTCCTCGAGACCGTATTTCTCCTTGAGGATCGAAAGAACGTTCGCTTTGACGGGTTCCTTTTCTTCGTCCTTCAGCGGGATGCCGCCGATGATCACGTTCAGTTCTTCGCCCTCGATCACCGTCGCGGCTTTCTTTTGCAGCTGGTCGGCCGAAAGATGGATCAGCAGGTCCGAAATGCAGAATACGGGATCCGCGTCGTCTTCACCGATCACGACGTTCACGAGCGTTCCGTCCTTTTTGGCGACGACGCCGTGAAGCGCGAGGGGAAGCGTCACCCACTGGTACTTTTTGATGCCGCCGTAGTAGTGCGTGTCGAGATACGCAATACCGGTGTCTTCATACAACGGATTCTGCTTCAGGTCCATGCGCGGCGAATCGATATGCGCGCCGATGATGTTGAAGCCCGCTTCCATCGGCTTTTTGCCGACGATAAACAGCATGATCGCCTTGCCCATGCAGTCCGCATACACCCGGTCGCCTGCGGACAGCTTGCCGCCCGCCGCGATCAGTTTCTTGAGGTCGCGGTATCCGGCTGCCTCTGCTCGTTCGATCGCGCCGTTCACGCATTCGCGTTCGGTCTTCCCCGCATCGAGAAACGCGCGGTATTCTTTCGCGGTCGTCTCGAGTTTTCTGAGTTCCGTTTTGTTATACTTCGTCCAAGCAACGGTTCGTTCCATAGTACCCTCCCAATAAGATTTGTTATCATTTTAACACGGAAGTCGCGCCATATCTACTGTTTTCAAAAGATTTTTCAAAAAAGCGCGCATAAAACAAAAACCGCTGAGAACCCGTCGTTCTCAGCGGTCATGGTCTGGGTGAGAAGATTTGAACTTCCGGCCTCTTGAACCCCATTCAAGCACGCTACCAAACTGCGCTACACCCAGATATCGGAACCGAAAGTATCATAGCATCCGGTTCCGGCTTTGTCAAGGGCAAAATCCCGATCACGGAATATTGATCGAATCCGTGACCGGCTTATCCGAATCTCCCATATCGTTGACCATATCTTCCGTGTGATGGAAGATGCTGACGATATCCTGCTTGACGTTCGTGATCCATTCCGAGATCGGTCCCTTCAGAACGCCCTTTTCATTCAGAAAATACAACAGCGCCGCGAGCAGTACGATCACGACGACAACGATGCCGATAATGCGAAATACCAGTTTCATGTTTTCGTCTCCTTTCCTCTCTGTTCAATCATACGGATTGAACGTCCATTCTTTCCGTCTGTTCGATCGCTTTGCAGATCAGCGGTTCGAAATCGACGAGCGCTTCGCTTTCCCGAAGCTTGTCCACTTTCGGTTTTGTAACCGGATGCTTCGGCACGAACACGGTGCAGCAATCCTCATACGGCAGGATCGACGTTTCAAACGTTCCGATCTTCTGCGCTTTTTCCACGATCTCTTCCTTATCGAAGCCGATCAAAGGGCGAAAAACGGGCATGGAAACCGCGTCGTCCGTGACGCAGAGCGATTCGATCGTCTGACTGGCAACCTGCCCGATCGATTCCCCGGTGATCAGCGCCTGCGAGCCGGTATCCTTTGCGATCCGTTCCGCGATCTTCATCATAAGACGGCGCATCAGGACCGTCGTTTCGGTCGAGGGGCACTTGTCGTAGATCGTCATCTGAATATCCGTAAACGGAACCAGATACAGATGAATCATGCCGGCGTAGCGGGAAACGAGCTTCGTCAGCTCGATCACCTTGTCCCGCGCGCGTTCGCTTGTATAAGGATAACTGTAAAAATGCACGGCGTCAAGCTGTACGCCCCGTTTTGCGATCATGTATCCGGCGACGGGACTGTCGATCCCGCCGGAGATCAAAAGCATTGCCTTCCCGTTGGAGCCGACGGGCATGCCTCCGGCGCCGAGCACTTCGCCGCTGTATACGAACGCGTGCGTCTGACGGATCTCGACCGTAACGGACAGTTCCGGATGATGCACGTCGACGGAAAGGTTCGGATACGTTTCGAGGATCTCGTGTCCGAGTTCGCGGCAAAGCTGGTCGGACGTCATGGGAAACCGCTTGTCCGCTCTGCGCGCGAAGCACTTGAACGTCAGCTTTTCCTTCGACGCGGCGTAAGAAGCCGTTTCCGCAAGGGCGGCGGCGTGAATGGCATTCCAGTCTTTCTCCACACACCGCGCGACGCTTACGGAATGGATCCCGAACACGCGGCAAAGGCGATCTACGCAAACGGAAAGCGAATCCTCCGGCACGTCGTAGATAAAGACGCGACCCTGTTCGCGTTCCACGTTCGGACGGATCGGTTCAAGCGCCTTTTTGATGCGGTCGACGAGCAGCCGTTCAAAAAACGGACGGTTGAGTCCCTTCAGATGGATCTCGGCGTATCGCACGAGCAAAACTCTGTTCATATTATCTCCTTTTATATCTTCTTAAAACGCGGACCTGTTCCGAGATCGCTTCGGCAGCGGCATCCGCTTCCGCTTCGGTATTGAACGGGCAGAAGCTGAACCGGATCGCGCCGTCCTGCCTTGCGCCGGAAATGCCGATCGCATTCAGAACACGATTCTTGCCCTGCTTTTTCGCTGCGCATGCCGAACCGGTCGAAACAAGGATCCCGTACCGTTCCAGCGCGTGCAGCAGAACCTCTCCGCGAACGCCCAAGAACGAAACGTTCAGGATATGCGGAGCCCCCTGTTCAATCGAAGGACCGTTCAGAATGACGTCGGGAATCTGGATCAGATCGCGGTAAAGCCGTTCCTTGACGCGCCGCATGCGCGCGTGCCATTCCGCAAGATTCGAGCGATAAATCCTGAGCGACGTGTCGAAGCCGAGGATCGCCGGAACGTTGGTCGTGCCGCTGCGCAGATTCCGTTCCTGACCGCCGCCGGTCTGCCCGCCTGCGAAGCGAACGGATCCGGATGCATACAGGAAACCGACGCCCTTCGGCGCATGCAGCTTGTGCGCGGAGACGGAATACAGATCGACCGGCAGCGCGCCCGGACGAAGCTTCATGAACGCCTGTACGCCGTCCGAATGGAATACGGCATGGGGCGAAAGCGCGCGGACCTTCCTTGCGATCGCGCCGAGATCGTTGACGCTTCCGAGTTCGTTGTTCACGTGCATCACGCTGACAAATCCGGTTTCGGGCGTAAGGACCTCCGGAAGGCGGTCGACGTCGACCGTACCGTCCGGTCTGAGCGGCGCGTACGCGATTTCAAGTCCGAACGTCTTTGCGGCAGCGTTCACCGTTTCGAAAACGGACGGGTGTTCCGTTTCCGTCGTTATGATACGCTTCATTCCGCGCATCGGACGAAGCGATCCGTACACGGCCATATTGTTCGATTCGGTCCCGCCGGAGGTATAAATGATCTCTTCCGGACGTGCCTCGATCAGAGATGCCGCAAAAGCCCTTGCTTCCTCGACCTGCTTTTCGACGGAAAATGCGGCGCCGTATGCGGCCGAAGGATTGTAAAACCCGCATGTCATCGCATCGCGCGCGCGGTCTGCGGCTTCCGGGAACGTTTGCGTCGTGGCACTGTTGTCAAAGTAGATCATCGTCATACCATCCGTGTTTCTTTTCTATCATACTATTCGGAACGGATCAAATCCGAAACCATTTTATATCACAAGACAGTGAAAAAAACAAGAAAACTAAAATTGTTTACATATTAGTCACTTCTATGTGAAATTTTATGATATAATGTATCCAGAAAAATCCGATTATCAGGAGGTATATATATGATCTGTAAGGAGTGCGGAGCATACAATCCCGACCATGCGACGTACTGCAAAGTCTGTGCTGCCAATCTGAAGGGCGAGCCGGAGGTTGAAACGCCTGCCGCTCCCGAAGAGGATATTCAGCCGACCAAGCGGTTCAGCCGTCCGTCATGGATCGTGCCCGAACAGCACAAGGAAGCGGAAGAGGCCGTTTCCGAAGCAGCGGAAGAAGTCGTCGAACCGATCGAAGAGACCGTCGAGGAAGTCGCCGACGAAGCGGCGGACGCCGTCGAGGAGGTCGAACAGACGATCCCCGAGGACGTTGTCAAAAAGGCTGCTGCCGTTGAGGAAGAACTTCCCGACGAGCCCGAGGAAGCCGAAGAGGAAGTCGAAGAGAGCTTCTATAACGACGAAGAAGCGCTCGAAGATGAGGATTCCTTTGAATACGAACCGACGCCCCCGAAACGCAAGCAGGGCAAAAAGCAGCAGAGCACGCTGTTTACCGTTCTGCTGATCGCGATCATCGTCGTGATCATCGGTGCGCTCGTAGCGGTCGGTTGGTACCTGCTGAAGGACCAGTTCAAGTGCAACAAGGCCGACGATGCGAACGGTCCCGTCGCTTCTCAGCCCGCTGATCCCGAGAACACCGGTCATGACGATCCCGTGACGACGGCGGCGCCTGCTACGCTCGATGATACGAACGCAGAGCTGCTTGAAACCGTCGATGACGACGGAGTCGAACGCGTGCACATCACCGTTATGATTCCTTCGAACGGAACCGTTTCGATCGCTTTCCCGAATCAGGCCGACTACACCTGGACCAACACGGATGACAAAGCGGTCGCGCGGAAAGTCAAGATTCCCGTTGAGGTGTTCTATCCGAACACGCCTTTGGAGGAGTCGACGCAGACCTTCACGCCGGATATCAAGATCCGGACTGCGGACGGGTCGGAGTACAAAGTCAATTGTCCTTCCTTCACGCGTTCGTTCCCGAAACTGAACATTACGGTTCAGTCTCCGGTACCCGATGAGAACGGAACCATTATGGCTCCCGAATCCAACACCGTGACCATTCAGGGCACGATCGACGAAGAGACTGCCCAGCTCACGGTCAACGGCGTTGCGACGACCGTATACACCGGCGGCGTGTTCATGTACGATTACACCATGAGCCCCGACGCGACCGAAGATACCGAAGAGACGGTCACGCTGGTCGCTTCGAAGCCGAACTGCGTATCCGATACGAAGGAAATCACGATCCATGCGTATAAGTTCGTTCCCGAGCCCATGACGCTTGAAGTGAATTCCGATATCTCTCTGATGCGCGCCGACAAGTCCGGCAAGCTGTTCGTTACGGGCAAAACGCTGCCCGGCGCGACGCTGACCGCGACGAGCGACAATACGACGAACGTACTTTGCGGTTCCGTAACGGTCGACGGCGAAGGCAATTTCACCTTCCAGATCACGATGGATCCGTCGTTCTACGGCACCTCCTCCATCACTCTGGAAGCTGTCAAGGAAGGCGCGGAACCCGGATCGACCAAGTTCACCGTAATGAGAGGTCTCTCCGACAAGAACGAATTCGTCAAGCATTATCTGAAGAGCAAGACGTATCGCGAGGTCAAGGAAAAGGGCGATAATGCGATCTCCATCGCAGAGCTGCTTGCAAATCCGACGCAGTACGCAACGAGCGATTACGGCATCCGCATCACGGCGACCGTTGTGGAAAACAACACGGTCGGCAATGATACCATCGTCAAGATGACTATCGCAAAGACCGGCGAGACGGTTTACGTACACGCCTTGAGTTCCGTCTGGCAGCATAACGTCGGTTCTGCCTACAACGTATACTGCAACTTCATCGGAACGTATGAAGACACCGGCTGCGCCGAATTCTACGGCTGGTTCGCCAAGAATAAATAATGCGCATCTGGGCGAAAACACTGAATCATCAAAAGATCGAATCGGAAGTCGTGCGGGAGTTCGCTCTCGCACGACCCTTCGATTTGGAGGGCTGGATGCCGGTTCTCCACGAGCTTTGCCAGGCGCTTGATCTTGCGCGTCCCGTCGTACTTTCCAAGCACGTTCGGGAACTTGAGCAGTTTTCCCATACGCAGTTCCGTCAAAGCGATTTTATGGAACCGGTTTCCTTCGATCGTTTTGAAATTGAGATTTTTCCCGAAAAAAAGGAGAATAATCACGCCTCACACCGTTCATACTAACGGCGTGAAAGGAGTGATTTCATGAATATCGTTGCCTTGATTCTGATGATCGTCGGCGCGCTGAACTGGCTTCTTGTCGGTTTATTCAATTTCAATCTTGTCACCTGGATCTTCGGCGTCGGCTCCGTGATCACAACGATCCTCTATATTCTTGTCGGACTCGGCGGAATCTGGGGAATCGTGATGCTGTTCCAACGCAACGTTCGAAGAACGGAATTCATGCACGACGACGTCTGAAGACGAAAAAGAGAAGCCCCGCGGCTTCTTTTTTTATTTGCCACTGGTTTTTTCCGGCCGTATCCGTTATAATATGAAATCATATCCGGAGGTCGAAATATGGACTGGATGCACGAAACGATAAAGCAGCTTCCGAAAGGCGCGTTTCTGATGGTCAAAGGGAATCCGATGACGATCGGATGGGCGCAGTTCGGAATCATCTGGGGGAAAAAGACGTTTACCGTTTACGTTCGCGAAAGCCGATACACGCATCTGCTCCTTGCCGACGCCGGCACGTTTACGGTCAGCGTCCCGGAGTACGGTACGATGTCCGAAGCGCTTGCGTTCTGCGGAACGCGCTCCGGACGCGACGTCGATAAGATGCGCGCGCTCTCGGCCGGGCTCTTTGCGAACCGTTTCGGCGGGCAGGACGGGTTCGCCGGATGCAGATATCATATCGAATGCCGCATCCTGTTCCGTCAGGATCTGAACGAAGACCGTATCGAAGACAAAACGCTTGTCGATCGCTACTATGCCGACGGAGATACGCACACAATGTACGTCGGTGAGATCCTCGGCGTTACGGAGGAACCGGAATGAGAAAGGCATTTGCGCTTCTTCTCTGCCTCCTTCTTCTGATCGGCTGCGCCTCCGCGGAACAGGGCCGCTATCAAGGCAGATCGTACTCCTTTTCCGTTCCGGAACCGTTTGAACACGTCGAGCAGGCGGGCATCGTTTGCTTTGCACCGTACGGCGATCCGCTTCGTTCCAGTTCGATCACGATCTATACGACGGAGCTGAACTGGTATTTCGACACCTTTACGCAGTCGGAATACAGCGAGGCGCTTTCTTCCCTGACCGGTTACGAATCGATCACGGTGCTTGAGATTACGGACTGCAGCGTCGGCGGATACGCCGCAAAGCGCGTCGCATGCAGCGTCCGGATCGATCAGGGCGAACACGAACTGATCCTTTACGTTGTCAACGCCGATAAGACCTACGTGTTTACGCTTCTGAACCGCGACGGCGACGGATACGTCGAACCGTTTGACGGTATGATAAAAACGGTTTCGTTTACGGGTGAGCCATGAAAAACATCGTTCTGATCACAGGCGCCTCCGGCGGGATCGGTTCCGCCGTTGCGTTGAAGTTCATTTCCGAGGGATATCCCGTCGTACTGCAGTACTGCCGGAACAAAGCGTCGATCGATCGGCTCGCCGCTTCGTTCCCGAAGGACGCGGCATATCTTTGCGTGCGCTGCGATCTTACCGATGCGGACGACGTGACGCGCATGATCGCCGAGACGCATCGCAGACTCGGAACGGTATCCATTTTGGTCAACTGTGCCGGCGTTGCGCTTCCGCAAGCGCCCTTCTGCGACACAACAGACGAAGCGTACGACCGCGTATTTGACCTGAACGTGCGCGGCACGATGCGGCTCACGCGCGAGCTGTACGATGATCTGCGGGACAACGCCGGTTCCGTTGTGAATCTGTCATCCATCTGGGGCGTATCCGGCGGATCGTGCGAAGTCGTGTATTCCGCGTCGAAGGCCGCGATCATCGGTTTTACAAAGTCTCTTGCAAGAGAGCTTGCACCGAGCGGCGTTACCGTCAACTGCGTTGCGCCGGGTTTGATCCCGACCGCTATGAACGCACATCTTTCCGATGCGGACACAGAAGCGTTCCGTCTTGATACGCCGCTCGGACGGCTCGGAACGCCGCAGGATGTTGCGGACGCGGTATTCTATCTTGCGAACGCCGCGTTTGTCACCGGACAGGTACTGTGCTGTGACGGCGGATATACCGTATAAAAAAAGAAGGCCGGAAGACCGGCCTTTTTTGTTGCCTTATTTTGCAATCAGGCAGGCGCCGATGATCCCGGCGTCGTTTCCGGCGGTCGCTCTGACGATCTCCGGACAGGTCTCGAAAAAGCATTTCTTTCGCACATTTTCACGCAGCGGGTCCAAGAGAAAACTGCCTGCGCCGCAAACGCCGCCGCCGATCGCGATCCGTTCCGGATCGAGAAGATTGATCAGCGAAGCAAGATAGCTTCCGAGATCGTCCACGTACCGTGCAAACAGATCCGATGCATCAGCCGCGCCGTTTTTCGCCGCATCGATCACGGATTTCGCATCGCCGAGTCCGATCTGCTCGCCGTCTGTCCGCAAGCGTGTTGCGGAACAATACGTCTCTGCGCATCCGGAAATGCCGCAGGTGCATTTCCGTCCTCCGTTCACGAGAACCATATGCCCCGGCTCCGTTCCGTTTCCGCGTCCGCCGCGGAACAGCGTTCCGTTCAGGATCAGACCGCCGCCGATACCGGTGCCGATCGTGATCATGATCGACGTCTTCGTTCCGTGCAGCGCGCCCGTTCGATGCTCTGCAAGCGTTGCCGCGTCCGCATCATTTACAAGCGCGACAGGCTTATCCAGCGCGGAACCGAGAAGCGAACGCAAAGGCGTATGATGGAAGCCGAGATTGTGCGCGTCGATCACAACGCCCGACTCCGGATCCACGCTTCCGGGTACGGCTGCGCCGACGCCTCCGATCTCGTTTTCCTTTATTCCGGCCGCATCCATCAGCGTATCAAATAGCGTTCTGCAGACCGCAATGACGGCGTCCGTGCCTTTTCCGCGCGGGAACGGCAGAGAATCCTTGACGATCAGGCGATCTTCTTCGTCGAGAATCCCCGCAGCGATATTTGTCCCGCCGATATCGTATCCGAGATAAAGCATTATGCTTCCTCCGCCTGCTCAACGGCACGGGCGAGCTGATCCGCACAGGACGTGCTGCTCGGTCCGCAGGTGTTTCCTTTCAGGATCGAAACGAGCTTCTCGCGTTCCATGCCCTCAACAAGCTTTCCGATCGCTTTCAGATTTCCGTTGCAGCCGCCGGTGAACGCGACGTTGTACACCTTTCCGTCGATCAGATCGAAATCGACCTTCGTGGAACAAACATTGTTGACTTTCGCTGTGATATGCATGCTAATCCTCCTTTTTTATTTTCAGGATCCGTCTTGCGACGGGTCGTTCGACCAGATATGTAGCGAGCGCTGCGATCAGAAATGCCGTGATCAGGCCGAGCAGAGTCAGCGTCCATTGCGTTTCCCCGCCCATCTTTTCGATGTCGCCGCCGTTCTTTGCACCGAAGCTTTCCCTTAGATGCACGATCACCCAATGGTGCCATATATACAGATTATACGACACTGCGGCGATTGCCGCAAGTATTCTGTTGTCAAACAATTTCCGAATCGGCTTTGCCGAGATCGCCATCCCGAGAAGCCATACCGAAAAGACGAGCAACAGCACGACGCGATACTGCATCTGCCACATCTGCTGAGATTTCCCGGAAAGCGCACAGCGCCTGATCAGGAACAGGATCAGCCACGTTGCCGCAAGGAACGCGGCCGTTCCGACGATCGACGGGATCGCCTTTCTGCGAACGCGCGCGGCATACCAGACGTACAGATGCGCCGCCATCATCCCGTTTGCGAATACGGGCAGAAACGTCAGAAACCGGTTGACCATGACACGCGGCTCCGCAACCTTCATTGCGATCTCAAACGTGAATGCAAGACCGGTCAGCATCATTGCCGCATACATCAGAAACGGTCTCGCTCGAAACGCTTTCGCGATCCAGGGAAAGATCAGGTAAAAACAGACCTCGATGCAGACGGTCCAAAGCACGCCGTTGATGCACGTGAACAGATACGTGTCGTTGAACGCCATCTGCGTAAAGGTCAGATGCGTGAGCAGATCCTTTACGGCAAAGCCTGCGCGGCCGTCGTATTTCCCCGCAAGGATCGCGGCGACAAACATCACGATAACAGAAAGAAGATAGCTCGGAACGATCCGCGCAAATCGTTTTTTAAAGAACGTTCCGACCGGGTCGACCTTCGTTCCGCAGAAAACGCTCCTGGCGTACGGCAAATACAGAACGAACGCAGAGATCAGGAGCATCAGGTCGACAAACAGGTATCCGCAGCGGCGGAACGCGTCCGGATTGATCCGGCTTACACCCATCCAGGTCAGAAACGGCGTCTGATACACCGGCATCAGCCATGTCTGCTGCCAAAAATGAAACCACAGGACGGCAAGCACGCCGATCGCGCGCGCGCCGTCCAGGATCCCGACGTGCACCGTATCGACGGTGAACATCGATCCTTCTGCTTTTGATCGTCCTCTCCCCATTCGTTTCGCCGTTTTCCGTTTTTAAAGGATTGCGCGTTCCGCACAGCGCCGCAGCACCGCGGCTTCACACGGATCCAGTTCGATCACGGCGTCCTCCTCTTTTTCTGCGGCGGAAGGGATCTCTCCGTTTTCAAACCGCACGTCAAAATCGATCGCGCAGTCGTTCAGAGCGCTAAGATCCTTCGGCCGGCATACGATCGCCGCAAGCGTCGCCGCGATCAGATAATCGCCCTTCGGCGACGCATGGGAGCCGTCGTGCCAGTACAGATCGATTTCCGGATGCTCGGCTCCGAGCTGCGCGTACAGCTCCGCGATCGGCGCAAGCAGCGCCCCGTATCTTTCGGCGAGCGTTCGGTAGATTCCGCTGATCAGCGCCGCGTTTTCCGGTTCGTCCTTTTTCGCCCACGTCGCGTACAGGATCGGCGTTGTCCCGCATTTTTTGCACAGCGCGATCAGACGCTCCGCAAACGGTTCGGTTTCTTCGATCGGCGGAACGGGATGCCCGAACTGCTGGATCACGCAGTAATCATAGTTCCCGTACATCAGCGCAAACCGCACGGAAAAGTATTCCGTACAGTGCCATGCAAGCGTCCGGTAGGAATATGCCAGCATCGTGACCTCCGTCGGTTCGCCGGTAAGCCGTTCGCACATCCCGGCAAACAGATGCGGCATGTCGTTGAAATACGTATGACTGTTGCCGATAAACAGAACCTTCAACGTTCCGTCCCCGCGTCAATCCCACTCGATCGCGCCGATGCTGTCGAGATATCCTTCGCTGTAGTCCATATAGTCTTCCACGAAACGCATGCAGTACATCTTCTGCTCCTCAAACGATTTCTGCATCTCCGTGAAAAGAAAATCGAACGCCTTGTCGTCGTCGTAGAATTCGCCGTCGTTCGCGCCGCTGGATTCCATGAATGCTTCATCCAGTTCCATTACACGATCCAGCATGCGGTCGAAGACCTCTTCCTTCAGGATCAGAAAATCGCCCTGTTCCATGAACCGCTGTTTGATATACGCCCTTGCGTTTTCTTTGCTGTATTCCTGTTCCATATGAACCTCCGTCTTTTTTTCAGATTATAACACAGTTCCCTTTCGGTTTCTACTGTTTCGGGCTAATTTTTCACGGCGTCGACAAACCATCTCGGTCCCTCGAAATACAGATACCGGATCTTCCCGTTGATCAGACACGTAAACCGCGTGCCGCGCCCTCCGAACGCGCTGCAAACGCCGCGCCGCTCTTCGGTGACCTTCTGGATCTCGAAGCGCTGCCCGTTCAGCCAATGCACGACGTGCGGACGTATGTGTCCGATCTCGTCCGTATAACTTTCTACGCCTACGTATACTTTCATCTTCCGTTATTCCGAATGCGAACATTTGTTCGTATATTCATTATATCACGATTTGCGGACTTGTCAACGCGAAAAAAAAAGGATATACTGGATCTATGAAACGAATCCTGATCGGCATCCTCACATTGCTGCTTCTTTTGTCCGGCTGCACGCATTCCGAACGCGCGCATACGCTGGAGATCTATGCCTTCTCGGTCGGAAAAGCCGACGCGCTGCTGATCAAAGCGCCGGATGCTTCGATCATGATCGACACGGGAGAAAACGGCGACGGCGACGAGCTCGTTCTGCGGCTTTCGGAGCTCGGCGTAGAGAAGCTGGATCTTCTGATCCTGACGCATTTCGACAAGGATCATATCGGCGGCGCGGATACGATCGTGAGAAACGTTCCGATCAGCCGCGTGATCCTGCCGTCGTATGAAAAGGACTCGAAGCAATACGCGCAGCTTCTTGCGGCGCTCAGCCAAAGCAGCGCCGAAGTCACGTATCTTTCGCAGGATCTGATGTTGAAGTACGGCGAGCTGGACGTTTCGATCTGGGTCTCTCCCGTTCCCTTCGACGGAAAAAGCGACAACGATCAATCGCTGATCACGAAACTGCTGTTCGACGGAAAAGCGTACCTGTTTATGGGAGATGCGGAAGAGGAAGAACTGAAAAAACTGATCTACAGCGAGCGGAATCTGACGTGCGACGTTCTGAAGCTGCCGCACCACGGCGTTTACGACGAGCAATACTTTGCGCTGATGGCGACTTCCCTGCCGTCGCACGTGATCATCTGCAATTCACAGAAGAATCCGGCGGACGAACAAACGATCGAAACGCTCGGCTTTTTCGATCCGGTTATACTGCAGACAAAGAACGGGGAGATCCATTTGATTGCCGTAAACGGCGTAATAAAAGCGGAGGAATAATCCTGTGAGACTGGACGGATTCGGTTTGTTGGTAAAGGATATGGCGCGGATGATCCGCTTCTACAGAGACGTGCTCGGATTTGATATCAAAGAGACGGAAGACGCGGACAACGTATATCTCGTAAAGGACGGAACGCTGTTTCTGCTGTACGGACGGAATGATTTCGAGAAGATGACGAGCCGCCGATATGAATACACAAACGGCTTGAACGGGCAATTTGAGATCGCGCTTTACGTCGATACGTTTGAAGACGTTGACGCGGCGTACCGGAAAGCCGTGGCGTGCGGAGCCTCGCCGGTGATGGAACCGACAACCGAACCCTGGGGACAAAGAACCTGCTATATCGCCGATCCGGAAGGAAATCTGATCGAAATCGGCTCATGGAACAAGCCGTATAACGAAAAGGACGATTAAAAAAAGGATCCGTCGGATAACGGATCCTTAATTGCTTTGCTTACAGAATATAATCGGTCATGCAATCATACCAGTGCACGTACGTTTCACCGTCGACGGTGAGGCGCTCGTTCTCCGGAAGGAGTTCCGTCCACGGACGTTTGTAACGCTCGATCATCCAGTCGTCGCGGTTGAACCGTCTCCACAGGATCGTGCGTCCGTTCCGGTCCAGATACTGTTCGGAAACGACACCCTCTTCATATGCGCCGGTTGCGCCGGCGTCGATCACGCAGATCGTATCGTACGATTTCCCGTTGATCGTGACTTCATACCGGCCGACGACGTCGAGCATAAACGGCCGTTTCGCGGTGGTGACAACGGAACCGTGCTTTTTGATAAGACCTTTCGGCGCAATATGCGTCTCGTTTCCGCAGTTGTTCTCTCCGAAGCCCCAGTTCAGAAGAAAATCGTCGCCGTCGAGGAACGTGTAAAGCTTTTTCACGCCGTCCTCGATATGGCTTTCGGCGAGATACCGCGAATGCGTGTCCGTGAGCTGCGCGACGAAACGCCGTTCGGAAACGTCCGCGTCTTCGATGCGATTGCAGTCCATCGGATCGTACTCGACCGCTTCGATCTCAACGCCTTCGATCCCGTGGACCTCCGCCTTGCCGACGACCTTCATATCGCACTGTTCGGTGCGTTTGCGCTTCGGGAAATCGTACATCGCCCAGGAGATCGATTCACCGGGCTTCGGCACGATAAACCATCCCATCAGTTCTTCCCAGCAAACCGCGAACGGTTCGCCGTCGGCTTCTTTGATCTGATAATCCGGAAGATATTCCGGCATGCGTTTTCTGTTCTTCATCATTTCGACTCCTTTCGATTCATAGGGATACAGCTCTTTGAAGTGCTGTTTTGCGTGAAAAAGACGGCTCTTGACCGTGCCGACCGGAACGCCGAGCCGGCGCGCGATCTCCGCCTGCGGAAGATCCCTGAAGTAGAAGAGATACAGGATCTGCCGGTCGGTGTCGCCGAGCAGATCCAGCGTTTCCCGAACGACCGTCCTCGTCGTGACGCCGTGGATGCCGGTCGTCAGCACGTTTTCGTCAAGCGATTCCAACGGGATCTCCATCCGCTTCGCCTTCCCGCGGAAGTAATCGTTGCACTTGTTCCGCGCAATGCCGAGGATCCAGGGCTTGAACAGGATCTCATCGGAAAGCGTTTCCGTGCCGCGATACGCCGCGACCAGGACCTCCTGCAAAACGTCCTCCGCGTCCTGCAGATTCCCGATGCGGAACTTTACAAAGCGTTCCAGCGGCTGCATCACGTCCGAAACGCACGTTTCAAAATCGATCACGTTCTCACCTCTTTTCCTTTGTTCTTAAGACGTCTTCACTTATCCAGTCGCAAAAAAGAACCGAATGGTTCATCGGCCGGAAGAAAAAAAGAGAATATAGGATTCGTTCGGCTCGCGTTTAAAAACGTCCGCGTCCCCTCACAGCGCGTCTTTCGGGCAGCTTTTGACGCATTCCATGCACAGGATGCATTCGGTTCCGTTTTCGCGTTTGCGGGAATTGTCGGTCACGTCGACGTTCATGGGACAGACGCGTTTGCATTTGCCGCAGGAGACGCACTTCTCCTTGTCGCATTTCACGCGGAACAGGGAGAAATAACTCATGGGCTTCAGAAATACCGTGATCGGGCAGATATACTTGCAGAACGCGCGGTTGTCCTTAAATGCGAATGCAAGCGCGATCCCGACCGCGTAATAGACGACGTTGCCGACGATAAAGGCCCAGAACATGATGCGTTCCAGGTTCCCGACCCGGGCAAGAAACAGCGAAGACACAAAGATCAGCGACGCGGCAAACGTGAGATACCGGATCCAGCCGAGCTTCTTTCTCGGTTCCTTCGGCACCTTATACGGCAGAAAATCGAGCACCATCACCGTCCAGCAGGCATAACCGCACCAGCCGCGTCCGAAGATCAGCGGTCCGAAGATCTTGGCGACGGCGTAGTGGATGGTCGCCGCCTCGAACACGCCGGTGAACAGGTAATACCAGAAGCCCTCGATCTGCATGTTTTCGTTGCAGATCAGACCGAGATAGACGAGCATATAAATCCCCACCAGAAGCTGCACGACCCGCCGCGCATGCTTGTATCTGCGGATATAAAGGAAAACGCCGAGCGCGATCGAAATGCCGATATAGCTGAAATTCAACAGATAAAACAGATTGTGCTTGGTCAGCCAGAGTGTGACCGCGACGATCTCGAAGATCAGAAAAATGATGATGGGGTGCGCGTATTTCTTCACGATGCTCATAACGATCCCCCCTTGAACGACTTCTCCGGAATCATATCATAAAAACGGAAGAAACGCAACGGTGCGCAGAAAGGACATACATCGTTAAAAAAATATCGTCGCAAGCCACGTGAAGCTTGCGACGACATGGAGCAGGTAACGGGACTCGAACCCGTGATCTCAGCTTGGAAGGCTAATGTGTTACCGCTACACTATACCTGCATGTGGTGCGGACGAAGAGATTTGAACTCATACGCCTATGGCACCGGAACCTAAATCCGGCGCGTCTGCCAATTCCGCCACGTCCGCTTAAAACGGATGGTGACCCGTCGGGGATTCGAACCCCGGACACCTTGATTAAAAGTCAAGTGCTCTACCGACTGAGCTAACGGGTCATGGCTGGGGTGGCGCGATTTGAACGCACGAATGACGGAGTCAAAGTCCGTTGCCTTACCGCTTGGCTACACCCCAAAGTTGCCGTTGAGCCGGGCCGCAAGACCCGGCTCATGAGCAATGGGGTGGATAGTGGGACTCGAACCCACGACCTCCAGAGCCACAATCTGGCATTCTAGCCAACTGAACTATATCCACCACGTACGCTCTCGCAAGGATACGCATCCCCGGTCGATTCCCGGGGATGCGCCGTTGGCGCGCCTGCAGGGATTCGAACCCGGGACCTACGGCTTAGAAGGCCGTTGCTCTATCCTGCTGAGCTACAGACGCATCGCAGTTCCGAATTCATATTCTAACAGACGAATCCGAATCTGTCAATGACTTTTTGTATTATTTGCCGCAGCACTTTTTGTACTTTTTTCCGCTGCCGCACGGGCAGGGATCGTTTCTTCCGACCGTGGGCGGAGCAACGAAAATCTTCTCGGCGCGGTACTGTTTCGTCAGTTCTTTGCGCTGCTCTTCCGTGCGAACGTTCGCCCATTCCGGCAGGTTGTAAAGCCAGTCCGCCTTCGCGTTGTGCATGTTGATGTACAGGCGGTCGAAGTCGAATTTCAGCGTGATCTCGCTGTCTTCCGTGAGCGATTCAAGATCCTTTTCGCCGTCCGCAAAGCTGGTGTTCGCACCGTCGAGAAAGCCCGTGAAGGTCACGGGATCCATGTCGAACTGCGCAGCAACGTCGGAAAGCTTGCCGCTGAAAACGGCATCGGCATTTGCAAGGATCTTTTTGTAATTCTGTTTCTCCGCCTCAAAGTACGTGCCCCAGAAGGCGTCGTACGCTTCGCGCGTCTGCTGCGACTGCGCGACCTGCTGCCAGGTTTCGTAAAGACTCATATGTTATTCCCCCTTCAAAAACGTTTCCAATTGTAACAAATATGCTTCGCCGAGGCAAGCATTTTTTTCGATCGTGTCATGCATGTTCCGGTTCCAGAGAAGCAAAGCGTCCTCTCCCGTATCCGTATAGTAGCGTTTCCGACGCCCCTGCTGCATGAAGTCCATCTCTTCGTACATCTTTTGCGCAACGGTATTGTGTTCGCGGACCTCGAGCGTCATCATTTCGGCGCCGAACGACGCAGCCGCACGCATCGACGCATGCAGAAGCTGTTTTCCGTATCCGCTGCCGCGCTGTTCGGGACGGATCGCGATGTTCGTGATGTGCGCTTCCTCGAACAGCACCCACATGCCGCAGTATCCGATGATCTCGCCGTCCTTTTCCATCACGGTGTAATGCGCGACGTCATTTTTCAACTCGCCCATAAGCGATCGATAGGACCACGGCGTCCGAAATGAAAGGACTTCGATTTCATAGACCGCTCTGACGTCGGCTTTTTTCATGGCGCGAACGGTGATCATGCGTTCCACATCCGTTCCGCCTGCGAAAGCTTCAGATACATGGGCGCGATCTCCTTCTCCCCCTGCCGCGATGCTGCGATCCGGGCAACGTGCTCCGCCGAAGGAAGCACCTTGAAATCGGTTGCCGAGCCGACGAGAAAACAGTCGTCCGGCAGGTTCGACGCGAATTCCGCGATCACACAGGCGCAGGGCGGAATGCTTTCCGTCTGCGCATACGGCTCGCAATCGGAATTGCGGAAGACTGCGCCGTAGCCGTTGCCGTTTCGCGCGTCGATCAGAGCACAGACCGCATCCCTGTGCGGGATCACGTCTCTGAACCGGTATGCGATCGTTTCAAGCGAGTTGACTGCGATCACCGGTTTCCGGTGGGCTGCGCCGAGCGCATTCGCCGTACAGACGCCGATCCGTACGCCGGTGAAAGACCCGGGGCCGACGTCGGCAGCGAACGCATCCATGTCGGCGGTCGTGAATCCATGCGCCGAAAGAAGCGCTTCGGCGGCAGGCAGGACCGATTCCGCGTGGCGCCGATCGGTATCGATCACGGACTCGAAAACCTCTCCGTCGAGATACAGCGCAACGGATGCGACGGCGTCGGTCGTTTCAAACGCAAGGATCTTCATGGAAAACCTCCTCATACCGTTCTCCGCACGGCCTGATCACAACGGTTCGCGGCTCCATACCGGAGCCTTCGATCGTAACGTCGAGACGATCGGCGGGAAGCGCTTCCGGAACGCGGTTCGCCCATTCCATCAGAAGCATGCCGTCCTCTCTTAAATAATCGTCGAAGCCGATCGCAAACAGCTCGTCCGAATCGGAGAGTCGGTATGCGTCGAAATGGAACAGCTTCGGATCGGTCGGATATTCGCAGACGATCGTAAACGTCGGACTGGACACGTGAGAAATGCCGAACGCACGGGCAACGCCGCGCGCGAACACGCTTTTTCCGGCGCCGAGATCCCCGTACAGCGCGATGAAGCCGCGTCGGTCGAGCCGTTCCGCGACGTGTTCGCCGAGCGCAAGCATATCCGATTCGGTTTCGATCGTGCGTTCGATCATCAGAACAGTTTCCTTTCCAGAAGTTCCGCGGCAAAATCCGCGTAACAGTCGTTTTCGATCGCAGTCCTTGCGTCTTCCATCAGACGCAGCGAGAACCGCAGGTTATGCATCGAGATCAGCTGGGATGCGAGGATCTCGTCCGCTTTGATCAGATGGCGGATATAAGCGCGTGTGAAATTGCGGCATGCATAGCAATCGCATCCCTCCTCGATCGGCGAAAAGTCGCGTTCGAAGGTCTTATTGCGCAGCATGAGACGGCCGTACCTCGTCAGCGCAAGGCCGTTCCGAGCGGAACGCGTCTGCAGAACGCAGTCGAACAGATCGATCCCGCGCATCACGCCTTCCAGCAGGCAGTCAGGGCTTCCGACGCCCATCAGATAGCGCGGCTTGTTCTCCGGCATATAGGGGCGAATCGTTTCAAGCATCTCGTACATGACGGGTTTCGGTTCGCCGACGGAGAGACCGCCGATCCCGTATCCGATGAAATCCATCGAAGCGAGCGTTTTTGCGCTTTCGATCCGCAGGTCCGGATACACGCTTCCCTGCACGATGCCGAACAGCGCCTGATCTTTGCGTGTATGCGCCTTCTGACAGCGTTCCGCCCAACGATGCGTGCGGTCCATCGCTTTCATGGCGTACGCATGGTCTTTATTCGGGTCCGCGCATTCGTCGAAGCACATGGCGATATCTGCGCCGAGCGCCTGTTCGATCTCCATCACCTTTTCGGGTGTGAAGAAATGCTTGCTGCCGTCGATGTGAGAACGGAACATCACGCCGTCCTCACGGATATCGTTGATGCCCGCAAGACTGAACACCTGAAAACCGCCGCTGTCGGTCAGGATCGGCTTATCCCAATGCATGAACCGGTGCAGACCGCCCGCTTCCTTTACGAGCTCATGACCCGGCCGAAGATACAGATGATACGTATTGCTCAGGATGATCTGCGCCTTGATATCGTCGAGATCGCGCGGCGTCATCGCCTTGACGGTCGCCTGCGTTCCGACCGGCATATAGCATGGCGTTTCGATCACGCCGTGCGGGGTATAAAACCGGCCGCGGCGCGCGCCGGTGTGCTTGTCCGTGTGCAGTAATTCAAAATGAAACGGCTGATCCATACTTCCTCTTTACTCAATAAACATTGCGTCGCCGAACGAGAAAAAGCGATATCGCTGTTCAACGGCATGCCTGTAAACCGCGAGCATTTCCTCACGCGAACACAGCGCGGAAACCAGCATCAACAGCGTCGATTCGGGCAGATGAAAATTCGTGATCAGCGCGTCGACCGCTTTGAACCGATAACCCGGCGTGATAAAAATACTCGTTTCACCGATCCCGGGGTGAACGACGCCGTTTTCATCGGTCACGCTTTCCAGCGTACGCGTCGTCGTGGTGCCGACGCACACGATTCGTCCCCCGTTCTTCCGAACGCGGTTGATCGTTTCCGCCGCTTCTTCCGTCACCTCATAATGCTCGCTGTGCATATGATGCTCTTCGACGTTCTCAACGGAAACGGGACGGAACGTTCCGAGACCGACGTGCAGCAGAATGTCGACGATCGGAATCCCTTTCGCCCGGATGGCCGCAAGAAGCTCATCCGTGAAATGCAGACCCGCCGTCGGCGCGGCAGCGGAGCCGAGCGTTTTCGAGTAGACGGTCTGATAGCGTTCACGATCCGCGAGCCGTTCCGTGATATACGGCGGAAGCGGCATCTGCCCCGCGCGATCGAGCACTTCCTCAAAGATGCCGTCGTAGAGAAGCCGGACGCATTTGCCGCCTTCAAGCGCCAGATCGCCGAGAACCTCAACGGAAAGCTCGTCGTTGACGCGATAGACGAGGCCGCGCTTCGCACGCTTTGCAGGCTTGCAGAGACATTCCCAGTCGTCGCCCTCCATGCGCCGAAGCAGCAGAAACTCCATCGAACCGCCGGTCTCCTCACGCACGCCGATGATGCGCGCAGGAATGACGCGCGTATTGTTTCGGACGAGAACGTCCGTCGGACGAAGCTTGTCGAGAATATCCGTAAACACGCCGTCTTCGATCTGATGCGAGTCGCGATGATACGTCAAAAGCCGGGATGCGCTTCGCACCTCGGTCGGCGTCTGTGCAATCAGTTCCTTCGGCAGATCATAATAGAAGTCGCTTGTTTTCACCGGAATCCCTCTACAGAAAAACTCAAGCATATTATACATACCCTCCTGTCGGAAATCAAGGACATTCTTTGACGGCAGGACACCGGAAAAAGGGCATTGACATTCGACGGCCGATTTGTTATAATGCGCAATGCGCGAGGAGATGTGTCCGAGTGGCTTAAGGAGGCGGTCTTGAAAACCGTTGATGTGAAAGCATCCGTGGGTTCAAATCCTACCATCTCCGCCATTTTCTCGATATAGCACGCGGAAATACCCAAGTGGCTATAAGGGGCTCCCCTGCTAAGGGAGTAGACGGTCTGAAGCCGTGCGTGGGTTCAAATCCCACTTTCCGCGCCACGCAAAAGGCACCTGCGAAAGCAAGTGCCTTTTGTATTTGCGCCTGTTTTATAATCCCAGCGCTGCGGCATAATCGTTGTGA
This sequence comes from uncultured Clostridia bacterium, assembly GCA_946411635.1. Classification (GTDB taxonomy): domain Bacteria; phylum Bacillota; class Clostridia; order Christensenellales; family CAG-138; genus UBA3792. The sequence continues at coordinate 277,223 of CAMKES010000001.1, read as the reverse complement.
AACATCTCCGGACCGGAATCGCCGACGTACATACGGATCAGATCGGATTTGTGCATGGTAAACGTCGTTGAACTGCCGTTCCATGCGATCGTCACCTCGAACGAATCGGGAAGCGTTCGGTAGGCCGGACCGTACAGCAGAAAGCCCACGCGTTTGCCGCCGTTTTCCGAGCCGCCTTCATAGCGTTCGGTAAGCCCGTACTCAACGGTCATTCCTTCAAGCGTCGTCCCGTTGATCGTGACGACCGGCTGATTGTCCTTGCCGTTATGCGGCTTCTTGACGGGCGTTTCGGTTTCTAGAACCAGACCGATCATGCCCTTCAACCCCATACGATTGTTGTACATCAGATCGGTGACGGTAAACGTGTCTGCCTGTGCATTGGGCTTTGCGACATAGTTTGCATCATAATCCGCATAATAGTTGAAGTTTGCTTCACACTCCTGCCGCCATGCAAGCCATTCCGTTTCGTCCTTCGGCAACGTCACCTTGCCGGTGGCCCACTCGATCCGAAAGCTCGCGCCGGAGATCGAAACAAGCGAAACAGCGGGCAGCGTTTTGCCGTAGGGCAGATAGACGCGGGCAAGCTCGATAAAGTCCCGCATATCCTCGCCGGTCCGCTTGCTGCTGATGAACTCGTCCGGGCAGTACATACCGTCGACGACCGTGTAGAGCCCGCCGCCGTCGAACGAACCGTAAGGCAAGGGATCCTTGCCGGTTTCGCGGCCTTCCCAGTATGCCTTATCCGGCTCATAGGTGTAATACAGCCAGTGATCCTTTACGGCAATGTCCAGAATGCGGCTGCCGTTGCAGACGATGTCGAGCGGGATCGTGTCCTCCGGAATGCTTCTCAGCTCAGTCGCATAGTGTTCAATATCGTTCAGCATGTTCTGCCGAAAGTTCTCAAAGCGCTCCTTTGTCAGCTTGTAGGTCAGCGTAAAGGGTTGTCCGTTGAGCTCCGAGGACAGCGTAAATGTCGCACCCGGACGGAACGGATTCTTGTTCTCCGTTTCGAAGGAAAGCAGCAGCAGATCGCTTTGTCCGTTCGCGTTCGAAGCGGAGGAGGACCGGTTCGCGTCGGATCGCTTCGCACGCAGATCGCCGTCCGATTCCGGAACCGGCTCTGCGCCGTCGATCGAGAGCGTACACGGTGCAAGCTGATACGAGACGGTGGTTTCGGATTCCACGTAACACAAGACTTCAACGGGATTCGTCGCTCTTCCGTAGTAATGAATGCTGTCCAGACGGACCGTAAACGATCCGACCTGTACGCTTTCGTTCAGCTCCTGCAGGCTCCACGGCTGCCATCTGCCGTTTTCGTCGCGCGTGCCGACCGCGATCGGAACGCTTCCGCTGCTGCCGAGCGTGTTGTCAGGCTGAGTTGCATCCGGATGATCCGTATCATTCACAAAATCGGATATGGCGTTGACCTTTTCAAGGCCGACGTCGCGGACCTCCTGCATTCTGGAAACGCCGATCGCAAACGCGGTGCCGACGGAAAGCAGCGTAACGAGCGCGGCAATCAACAGAATGAGCTTCTTTTTGCCAAACCGCGGAAAAGAGACGCTGCGCGTTGCGCTGTCGACCGGCAGCGCGGCCAGAACGTCCTCCATACGGGACCGGTAGTCTTCCGGCACCTTCGGCAATAGCGTATTGTAAACGGAATTCGACTGTTTATTTTGCATGGGATACCTCCTGATCGGTCAAGTCCTGCCGCATCGCTTTTCGAGCGCGGGAGAGACGGCTCTTGACCGTGCCGACCGGCTCGTTCAGAAATGCGGCGATTTCGGGGATTCGGTAGCCTTCGATATGGTACAGCGTGATGCAGAGTCTGCTTTCGGGTGAAAGCCTTGAAAACGCTTCTTTGAGATCCAGCGCGTCGAACGGTTCCGTGCCCTGCTCCCTGATGTCGTCAAGCGGAACGTACCGCTTCTTTTCCCGCAGGATCATGTAGCATTCGTTCTTCAGGATCCGCATCAGCCACGGCTTGAATTTATCACGGTCCTTCAGCTCCGGCAGCGACACGTAGGCTTGTTCCATGGCTTCCTGCGCGGCGTCCTGTGCGTCGGCGTCGTTCTGTAGAATCGTGTACGCGATCCGGTACAGCGAATCCAACAGCGGACGCACCTGTTGTGTGAACCACCGCTTGTCTTTCATTGTCAGCATGATTTGTCCTTTCGTTCCCGCCGCCGGCAGCGGGTATCGTTGTCCGATCGTACACAGTATAGATGAACGATATGACCAAAAGGTTGCAAAAGAATGAAAAAAGAGCGCAAGTAGCGCCCTTTTGCAGCAATCATACAGTATATATCAGTTCTTTGGTTTGCAAAGCCCGTTGTTGTCCACAATACACTCGCCCTCCGGAAGCAGCTCTGAGATCGTCACAAAGCGATAGCCTTCGCTTTGCGCCTGTTCGATCAGCTTCGGCAGATACGTTTCGATCCCGCATCCGTTGTTGTGCGACAGGATGATGCTGCCGTCCGAGAGCTTCGGCAGCACGGCGTTCAGGATCGTTTCGGGCGTTCTGCCCTCTTTCCAGTCGACGGTGTCGACGTTCCACTGGATGATTTCATAGCCCATATCACGCACGGTCGACACGACCGTATCGTTATATTCGCCGAACGGCGCTCGAAACAGATTCGTGCGTTTGCCGGTCAACGCTTCAATTTTGTCGTCCAGCTGCACGATCTCGTTTCGGATCTCCTCCGCCGACAGCCGGTTCATATGCGGATGCGACAGCGAATGGTTCCCGATCTCATGTCCGCGCGCTGCGATCTCTTTTACCATCTCGGGATACGCGTCGACCCAGACGCCGCAAAGAAAGAACGTCGCCTTGATGCCGTACCGGTCAAGCGTGTCAAGAATGGCCTTCGTTTTATCCGCACTCCAGGCCGCGTCGATCGTCAGGGCAAGAACGTGATCGCCGCGTTCGACGCGATAGACCGGAACGAACCTTGACAGCGCCGGGATCGCGTTCAATTCGTACGAGTCGACGCGCGCCATCGTCGGTTCGACGGCCGCGTCGTCTCCGCCTGAAGCGGAAAGATATACGATGAGCCCGATCAGCAGCACGGCAACGCAGATGAGGATCGAGATCCACGTGCGTTTTGATACGACGATTACTTTCATACAGCTTTCCTCCGTCCCTTTGCCGAAACCTATGCGTACGGAACGGACAATATGCAAAAAACGCCGGCAAGCGCCGGCGTTTCAAATTCGAATCGACTCAATATGCAAGCCGGCAGAATCCGTTGTTCAGCGGCAGATCAAACGCATCGTCGAAAACAAGGTACTGCATGCTGAAAACCCTTTCGCCCGGGATCCCGCAATCGATCGGAACGATCGCCTTGATCTCTCTGCCTGCACGGCGCGCAGCTTCGTCAAGCAGCGTTTCATAGGCAGAGCGGCAAAGCGCCGTCAGTTCGTGAACGAGGCCGTCAAGGCTGAAGCAGATATAGCCGACGGGCCGGTCCCGGTCATATGCGATCAGAACGGTTCCGCCGTCGGTCGCATAATCGGCGAACACAGTCAAAAGCTCCTCTTCATCGCGCATCTGCATACCGTCGTGCGTGCGCTGCGCCTCGCAGTACACGGAAAGGATATCGTTTGCATCGAACCGATCCGAGAGGACGAACGGAGCATGCGTACGTGTTTCATCGGACCGGACGATCAACGCGTCCGTTCCGTTCCGGAAGCCGAGCGACGCATACAGCGTTTCCGAAACAGGATGCAGATAACAGCATGCGAAGCCCGCGGCCCTCGCGCGGTCGGTCAGCATCGTCATCAGCCGATGCATCAGGCCCTTATTCCGGAATTCCGGAACGGTGGAAACGCCCGCCACAAGCAGCGCCGGAACGGCCCTGCCGGCAACGTTGATCTCCGTCGGACGGCCGAGCGCCATGGCGATCAATCGTTCTTCCTCGAACGCGCCGAAGGAATACTCGGGATGAAACCGCCGATCAAAGTAATAGGCGGTGAACGCAGGCGATTCTTCAAACGTGTCGCGCCACATCGTCTCCGCCTGCACGCGGTCGCGCCGTTCCATCTGACGAAGCGTCACAGCTGTCTCCTTCCCGCCGCACGCGCATAAACGCTCATCGCGATGCCGACGCAGGCAAACGACGCAAGAATATTGGAGCCGCCGTAGCTGATAAACGGCAGCGGAATGCCGGTAACGGGCATGGCGCCGAGATTCATTGCAACGTTCTCGAATACGTGCGTTGCGATCATGATCGTGCATCCGACGACAAGACAGCGTCCGTACGTGTCGCGCGCGGTCAGCGCCGTATGCAGCCAGTGAAACAGCAAAAGGAAAAAGACGATGATCAGCAGCATTGCGCCGAAGAAGCCGAGTCCTTCACCGATCCCGGAAAAGATAAAATCCGTGTGCCATTCGGGAACGTAGCCCTTCTGAACGAGCGTTCCCTTTGTAAAATACCCTTTGCCCCAGAAGCCGCCGCTCCCTATGATCTGTTTGGCATGGAGCACGTTCAGTCCCTCGCCTTCCGGATCGCGCGAAGGATCGAGGAAGACGCGGATGCGTTCCTTCTGCGTGTGCGTGAGCAGAAAAAGCCAGCTCAGGATCCCGCCGGCGCCGAGCGCAAGAAGCCCGCCGAATACGTACCGCCAGCGTACGCGGACGCAAAACAGCACGCCGCCGAAAATAATGAGCATGACCATCGCCGTACCGAAGTCGCGCTGGAGAAGAACGAGAAGAAACGGGATGAGAAAATACAGAAACAGCTTGAGAAAGTCCTTGAGTGAACTGATCGGTCCGCGGCGGTCATACGCTTCGGAAGCGGCCTTGGAGAGAACGAGGATCAGCACCACCTTCGTGATCTCGGACGGCTGAAACGCGCGTGTGCCGATCCAGTACCATCCGAGCGCGCCTCGCGTGCTTTCACCGGCGAGAACGAGCAGGGCAAGAAGGATCAGGCAAACGATATACGCCGCTTTGGTGAACGGCTTGTACTTTTCGTAATCAAAAACCGCAAGCGGGATCAGGATCACGAGAGAGATCAGAATGTTTCCGATCTGCCTGGAAAAGAACTGGTAATTCAGTCTGTCGCCGAAGGCGGCAAGCGTGGTTTCCGTCCCGTCGAACGGATCGGAAAGGACGTTCAGCAGCGTGATCAGGCCGAACAGAACCAAGGCCGTTACCAAAACGATCGTAACGACGTCGACACGGTATGGGGCCCTGGTTCTGACGGTCTTGTCCTTCATCTGACGATGTATGCCTCGCGCTTCGCGGGAGCGTTGTCCAGCTCCTTCTTTTTCTCGTCAAAGCCGGGCTTGCCGAGAAGCGCATACGTCGCCTTTTTGCCCTCCTCCACGCCGGGCTGATCGAACGCGTTGAGCGAAAGGAGTTCGCCGGCAAACGCGGTCTGGATCTCAAACAGATAGAGGAGTTCGCCGACGGTAAACGCGTTTACCTCCGGCATGCGGATCGCATAGTTCATATGGCCGCTCTTCATCACCGCATATTCGGTTGCGGCTTCCTCCGCCGCGATCAGTTCGTTCTGCGTATGTCCGCACAGGAACGAAACGTCCGGGATGTCGAGGTATCCGTCGGGAATCGGCATCGTGCTGCGATAACGGTCGACGGAAAGGAACGTCACGACCTTGTCGAACGGGCCTTCGGTGTAGAGCTGGACCTGAGAATGCTGATCGGTCACGCCGAGCGATTTGACCGGCGTTTGTCCCGCATAGATCTCGGCGCCGTCGTTGCCGAAGCGCTTGCCGAGCGATTCCGCCCAAAGCTGCGCATACCAGTCCGCGATGTACTTCAGAGAATCGGCGTAGGGCATCAGAACGTGAATGTTCGCGCCGCGCTTCATTGCGGCCACCTGCAGCGCCGCCATCAGATACGCAGGGTTCTCAAAGACGTTGTCGTTCTGCGTCAGTTCATCCATGTACGCCGCTCCGGCAAGGAGGCCGCGGATATCGATGCCGCAGACTGCCGCCGCAAGAAGCCCGACCGGGCAAAGTTCGGAGAATCGGCCGCCGACGCCGTCCGGCACGAAGAACGTTGTGAGGTTCTCACGCTTTGCGATCTTGATCAGATTGCCCTTTTCACGATCGGTCGTTGCGATCAGGTGCGTCGAGATGTCCTCTCCGAGCGTTTTGTGCAGAAGATCGGTAACGATCAGAAGCTGCGACATCGTTTCGGACGTGCTTCCGGATTTGGTGATCACGTTGAAGCAGGTCTTTTTGACGTCAATCACGTCCAGAAGCGCGTTCATTCGTTCGGGATCGACGTTGTCCTCAACGAACAGACGCGGTCCGTTCCGTTTTTCTTTCGGAAGGTCGTTGTATCTGAGATGTGAAAGCGCCTGCTGGACTGCGATCGGGCCGAGTGCGCTGCCGCCGATGCCGAGCACGACAAAATTGTCGAACCGCGCGCGGACCGTTTCCGCAACCTTCTCGATCTGTGCAATGATCTCGTCCTGATTGTGCGGCAGCTCGCGCCACTTCATTGCGCCGCGTTTGCGCTTCATACCCTCTGCGGCGGCCTCAAGAGGAAGCGCCTTGAGTTCTTCGATCGAAAGCCCGCGCTCGCCGAGCGTTTCCCGCATCATGTTGTTGTAGTCGACCGTGATGCGCATTGCTTCGCGTTCATACGTCCTGCGTTCCATATATACCTCCTATGAATTGATCATCCGTGAAAGCGCCTCGTAGGCCTCCTTCACTTCCGAATGAGTCCGAAACATGTCGCTGTAAACCTCCAGAAGCACCGTTCCTTGGAATCCCTTTCGGATCAGCGCGTCTGTCAGGCTCTTAAAATCATATCCGCCGTGCGGCGGAAGAGAATACCGCGGTTTGCCGTCGGCAAGACGGAAATCGCACGCGTGAACGGCGATGATCCTGTCGCCGAACGCATTGACGAAGTCCAGCGGATCAACACCGGCGCGGACCGACTGCTTGACGTCCAGCGTATGGTACAGAGGCCGCGTCATCATGGAATGGATCGCAAGTCCGATCTCGGGCGTCGGCATGATGCTGTAGCTGACGTTTTCGAGCGTCAGATGCAGGCCGTGATCCTCCGCCATGTCGGAAAGGCGGTCAAAGATCGGCGCAAGCCGTTCGAGCTGCAGGTTCTTCGCTACGCCGTTCAGAACGACCGGACCGTGCATGACATAATGATCTGCACCAAGCCGCTCCCCTGCCTTCAAAACGAGCTCGTACGCTTTTTCGGCGTCCGACCGCTGACGCGGATGCGGCGTGAACAGAAGCGGTTCGTACTGCAGGCTCATCGGATGAATGCTGACGACGCGTACGCCTGCGTCGTCCGAAAGCTTTGCAAGCCGATCGATAAATGCAGGATCGTATTCGCAGTAACTGTTCAGATAATACTCGGCGTACTTTACGCCCCAGCGGCTGAAAAGCCCGGGCGCGTCTTCCAACATCAGCGTATCGAAAAAGCTCGCGGTGGAAATCCCTGTTTTGACCATATCACCCTCCATACCGATTGTACCATTCTTTTGTCAAGAGTGGAAGAAAAAAATATTTTGTGCGGAATAAAAAAGTTTTAGGAACCATTGTATTTTCTGTTTACAAACGAAGGCAAATCGTGTATGATATATAAGACGAGTTACGCGGTCATACGGCGTAAAAATTTGAAAACAGCAAGGAGACTTTCACATGATCGATCTGACTATCAACCGTGAGAACCTGAACCGTTCGATCGAGCGCGCACGTGAGAAAAACATCATCATTCCGACCTTTGCCCAGATGGAAGATCCGACAAAGATCCCCGAGAAGATCCAGGAAAAGCTGACGCATGTCGGTCTTTGGGACGTGAACCCGCTGAACCTGTTCCGCATCACCTGGAGAAACAATCCCGTTGAAAAGGGCGGCGACGGCCGGTTCGGCGACGTCAACTATATTGAGCTTCCCTCCTCCCTGACCGGCGTCAAGGCGAGGATCGTGCTTCTGACCGGCAAATGGTTCCCGACGGGCTGCCACAAGGTCGGCGCATCGTTCGGATGCCTCGTTCCGCGTCTTGTGACCGGGCAGTTCGACCCGACGTATCACCACGCGGTATGGCCTTCCACCGGCAATTACTGCCGCGGCGGCGCATTCAACTCCAAGCTGCTCGCCTGCGATTCCGTTGCGATCCTGCCTGCGGAAATGTCCAAAGAACGCTTTGACTGGCTTTCGAAGATCGCCGGTCAGGTCATTGCAACGCCGGGCTGCGAATCGAACGTCAAGGAGATCTTCGACAAAACCTGGGAGCTCCGCAGAGATCCTTCCATGATGATTTTCAACCAGTTCGAGGAAATGGGCAATCCGCTCTGGCACTACAATGTGACCGGCAGAGCGATCCATGACGTTGTTGAAGAAGTGCGGCGCGAAGGCGATCGCTTCGCGGGCGCGGCCTTCACGAGCGGTTCCGCCGGCACGATGAGCGCGGGCGATTACCTGAAAGAGCAGTACCCGGATTCCAAGCTTGCCGTCGGCGAAGCGCTGCAGTGCCCGACGCTGCTGAACAACGGCTTCGGCGGACATCGCATCGAAGGCATCGGCGACAAGCACGTACCGTGGATCCACAACGTCAAAAATACCGATATGGTCATCGCGATCGACGACGAGGACAGCCAGAAGCTCCTCCGCCTCTTCAACGATCCGGTCGGTCTCAGATATCTCAAGGAGGTCGTCGGCGTTCCCGCCGAGATCGCCGACAAGCTTTCCCTGCTCGGCATCTCCGGTATCGCGAACCTGCTGTGCTGCATCAAGATGGCGAAATACTACGAGCTCGACGAGCACGACATCCTTGCGACCGTCGGCACCGACTCCGCCGAAATGTATCAGAGCCGCATCCGTGAGCTCGAGGAGGAAAACGGCGCGTATACGGAAGCGATGGCGGCCGCCGATTGGGCGGAGCATCTGCACGGCATCCGCACGGACACGATGGAAGAGCTTACCTACGAGACCCGCAAGAGGATCCACAACCTCAAGTACTACACCTGGGTCGAGCAGCAGGGCAAGGACGTCGGCGAACTCAACGCGCAGTGGTACGACAAGCACTACTGGACCGATATGCACGCGCAGGTCGATGAGATCGACAAGCTGATCGAAGCGTTCAACGACGAAGTCGGACTTTTGAAAACGATCTGAAGAAACCAAACCGGAGCCCGCATTTCTGCGGGCTCTTTTTTTGCTGCAACGATTGACGAACCGCGTCAAAGAATGTAAAATGGACGCATGAGCGAACAGATTCACAACGGACACAGAGAACGCCTGCGCGAGGCGTACCGGAAGCAGGGCATGGACGGCATGGCAGACCACGTCGTGCTGGAAATGCTTCTGACGTACGTGATCCCGCGCAAGGACGTAAACGAGCTTGCGCACCGTCTTCTGAATACGTTCGGTTCCCTGCTCTCCGTTCTGGAGGCGGACCCGAAACAGCTGATGCTCGTCGACGGCGTCGGCGACCGCACCGCGCTGTATCTTCACACGCTGTTCGACGTTCACCGCAGGCTGAATCTTGCGTCCGTCGACCGGACGAGCGGCGCGGCGCGTCTTGTGACGCCGCAGGAGGCCTGTCGGTATGCGCTTGCGCTCGGGATGGGCGACCGATACGAAACGCTTCGCGTCATCTGTCTCGACGCCAATATGACCGTTCTGCATACGGAAGCGCTCCAGGTCGGCACGTTTTCGCGCGTCAGTTTCGAACCGCGGCGCGTGATCGAGATCGCCATGCTGCATAAAGCGAGAAAACTGATCCTGACGCACAACCATCCGTCAAACATCCTGTTTCCCTCTTCCGACGATATCGATACGGCCAAGATGATCGCGGAAATCGGTTCGAAGCTCGAGATCGACGTATGCGATCAGCTGATCCTGACCAAAAACGCCGCATACAGCTATCAGTATGAACGCGTCTTCCTGTTCAGCACGCCGGCCGTCTGCAACGTCATGACGCTGGAAGAATACAGCAACACGATCGTCCCGGCAAGCCGTTCTTATTTGTCATAGAAAGGAGTTCCCATGCAGCAATTCAAATGTCAGTGTCATGTCCCGGATCCGCAAAACTGGTCCGTGATCCGCATTTCCGGACGCGACCGGATCATTCGCTGCTCCGCATGCAAGCACATTTGGCATACGGTCGGCAAATACAGCGAAGACCTTCCGGAAAAGCCCGTGTCCGAATACGAATGGCGCAGGCTTATCCAGACGCCCGAGTATCACAAAGGCGAAGAGCCGCTTGAAGGCGAACCCGACAGCTACCTGGATCCCGAATTTGAAAATCGATTTTTAACGGAAGAACCATGAAAAAAGAATTCTTACGCACAGTCAAATACGTCCTGATCGCCGCATCCGCCGGGCTGGTTCAATTCGGCTCGACGGCGATCCTCGAACTCATTTTCGGCGAAACGACCAAGGACGACCCCATCCATTGGGTCTTTTATTCGATCGCACTTCTGCTCTCCGTGATCTGGAACTTTACGATCAACCGCCGCTATACATTCAAGAGCGCGGCGAACGTGAAGAAGGCCATGTTCCTCGTGATTCTGTTCTACGTGTTTTTCGGCCCGTTCTCCGCGTGGCTCGATCATTGGCTGGCAGACGTAAACGGATGGCACTGGATCCCCGCGCTGCTCGTGAATATGTTCATCAATCTGGCTCTGGAGTTTCCGTATCAGCGATTCTTCGTTTTCCGCAATTCCATCGATACGAACGATCTTGCGAAGGCGGAAGCCGAGAAAGAAGCGAAGGCGAAAGCCGAAGAATCCTGAGAACTGCAACAGAAAAACGTCCTTCCCGATTCGGAAGGACGTTTTTTTAATAGGCGTTTTCCAGAACGAACGTTTCGTACTTCGGATTGTCCAGATAATTGTAATCGTTGAAGTACGGCGAGTAGCTCGTGAACGCGATGCTCCGCGAAGTCGGATAGAACGTCATCAGTGTGCTCTTCTTCGCGCCGGACTTGATAAGTGCAAGATAACGCGACCACTCGTTTTTTACCCAGACGGCGTTAAAATGCTCCGGCTTCGTTCCCAGGACGACCATCGCCTTGGCGGAATTCAGCGCAGCGAAGATGTACGGCTCGTATTCCTGACCGAGCTTGTCCTCCAGCGTGATGCGCGAGAAGAAGACCTTGAAGCCCTCGCGGGTAAGCTGATGATAGAGGTCCGTCGCAAGCACGGAATCCGGTGTGCGGCGTCCGTTCGCGTCCGTATCTTTGTAGCAGATGAAGATGTCGAACGGCTCTTCCTTCGCGGAAATCTCGAGGATGCCCTTCTGGATCTCATTGATTGCCTTTGCCTCGTCCTCGTAAATGGAACGCTGCAGCGCGTCCGCGTTTTTCAACGCGGATTTATAATCCTCGTCGTCGAAGATGGAAGTGAACTGGGCCCGGTTGACCGTGGGCACCCGGCGTCGGGTGGCCGGGTCCTCAACGTACTCGATGCCGTATCGGCACAGCACGATCGACCAGTACGCCTCTGCGTCGGTCGGGTCCTCGTTCAGGATATTCTCGTAGATCGACATGGCCTTGTCGAACTCGTTGTTCCGGCGAAAATGATTCGCGCGGTCGTACAGATTCGTCTTTCGATCGGAATCGAGCCTCGGCAGCGTCTGCTTCGTTCCGCAGCTGTCGCACACGCCGATCGTATCGCCTTCGTTGAACTCAATCGTGCCCCCGCACATCTTACACTTGAAAATCGCCATGGTTTGCCCCCTCTGCATCTTTCCTTAAGAATCCGAGCTGCGGCCCGTTCCCTTCGATCGCGGTATACACATCTTTGCGGATCGGACGAACGCAGCGCGTTCCCTTTCCACCTCATCCGGCTAACGCCGCCGGGTCTCTATGAATCCGAGCCGCGTCCCGCGAACAGCCTGCCGAGCACGGAAACGATCACAGCCGCAGCAATAACACAAAGGATCGTGATCACCGCGCCTTTGGACAGCGTGCCCTGCACGAACCGGACAACGAGATACACAACGCCCGCAAGCGCCGCCGCGCATAGCAGCACGGTCAGGATCAGCAGAACGATCCCGAGCCGCATGTTGCGTTTGTCGGAAAGCCGGTTCGCTTCCTGCCGCTGCAGCCGGTCTGCGTTCAGTTCATTGAGGCGCTGTTCGCATTCTTTGATCTTATCCCGCGCCTCGCCGATGAACGCGATCGTTTGTAATTGACGGATCGCATCCTCATAGCCCGCGGCGGTGTTCTGCCGCATGGACCGCTCCGCACTGCTGTAAACCTCGCGGTATCGTTCCACGTCCGCCTCGTCGATCTCATGCAGCCGCCCACACGAATCGCATTCCGCCTTGTCGGCGCCGATCCGGATATTCAGTTTTCCCCCGCAAATCGGGCAGATGAATGGCTTCATTTCTCCTTAGTCCCTTCCCGATACACGATTAATTGTCCACCTTACAGCGAATATGATAAATGCTTCGCTTTTTAACCTGAAGCGTTAAGATTGCCATATTGACCCTCGGTTACCGCAGTTTGTCTAGTTCTTCCTTCAGAGCAGCGATTCGTTTGTCTGCTTCTGCAATCTGAGCTTCAAGTTCTTTGCGTCGCTTGCCGGTAAACAACCCTTTCAGATTCGCAAGTTCATCTTGATAAACTTGCCGCTGTTTTTCAGTGTCAGGAATCAATCGTCCCAGTTCCTGAATCCTTTCTGCTCGCTTGCGTTCCGTCTCCTGTCTTAGGCGTTCCGCTTCCCGTTCCATCTCCTGTCTGCGGCGTTCCGCTTCCCGTTCCATCTCCTGTTTCCGACGTTCCGCTTCCCTCTCCATTTCCTGCCTGCGGCGCTCGGACGCCTCACGGCAGCGTCGGATCCTCTGTTGCATTATTTCAGGCAATGTTCCTTCATTATCAAACAATTTCCATTTGCCGACATCGCATTGCCCTGAATACTTATTGTACCAACGATAACTGTTTTCGGGTTCGGTTTCGATATACTTTGTAGCAATGACGGTTCCATCCGCTTTCAATCCTATCGTACAACCCCGACCGCCAGTAACTGCAATAATATCCGTCCAGTCGTCGACTTTATCCTGTCCATGATTTCTCCTTGGATCACCGGTATATTTTGTTGCAACAACAGTTCCGTCCGCTTTCAGTCCTATTGTGCAACGATCACCTGCTGCTATAGCAACTATATTTTCCCAACCGGCAACCTCGCCCTGCCCGCAATAATACTTTGGATCACTGGTATATTTTGTTGCAACAACAGTTCCGTCTGCTTTCAGTCCTATTGTGCAACCTGCGCTGCCAGTAATTGCAATGATATCTTTCCATCCGGAAACCTCGCCCTCTCCGCAATAATACTTTGGATCACCGGTATATTTTGTTGCAACAACCGTGCCATCCGCTTTCAATCCTATTGTACAACCACTGCTGTGAGAAACAGCAATAATATCTTTCCATCCGGAAACCGCATCCTGCCCATAATATTCCTTTGGATCACCGGTATATTTTGTTGCAACAACAGTTCCGTCCGCTTTCAGTCCTATTGTGCAACCTGCACTGCCAGTAACTGCAATGATATCTTTCCATCCGGAAACCTCGCCCTCTCCGCAATATAACTCCGGATCACCAGTATATTTTGTTGCAACAACAGTTCCGTCCGCTTTCAGTCCTATTGTGCAACCTGCACTGCCAGTAACCGCAATGATATCTTTCCATCCGGAAACCTCGCCCGCTCCACGATAATATTTTGGATCACCGGTATATTTTGTTGCAACAACAGTTCCATCCGCTTTCAATCCTATTGTACACTGACTGCTTGCAGCAAGGGCGATGATATCTTTCCAATTGGAAACCTCGACTTGCCCAAAGTACCCAAGGTAATCCCCGGGAACAGCAATATATTTTGTTGCAACAACCGTGCCGTCTTGTTTCAATCCGAATGTACAACCGTTGCCAGAGACAATTCTGTTTTTTCCATCAGCGAATTTCAATCTCTTATCCATGTTTCTCTGGCGTGTTGTGACAACGGCATCCAAATAACTTGTCAGTTCTTCCTTTAGAGAATCATCCCCGAAGCGTACTGCCTTTATATAATTGCTCCGATCGTCGAAAGGTTGTGATTGATTCTTTAACTGTTCGCGTTTGTTCACTTTCAGCTCCGCCATCAATTTGCCGAGATAGGCCTGGGCGTTCTCCGGATCGAGATTCAGGACCTGTTCGCAGAACTCGTCCGCACGGGCAAAGTCGCCGTCCTCAAGAAACATAAAGGCACGTTTTAATAGCGGCGCTGCGTTTGCGTTCGCTTGCTGCTGCACCACAACGGTTTCCTTGGACGTCTCCTTCTTTTCGCGCGGGAGGATCTTTTCGATCCCGCGAAGAAGGTCCTGGATCGCGCCGACCTTGCCCATGTCCTGCGCCTGCAGGCGGCGGAACTCCTGCGGCATATCGTAGGCGTCGATTCCCTTGTAGCACGGGATCAGCGTCTTCTTTTCACCCTTGGCGATCAGGGCAAGGAAGCGGCTCCACTCATTCTTGACCCAGACCGCGTTGTAATAGTCATACGACGTGCCGAACGCAAGCATGATCTTTGCCGAATGCAGCGCCGCGAAGATATACGGCTCGTATTCCTGTCCGAGCTTGTCCTCCAAAGAGATATGCGAGAAGAACACGCGATATCCCTTTTCAGTCAGCGCGGTATAGACGTCCTGTGCGATCACACTGTCGATTGTGCGATTGCCGTCCTCGTCGGTCTCCTTATAGCAAATGAAAATGTCATACGGCGCTTCCTTGGAAGAGACCTCTAGAATGCCGCTTCTGAGGCGCTCGATCTCCTTCGCTTCGGCGCGGTACACGGAGCGCGATAACGCGTCCGCATACTCCATGACCATCTCGAAATTGGGATCGTCCAGAACCGGATCGAACGACGAACGATGGCATGTTGGAATCTTCTTTGCCGTCGTGGGATCGTCCACATACTCAATGCCGTACTTGCAGAGAATCAGCCCCCAATACGCCTCTGCCTCCTCCGGAAAATCCGCGATGATGCTCTCGTATATGCTGAACGCCTTGTCGAATTCGCAAAGCGAGCGCAACCGGTTCGCGCGCGTGAACAACGTCAGTTTTTTCTCGCTGTCCAGCGTCGGCACGGTTTGCCTGGAACCGCAGTATTCGCATTCACAGACGGTCTGCCCCTCTGCAACGTTCAGGTCGCCGCCGCACATTTTGCATTTGAAGACTGACATTATTACCTCCGTCTAACTGCTTTTTTATTCTTCCATAAGTTCAATTCTTCTAGCGCTATAAGAGCATTTTTCGCAATAATCTCTTCTTCTTTAGAAAACTCTTTTTCTAAGTTTACTGGATGTAACTGGTCTTGTATTTCAGTTATTGCCTTATACCATTTACTGTCTTTATCACCAATTTCTTTTATGGATGTCAATTCCTCGAATCTAGGAAAGTACACTCCACATTTATCTAACGCTGAAAAAATAAAGTTGTACCAGTAATTGAAAAGAAACTCTTTTTTCTCTCTTCGTTTTGTAATGAAATATGTGATGAAGCTTGATGCCAATCCAGAAACAAGTCCAGCTCCTAACCCAATAAAAATATTGACTAACAAATCATTATTCATTTGCCATCTCACTTCTCCATCTTACATCTGCTGTTGCGCTCTTTGATCAGCGTCAGCAGCTCGTCTGCGGAGGCGTTGACCGCATCGGCGTTATCGGAAAGGACCGCATCGGTAAACGCATTAAACTCCGTTCTGATGCGATTTTCGACATCAGCAAGCGCATCGGAAGTCATCGGATCGGAATAGCGCACGGCTTCAAAGACCTTTTTGCAGGCAGCTTTGACCGGCTCGCTCTTTGCGCGGGAAAGAAGCGTCTGTGCATCGACGGTCAGCGTCCTGATAAACGTCGTCTTCGCCTGCACCTTTTCGTCGATCTCCTCCACGATCTCCGCCGCGGCGGCTGCCTTCAGCACCGCGACGGCATACAGCGCCATGATGATGAGCGCCACGATCAGCGGGATCCAGTCGGGCAGGTTCGGCACCGCCATCATCACGCAGCCGATCACGGTCGTGACGATGATGCACGCATACGACAGACGGATCAGCGGCAAACGATAGAACGTGCCGGACAGCTTGTTTTGTTTGAGCGCGATCCATGTACAAATCAGATGCCCGACAAAGCACAGCTCAAACACAATCAGTGTGATCCACGGAAGCCCGCCGAGTTTTGTATAGGTGATGCCCGCGATCGTTGTCTCCTTCGGCAGCGCGATCACGACGACATTGAAGATCACGAACAGGATCGCCCATGCGATCAGATAGATTCGAAATGCCCTTTTCATATCCGTCTCCCCCTCAAAGAATACTCTTCAAAAGCTCCGCCTTCATTTTGGCGAATTCCTCGTCGGTCAGAAGCCCTGCGTCCTTCATCATCGAAAGCTTTTCGACCTTTGCCTTGAACGCGGCCATGTCGTCCGCGGGCTGCGCGGGCGCTGCCGGCTGCTGCGGCTGCACGCCGCCGAACATATTGCCTATCTGCGGCATGATCGTGCCGGCCGCCGCCATGCCGACGCCGAGCCCCATAATATCGCTCATGACGCTCGAACCGCCGCCTCCGCCGTTGACCGTGTCCGGTCCCATGTTGCCGATGCCCTCGGCGTATGCCTTCTGCACTTCCGCCTGCAGGACGTCCTTCTGGTTGTAGCCCTTCGCTGCCATAATCTCGGCTTCGGTCATTCCCTGCAGACGCGCCGCCTGCGCTTCCGCCTGCGCCGCGATCACCTTGCGCTCCGCTTCGCGCTTCAGAACCTCGGTTTCAGTCGTCTGACGCTCCAGTTCCGCCTGTCTGCGCGCCGCTTCGATCGCCGCCTTGCTCTGCTCCTCTGCGGTGCGGTACTGCGCCTGGCTCTGCGCCGCGGCGGTCTTGACCGTCGCTTCCGCCTGAATCACGCGCGTCTGCAGCACGATCGTGTGCAGGTCGCGGATGCGTTTGAAGTTCGGATCGTCCTCCGGCAGGACGATGCTCGTCACGTAGAAATTCGGCACGGCAAGGCCGTATTCGTCGAACCCCTCGCGGATCTTGCCGCCGAGCACCGAGGAGATCAATTCGAGCTTTTCGTCGACCTCGAGGATGTCGATCGCGTTGTCCTTGATGACCGCACCGAGGTTTGCCTTGACCGCGCTCGTGATCATCGGGCGGAACGAGTCTCTCAGCGACTTTGTAAAGCCCGCCGCGTCCTCCCACGCGATGCCGCGCACGGTGCCGACGAGCTTGACGAGGAGCTTTCTCGAATCCTCGACCGCAAGGTTCATCTCGCCGCTTGCGCCGAGCTCCAGCGGAACGCCGGTCAGCGGATCGATGAAGCGCACCTTGTCCGGCGTGCCCCACTTCAACGCCATCTGCACGGTCTTATTGATGAAATAGACCTCGCAATGGAACGGTGAGATTCCGCCCGTCGCCGCTTTCAGCGCCTTGCCGATCAGCGGGATGTTCTGCGTTTCGAGCGTGTAGCGCCCCGGTCCGAACAGGTCAAGCGCCTGTCCGTTCATCATAAAGACCGCTTCCTGGCTCTCATGCACGATCAGCTGCGAGCCGAGGCTAAAGTCCTCGCAGGGATGCTTCCATACAAACGTGCTGTTGTCGCCTTCGTACTTAATTACTTCTGCAATGTGTGCCATAAAGTGCTTCCTCCCGCTTTATTCAGTCAATTGTTCCATTTTACGATTGTATGATTTTGTTTTGCTACTCAACGTTTTGATCAGCGTTCTTCCGTCTTCCGCAAGCGTCAGAAGATCCTCCGTATGAAGCTTCTGCGCCATCAAAGCATGGATCATCCGGTTGCGTTGTTCCTTCCAATTCAGCAAAGCATCCGTCAATTCCGGTGCAAAGTACTTATGTGCGGGATTCTTCTTTTCCTCCGCGGCTTTAGCCAGTTTTTTGATCTTTGTCTCGATCGAGACAAACCGTCCCGGCTTCGGATCCCATTTTCCGCTGTGCCTCAAAGCAGATTCCAGGCGGTCCTCCATGATCGCGTATTCGATAAATACGGCTTCCAGATAAAACCTTTGCTCCATCGCGCGTTTCAGCCGTCCCATCTGCTCCTTGTAGTTTGCATATTTCTGCAAATTGTCAATCTTTTGTTCCAAGAAATGCCTCCTTGTTTCTCATTCATCGATTTATCACGATCTGTATATGAAACATTAATTGCCTGAAACGGCTCTGATTTGAACCTTGTTTGTGTTCGTATAAAATTCGATGATGTATCGTCCTGTACTTTTAACAACAAAGTTGGTTCTGTCATCGCTGCCGTAGCTAATATCCCAGGAATCACCTTTCCTGACTTTAAACTCGTCGCCTGCTTTCAGATCCATAGGCTCTGTTTCAAATAAAGTCTCTGATGCCTGATACATCGGAAAGCCATAAGACCATTCGCTCTCAGGCATGCTTCCAAGCACACTCCATACTTTGGAAGACGCGACGATCTCGGCCGAATCCTTATAATCGCCTAACGCGGCATATCTATTGATTGCTTCCGCATACCTCTTGTCTCGATACAGATCCCCAGCCTCAAGGTACATTTGCTCTTTTTTTGCCTCGGCAGCGCTGATCGCATCATTGCATTTTTGAATCATCTCTATACTGTTTTTGAACCCATCCAATGCCGTGAACGCTTCAATTGCTTTTTCATACTTTCCGGCTTCATAGAGCGCAACCGCAGATTCGTATTTTTGATCCTTAATAGCGGTTTCACAGGCTTCGATCCGTGCTTTGCTGTCCTTATGCCCGTCCAGCGCTTTGAATGCCGCTATCGCTTCTTCATACTTTCCGGCTTCGTACAACGCAACCGCGGCTTCGTAGTCTGGATCCCTGATCGCCGTTTTGCAGGCTTCGATCTGCTGTTCGCTGTCCTTATGCCCGTCCAACGCTTCAAATGCCGCTATCGCTTCTTCATACTTTCCGGCTTCATACAGCACAACCGCGGCTTCGTAATCTTGATCCTTGATCGCCGTTTTGCAGGCTTCGATCCGCTGTTCGCTGTCCTTATACCCGTCCATTGCTTCGAACGCGATGATCGCTTCCTCATACTGTCCGGCATTGTAAAGCTCCATCGCCTTGTTATAGCGAATCGACGGCAGGATCACCGTGAACAGCACAATCAATACCGCGGCTGTTACAGCGGCAGCGATTGCAATGATCAGAGCTGTTTGCTTCGCTTTTTTCTTTCGCTTTTCAGCCGCGATCCGGGCTTTCTCCACCATGCGCTCGCGTTCAATGCGGTCCGCTTCTTCCTTCGCTTTGATCTCTTCGATGCGCTTTTCACAGGCGACGATCTGCGCGTCCGCGTCTTTCCAGCCCGAAATGCTTCGGAACAATGCGATCGCGCCTGAAACCTTGCCGATCGTTCCTGCCTTCATCTGCACTCGCGCGTCAGCATAGACAACGTCCTTTCGGCAGTCTTCCGCCCGTTCCAGACATTGTTCGGCAAGCGTGTCGGCGTCCCTGAAGCCCGGGACCGTCCGAAATGTCTCTGCGGCGGCCTTGTATTTGGCTTCGTTCCCCGCGGCGCGCATTGCGGAAAGCGCGTTCTGATAGATCCTCTCCTTGCGGGCGGTCTCGTTCCGGTCCTTGATGAATGCGATGTCGCCCATCAGCTTCTTTTTCAGCGCATCGTCGCCGAAGCGCATTGCTTTTTTGTAATTGTTCCTGTCGTCGAACGGCTCCGGCTGATCCTTCAGATCGTCGCGCTTCCGGACCTCCAGCTCCGCCATCAGCTTGCCGAGATACGCCTCGCCGTTTTCCGGCTCGAGGTTTAAGACCTGCTCGCAGAACTCGTCCGCACGGGCAAAGTCACCGTCCTCCAGGAACATAAACGCACGCTTCAGAAGCGGCGCAACGCTCGCATTCCCCTGCTGCACCACGACGGTCTCCTTGACCGTCTCCTTCGGCTTATCCGCATCGAGGACCTTATTGACCCCGCGGATCAGATCCTGAATGAAACCGATCTTGCCCATATCATAGGATTGCAGCACGGACAGCGCTTCCGGCAGATCGTAGGGATCCATATCGCGATAGCACGGCAGAAGGAGCTTCGTACGGTCCTTCCGCATCAGCGAGAGGAAACGGCTCCACTCGTTCTTGACCCAGACGGCGTTCGCATGCTCCGCCGAGGTCGTGACAAGGATCATGACCTTTGCGGAATTCAGCGCCGCGAAGATGTAGGGCTCGTATTCGGTTCCCGCCTTGTCCTCCAGCGTGATGCGGCTGAAGAATACGCGCCGCCCTTGCTCGGTGAGTTGATAGTAGATATCCTGCGCCAATAAGCTGTCGCGCGTACGGCTGCCGTCCTCCTCGGATTCCTTGTAGCAGAGAAAAACGTCGAACGGCTCCTCGTTCTGCGAGGTCGCAAGGATCCCGCGCTGCACCTCGGCGATCTTCGCCGCATCCTTCTGATACTGGCGTTTTGTAATCCCGTCCGAATGCTCCAATGCCGCGAGATAGTCCACGTCCTCTAAAAAGCTGTCGAAGCTTGCGCGGTGACAGGTCGGAAGGTACTCGAACGTGTTCGGGTCCTCGACGTACTCAATGCCGAACCGGCACAGCGCGCAGCACCAGTGCGCCTCGGCATCGGTCTCGTCCTCCTGCACGATGCGCTCGTACACGGCGAGCGCTTTGTCGAACTCGCCGCTGCGGCGGAAGTGGTTGCCGCGGTTGAACGCGTTGGCTCGCTGCTCGTCGTCCACCTTCGGAAAGGTCATCGTGCTGCCGCATGATTCGCACGTTCCGAACGTCTTGTCTGCGGACAGTTCGATATCCCCGCCGCACATTTTGCATTTCAGTATTGCCATATTGCCCCCTCGATCTGTCCCTTACTCTTTTTCCGCAATCTCCAGATGCGTCAGCGTAAACTCAATGCACTTCAAAAGAATCTCGTTCCGCGTGCGTCCGGTCTTCTGCGCAACGGCGTCCACGTCGCGCAGCATGTCCTTCGGCATACGAACCGAGAATACCTGAGATTCTTCCTTATAACGCTTGGGAGAAATAACGAATTTTGCGTCTTCCATATCCAATTCTCCTATTATGTGATTGTTATTATTGTATCACAGATGTAATAACCATGCAATGATAATTGGGTTGTTCTTGCTCATTTTTTTCGTTCCCGTTTGATTATCCTGTGATTGATCCCATTTCAAATACACCAAGCGGGAACATACCAGTTCTTGCGGTCGATTGGAATCAGATCAGATGCAAGGCAAATGTTGTTTCACTGACTTTCAGCATCCCTTGAGTCAACAAATTGACTTCAGCATCATTTTTAATGATCCCAGTACCATTAACTCGTACATTTTGAAGAACACGTGCTTCTTCTTTTGATAGAACTGAAATGATGCTTTTCTGCTGTCCGTTCATAATAAAACTTCCTAGCCTTTTTTTCTGTTCATGCCCACAATGACATAATACCTATTAGCGACTAATCCCTTTTCTTTGAAGAACCCTTCCATTATCTATTTGATAAATGCTCTTTTCTGGTCATATCGTTCGCGCTAAGTCTCAATTAAGCGATCCCGAAGAATCGTTCGAAGAAGGCTTTCAGCTTTTCGATGATCGTCTGCTTCTTGGCTGCACGGTTGCCGCCGCCGAAGCGGGACGTCGGAGGCATGAGCTTGTCGATATCCGTTCCGGATGTTTTCACTTCACCGTTCCGCAGAGAGTCGGAAATAAACTTCCGGGTGGCCTCTTCGTTCAACTTCTCTTCCTGAATGATCTGAACAAGCTGCTTTTCTTTCTCCTCCGCTATGAAACTTCTCCATTCGGTGAGCACATCATCCACGTTGTTGATGCCTGCAATGAATGTTTCGATCAACTGTTTCTTGCTGCGAAGCTCCGGCGACGCATCGACAGCCTTCCGGATCGAAACAAGGATCTCCTTGTCAACGCAATTGCCGTCGTGGTATTTCTTGACAAGCAGCAGGATGTAATCGATGTTGATCTCGATCTGACGGATCAGTTCGATCTCGTAGACGATGTCGTCGGAGATATCTTCCTTCTCTCCTCCTGCCGGCTTCGGCAGCGGCCACAGATCCTGATACCGACTGAGGTAGTCCTGCAGATCGCGCTCGGAAAGGATCTCCTTCCCTGCGAAATCATCGAATGACAGCAGCAGATTACGCATACGAAGAATGGCGCCGAAAAGGCGTATAAAGTTCTTTTGCGCCTGCTCGCCGATGATCTGCGGTTCGGAAAGCGGGAACTTCGTAACAAGATCGTCGATCATGCCGACGTAACCCGGATGCTCCTTGCCGTCGTCGTCCTTATAGCCGTAATAATAATCCTCAAACCGTTTGAGCAGCACAATGCCGCCGGCGTCCTTGTCGCCGAACAACGCGATCGCTTCGTCCACCTTCTTTTGGAGATTGCGGAAGCAAACGATGTTGCCGAACGTCTTGATGCTGTTCAGGATACGGTTCGTCCGGCTGAACGCCTGAATGAGCCCGTGCATCCGCAGGTTCTTGTCCACCCACAGCGTGTTCAGCGTGGTGGCGTCGAAGCCCGTCAGGAACATGCTGACAACGATCAGAAGATCCAGCTCCTTGTTCTTCATCCGGAGCGACACATCCTTATAGTAGTTCTGGAACTTGTCGCCGTCCGTCGAGTAGTTCGTATGGAACGTATCGTTGTAATCCTTGATCGCCTCATCCAGGAAGTCGCGCGCTGTCTTATCGAGTGCGGACGTACTCTCCGAATTCTCCTCGCCGAGTATCCCGTCCACTTCCGCCTCGTTGGCGGCGTAGCTGAAGATCGTTGCGATACGCAGCTTCTTCGTTGGATCGGCCTCCATCTGCTTTTTGAACTCTTCGTAATACAGCTTTGCGGCGGGGATGGAAGCGACGCAGAAGATCGCGTTGAAACCGCTGATCCGCTGCTTACGCTTGATCTCCTCCACAACGCCTCTGTCCGCAGACGCCACGTCCGCGATATTCGTCAGCACGTTGTAGTCATAGGTGCGGCTGCCGCGATACGTCTTCTGATCAAAGTGATTCAGGATGTAGTCGGTGACGAGTCTGATGCGCTCCGGCGCCATGTACGCCTTTTCGCGATCGATATCCCATACCTTCTCGTCCACGATGCTGTCATCGGAATCCATCGTCTTGATGTAGTCCACGCGGAACGGAAGCACGTTTTTGTCGTTGATGGCGTCGACGATCGTGTAGGTATGAAGCTGATCGCCGAACACCTGCTCGGTTGTCTTCCACATGGCATCCTTATTCTTCAGCGCATTCGCGGCAAAGATCGGCGTGCCGGTGAAGCCGAAGATATGGTACTTTTTGAAGTTCTTGACGACAGCGGCGTGCATCTCGCCGAACTGTCCGCGATGACATTCGTCGAAGATGATGACGACATGCTGCTGATACACCGGATGTCCGGGATTCTTATCGATGAAGATCGACAGCTTCTGCGCCGTGGTGATGATGATCTTGCATTCGGGATTTTCGAGCTGCTTCTTCAGGATCGCCGTGGACGTGTTGCTGTTTGCCGCGCCCTTTTCAAAGCGATCGTACTCCTTCATCGTCTGGTAATCCAGATCCTTGCGATCGACGACAAAGAGAACCTTGTCGATATACGGCAGGCGGGAAGCAAGCCGCGCCGTTTTGAACGACGTCAGCGTCTTGCCGGAACCCGTAGTGTGCCAGATGTACCCGCCGCCGGCGATGGTGCCGTATTTCTTGTAGTTGGTGGCGATGTCGATCCGGTTCAGGATGCGCTCCGTCGCCGTGATCTGATACGGGCGCATGACGAGCAGCATATTCTCGGAAGTAAAGATGCAATACTTCGTCAGCAGGTTCAGAATCGTATGCCGCGCAAAGAACGTGCGCGTAAAGTCGATCAGATCCGGGATGATCCGGTTGTTGGCGTCCGCCCAGAAGGATGTGAACTCAAAGCTGTTCGACGTCTTTTCCTTCTTGGCTCTAGGCGAATCCGCTTCCTTGATCGCGTTATAGCGAGTCGAGTTGGAGTAATACTTCGTATTCGTGCCGTTGCTGATGACAAAGATCTGCACGTATTCGAACAGTCCGCTGCCCGCCCAGAACGAATCCCGCTGATACCGGTTGATCTGGTTGAACGCCTCCCTGATCGGTACACCGCGCCGCTTCAGCTCGACGTGGATCAGAGGCAGGCCGTTTACAAGGATCGTCACGTCATAGCGGTTGACGTGGCGCGCGCCTTCCTCCTGCGTCACCTGATACTGGTTGATCACCTGCAGAAAGTTGTTGTGGACATTCTTCTTATCGATCAGGGTGATGTTTTTGCTGGTACCGTCGTCGCGCTTGAGCACCTGCACGTTGTCTTCCTGGATCTTGCGCGTTTTTTCCACGATATGCTCGTTCGGGTTCGCGATCGAATTCTTAAGGAACCGATCCCACTCAGAATCCGAGAACTGATAGCTGTTCAGTTTTTCGAGCTGCACACGGAGGTTTGCGATCAGTTCCGTTTCCGAATGGATCGGCTTGTCCTCATACCCCTGCTCCGTGAGCATGCGAATAAACTCCCGTTCAAGCTGCGCCTCGCTCTGATAGCTGTCCGAGCGCTTCTTAACAGGTTCGTACTCCGTTACGACGGTGTTTTCGGTTGTCTGCGCGACGATGTTGAAGTATGACATTTTCTTTACTTACCCATTTTGTCCAGCAATTCACATTGCCTTTTCAAGGATAAATCATGCACTTTCCAATATAGTGATGATAGTTCTTCAGGAAAATCCTTTTTGTCATATAAGTCTTGTGTAGTTGTCAAGTTACTACTATAGTGTCCCAACTTTTTCCCTGATACTTTGGCATAGTCATCTTCTACGGTTTTCAATTCTTCCAGCAAGGGTTTCAATTGATCCGGCTTTAAACTCAGCAAATTCTTATCTAATACCTGTTTGCATGCGTACAGTTGCTTGAACGCCTCGAGTGCTGAGTCCAATCCCATATTATTGAACATTATGAGCCCTAAAGCTTCGTTGCATCTTTCAAGTTGATATTGAATCGAATTGCGTTTCCCTTGGACTTTTCGATTTTTGATTGTTTCGATTAAAGATAATAAACTGATAATCACAGCTACACCAGAAATGATGATTGGAATCATTGTATTATTGCCTCTTTCTTTTCGATTGTAGATTCTTATCTTCTATGCAAGTCCCTTAAACGTCAGCAGCTTGTCACGGTAGTATTCGTACTGCTTCTGCCGTGCTTCGATCTCTGCCGGAAGGCCGGAAGAGATATCGTTGCAGATCTTATCGAAGCGATCCAGTATAGCAACAATCTTTTTCTGCTTATCAATCGAAGGAATTGGAACAACGAGCTTTTCAAAGCTGCTTTGATTCAGATTGTTTCTATCGCTGATTGTCATTGAAGCTATATCCGCTTTGCATCTCTGCGAATTAAGATAATGACACAGATACTCTGGTATAACAAAAGAAGTATCTTTTATCCGCGTTGTGATCGTGGTAAACCCGATAGTCCCAACATATTCGCCCTTTATTACTGCTGATGTACCAACATCTCCCGTGTGTACAGTAATAATATCGTTTTCCTGGAGAATCTTCTTCCAGTTCTTTGCTGCAAATTCCTCAGAAACATATTCAACGTTTTTTAGCACAATTGCATTCTGCTGAATGTCGGAATTATGCAACAAAAGCACTCCGCTTTCCCGTTTATGCTTAGTTACTGACGTAGCCAAACCAATATTGGTATCAGCTATCTGCAAAATCTGGAATTGCTCGCAACCAATGTTATCGAACAAATCATTTCTGTAATACTCATACTGCTTCTTTCTCGCTGTAAGCTCCGCTGTAAGCTCCGCTGTAAGCTCCGTGAAATTGTCCAATATGCGGACAATTTCTTTTTGCACCGGAATCGGCGGGACTTGAATCATGATCCAATTCCATCGAGAATAATCAAATCGGAATCGTGCCCCCTCTTCTTTGAACGAATCGACTTTATTTGCAATATAAGGCGAATGCATTACATAATCAAAGTATTCCCTTGTTATTCTCTTCTCATCGATGCTGAAAACGACATACATCGGGCTAACCAATCCTGGGGCTCCTGTTTTCAACATTGCAATTGATCCAATGTTCAGCCTCGAAGGATTATAAGCAACCATTCCTTCTCGAACAACCGTATAATTGGAAGTATCCTCACTATGAATTGTATTGTCTCGGTATTCTTCCGCACAAACCATGCCAAGTGTATTACTAACAGAATAGACTTGAGATACACTTGGATCATCTTTTCCCCGCTCTCGAACGCGAGTCATAAGACTACCCATAGAAGTAAACTCCACCCCATCCGGGCAGTATTCCTTGATCAGATCATCGAGCCGGCTCATGCGTCTGTGCCTCCCTCGATCTCCGCAATGATCTTGTCGATCTCCGCACGGAGAACCGCCTCCCGCGCCACGATCTCCCGGATCTCGGCGTTGAGCTTTTGAATATCCACCTTCTCGCGGGTATCCTCCGCTTCGACGTAGGTGGAAACGGACAGATTGTAATCGTTCTCCACGATCTCGTCATAGGACGCCAGATGTGCAAAGTGTTCGATCTCCGAACGATTCGCGAAGGTGTCCACGATGCGATCCATATTCGCCTGGGTGAGCTTGTTGTTCTTGACGACTTTGACGCACTCCTTTGTGGCGTCGATGAACAGCACCTTGCCGTCCGGCTTGCCGCGCTTCAATACCATGATGCAGGTAGCGATGGACGTGCCGAAGAACAGGTTGCTGGGAAGCTGGATCACGCAGTCGATAAAGTTGTTGTCGATCAGGTACTTACGGATCTTCTGTTCCGCCCCGCCCCGATACATGATGCCCGGGAAGCAGACGATGGCCGCCGTGCCGTTCGGCGCGAGCCAGGAAAGGGAATGCATGATAAAGGCGAAGTCGGCGTTGCCCTTGGGCGCCAATACACCGGCCGGGGCAAAGCGCGGATCGTTGATCAGCAGCGGATTGGTGTCGCCCGCCCATTTGATCGAGTACGGGGGATTACTGACGATCAGCTCAAAGGGTTCGTCGTCCCAGTGCGCCGGAGCCGTCAGCGTGTCGTCACAGGCGATATCGAACTTGTCGAAGCCGATATCGTGGAGAAACATGTTGATGCGGCAGAGGTTGTAGGTGGTGATGTTGATCTCCTGCCCGAAGAAGCCCACGCGCACGCCGTCACGGCCGAGAATCTTCTCGGCTTTCAGCAGCAGCGAGCCGGAACCGCAGGCGGGATCGTACACCTTGTTGACTTCCGTCTTGCCGACGGTACCGATGCGAGTCAGCAGTTCGGAGATATCCGCAGGGGTGAAGAACTCGCCGCCGGACTTGCCCGCGTTGCTCGCATACATCGTCATCAGATATTCGTAGGCGTCACCGAAGGCGTCGATGTCATGGGTTTTGACGTCGCCGAGGTTCATGTTCCCGATGCCGTCGAGGAGCTTGGTGAGGCGCTCGTTGCGCTTGGCCACCGTGGGACCGAGCTTGTTGCTGTTGACGTCGAAATCGTCGAACAGGCCGGCAAAGCTGTTTTCGGAATCGCTGCCTTTGGCGGAATCCTCGATATGATTGAACACGCGTTCCAGCGTTTCATTCAGGTTTTCATCTCTCGGCGCGCGGGCACGGACGTTGCAGAACAGTTCGGAAGGCAGAATGAAGAAGCCTTTCTCCTGGATCAGTCCTTCACGCGCTTCTTCCGCAGCCGCGTCGGACATTTTGGCATAGTCGAAAGACTGATTGCCTGCCGCGTGTTCACCCTCGTTGATGTAGCCCGTCAGGTTCTCGGAAATGTAGCGATAGAACATGGTGCCCAGGACATAGTTCTTGAAGTCCCAGCCGTCCACCGAGCCTCTGAGCTCGTCCGCGATCGCCCATATCGCGCGATGCAGTTCTTCGCGTTCCTGCTCTTTCTTTGTGTCCGCCATCTTTTGCCCCTCCGCCTATAATTCGATATTTTATTATACCGTACAGAGCCTTTCTTTTCAAGCGATTTCCGTATGCTTGTGGTGCTTGCACAATGAAAAAGCATAAATAGTGATCATGCAATATAATGCAACCACGGTGCAAACTTGCATTGACTTATTACTGCAACTACAGTGCAAATAGCAGTACATAATAGCGCTTACACGGTACTTCAAAGCGATGTTGAAGAACGTATGTACAACACAAAGATGCGTGTGTTTAAAATCAATGCGTCCACCATGCGTCCACGCATTGAACGAGCAACGTTAGAACAGCGCTACCCCGCGCAGTATTGCGCTGTTCATCCTGTCCAAATCCTGCCAGTATCATGTCCGTTATTTCCCCGGTTCTTGTCCTGCGCGCATTATATGCTTTCAAATCCCGCATCCATCCCGCACATTACCGTCATGAATGCTTCACGCACATCAGAATACCGCTGAAGCGGGAAAATCGAAAAACATGGCATGTAGCTAATGAATTTCAAACAAAAAAGACGGAATCTCCGTCTTCTTTGCTATTTGACTATGCTCTCCCTACTTTTGCTGTCTATTCTTATACTTTTCCAGAAACAATGATTTCAATAATTACACCGATGATACATATTCCGAAGAAAACAGCAAGAAAGATTAACACTTTCTTTGAATTTTGTTTTTTCTTATCAAAATAAACGTTAAAGCTGCCGTTCCTATTGCTTATGCCTTCAGAGTATTCGAATTCACCATCTGACTTATTGATGTCAGTAAATCCATTCTTTTCCATTTCCCCTTGAAGAATGCTGATGATGAGAATGTAAAGGTGCTTGAAACACTCCTTTACGGGCATAATTGATGCAGTTTTTCAGCGAAGGTCTCACAAAGGTCTCACAATTTAAAGAAAACCAGATAAACAGAAAACGAAAAAGCCCCGTATTTAGGGCTTTTTTCGTTGTTTTCGTGTGGTGCGATTGGCGGGATTTGAAATCAAGACAAACCCCTTTGCCGCTTGTTGTATCTTACTCCCACTTATTGTAATTTGTCAAGTATTCATCGTTGTTTTCGGGTCTTGTGATGTTGTATCTTGTCGCGTCTTGTTGCGGCTTTCTATGGCTTGTTGTGTGCTTTCGGTGTGTCCTCGGTGTGTCCTCATCTTAATCCTTTTTCGTGTGAATTATCGAAGCCGAGGTAAACAAAAGCGCCCCTTGCCGGAGCGCTCTACTTTCTTTCGTTCTATGCTGTTTCCTTCAACGTTGCGTGATCGAGTTTTACAATCAGTTCGGCAAGGTTCGCCGTAATCTCCTCAACCACTCCGCAAAGGTCATAGGCGCGGACTCCTGCGGCTTCATTCCCTTCTTCAATACATGCTTCAAGGTCTCGGCTGATATGATGCATCAAGCCCGCGATCTGGTCAACCTTCACATTCAAATCAATTACAGATTCTTGTACTACATCTTTTAGCATCGTGTTCTCTCCTTTACTTTGCGTTCTTTTTATAGATGATTCCTTCGATCGTGTCAGCCGCCCGTTCGTCAGCTTTTGCCATGATGTGGGAATACACGTTCAATGTTGTGCTGATTTCCTTATGCCCTAACCGCTTGGAAACTGCTACAATATTCATTCCGGCATTGATAAGAATGGACGCTTGCGTATGCCGGAATTTGTGCGGATTGATGTGTGGCAAACCGTGACGCTTGGAAAAACCACTAAACCAATTCGTTACGCTCTCGGGGTTCATTTCTTTGCCATCGAAACCCGTGAATACATAACCGTCAACGTTTTTCCAATCTGCACCCATGCGAAGCTGCTGCCGTGCTTGGTCTGCTTTCCACTCTCGGAGTATTTCCATCACATCCGAAGGAACGGAAACGTGCCGATTTTCTCCCGTTTTCAGTGTTCCATGATAGACGCCGCGCTGTTTCGACCAAAGGGAATTGTTGCAAAGAAAAATACTGCCCTTATCGAAATCAACGTTCTTCCATTGCAAGCCCATAATTTCGCCCCGCCTTGCACCCGTAGCAATAAGAAGATGCGCGATTGCTTTCCATTCAAGCGTTTCATCTTCGAGCGCATCAAGAATCTTACTGATCTCATCAACCTCAAAGCACTCTGCTTCATGCTTTTGTTTCTTCGGCGGGTTCGCTCTCTGCGCAGCGTTATATGGTACTTGCCCTTCTTTGAATGCCTGCATCAATACAACACTAATGAGTGTATGATGTTCGAAAATGGTCTTTACCGATAACGGTTTGCCGTTTTGCTTATTCTTGGCTTTCTTTCCGAGCGTAGTATAGAAGCGGTTCAAATGCTCGGGCTTGATCTTTGACAACTCCATGTGCCCGATTCCGTCAAGGTCTGTATCGTTGATACGTTCCATCAATTCGCGGTAACGGTTCAGCGTTGAGTGTTTCGTGCCGTTTTGCTCTTTCATATCAAGAACATAATCAGCGTATTCGGAAAAGGTCTTTCGTTCGGTGCTGATCTCTCCGCGAAGGCATTTTTGCTCAAATGCGGCGGCGTATTTCTTCACTTCACTCTCGATTTTGCGTTTGCTCCACGTTGTGGGAATCTCTGTTCCCTTTTCGGGGTATGTCGTTTCATACGGCTTCAAATTGCGTCCACGGCGAACACGGATGCGGTAACTGATGATATCGCCGTGTTTATTCGTCCTCGGTGTAATGCTTGCCATGTTCATTCTCTCCTTTGTTTTCTTTTTGGTTATAATATACACCCATTAGTTTATGCTCGTCAAGTGTAAATTGTTGTATCATGGTGTATATCTTCATTATTTAGTGATTGACGCCGATTTGCATCCGTGCTATTATCAACAAGAGGTGATATGTGTGAGTTTATCAGCAGGGGAAAAGATAAGAATCCTTTTGGTACGGCGCGGCATGAGTTATGCTAAACTTGCCGCATCGTTGCCGGATGAATCAAAATCGACAGCTTCTAATATCTGTAATAAACTACGCCGCAACAACTTCTCCGAGCGTGAATTGCAAGAAATCGCTGCGGCGCTGAATTGCACCTATGAAGCCAAGTTCACGATGAACGATACTCACGAAGAAATATAGCCCCGATATGCCTTTTTATTACGTTTTGCGGGCTTTTTATGCGCGGTAATGGTATTTATCCTTTCGTGCATGGAAGCGCCTACAAACGCCAATTCTGCAGTTATTTCAAGGTTATAAACGGCACTTTTCAACGGTTTCAATCTTCAATAATATCCTTGTATTTCTCCGCGATCTGCTCCGGCGTCAGCCGATTTCCAAGCGGTTCAATCGGTTGCACGGCAATTTCAAGATTCTCCTTCCAAGCGTACTGTGCCTTCTGGCAGAAGATTGCGAAGGTTGCATTTACATTGTTCGTCAATGCGCTCTCGGCAAGTATATCGCTGAATGTGTCCCTTGCGTATTCTAACCAATCAGCCGTAGCCGGATAGGTTCGTTTTGCGATCACATTATAAATCTCTCGGCTTGAATATCCGAGCGCTCTGCATAGCCCAAGCATCGAAGGTACTGTACCCGTATCGGCACATACTGAAACATAGCGAAGCGTTACGGCTTTTACTGTGTCCGTATCGGAGAGCCGGATGCGTTCACCTTCAACCGCTTGGAGCATTTCAGCCGCCCGCCGTCCGACCAATAAAGCAAGCTGATCGGCGCGGTGTGCATCTGCTTCAACCTTGTAGATTTTACTCGGCCTCGATGCTACCATATCCGCCCGCATTTCTTCGGCGCTCTGTATCTGGTTTTTACCCTTGTTATTGATAAAGCATCATTTCCTTTCCGTTAGATTCTCGAGTATTATACTGATAGTTCCGAGCGAAGAACGGTGTGCGCTCTGCCCTCGTTCCGACACGTTGCATGCGTTTGCTCGTTACCTCGCTCGGAGTTTCTTGTGTGTGGAAGATATGTAGATAGCGTATTTTTCGTAATCCCAAGCCACAATAAATACATAAAATACAATATCTACGGGTTACACCATCTTAAAAGGGTAAACCCGTGTATCTAATGATTTCGATGCCTCGTCCTTTGTTTCCGAAGCGATCTTCTTTCGGGCTGTCCGAAGCATGAATAACAACATTGTTTTTGCCGCATAGATTCGTCACTTTCTTGTTGATTCGGCTTTTAACCGTATCTTTGAAATATGCGGGGTAGTGTTTCTTCAAATAATCGTTTGTATAGAATTCGTTTTCCCTTGGTTGCGTTCTTGCAAGGTGCGTAAAAATGTTTGCTACGATCTCATCAAAATCCTTGCCGGACGATTCAACGCTGTGCTCTTTTATGTATTCCGCAAGCGATTGGTTTCTTCTCGGCGCGGCTTCGAGCATTTCCTTTGTGATCTCGCTTTCCCCTGCCCAGATGACGCCGCCGCCTTCATGAATCTCAAAAACAACAGACTTCCCCAATGCAGCGTAATTGCTTTTTGTATGAACCATAACCCTTCTATTCGGATCTTCGGTTGGATTGTCGGAAACAACGCGAAGCATGCTTCTCGATGCGCTTGCAATATCAACCGAGCCGAGTGTTCCGTTGTTTACGTTCTCTGTCTGCATACGCTTGGAAAGATGCTCGATTACAACAATGGAGCATTGACACTTTTTAGCAAGGCAAGCGATCCCCTGCAAAATCGGTCTAATAATGTTTACCCGGTTCATATCAATGTTTCCGATAAAAGCATGCAACGGGTCAATTACAACAAGTTTAGCGTTGCTCTGTGTTATAATCGCTTCAAAATCACTCATATCGGTAACGGCTACGTTCTTTTCATCCCGCTTTACCATGCTCAATCCGAGCGAAGCAGAATCATCCAATACATCAATATAGTTCAAATCTGCCGCTGATGCTTCAAGCCGTTCAAGAAAAATAGATGCGCGATCTTCAGCTGAAATAAACAAGGAACGCACGGGTTCTATTATTTCCGTTCCATTCGGGATTACTCCGTGCGACAAGGTTGCAGCTATGCCGCATACCGCCATTGTTTTTCCCGTGCCGCCCGCAGCGCTGATAACTGTGTATTCTCCGATCGGAAGATACGGTTTCCATAAGAATTCAACAGGTTCATGTTCAACTTCGCAAAGCGTTTTCACATTCCATTTATTCGATGCTTTTACTTCTTCCATGTTTTACTCCTCATAATCATCACAATCATCATAGCATTCCGAAGGTTCTTCAGAATAATAGTATTCTTCGTCCATATATTCTTGTACGGCTTCCGGCAATGTGCCGCCATCGCTCAAAACCTCATCACAATAATCTTCAAGTTCCGGCGATAAATCAAATCCGTTTTCGCAACAGATTTCAGCATATTCAAGCGGCGATAATTCTCTGCCGTAGTATGCTTCGGTTTCAATCCATTCCTGGTTTTTATAGCCCTTACTCATTGCGTTCACCCTCTCGTTCAAGCTGTTCGATAAATCGCGGCATGTTCACAAGGTACTTCTTCCCGGCACAAACCGTGTTGATCTCTCCGGCTTTTACTCGGTTGCGGATGTAATACTGTGATAGCCCGGTACGCTTGGCGACTTCCTTGATCGGCAAATAGATTGCTTGTTCCATAATCACTTTTCCCCCTCAATAATTTCGTTCAGCGCATCATTCACTCGCTTGGTGTGTTCGGCGTCAAGTTCCAAGCGAAGCCATGTGATGAGTGTTTTTTCATGAATCCCCAATCTCGCGGCGATCTGCCATAGACTCACACCGTTGTTTTTCATTTTCTCACGTAGTTCTTTGTTAGCGTTCAACTTGTACATGTTTTCGTTCCTTTCATGTTTATTTGAAAATAAAAAAGTGCCACGGGAAAAGCGTTCATTACGCTCGTCCAATGGCACTTACTTTCGCCTAAACTCCTATTCGATTTTCAAGAAACGGTTTGCCCGTCTCTTTACGCCACCAATCTTACCAACTCCGGAACAGAAGGTCAAGCAACGAAATGAAACAAAAATGTGAAATCAAAAACCCTTTTATCCCTTGCGGATGCTCAAACGGGTAACCCCTGCCACATACCAACATTGAATAGGTTGTCCGGGTAGGGGCTAAAACGCCTTTTGAATATGTCGATGCTCGAAATGGTAACCTCTGCCCCTTCTCATAATCACATATCCCACTCGGGTGGGGGTATCAGTTCCAAGCGTGTGAAAAGGTGCTTGTTCGCCCGGAAATAGAACGTTCAAAGCGGCATGTGTGTCCTATGTGTGTCCTAAATCATACACGGCAAAAGAATAACCCCGCAAAAGTGCCCTAAAATAGGGACATTTTCACGGGGTAGTTTGGTGCGATTGGCGGGATTTGAACCCGCAAGGTTTCCCCGACGGATTTTAAGTCCGTTGTGTATGCCGTTCCACCACAATCGCATTCGATATTATTTTACACGCAAATCCCGGTTTGTCAACAATCAAAGCGAGAGGATGGCGCCGAGCGCGCCGCCCGTGAGAATGAAAAACAGCGGATGGATACGGGACGTCTTTTTCCAGAACGCGAAGAACAGAAATACGCCGTACAGTCCGAGCTTCAGAAGCGTATACAGATCGGCGGAAAACCGGAACTGCAGAAAGTCCGCCTTGACGCCGATCGCCACGAGCAGAAGCGAGAACCCTGCCGCCGTAATGAGTCCGATCGCAGCCGGACGGATACTCGTGAACAGGCTCTTGATCAGATGTGAATCGGAATACCTGCGGATCGCTCCGGCAACCAGGATGATGATGATAACGGACGGCGTGACGAGACCGATCGTTGCGATGACGGATCCCGGAATGCCTGCGACTTTGAAGCCGACGTACGTCGCCGTATTGACGCCGATCGGCCCCGGAGTCGATTCCGCGATCGCAATGATATTCGCGATCTCCGCTTCTGTGATCCAGCCGTGCGCCGCACCCATCTCCCGAATGAACGGAATGGTTGCAAGCCCGCCGCCGACGGCGAACAGTCCGGTCTTGAAGAATTCAACGAAAAGAATCGCGAGGGTAAAAAGGAACGTCAGCATCGTTTCAGCCCTCCCCACGCAAGACCCACGACGGCCGCGCCGAGCACGATGAACACAGGCGAAACGCCGCCGACCGCGACCAGCAGGAACGCAAGCAGGAACATCGAGAAGGTCGTCGGATTGACAACGGTCTTTCGATACAGCTTATAGACGGAAGCCGTGATCAGCGCGCAGACGGCGATACGGATCCCGGCGAATATATGCTGAACGATCGGATACCCCGCGATGCTCTGCAGCAGCGCAGCGATCAGAACGATCAGGATCATCGGCACAAGAATGACGCCGAGAGACGCGATGACGGCGCCCTTGATGCGGCGCACCTTGTATCCGACGAACGTCGCGACGTTGATCGCGATCACGCCCGGCGTGCATTGCGCGACCGCCATGTAGTCGGTCAGTTCGTCTTCGGTAATGATCTGATGCCGCTCGACAAGCTCCCGGATCAGAAGCGGGAGCATGGAATATCCGCCGCCGATCATCATCGAGCCGATCCGGACGAACATGAAATACAGTTTTGTCAGACTCATACCGTCCCTCCCGTGTACCCGCAGATGAAGAGGTAAAAATACAGGATCCAAAGAACGATCAGAGACAGCGTGACGATCAGATCCGTTTTGGTCTTTTTGACGCGAACGGCGAACGCGATGCAGAACGGTGCGGTCATCGAAATGATTCCCGCGGCGTCGCCCGCTCTGCCCGACGCAAGGATCACGGGAACGGTCACGGCCATCAGCATCACGTAAGAGGTCGGGATCTTTGCACAGCCGAGACGGATCAAAAGGATCCCTCCGCACAGGTACAGCAAATGCGGGATCCAGGTCGCAAGGACCGTGACGACGGTATCCGGCCCGATCACAAGCGTGCGATCAAACGCCGCGTCCGTCCAGCGGAAAAACGGTGTGAAGAACTGTGTTCCGGAAGCGTCCAGTCCGAGCGCGGCACGATACAGCGCCATGGCGTCGCCGAGGCGCAGACGCGCATACAGCATAACGAGACCGATCCCGAGCGGGATCATCAGGAACGACAGCGCATTCAGGAGCTGACGAACAAAGTATCCCTTACCCATCGCATTGTTCGAGCGCACGTTCCGGATCAGCATGGCAACGTATTCGGCCGCGATCGGAACGAACAGCAGAACGCCGAACGCGTGCGTCAGGATCGAAAGCATCGCGAACAGGTTGGCAAGCGGATAAAGCTTCTTCCGCATGAACAGAAGGCTCAGGATCGAAAGAAGCAGGAACAGTCCGTCCGGAACCGTTCCCATCAGCATCGCGGAGAACGGAAGAAACACAAAATACCGGACGGCGCGTCTGGCCGTTTTGCGATCGAAATCGTAGAGAACGAGGTAATACAGCGCGCCGACCGCGAGCGCGGTAAAGATGTAAGACCCGATAAACCGGGCGTGGTTGAAATTGAAGCTGACGATCCAGAAAATGTCCGAAAGATATCCGTACAGCGGAAACGCCGTTTCCGGATGATAGAAGTCCAGCCAAAGCCGCTGCACCTCAAAGAACGTCCCGTCGTACCCGAACCGGAAATAATGGATCACATACGTGAGAAGGATCTGGATCACGCGCAGAACGAGAACCAGCAGAACGAGTTTGCCGATCTCTCTCGCGCCGCATCTGCGGAAGGTGCGATCGCCCGTACGGACGAGATGCGGTTCCTCGTCGCCCAGCAGGAACGGGACCATCACGGGAACGACGCAAAGCAATGCGCCGGCGTAGAACACGCAGATAAGCGCAGAGATGAGATACGTCTCCCAATACTTCGGAGGCGTCAAAAACAGCGAAAGACCGTACAGAAGAACAAGCACGGTCATCGCTGTAATCGATATGCAGAGTTTTGCGATCTTACGTTTTTGCACGGTTTACCTGAGCGCTTTCGGTTTGCCGAAGATCTCGGAGAAGACGACGCCTCTCAGGACTTGCTCCGGCGTCAGGTTCAGAAGCGCATTGTCGTTTGAACGCACAGACGTCCGGACGGATTTCTGCTCGGAACTAAGCGCACACATGTCGTGCTCCGGATGCGACTGTCCTTTCGGAGGATCCGGACGCAGCGCGCAGAAATCGTGCTGCTCATGCATGTGCTGCGGCTTCGCGTTTTTTGCGGGGGACGCTGCCGTACGCGGCGTTTGCGCGCGCGGCGATGAGGCATGCGTCGGGCTGCGATCCGCCGACGGGTTCTGCACGCGCGGACCGACCCTGGGCTGCGCACGCTCCTCCGGACGCGGTCCCTCCCTTACGGATCCCGGGACCTGAACGGAGGGGCGTACCGGCGTCGGCTGAGGACGCTCGTTATCCTGCTCCCTCAGCTGACGCTCGCGCCTTTGCGCTTCCGCTCTCTTGGTCTGTTCCGCCTTTCTCGACGCCGCGATAAAGAAACCGATCACGATGAAAGGCAAAACGAGTACGAACGGCATGGTTTAGTTTCCTTTCTTGTCCGTTTCGGGGGTCGCGGCCTTGCCGATGGCATTGCGCATCTCGGTGTCGGACATTACGTTTTTCATATTGTAATAGTCCAGCACGCCGAGCTTGCCTTCACGAAGCGCTGCGGAGATCGCCTGCGGGACCTCTGCCTCCGCCTCGATAACGCGGGCGCGCATGCGCTGCACTTCCGCAACGTTTTCCTGCTCCTGTGCGACCGCCATAGCGCGGCGTTCCTCCGCCTTTGCCTGCGCGATGCGCTTGTCCGCCTCTGCCTGGTCGATCTGCAGCTGCGCGCCGACGTTTCTGCCGACGTCAACGTCTGCGATGTCGATGGAAAGGATCTCAAACGCGGTTCCTGCGTCAAGGCCCTTGGAAAGGACCGTGCGGGAAATGGAGTCTGGATTTTCAAGAACTTCCTTGTGGCTCGAAGCCGAACCGACGGTCGTGACGATACCTTCGCCGACACGCGCGATGATCGTTTCCTCGCCCGCGCCGCCGACAAGACGGTCGATGTTCGCACGGACGGTGACCTTCGCCTTTGCGCGAAGCTCGATGCCGTCCATCGCGACTGCCGCGATGATCGGGGTTTCGATGACCTTCGGATTGACGCTCATCTGAACGGCGTTCAGAACGTCGCGGCCGGCAAGGTCGATCGCGCAGGAACGCTCAAAGTCCAGCGGAATACCGGCGCGCTGCGCGGCGATCAGAGAGTCGACGACGCGGTTTACACTCGCTTTGCCGCTGCTCTTGCCGCCCTTGGCCAGGTAGTGCGCTTCGAGTTTGTTCATGGGAATCTTCAGGCCCGCTTTGGTCGCCTTGATCATCGGGTTTACGATGTCAGCCGCGTTGACCTTGCGGATCCGCATGCCGATCAACTGGAACAGACCGATCTTGACGCCGCTGGCGCTTGCGGAAATCCAGAGTCCGAGCGGAACAAACGAGAAGAAGATGATCAGAAAGATCACAACGGCTGCGCCGATGATCCAGGGGATGAATGGTTCCATATAATTCCTCCTAATGCATTATGGTTTTCATCAGATACAAAACGCCCAGAATGAGCAGAATCGAAAGGGGGATCGCGATCAGCAGCGCGACCCAATGCCTGCGGACCGTCGTTTTCTGCGCCTGCCCGGCGGAATCGTCCGTTTCACACGGGATCACGCCGCACTTCGGACAAACGTCCGTCGTATACAGGACGCCGCATTTTTTACAGTACTTCATCGGACGGTGATCTTCGTTCCGTCGACTGAGATGACCGTGATCTCGCTTCCTTTGTCGATGAATGTCGCTTCGGTTTCGACGGAATACCGTTTTCCGGCGATCACGGCAATGCCGCTCGGACGCAGCGGGGTTTCCGCAGTTCCGGTCTGACCGATCAGGTCCTCAAGAGAACCGGACGAAAGCCTGACGGCTTCCGCTTCGATCTTGTCCTTCAAAACGATCGGAGAACGGAAGAGAAGACCGTTTTTCATCGACCGCATGAACAGGATAACCATTGTGATCACGATCAATCCGAGGACCGCCGTCACAAGGACTGCCACAAGCGGCTTGTTCGTCATGAACTGCATGACGCAGACCGCGATCAGGCAGACGACGCCGAACGAACCGGTTACGCCGAAGCCCGGAAGAAACAGTTCCGCAACGAGCAGCGCGATACCGAGAACGCTGAGGATCAGGCACGGAATCCATAATGTTCCGAATACAGCTGCCATATCCACACCTCCTTCTGTTCTGCATACAGTATAGCATAACAGCCGTATGATGAAAAGTGTTTTTTTGCAATTGTTATCCGCGTCTATTTGTGCTATAATGGCGAAATAAAGGAGAAAAACATGATCCGTTTGCTTGCAAAGCTGTTCATACATAATCAAGAAAACGATTCGCCGGAACGCGTGCGAAGCGAATACGGCATGCTGTCTGGCTGCGTCGGGATCTTTCTGAACCTGCTTCTGTTTGCCGTGAAATTCGTGTTCGGTCTGCTTGCGCACGCCGTTTCCCTTGAGGCGGACGCGTTCAACAACCTCGGAGACGCCGGGTCGTCGATTATCGCTCTCTTCGGATTCCGGCTCGCCGCGAAGAAGCCGGATCGGGGGCATCCGTACGGGCACGGCAGGTTCGAGTACGTGTCCGGACTGATCGTTTCCATTCTTATCGTCGTCATGGGGTATTCGCTGTTCCGCAACGCGGTCTCGATCATTCTTTACGGCGGAGAAACGGCGTTTGCATCGCATTTTATCCCGACACTGATCGTTCTGATCGGTTCGATCCTGATCAAGGTCTACATGTTTGCGTACAACCGCGCTCTTGCGAAGCAATTCTCCTCTCCGACGCTGCGCGCGGTCGCGTTCGACAGCCTTTCGGATACAGTCGCGACGGCCGTCGTTCTCGTCTGCGCGCTGATCGCACGATTCATCCGTCTCCCCGACTGGCTGCGGCTTGACGCATGGTGCGGTCTCGCCGTTTCGCTGTTTATCGTCTATACGGGCATACGTTCCGCGCACGAGACCGTTGAACCGCTCCTCGGACGTCGACCGGACCCCGCTTTCGTTTCGGCGATCGAATCCGCCGTTCTGTCCTTCGAAGGGATCGGCGGCGTACACGACGTCGTCGTGCACGATTACGGTCCCGGCCGTGTTTTCGTTTCCCTGCACGCGGAAGTCCCCGCCGAAAGCAACGTGCGCGAGATCCACGATGTGATCGACAGCGCCGAAAAGTATTTGTCCGAGCAGTTCCGATGCTCCGCAACGATCCATATGGATCCGATCATTACCGACGATCCGAGGACCAAAGAACTGAAAGAAAAGGTTTCGGCCTATCTGAACGGCGTCGATCCGCACCTTACGATCCATGATTTCCGGATCGCCGCCGGACCGTCGGAAACCGCGCTGATGTTTGATCTTGTCATTCCGTACGAGTATTCCGGAGACATCGACGCGCTTCTGAACGGGATCGATCAGGCTGTAAAAGAGATCTCCCCCTCCTGCCGCGCGATCGTCGACGTCGACCGTTCGGACGCATAATTCCGCTATTCCATTGCACAAAGGACGCTTATGAAAAAGAAACCGATTGCTCTGATCCTATTGACTGCATTTCTGCTTTCGACCGTCGTATCGTGCGGCGGTCCGTCCGCAGGCGATCATTCCGTATCCGCGCAGGCAGAGCCCTCGCCCGCCGCAACGGTCGAAGCCGTTCCCGATTCGATCGAACTTGTTACGCCCGTCCCGACGGAGGCGATCACCCCCGAGCCCGTTCCGACGCCCGCGCCGACGGAAGCGCCGACTCCCACGCCGGAACCGACCGCAACGCCCGAGCCGACGCCGTCTGCGCTCGGCATCCTCGATATCCGGCATGCCGACCGTTTTTCGGACGTCGTGATCGATACGGACGATACGTACCGCGATGAATCGAAAAGCATCTGCATCGAACGCCACGAAACAAAGGACGTTACGGGCGCGTCGCTCGTCTATTACGTGATCGACGTTTACGTGCAGGACGTCGAATCGATCCGCCGCGGACTGAACGCGGACGAATACAAAAACGCTTCGACGCTGTCCATCGATAAAATGGCAAAA
Organism: uncultured Clostridia bacterium; assembly: GCA_946411635.1. GTDB lineage: Bacteria > Bacillota > Clostridia > Christensenellales > CAG-138 > UBA3792. Next base: position 236,360 of record CAMKES010000001.1, on the reverse strand, counting down.
GCCTGCAACGCGATCTTTGCCATCTCCGGCGACAACTGCACGCACCGGTATGACGCGTACGTCGTGATCAACGGCGAGTTCGCGTTCAAGAGCAAGAAATTCACGCGCGATCTTTGCGTTCTGTTCCGGGACGGCGAGATGCGCACCTATGCGCCCTCCGAGATTTCCGCCGCATATCTTGAGGAGCGCGGCGTGTGGCAGACCTGGAATTTCGGTCCGATGCTCCTTGATGAAAACGGAGAGCCGATGACGAAGTTCAACATGCCCGACCGGATCGGCGATCGAAATCCCCGCGCCGCGATCGGATACTACGAACCCGGTCATTACTGCTTCGTGCTGTGCGACGGGCGTCAGCGCGGTTATTCCATGGGTCTGTCGCTCGAGGAGCTTGCAGCGCTCATGAAGGAGCTCGGCTGCGTCTGCGCATACAATCTCGACGGCGGGATTTCCGCACAGATCGCCTGGCACGGGAAGCGCATCAATCAGCCGGACAAGAACCGGTCGATCATGGATATCATCTACATTCCTTATCCGACCGAATAACGAAAAGGAGAAACAGCATGAAACCGGTCCTTTGCCTCGGAGATATCTGCGCCGATCTGATCATCCCCTACGCGATCGCGGCAAAAGCGAAAGCAAGCGGTACGATGCTGCCCGGCGGATCCGACGTGCGCGCCGTGGAAGGCGGAAGCGTCGCGAACACCGCATGTGCGATCGCGCGGCTCGGCCTCCCCGTTCTGTTCGCGGGAACCTGCGGGAACGACGCGTACGGACTGATGCTGAAAAACGGACTTGAGCGGGAGCGCGTCGATACGTCGCTTCTTCGTTTCGACGACGGCAAGCCGACGCAGCTCGTGCTTCTTGTCCTTGACGAGACCGGCGAGCGGACCGCGTTCGCCTGCCCCGCGCATTTCGGATCTCAGCATTCGATCACGGCCGATCAGATCCCCGCGGACATCATCGACCGGATCAGCTGGCTGCACGTCACCGGGATGATGCTGCGCGAAGATCCTGCCGCTTCAACGCAGCTCGATCTGATGCGCAGATGCCGCGAAAACGGCATTCCCGTTTCTTTTGATGTGAACGTACGCGTTGAAGCGATGAACGACCCGACGTTTGCCGAAAACCTTATGAAGGCAAAAACGCTTTCGGACGTGATCCTCGGTTCGGCGATCGACGAGATCCCTCTTCTGGCAGGCGAGCGCGACCCGGAGCTTGCGGCAAAAACGCTCGCCGCAAACGGAACGACGGTGATCGTGCGAAACGGCGCGTACGGTGCGGACCTCTATTGCGGAACGGAGCGGCTGCACGCCCCCGCTTTCCGTGTGGAGGTCACGGACACCGTCGGCGCAGGCGATACGTTCGACGGCGCGTATATTGCCGCACGGCTCAACGGTCTCCCGTATACAGATGCGCTCCGGGAAGCGAATGCGGCGGCATCGATCTGCGTTTCGAAAAGCAGCGGCCGCGCGAGCCCGACGCGGGCGGAGCTTGATGCATTTCTCAGCGCACGGGAAGCGTAAAGCAGAAAAGAACCCGTCCGTTAAGGGACAGGTTCTTTTTTTCATTCTGTTGGATTCAGCGTTCCTTCGAACACTTCGGCACGAACACAAGAAAGAGAAGATACGCACCTGCGAGCAAAAGAATGCCGGCAAAAATATAGTAGTACGTCGCGGAGACGGTCGGCGTCGGATCGATCAGTTTCGAAACCTCGTAAAGCGAATACGGCTGATCTTCAATGATGCTTTCCGTCTTCCCGTTCAGCGGATACACGTAAACGTATCGGTCGATCGTCGGCTTTTTCACCGTATCCGGATACATTTCGTGATACGTTTCGTAATTGACGAGGCTGTACCGGCAGGAATCGAATTCCGCCTTATCGACGCCCGGAGAGAAGACGATCTCGCCGTACTTCGGATCGATATACCGGTAAAAAACGATATAGGTCGTTTCCCCGTCCTCTTCTTCCGTCTTCGTGTTATACGCTTCAAACGTTTTTTGGCCGAGCGACTCCAGCCCTTCCACGAGGTCCGACCGCGAAGCGCGCTTGACGCCGATCACAACGAGTACCGCAACGCCGATAAAGCAGAGTACGGCAAGAATGAACTGCCAACCTTTTTTATTCATTCCGATTCCTTCCTACCGGATCACGTCCGGTCAGTTTTTCAGCGTAACGACCGTCACGCCCGCATCGCCTTCGCCGTATGCGCCGATGCGGAAGCTTTTTACGCGCGGATGCGTCTTCAGATATTGCTGCACGCCTGCGCGAAGCGCGCCGGTTCCTTTGCCGTGAATGATGTTGAATTCGCTTCGTCCGGTCCGGATGCAATCGTCGATGAACGCATCGATCTCGAGAACGGCGTCGTCGACCAGATACCCGCGAAGGTCGAGTTCATATTTGACCGTCTTGATATCGGTCATGATCTCTCTCGGTTTTGTGACCGTACGGTTTACCGTCTGCTTCTGATCGATCAGGCGCAGATCGGACAGCGGCACGTATACCTTGATCAGACCCGCCTGCACCTGCACCATGCCCTTCTGATCCTGCGGCTTCAGGACCGTCGCGTTGCCGTTCAGACTGACGACGCGGACCGTTTGCCCGCGGATCACGGACGAAGGGATCTCGCCCTCTCCGTCGTTCGATTCCGGTCGGTCGGAAAGGCGGTTTGCCGATTCACGCAGCGCGTCTCTGGAACTCTGGATCGCGCGTTCCAGCGCCTTGGTGTCGATGTCCCTGACCTTGCGAAGCTCGGAGATCAGAGAATCCATGTCCCGCTTCGTCTGCTGAACGACGGCTCTTGCTTCTTCGCGCGCTTTCTCGCGAATCGCAGCGCGGTCTTCTTTCAGTTTCCTGCGCTCGTTTTCAAGCGCGACCCGTTCTTCCTTTACGCGGTTCAGTTCCTCGGTCAGCTCCGTTGCCTGCCGTTCCGCAAGCTTTCTCTGCTCCTCCGCGCCGGAAAGCACGTCTTCAAAGACAACGTCCTCACGCTTCAGAAACTGTTTCGCCTGCTCGATGATCGCATCGTTCAGACCGAGTCGTCTGCTGATCTCGAACGCGTTGGACTTGCCCGGAATGCCGATATACAGTCTGAACGTCGGACAGAGACGATCCACGTCGAATTCCATAGACGCGTTCTGCATCCCCTCGTGCGTCAGCGCGAACGCCTTGATCTCGCTGTAATGCGTCGTGGCGAACGTCGTCGCACCCGCTCTCTGCAGATGCTCGAGGATCGCCTGCGCAAGCGCCGCTCCTTCGTTCGGATCGGTACCCGCGCCGAGTTCGTCCAGCAGAACGAGCGTATCGCTTCCGGCATCCTTCAGAATGCCGACCAGGTTCGTCATGTGCGCCGAGAACGTGGAAAGCGACTGTTCGATCGACTGCTCGTCGCCGATGTCCGCAAACACCTCGCGGAATACGGCGATCTGACTGCTCTCGTCGGCGGGAATGAACATGCCCGCGCTCGCCATCAGGGTGAAAAGACCGACGGTTTTGAGCGTAACGGTTTTGCCGCCCGTATTCGGGCCGGTCACGATCAGCGTGTCGTATCCGTCGCCGATCCAGACCGAGATCGGAACGACGGTTTTCGGATCGATCAGAGGATGTCTGCCGTTCTTGATATGGATCAGGCCCTGATCGTTAAGCTTCGGACAATACGCGCGCATATCGCGGGCAAGGATCGCCTTTGAAAAGATGCAGTCAAGCGTGCCGAGCAGCATCAGACTGCGGTACAGTTCGTCCGCGAACGGCGCGATCAATGCGGTCAGCCCGGCAAGAATGCGCTCGATCTCGCGCTTCTCCTCCGCCTGCAGCTGCTTATAGGTGTTCCCAAGTTCGACGACGGCCGCGGGCTCGATAAACACGGTCTGTCCGCTTCCGCTCTGATCGTGGATCAGACCGCCGATCTGCGCGCGGTGCTCCGCCTTGACCGGGATCGCGTAACGTCCGTTCCGGACCGTTACGATCGGTTCCTGCAGATATTTCTGATACGCGGGGCTTTTGATGATGTTGTTCAGTTTTTCTTTGACGCGCTCCGCGGTGATGCGCATCTGCCTGCGGATGCGCGCAAGCTCGGGCGAGGCGTTGTCCGAAAGTTCATCTTCGGTCAGAATACAACGCGCGATCTCCTCTTCGACGGAACGATGGGAAGAAAGCGGGTTCGCGAGGCGGTGCAGTTCCCCTTCTTCGTCGCCGGAAAGAAGCGTTTCCCGTGCGCGGCGGCTCGCTTTGAGACACGCGGCAAGATTCAGCAGTTCCAGCGGCGAAAGCGCATATGCGGCGCGCACGCGCATCAGCGTCTGTCTCGCGTCGGGAAAGGTGTCGATCGGGGATCCGCCGACACGGCGGCAGACCGCGTCCGCCTCCCACGTCTGACGCTGCAGCATCTCCGCCTGTTCCAGCGAATCAACGGGCGTCAAAGCGTCAACGAATTCGCGCCCGATGTCGGACGCCGCATGCGTCGCACATTGGGCGCGGATCTTATCAAATTCAAGACAATGGATCGCTCTTTCGTTCATTTATGGATCTCGTTCATATCGCCGACGGTCACGACGATGTCCAGTTCCTGTCCGTTGCGGTCGACGGTGATCGTGATCGTATCGCCGACGTTCTTCGCGCGGATCATTTCAACGTAACCGTCCTGCGTCGAGGATTCCCCGTCGATCGCAAGGATCGTATCGCCGACCTTCAGGCCCGCCTGATCGGCAGGTCCGCCTTCGGTGACGCCGTAAACGGATACGATGGTATCTTCCGGATCGTCCTTCGCCTGTCCCGAAACGATCGTGATGCCGATGCCCGGACGCACGGTCGAGCCGTTTTTGATCAGAGAATCGGCGATCTGCATGACGTTGTCGATGGGCAGCGCAAAGCCGATACCCTCGGAAGAGATCTTCTGACCGTAATCGTCATAGCCGGCGGTCGTATACTTCGCGCTGGTCACGCCGATGACTTCACCGCGCATATTGATCATCGGACCGCCGCTGTTGCCGGGGTTGACCGCCGCGTCGGTCTGCAGATATTCGTTGACAAACCCGTCGATGTTAATCTGTCTTGCGAGCGCGCTGACGATCCCGAACGTGACCGATCCGGAAAGCTCATCTGCGCTGATCGGATCGCCGATCACGAGAACAAATTCGCCGACGCGCGCGGATCCCGATTTGCCGATCGGAAGCGGCGTGAGCCCTTCCGCGTCGATCTTCAGAACGGCGACGTCCGTCATCACGTCGCTGCCCACGAGCGCCGCTTCATACGTTTTGCCGTCGGAAAGCGAGACCTTCAGGACCTCCGCGCCTTCCACAACGTGCTGATTGGTAATGATATAACCGTTCGAGGAAAGGATAAAGCCGGAACCGCTTCCCACGGCGACGGGTTCCCCGCCCTTGCGTTCGGTGCCCTGACAGTTCAGAATCCCCACCACGCCGGGCGAAACCGCGTCGACGATATCGGGAATGCTTTCAAGCGTATTCAGATCGAAAGGCTGCGCAAGCTTTTCGCCGTAGTCCGGATCGCGCTCGACGGTCGGCTTTGCGGGCTGCTCCGTTCCGGAGGGGACTTCCGCATCGGGCGTATCCCGGCCGGGATCGGCGTTCGTTCCGTTGAAGATCGCGTCGTAGTCCAGACCTCTCATGACCGAAACACGACATCTGTCGTAGATCGAAGCAAGCTTTTTCCAGGCGCGGCCGTCGTTTGTCAGCGCGAAATACGTGCCGACGCCGAGCAGGATCGCGATCAGCGCCGCAAGAACGATCACAAGCGTGTTTCCGCCGCGCCGCGCGCGCCGCAAAGATGTTGAATTCTTATAATCACAGGGATATGGTATCAATTTACGTGACATTGCGTTTACCTCCGTCTGATACTCGTTTCATTGCGCTTGCACGTTCCAGCGTGAACGTGAACTGTGTTCCGCGTCCGCGCGCACTCCGGACCGTGATCGATTGTCCGTGCTGTTCGATGATGCGTTTTACGATCGAAAGCCCGAGACCGGAACCCATCTGCGGGGCGGGCGTATGCGCCTTCTCGACCTTATAGAAGCGATCGAATACGTGCGGTACGTCCTCCTGCGGAATGCCGATGCCGTTGTCGCGAACGGTGACGTAAACGATCCTGCGCATGGAATACGTCGAAATGCAGATTGATCTGTTTTTCGGCGAATACTTGATGGCATTGTCGATCAGGTTCCGAAGGACCTGGCCGATCTGCGCCGGATCCGCGAACACAGAGCACTGCTCCTGCGCGAACCGGACCTCCATTTCCATTTCGTTTTCAATGAGCCGCGCTTCGAACGTCAGCAGCGTCCGCCGGATCAGTTCGTTGATGTCGAAGACCTCGTAATTCAGCTGGATCGTACCGGACTCGATCCGGGCGAGATCCAGAAGATCGTTGACAAGCGTGACCATGCGCCGCGTTTCGTTCAGGACGATCCCGATGTATTCCGGAAAACTCTCCTCGGGGATCGTTCCGTCCTGCATCGCTTCGAGGAATCCTTTCATCGAAGTCAGCGGAGAACGAAGCTCGTGGCTGACGTTTGCAACGAAGCTTCTGCGGGTCTCTTCGAGACCGCGAAGCTGTTCCCCCATCTCGTTCAGGCTCTTGCCGAGCTGCGACGCCTCGTCACGGCCTTCGACGGTGATCCGCGTCGAAAAGTCGCCGCGCGAATAGCATTGGACGGCGTGATTCATCTCAATGAAGGGATGGATGACGCGATAGGCATTGTAGTACGATACGACGCCGGATGCGATCAGAACGATCACGCTGACGAGAAGCGTCCAGAGGATCATGTCCGTCGTGCCGGTACGGATCGAAGTACAGTCGCCGCTTACGAGCAGGATCCCGTCGGAAGCGTCGTCGGATACGGTGCAGTACGCGGTCATCACGGGAAATCCGACCGATTTGAAATAGCTCCTCGTATCGGCGCAGATCGGCTTTGCCGAGGACGCGATGCGATCGTAGGCCGTTTCGCTCAGTGACTGCGACGCGCACGCCTCCCATTTCGGATTCGAGTAATACGCCTCGACGTCGCCGTGCACGCCGATCCGTTCGATCAAAAGATCGTTGCCGGACGCAACGAATCGGAGATGCGAGTCCGCATCAGCCGCGCCGGATACGATCTCTTCGCGCACCGTCTGTGCGTAACGATTCAACTGTGTCCCGAATTCCCCGACCTTTTGAGCATGTACGATGATTGCAAGAACGACGCCGACCAGCAGAACCGCAAGCGACACCGTCAGGCACTGCATGAACATCATACGCGAAAAGATGGTACGGAACCGTATCTTTCGCATGATGCTCCTTATTGACGAACGTCGAATTTATATCCTACGCCCCAGACGGTCCTCAGCTGCCAGCTTTCGCGCTCGCCGAGCTTTTCACGGATACGCTTTACGTGAACGTCGACCGTTCTGGAATCGCCGAAAAAGTCGAATCCCCAAACCTGCTCCAGCAGCTGTTCGCGCGTGAAAACGCGGCCGCTGTGCGAAGCAAGGAAGTACAGAAGCTCGATCTCCTTGGGCGGCATTTCAAGCTGCTCGCCGTCCAGCGTAACGGAATAATTCTCGAGCGAGATCGTCAGATCGGGAAGTGAGATCGACCTTTCGTTTTCCGCAGCGGGCGCGAACCGTCTGAGCACCGCCTTGATGCGGGCAACGAGTTCGTTCGAATCGAAGGGCTTCGCGATATAGTCGTCCGCGCCGAGTTCGAGACCGCGTACGCGTTCGCCGGTATCGCCCTTTGCCGTCAGCATGATGACCGGGGTCGTGCTCTCCTGCCGGATCTCGTGCAGGATCGACCAGCCGTCCTGTCCGGGCAGCATCACGTCGAGAACGACAAGTGTCGGCTTCGTGTTGCGGAACGCCTGCATCGCCTCATAGCCGGTCGTGCAGGTCGCAACGGAAAAACCGGCTTTTTTCAGATACAGTTCGATGATCGCAAGAATATTTCTGTCGTCATCAATGACCAAGATCGTATTGTTGTCCATGGATACCTCCGTCATTCTTTCACTTCCACCGTGACGCCGTTTTCCAGAAGAAGCTCCGTTGTGAGCCCGCTGCCTTCTCGCAGCGTTCCGGAGAACGAACCGTCATAGATCTGCCCGTAACCGCAGGACGGGCTGCGCGCTTTCAGGATCGCGTGCGTGCATCCGTACAAGCGCGCAATACGAAGCGTTTCCTCTGCTCCCAGCCGAAACGCTTCGGTTACATCATTACCGTCTCGGGCAACGACGCGGGACCCGTCCGCAGTCCGCTCCGAAGGAATGCGCGGGCACGGAAGCCCGCCGAACAGTTCGGGGCAGACAGGGATTGCTTCGCCGCGCTTCACGAGCTCGACGATCTCCGGATCCGGCTTCGTTTTGCCGTCGTATCTGCAGCGATATCCGGCAAGACACGCACTGACGATAATCATCTCATGCTACCTTTCTATAGGTATATATAGTTTAGCACAAAGTTCGTTTTTTGTCTATAGTTTGTTCATAAAACGGACCGGAGCAGCGCTCCGGCCCGAACAGACTTTATCGATGATTCGCGTTTTCGAACTTCTTTTTTTCGATCAGCGCTTCATAGCGTTCCGCCACGTTTTTCACGATCTCGCTCCAGGGCTTCGGGATCGTTTCCCTTGCGCGGGCGCCGACCTCCTTTGCCGTTTTCAGAGCGCGTTCCATGCAGGCGCAGATATCCTCCGGCGTGTTTTTGCAAAGGAATCCGTTCTCGCCGTCCGTAATGCCTTCCGCGGCGCAGGAATTTTCGATCAGAAGACTCGGCGTGCCGGCCGCGGCGGCTTCGCGCACGACGAGACCCGCCGTGTCGTACAGCGACGGAAACAGGAACAGATCCGCGCGGGCGTAAAGGCCTTTCAGGATCTCTCTGTCCGAAATATGTCCCGTAAAGACCATGTTGTCCTCAAGCCCGAGCGCTCTCGACCTTGCGATGATCTTGTCGGTGTCCGGACCCTGCCCGACGAACACGAGTTTGAACCGGTTGTGCGTGCGTTTATAGATCGCGGCGGCTTCCATGATGTTGCCGAGGTTCTTTTTGAAATTCTGCTGTCCGACGAACAGGAATACTTCCTTGTGACCGAGGTCGAAATGCATCTCGGCGGCAAGCACGTCTTCGCGCGACGGATACCAGAGATTCGTTCCGTTTTCCATGACGATGATCTCGCCGCGGTATCCGTAACCGCGGAGCACCTCCGCGGACGCTTCGCTGACCGTCCAGACCTCGTCGCATTTATTGTAGAACGCGACGACGCGTCCGATCACCGCTTTTGCGATCGTTTCACTGTGCGTCTTCTTCAGAATGTCGTCGTAGTACTTGGAGTGCAGCGTCGCAACGAGCGGGATCTTCCGTTCCTTCGCGATGCGAAGCGACTCGTTCGCCGCAATGAACGGCGTGTGCGCGTGCACGATATCAAACCGGATCTTTTTAAGATCCTTCTGGAACGTCAGATCAAGCCGCGGCAGGCCGATGCGATACGCCTCTTTCGGCAGCGGAACGGACGCAAATTTGATGACCGGAAAACTGTCGATCGAATTCGGAAATCGTTTTTCGGAGTTGCGCGGCGCGATATAATAACAGGCTTCCTGCGTTTTGGACAGTTCTTCCGCGTAGGAGCGTACGACCATCCCGACTCCGTCGATATGCGGAGGATAGATCTCGCAGAATTGGCCGATGATCATTCCTTACTCTCCTTTGATGATTCTTTGTTGATTATACCACGTTCGGAAACAGAATTCAACCGACAGCCTGTATCGCGATCAATTGCGAACGACCTGGAACAGATAGAACTTCAGGTAATCCGTTTCCGGAACGTTCCAAAGGATCGGGTGATCCGGCGCCTGCTGGCGCTGTTCGATCTGCCGAAGCTGCACGCCCGCGTCATCCGCCGCGCGGACGAGCATCTTTTCGAAAAGCTCGGTCGGCATAAAGTGGCTGCATGACGCCGTTGCAAAATACCCGCCGGGCGGCAGGAGCTTCAACGCGGAGGAATTGATCTCGCGATAGCCCCGCTCGGCAGCATTGACGGTTTTTCGCGACTTGGTGAACGCCGGCGGATCAAGGATGATCAGATCGTACGGCTTTTTTCCGGACGCGATCAGCTCCGTCAAAAGATCGAACACGTCGGCCGTTACGAAGTCCATTCGGTCGGAAAGACCGTTGCGCTCGGCGTTCCGTTTCGCCATCTCGATCGCCGATTCGGAAATGTCGACAGCCGTCACGTGCGCCGCGCCGCCCTTCGCGGCGTTCAGGGCAAACGAGCCGGTATGCGTGAAGCAATCGAGAACGGTTCGGTTCTTTGCGATCCGCGCCACGGCGAGGCGATTGTATTTCTGGTCGAGGAAAAAGCCGGTCTTCTGCCCGTTTTCCACGTCAACGAGGTATTCGATCCCGTTTTCGACAATGGTCGTAACGGTCGATTCGGGCGGCGTCAGACCGGGGATCGGAAACCAGCCTTTCCCCTGTTCCATTCCTTCCAGTGAACGGATCGCGGCGTCGTTGCGTTCAAAGACGCCCCTGATCCCGGCGCCGTCGGCGTTCAGAACCTCGATGATCAGCGGGAACAGCGTTTCCTTGATGCGTTCGATCCCGACCGAAAGCGTCTGCGTGACGAGAACGTCGCCGAACCGGTCGACCGTGAGCCCCGGAAACGCGTCCGCCTCGCCGAAGATCACCCGGCAGGCGGAAACGTCCACGCCCATGACCGCTTTGCGGTAGTTCCACGCGTATTGTACGCGTCTGCGCCAGAACGATTCATCGAATCGGTCGTTTGCATTGCGGGAAACGAGGCGAATGCGGATCTTGGAATTGCGGCTCAGAAAGCCCGTGCCGAGATACTTGCCCTTTTCGGAAACCGCGTCGACAAGCGCGCCGTTTTCCGCCGCGCCTTCTTCGTTCAGGACTTCCGCCTCATAGATCCACGGATGGCCGTTTTCGACCCATCGCGTGCCCTTCGCGGTGATCGTAAACTTCGGAAATTCACGTTGTGATTTCATAGTCTTTCCTGCCTTTTCGGATTCAATGCTACTATACCACAAACAAAACGTTCGCTCAAGAGCGTGTTTCGAAAAGCAGAACGCCATTAAGAGCGTTCGTCTGCCCGATCATCAAAAAAACGAGCCGGTTTCCGTCAGAACGTGATTGACCGGCGACCGTTTGACCGGTATAATAAAAGCAGAGATACGGAGGCGGCGTCATGAGTGATAAGATAAAAGACATCCTTTCAAGCCACTACTTTGAAGGTGTGCTCCTCATTGCTTTCGGAGCGATCATGCTCCTCTTCCCTTCCTCCGCGTTTACGGTCATCAGCATCATCGGCGGTCTGATCCTCTGCATCCTCGGCGCATTGCTCTCGTTTGATTTTGTGTTCCGCCACAGCGATCAGCACCCGCTGCTGCTGTTTGCCGGTCTGATGTGCCTTGCGATCGGGTTCGAGCTCATCATCCACACGGACCAATTCTCGGAGCCCATGCACGTCGTACTTTCCATCACGCTCATTTACAGCGCGATCCTTCTGTTTATGCAGGCGTACGCGCTTCGCCGCAGCCGCGATCGGCTCTTCCTCATAACGATCGGCTTTGCCGTTGCGGCGATCATCTTTGCGATCCTGATGCTGATCAACGACGAGAATTCGAGGGCGTTTCTCCGTATCAAAGGCATTTCCATGATTATTGAAGGCGTCGCGTCGCTGTTTGTGATCAAGTCGGCTCACCAATGATTCGAAGCAGACTGTCCGAACGTCGAAAAGCGTGACGTTTGTTCGTTCTTCTTCGCAGGCAGCACCGTTTGCCCTAGGAAAAACATCATAAAAAAGCGCCTTTTGCCGCGGGACAAAAGGCTTTTTTGTATCAATGACTTCCCGGAAGCGAGACGGCTGATCTGTGAAAACAAAAAAGTCGTCGCAAGCCATGTGAAGCCTGCGACGACCTGGTGCGGGAAACAGGACTTGAACCTGCATGAAATTGCTTTCACACGGACCTGAACCGTGCGCGTCTGCCAATTCCGCCATTCCCGCGTATTTTGGTGGATGGGGATGGATTCGAACCATCGAAGTCTGTGACGGCAGATTTACAGTCTGCTCCCTTTGGCCGCTCGGGAACCCATCCACGTAATACCGTATGCAGTTATCAATGTCGTGTTGGAGCCGGCGATCGGAGTCGAACCAACAACCTACTGATTACAAATCAGTTGCTCTGCCATTGAGCTACGCCGGCAGAAAAAATGGCGACCCGAAGGGGGCTCGAACCCCTGACCTCCAGCGTGACAGGCTGGCATTCTAACCAACTGAACTACCGGGCCACTCTTTGGTGGGCCTTCAGGGACTTGAACCCCGGACCAATCGGTTATGAGCCGACCGCTCTGACCAACTGAGCTAAAGGCCCATGTTCCCAGAAGGAAAAAATGGTGATCCCGAGGAGATTCGAACTCCTGTAGCCGCCGTGAAAGGGCGGTGTCTTAACCACTTGACCACGGGACCACTCTGCTGCGCCGCTTTGGTCGGGGTGAGAGGATTTGAACCTCCGGCCCCATGCTCCCAAAGCACGTGCGCTACCGGACTGCGCTACACCCCGAAACTCACACGAACTTCAAGCGGCTTGAATAGAATACAACATTCCGGCCAAAATGTCAACAACATTTTTCGATTTTTTTGAATTCCTGCGGATCGGTTTCGATCTGCAGAAGACGGCGCTTTCTTTCAACTCCGGCGGCGTACCCCGTGAGCGATCCGTCCGACCCGATCACGCGATGACACGGAACGATCAGCAGGATCGGGTTGCGCGCGAGCGCGCTTCCGACCGCCCGCGCGGAACACGCGGCGCGTTTCCCGCGCCGGACGAGCATTCGCGCGATCGCCGCATACGACGCGGTTTGTCCGTACGGGATCTCAAGAAGCGCTTCGTAAACCGCGGTACGAAACGGGGACGCATTGATCTTCAACGGCGGCGCAAACGGCGGGATCCGGCCCGAAAAGTACAGATCGAGCCATTCCTCCGTCCGATCGAAGACCGCAAGCGGCCGATCCTCCGCGTCCGCAGTTCTTTCCGGATCGGTTCCGTCCCGGAACCGGAGACCGACAAGATGCGTTCCGTCCGAATACAGCGTGATCTCACCGAGCGGCGAAGAGATACATCGATACCAAAGCATTGTTTTACGAAATAAGGGGAGAAGACTGCTCCTCTCCCCCCGTTCTCTCAGTTCAGATCCGCGCGCCGTTCCGTCAGGCGGACGAGCATTTCTTTCGCGGCTTCGAGTTTTCTGCGTTCCTCGTTGACGACCGCTTCAGGCGCCTTCGAGACGAACTTTTCGTTGGAAAGCTTGCCCTCCGCGCGGGCGACCTCGCCCTTCACGCGCTCGATCTCTTTTTCGATCCTTGCGCGTTCTTCGTCGAGATCAATGAGCGAAGCAAGCGGAATGAATGCTTCCGCGCCGTCGCACACGAGATGCACGTCCGTTTTCTGCACGTCTCCGCGATCGGAGGTGATCTCCACGCTTTTCGCGTTGATGAGCTTCATCAGGAGCCTGGACACCGCGCCGAACGAATCCGGATCGGGCACGACGACCTTCGCGGTGATCTTCAGGCCCACGGGGACCTTCCGTTCCGCACGGACGTTGCGGATCGCGCGAACGACGTCTTTCATCGTTTCCATGCTCGCTTCCTCGGTCGCGTAACGCGGCGTTTGGGGCGCTTTCGGCCAGTCGCACAGCATGATCGTTTCCTCGTGACCCGGCAGCTGCTGATACAGCTCCTCCGTGATAAACGGCATGAACGGATGCAGCAGCTTCATCGAAGTCGACAGCACGTACAGCAGTACGGACGAAACGCGGCGTTTCTCATCGGCGTCGTCGCTGTACAGGGACGGCTTCGCCATCTCGATGTACCAGTCGCAAAGCGTCGCCCAGATGAAGTCGTAGATCTTCTCGGCGGCGAGATTCAGGTCGTACGCGTCGAGATGCGCGGTCACTTCACGGATCGCGCGGTCCAACTGTGCGATGATCCACTTATCGGCGATCGAAAGCTTGCTCTCGTCGAAGTCCGGCGTCGTATCGGCGTCGATGTTCATCAGCACGAAGCGCGCCGCATTGTAGACCTTATTGCAGAAGTTCCGCGCTGCTTCCACCTTTTCATTGTAGTAGCGCATATCGTTGCCCGCGGCGTTGCCGGTAATGAGCGAGAACCGCAGCGAATCGGCGCCGTATTTCTCGATGATCTCCATCGGATCGATGCCGTTGCCGAGCGACTTGCTCATCTTGCGCCCGAGCGCGTCGCGCACGAGACCGTGGACGTAGACCGTCTTGAACGGCTCCTCCTTCATGACCTCCGCGGCGAACGTGATCATGCGGGAGATCCAGAACGTGATGATGTCGTAGCCCGTTACGAGCGTGTCGGTCGGATAGAAGTACTTCAGCTCCTCCGTCTCCTCCGGCCAGCCGAGCGTTGAGAACGGCCAGAGTCCGGACGAGAACCAGGTGTCGAGCACGTCTTCGTCCTGACGGAGCTTTCCGCCGCAGACAGGGCACTTTTCCGGCGCGGTCTCTTCGCAGAACGTACCGCCGCAATCGTCGCAGTAGTACACCGGGATGCGATGACCCCACCACAGCTGGCGCGAAATGCACCAGTCGCGGATGTTTTCCATCCAGTGATAGAAGTTCTTGTCAAACCGTTCGGGCACGAATTTGACCTTGCCGGAACGCACCATGTCGATCGCGGGACCGGCGAGCGGCTTCATGTCCACGAACCACTGCTTGGAAACGATCGTCTCGATCGTGGTGTGGCAGCGGTAGCAGGTTCCGACGTTGTGCGTGTAGTCCTCGATCTTCACGAGGTTCCCGCTCTCTTCAAGGTCCTTCACGATATTCCTGCGGCATTCGAAGCGATCCTGTCCGCAGTACCTGCCGCCCTCTTCGTTGACGTGACCGTCGTCGGTGAACACGCGCAGCACGGGCAGGTTGTGACGCTTGCCGACTTCGAAGTCGTTCGGGTCGTGCGCAGGCGTGATCTTCACCGCGCCGGTGCCGAATTCCATTTCGCAGTATTCGTCGCCGACGATCGGGATTTCGCGGTTGACGAGCGGCAGAATGACGGTCTTGCCGATAATGTCCTTATAACGCGGATCCTCCGGATGCACCGCGATACCGGTATCGCCGAGCATGGTCTCCGGACGCGTGGTCGCAACGGTGATCGAATACGACTTGTCGGGCGCGTCGTAGCGCACATGCCAGAGATGGCTGCTCTGCTCCTCGTATTCGACTTCGGCGTCGGAAAGCGCGGTCTTGCAGGTCGGGCACCAGTTGATGATGCGATTGCCGCGATAGATCAGGCCCTTATCGTACAGGTTCTTGAAGACGCGGACCACCGCGCGGTTGCAGCGTTCGTCCATGGTAAAGCGCTCGCGTTCCCAATCGCAGGAGGAACCGAGCTTGCGCAGCTGTCTGACGATCGTTCCGCCGTATTCGTCGCGCCATTCCCAGGCGCGCTTCAGAAACGCTTCGCGGCCGATGTCCTTTTTGGTGATCCCTTCCTTCGCAAGCGCTTCGACGATCTTGACCTCGGTCGCAATCGAAGCGTGGTCCGTTCCGGGAAGCCACAGCGTTTCAAAGCCGCTCATGCGCTTATAACGAATGATCGTGTCCTGCAGCGTATTGTCGAGCGCATGCCCGATGTGCAGCTTTGCGGTGATATTGGGCGGCGGAATCACGATCGTGAACGGTTTCTTCTCGGGATTCGGCGCGGCGTGGAAATACCCGCTGCGCTCCCATTTTTCGTACAGCGTATGCTCCACGGAAGCCGGATCGTACGTTTTCGGCATTTCAATGTTCATACTCTTCCCTCTCTTTTTCAAAAAATACGCCCACTTCGTCAAAGGACGAAGTGAGCGTTCGCGGTACCACCTTTGTTAAACGGAAATCGATCCGTTTCTCTCTGCGCCGGTAACGGGGCGATCCGGATGCGGTTACTTGATTTCGCCGCATCGGCTCAAAAGCGACCTTCCGCGTTTTTTACCGACCGTTCTTTCAGCCGCGGAACGGATCTCTGACGGATGAAACGCGTACTCCTCTTTTTCAAAGCCTTTGAAAGGATTTTACCACATTTTTCGGGCTTGTCAAGCGTTTATTGTTCCTTTGCCCAGGCCTCCATGCGCTCGTTCAACAGATCGAAGTAGCCGGGACCCCAGTGCAGATATTCCGCAAAGAACGCGACCTTGTCGTCGCCGCAGAGGCGGTTCGTCATGTCATACAGTTCGTTGAAGCCGCCTGCGTATTTGAATACGTATACCGGCAGGTCGATCGCGTAATCATAGAAGAACTCCGCAGCAGCGGAATAACCGTAGGCGTTGAGATAGCTCTCGAGATCGGCCAGCGTTGCGCCCTGTCCGTTGACTTTCAGCGAACAGATCATGATGAGCGTGGTCAGGAAATACTCCTCCAGGAACTGCAGCTGCGCCAGATCGGAATTGTACTTCTCGTTGATCTGCGCGATGTTCCACTCCATGTTTGTGGACCATGCTTCGGCATAACCGACCGTTTCAATCACGCACTGGAACTTCGGGATCGTGCCGAGCGAGTACTGATAGACGAACTGGAACATATGCCCCGGGAAGCCTTCATGCGCCAGCGTGGACATATCGATCTGATCCATGCTCTTGGGATTGATCAGAATCACGTTATGTGTGTAACCGTCGAAGGCGGGCGTGTTGTACGCCGCAGGGCTGTAGCTGTCCTGCAGTTCCTTCGGGACTTCCACATACGTGACCTCGACCTCCGGCATCGGCGGAACGATCTGCGGCATCAGGGTCTTCAGATACGCCTCGTCTCCTTCCAGCGATCCGGTCGTGATCTTGTGATCTCTGTAGTCATCCTGTCCGTACGCGAAATACGCGGTATACATCTGGTAGTAAATGCTGCTTGCGCATTTCTCAAGAAACGCGATCTCCTCGTCGACCGTGCGGTTGTTGGAAACGTCGTCGCGGACCTTCCAGCAGAAATAGTCGTACGCCTCGCCGCCCAGTTCATATGCGCCGATACGCGCGCGGCACTTCGGACGAAGTTCCTCAAGACCGTCGTGCAGCTGCTGATACGCGCCGACAAACGCGGTTTTGACAAGCTCATCGTTTTTCGCGATGTACGCTTCGCGCTGTTCATCGGTCAGATACTCCTGCTTCTCCATCGCTTCGCGGAAGGTACCGTGCAGGAAGCTCGTTTCACCGCTCTCCGCGACCTGACGAAGATCTTCGAGGATCACGTCGAGCATCTCTTCCGTCATGAACAGCCCGCGATTCGCGCGTTCCTGCTCCAGGGCGAGCACCTGACCGAAATAACGCGGCATATCCGCCATCAGCGTCAGATAGTTTTCGATGTCCTGCCGGTCCTTGATCGGATACAGTCCGAAGAAGATCGGCATATTCATGTGGAGACCGACATATTCGTCAAGCGGCTCGTAGCAGTAGAACATGCCTCTGGATTCGATCTGCATATCGAAGTAGCGTTCATAGTTATCGTATGCGAACTGAAGCTGATCGGAAAGAAGCGCGCGGTCGATCGCGTGCAGCTTTTCTTTCCACGCAGCGCATTGATCGATCCATTCGTTGTCCGCTTCCTCCGTGAATTCTCCGAGCGTAACAGGGACCGTCGTTTCGTCGATCCCGAACGACGCGGGGTTTTCGCAGAACTGGTCCAGCGAAGTGATCTCCTGCGTCACGTACGTCAGGAACAGTTCCTCGTCAAGCGCCATGAATGCGGCTTCGGCGGCTTTCTGTTCCTCGGTTTTTTCAACCGGCGCCTTGGTCGGCTTCGCGGTCGCGGGAGCGTCCGTGACGGCCGCAACGGGCGAAGGAGTCGGGATGTTCGGCGTCTTCCGGCTGCATTTTCCGCATCCGGCGAGGCCGAACAGCATGACGGCCGCAAGCAGTGCCGCAATGATCCGTTTTGTCTTGTTCATGTTCTTCTCCTTTGATGATTTCTCTTCGTTCCGAAAGAATCCTGTCATAACTCCGGCTCCGTTCCGCCGAGGCGCCGGAGCGCCGTTTTGAAATCGTCCGGCAGAGGCGCCGTGAAGGTCATCGTTTCACCGTTCCGCGGATGTACGAACGTCAGCCGGTATCCGTGGAGCGCCTGACCGTCCAGCCCGAGCTTCGGAGCCGGCGACCCGTAAACCTCGTCGCCGAGGATCGGGTGCTTGATATACGCCATATGCACGCGGATCTGATGCGTGCGTCCCGTTTCGAGACGAACGTCCAGAAGCGTTTCCGTGCCGAAGCGCTGCAGAACGCGCCAATGCGTCACGGCGCGTCTTCCGTCCTCCGTCACCGCCATACGCTTCCGGTCCGTTTTGTGCCGGCCGATGGGCGCGTCGACGGTGCCCTCGTCTTCTTTCAGGTTGCCGTGGACGAGGCACAGATATTCGCGGTGCGCGGTGTGCAGAGCAAACTGTTTCGCAAGCGCTTCGTGCGCCGCGTCGTTTTTTGCGACGACCAGAAGACCGCTCGTCATTTTGTCGATGCGGTGCACGATCCCCGGCCGGGCTTCGCCGCCCGTCCCGGACAGCGCGCCGAACCGGTACAGAAGCGCGTTCACGAGCGTTCCGGACGAATTGCCCGGCGCCGGATGCACGACCATGCCCTTCGGCTTGTTGATCACGGCGAGATCGGCGTCCTCATAGACGACGTCGAGCGGAATATCCTCCGGCTCGGGCGCCGGTTCGCCGCTCTCCTGCGGAACCGACAAACGGATCGCGTCGCCGATCCGGACCTCGGCGTTTGCTTTGCAGGGTTTTCCGTTTTTCTCAACGGCGCCGCCTTTGATCAGTCCCTGGATCTTCGAGCGGGTGAACGCGGTATTCTCGGCGAGAAACGCGTCAATCCTCGGCGCGTCCGTCTCCGCGATCAGCAGAATCGTTTCCGTCGTCATGCGAACCCTCCGCATCGTCCGTTTCGTCTTCGGGGATCCATTCCTCGAAGCGGGAAAGCTTGTTCTTTTTCCGTTCCTTCGCCGCTGCCGCCGCTTCCTCGCGCGAGGGCTTGCGGAACAGATACCGGATCTCGTCTTCAAAGCATTCAAACACGCCGACTTTTGTGAACAGCGCTTCGAAGATCAGAAGCGCGATCGCGACGCAGATCGCGGAATCGGCGACGTTGAAGATCGGAAAATCAATGAACTTCGTGCAGATCATATCGCGCACGTATCCGAACACGATCCGGTCGTAGAGATTGCCGATCGATCCGCCGATCAGAAGACCCGCGATCACTTTGGAAAGGGCCGGAAGCTTTTTGCGCATACGGATCGAGAAGAAAAGGATCAGAAACACGAAGACGGCGGTGAGCGCAAGCAGAAGACGGACCGCCCACGGGTTTCCGTTGCCGATTCCCCACAAAGCGGCGTCGTTCGGCGTAAAGCTCAGGACGATAAACGAGCCGTCCTGCGGGATTGCGTTTTTGACCGCAACGGCCGGGTCCGCCAGAAACGCGCGCAATGCGGAAAGATCGTTCCATGCGCCCGTATAGCCGAGCGTGCCGGCCACGTGCGCGCCCATGATCCAGTATTTACTGAACTGATCGACCGCAAGAACGGCGATCGCAATGATAAACAACAGCATTTATTCCTCCGATTGTGAAGCGAGCTTCTCCCAGTCGTAGAGAGCCGCGTAGTTTTCCCGCGCCTGGAACACGCGGTCGACGTAGTTCCGCGTTTCCTCAAACGGAATATAAGCGATCCGGCCTTTGCTGTCAAGCCCGTACTCGGAAAGCCATTGCTCCGCGCGATGCGGGCCGGCGTTGTACGCCGCAAGCGTGACGGCAACGTTTTGATCGAAGCGGTCCATCTGTTTGCGCAGATACCAGCAGCCGTACCGGATCGAGGTCTCCGGATCGTACAGATTCTCCTCGTCGAACGGCTCGCCGAGCGACTCGGCGATCTCCCTGCCCGTGTCCGGCATGATCTGCATCAAGCCCTTCGCGCCCACGCGGCTGGTCGCGTTTTCGCGGAAGGAGCTTTCGGTATAGATGACGCCTGCAACGAGCGCCGGATCCAGGTCGTACCGTTCGCTGTACTGAAGGATCAGCTTTTCGTATTTCAGTTTGAACTGCGTACGCATGACCGTCGGGATCGCCCAGAATACGGCGATCGACGAGAGAATGATGCACGCGGCGACGGCGGAAAGAACGATCAGGATCGTTTTCTGTTTCTTTGTCATGGGGACTTTATTCGGAGTCGGTTCGTTCATGCAAGCTCCTCCCGGATCCGGTCGATCAGGGCGAACGCCTCGTTCGCGAACGACGCGGCGTCGCTTTCGTTCCGCAGCGAATGCGTCGCAAGCCGCGACCGTTCTTCGTCGGTGATCTGTGCGCGGATGCGCGCACGCGCCTGCGATTCGTCCGCTCCGTCGCGGTCCATCACGCGGGCGACGCGGATCTCTTCGCTGCAGAGCACCGCGACCGTACAGGCGCAGAACGCGTCGACGCCGCTCTCAAAGAGCAGCGGAACGTCCCATACGATCAGAGGCGATCCGCAGGATTCCGACCGCTTCAGCATTTCGTCGATGACGTACGGATGCACGACGCCGTTCAGCGCGGAACGGAGAGACGGATCCGAAAACACGCGGGACGCGATATACGCGCGATCCGCCGTTCCGTCGGGACGAAGCGCATCGGTTCCGAAGATCGCGATCGCGCGTTCGAAGCAGGCGGACTCCGGCGTCAGCGCAAAGCGGGCGATCTCGTCCGCATCGATCGACGGCACGCCTTTCCAGTTAAAGCAGGCGGCAAGCAGGCTTTTTCCGGAGCCGATGCCTCCCGTCACGCCGATGATCCTCGTCATTTCGTTTCGTACCAGCTTTCTCCGCATTTTGCTTCCGCGACGAGCCTGACCGAGAACGAGGCGACGTTTTCCATGGCGTCGCGCATCAGCGTCATGACGCGCTCCGCCTCCTCGCGCGGGGTGTCGACGATCAGTTCGTCGTGCACCTGCAGAACGAGCTTCGCACGGAAGCCGCCTTCTTTGAGCGCGCGGTCGACGCGGACCATCGCCATCTTGATGACGTCGGCCGCGGTGCCCTGGATCGGCATGTTCATCGCGACGCGCTCTCCGAACTGGCGCACGTTGTAATTGCTTGCGGATAGTTCCGGAAGCGGGCGCCTGCGGCCGAACAGCGTTTCGGCATACCCGTTCTCTTTCGCCTTCTGAACGCTGTCGGTCAGGTACTGCTTCACCTTCGGATAGCGTTCGAAATACCGCTTGATGTAACCGGACGCGGTCGCAACGGAGATGCCGAGGTTCCTCGCAAGACCGAAATCGGAGATGCCGTACACGATGCCGAAGTTCACGGCTTTGGCTGCGCTGCGCTGTTCGCCGGTCACGGATGAAAGCGGCACGTGGAATACCTCCGCGGCGGTACGCGCGTGGATATCCTCTCCGCCGTTGAACGCGGCAATGAACCCTTCGTCGCCGCTGATGTGCGCAAGCAGACGAAGCTCGATCTGCGAATAGTCCGCGCCGATCAGAACGTTCCCCTCCGCGGGAACGAACGCCTTGCGGATCTCGCGTCCCTCCGGCGTGCGGACCGGGATGTTCTGCAAATTCGGCTCGGTGCTTGAGATGCGTCCCGTAGCGGCAACGCACTGCATGAACCGCGTGTGGATGCGTCCCTCCGCGTCTCTCTGTTTTAGCATGCCCTCGACAAACGTGCTGTCCAGCTTGGTCAGAAACCGGTACTGCAGCACGTCGCCGACGATCGGATGCAGCGCGGCGATCGCTTCGAGCGTGTCCGCGTCCGTAGAAAATCCGGTCTTCGTCTTTTTGCCCGAGGGAAGCCCGAGCTTTTCAAACAGAATATGCCCGAGCTGTTTCGGGGAGAGAATATTGAACCGCTCCCCCGCCGCTTCATAAATGCGCGCTTCCAGTCCGGATGCGGACGCCGAAAACCGTGCGTGCAGATCGTTCAGAACGCGTTCATCGGTCAGAAATCCCGTTCGTTCCATGCCGTACAGCACGCGGAGCAGCGGAAGCTCCACTTCGTTCAGAAGCGCGGTCAGACCGTTTTCCGCGAGCGCGCGATCCATTTTGGGACGAAGCGCAAACAGATGCACGGGCGAAGCGTGCTCGACGTTCAGCCACGCGCGGACGAGCGCGTCGTACGATTCAATGGGACGGTTGCTCTGCAGAAGATAGTCCGAAAGCATCGCGTCAAACGCGAGCGTCGGCAAGGAATCGGGATCGAATCCGCAGCGGTGGAAAAACGTCTTTGCGTCGAATGCAAGGACCGGTTTTTTCGTGCGTTCCAGAAAATCGCGCAGCATGCGGTACGCTTCGTCCTCATCCATGCAGGCGTCAAACAGCGTTTCGCCGGCCGTCAGAACGTACGCGCGGTCCGCCGAACCGGAAAATGCGAGCGAAGGCGTGACTGTAACGGCGATCGCTTCGGCGCTGCGCAGCGATTCGAGCGCATTCCGCATGGCGGCGGCGTCGGTGACCGCAACGGTCTCTGCGGGCGCGGCTGTTTCGATCTGCTCTGCGGTCTGTTCGCCGGGAAGCTTATCCGCGATGCTGTTCAGTTCAAGCGCATACAGATGCTGCTTTGCGTTTCCCGTCCGCTCGAATGAGAACGAGCAGTCGTCGAGCGTTTCCGGGATCGGCGCGTCGGTCGCGATCGTTCCGAGCCAGTAGGAGAAGCGCGCGCTCTCCGCGCCGGAGACGAGCCGTTCGCCGAGCTTGCCCTTGACCTCGGACGCGTGGGAAAGCACGCCGTCGAGATCGCCGTATTCGGCGAGCAGCTTCAGCGCAGTCTTTTCGCCGACTCCCTCCACGCCCGGAATATGATCCGAGTTGTCGCCCATCAGCGCCTTGAGATCGCGCATGCGGTCCGGTTCAAGGCCGTACCGGTCGAAGAGCGCCTGCGCATCGACGATCGAATTGTCCTTTGTGTAATAAATCTTCGTGCGGTCCGTGATCAGCTGGAACGAATCACGGTCTCCCGTCGCAATCAGCGTATCCAGGTCCTGCGCTTCCGCGCGGCGCGCGAACGTTCCGAGGATGTCGTCGCCCTCGTAGCGCGGACACTCGATCACGGCGACGCCCATCTCGCGGAGCAGTTCACGAACGACGGGCATCTGCTTCTTCAGATCCTCATCGGCCGGTTTGCGTCCGAGCTTGTAATCGGGATATTTCTCGTGACGGAACGTGGGCTGATGCACGTCGAACGCAACGAGGACGTGCGACGGCTCGAGCTTCAGCAGTTCGATGAGTTTTGTAAAAAAGCCTTTCAGCGCGCCGGTCGGAAAGCCGTCGCGCGTGGTCAGATTCGCCTTATAAAACGCATGATACGCCTGAAACAGAAGACTGTTTCCGTCGATCGCAAGAAGCAGGCGTCCCATAGATCCCTTTCCGAAAACGGCGCGCGTCGATCGCGCGCCGTCCTCTTCCGTTTTGCTGTCGTTATTATGCCCGGACGACGTCGTAAACCATCGGACGATAGTCCGGCTTCGCGTCGGAATACTCGAACGCGCTGTGGAACATATTGAGCGCGGCGTTCAGTTTGGACTCGTCGTTGACGTACATCACGCAGAGCGGTTCGTCCGCGCGGATAAAGTCGCCGAGGCGCTTTTTCATGACGAGACCGACCGCGGGATCGATCGATTCTTCTTTCGTGGCGCGGCCCGCTCCGAGGATCTGCGCCGCCGTTCCGATGCGTTCCGCGTTCATCGAGCTGATGTAGCCGGCGCGCTCCGGGTAAACGTTAATCTTTTTGTTGACGCGGCAGAGCTCGTCGATGCGCGCAAGATCGATGTAGGAAGCGTCGCCGCCTTCGGCCGCGATCATCCTGCGGAGCTTTTCGAGACCGGCGCCGCTGTGCAGCGCGGATTCCAGTTTTTCGCGCGCTTCGACTTCGGTCTTTGCAAGCTTGGAAACGCGCATCATATGCACGCCGAGCAGCATGCAGACTTCGTACAGCGGATCGCCGGCGGGGATCTTGCCGGAGAGCAGTTCGACCGCTTCGCGCACTTCGAGCGCGTTGCCGACCGCAAGGCCGAGCGGCTGATTCATGTCGGTAATGACGGCGACGCATTCGCGTCCGACAAGCTTGCCGATCGAAACCATCAGATGCGCGAGCTTTTCGGCTTCATCGACGGTCTGCATGAACGCGCCGGTACCGGTCTTGACGTCGAGCACGATCGCGTCGGTGCCCGCCGCGAGTTTCTTGGACATGATGCTCGAGGCGATCAGCGGAATGCTGCGGACCGTTGCGGTGACGTCGCGCAGGGCGTACATTTTCTTATCGGCGGGAACAAGGTTTCCGGTCTGTCCGATAACGGCGACGCCGATCTCATCGACGATCTCCTTGAACCGCGCCATCGGCTGCTCGATGCAGACGCCCGGAATGGATTCGAGCTTGTCAAGCGTGCCGCCGGTATGTCCGAGGCCCCTGCCGCTCATTTTCGCGACCGTTCCGCCGCATGCCGCGACGAGCGGCGCGATCACGAGCGTCGTCGTATCGCCGACGCCGCCGGTCGAATGCTTGTCGACCTTGACGCCGCGCAGATCCGACAGATCGACCACGTCGCCGGAGTGCATCATCGCCATGGTCAGGTCCGCCGTTTCCCGGTCCGTCATGCCGTTGAACACGACCGCCATCTGAAATGCGGCCATCTGGTAATCGGGGATCGATCCGTCCGTAAACCCTTTGACGATATAGCGGATCTCGTCGCCGGAAAGGATCTCGCCGCCTACTTTTTTCTCAATCAAATCGACCATGCGCATGCGATGATACCTCCTCGAAATATTCAGTGTATTATATCATAAATCGCCCGTCTTGGCAACGGTTTTTCCGATCAGCGGAAGCACGTCGGCCGTAAAAACGGCCGATACCGGACGCGGCGCCTCCGCGTCGGCATCCGTAAGGCGAATGACCCCGCGCAGAGTCGGGAACGCGCGGCGGAGTTCCTTCGGATCGAAAGCCGCATCCGTCAGCAGACAGCAGGGCCGTTCCTGATCGGACAGCCCGGAAAGGACCGTTTCGATCGTTCCGATCCGGTCCGAACAAACGATCGCAAAATCCGCAGAGCGCGCTTTTACACCGAACCCGATCCGGTCAAGGATCCATTCCGTGCCGGCGTTTTTCGCGCCGAAAGGACTTGTTTCCGCCGACAGAACCGTGATCTCGCATTGCCGAAGCCGCGGATCGGATGCATCGTCCGCACCGAAGTCGCAAGGCTGCGCGTCTCCCGAGGCGATCAGCAGTCTGCGGTATCCGAGATCCAGAACTGCGCGGATCCGATCGCCTTCCGTGCAGGACGGTTCGGCGTCGTTTTCGCACGCAGTTTCCAGGACGGCCGTTTTTCCGGGGATCACGCCGATCGTACGGCTGTGGCGGTTCCCGGACGCGTCGGTGACGGAGATCGTTTCATACCGGCCGTTTGTACCGGAAACGAGCGCGCGAACGGTCCCTTCTCCGCCGTCGGCCGTCAGCAGTCGGCGCACGCGATACCCGTTCTCCGCCGCGGCGACCGCAAGCTCGCGCGAGCGCGTTTCATCGTCGCACGCAAGCAAAAGCTCCCACCCGTCGTTTTTGCGCATCGGCTCGACCGGTCCTTCCGGCAGAAACGCCGCGCCGGACTCGCTCGGGATCACGGTTCCGGACGTCCGGATCTCACCGAGGATCGGATAAGGTCCGAAGCTTTCCAGATAGTTCGCCTGAACGAGCGGGTTGTGCACGCAGAGACGCGACATCAGTCCGTCGAGCGCATGCATCGTTTTCCCGGCAAGACGGGATTGTTTGATCGGCACGTAGCACACGATGCACGTATACACCGCGCTCTGCGACCCCGCATCGAACGGATCGACCGCTTCATAGAGCGTCGTTCCGCCCGCATCGGACGCAAACGCGGCCGAAAGCGCGATCTTCCAGCAGGCGCGTTTGGTTTCATCGGAAAAGTCCGGGACGGGAAACCGCATCCCGATGGGAAAGTAATGCCAGATCATGCTTCGTCCTCCGGTTGTAATTCCATTGCCGCGCGCTCGGCCTGTTCGAGCGATTCATACAGCTCCGCTTCCTCCGCATCGAGCGACGAGATCGTTTCATACAACGTCTGCATCATGCGGTAATCGTTCGCGGCCTGCGCTTCGGACAGCTTTGCGTTCGCTTCGGTCTTCGCCTGTTCGTTCTGCTCGATGCGCCGCTCGATCCGCGTGATCTCCTGACGCGCTTTGACGCGAAGAAGCTTGTTCTCCCTGCGGCGCAGATATGCGTTGTCCGTATCGGGCCGCGCGGCCTGTTTCGGCTTCTCCGGTCTGCGTTCGATGATCCGTTCGAACAGATCCTCGGTTTCGTCGCGCTGCTCGACCAATCCGTCCTGCGTCATCAGGATGACGCGGTCCGCAAGCCGCCTGACCAGATAGCGGTCGTGCGAAACGATCAGAACCGTTCCCTCGAACTGCTCGACCGCGCTTTCCAGCATTTCGGCCGAAGCGATGTCCAGATGGTTCGTGGGCTCGTCGAGCAGCAGAACGTTCGCGCCGGAAAGCACGAGCTTCAGAAGCCGGATCCGCGCTTTTTCCCCGCCGGACAGCGTTCCGATCCGTTTGTCGAGATCGTCGTTCTTAAACAAAAATCTGCCGAGCGCCCCGCGAAGCGACGGAACGTCCATCGACGGAAACGCGTCGTACAGCTCGCCGAGGACGGTCTTCTCGTCGCTGAGATCGTAGGTGTTCTGCGCATAGTACCCGATCCTGACGCCCGCTCCGATCTTATAGGTGCCTTCCGTCTGACATTCGGCGCCGGTCAGGATCCGCAGGAGCGTCGTTTTTCCGCAGCCGTTCGGACCGATCAGACAAACGCACTGACCCGCCCGTATCATTGCGTTCAGATGCGAGAACACGCGCAGATCGCCGTACCGCATCCCGAGATCGTGCAGAACCAAAACTTCGTTTCCGGTCGGCGCAGGCGTCGGGAAGCGGAACCGGATCGATTTTTCGTCTTTTTCCGGCTCGACCATTTCTTCCCGGATGCGGTCGATCTGATGCTGCTTCGAAGCGATCGTGATGTAATTCCGCTCCTGATTCCAGCGTTTTTGCTGTTCGATGATGCCTTCGATCCTGCGGATCTCCTTCTGCTGACGAAGGTATTTTTTCATCAGAAACTCGCGCTCGTCGAGCTTCAGCTCCATATAGCGCGTATAATTGCCCTGCGTCCCGCGGATATGTCCGTTCTGAAGCTCGAGCATTCTTGTTACGGTGTCGTCCAGAAACGCGCGGTCGTGAGAAACCACGAGCACGGCGCCCCTGAACTGGCGCAGATACTCCGAAAGCCAGCGGATCGCGGTCACGTCGAGGTTGTTCGTCGGCTCGTCCAAAAACAGCAGATCGGACTTCGAAAGGATCGCGCGGGCCAGCATCGCCTTGCTGATCTGTCCGCCCGAGAACGTCGTAACGGGACGGCTCAGTTCCTCCTCGGTGAATCCGAGCCCGAGCAGCGCAGAACGCGTCAGCGCGCGGAACGTCGCGCCGCCCTCTCTTGCGATCGTTTCGACAACGACGGCCTGCCGAGCGATCAGGCGCTCCCTGTCCGGATCGCCGCCGTTCAGTTTTTCGAGGATCCGCTCCTCCTCCGCCTCCAGATCGAGGATCGGTCGGAAGGCTTCGAGGGTAAAGGAATAGAGATCCGTTTTCGGATCCAGTTCGGGAATCTGTTCGACATAGGTGAGCTTTGCGCCGCGGGAAACGCCGAAAGAGCCGCCGTCGTACGGTTCCTTTCCCATCAGGATCCGCATCAGCGTCGTTTTCCCGCTTCCGTTCACGCCGATCAGACCGACGCGCTCTCCCGGGGCGATCTCGAATGAGACGTCCGAAAACAGCGTGCGGTCCGCATATGACTTCGACAGGTTTTCGACGTGCAGGACTGACATACCGGGTTTAGTATATCACATCTTTGCTCTTTTGGAAATAATTCTTAGAAATTTCAATATTATAACGCATTTCGTATGGTATAATGGATGCGGAAAGGAGTCGTATCATGTCGAATCAGGTCCCGATGCTTCCCGGCAAAAAGCGCAGATCGTTCCCCATGGCGCTGCGCATCGTCTGCATGCTCGTGTTTGCGGCGGTGCTTTGCGGCGTGGGTATGTTTCTGATCCTGCGCGGGGACGTCGATTCCCCGTTTCCGACCGCAAATACGGCTTCCGAATACCTGACGGCGAAAGAGGACTCCGTCTCCGTTGACGGCGTGACCCCCTCGCCCGCTCCGATAACGCCCGTTCCCGCAGTCAGCGCAAGTCCGCAGCCGACCGACAACCGCATCACGGTCTCCGCCTACTCGACGCTCCAGCTCGGCGACGACAACGCCGCCGTCGCCGCGCTTCAGCAAAAGCTGATGGATCTCGGCTATATGGAGTCCGACGAGCCCGGCACGCTGTACAACGAATCCATCGTGAATGCGGTCATGCTGTTCCAGCGCGCAAGCGACATGGAACAGACCGGCGTTGCGTCCGCAGCGCTGCAGGAAATGCTGTTTTCCGGGAACGCGCAGGAATACCGCATCAAACTGAACGACGACGGTCCCGACGTCAGAAGCGTCCAGCGCATGCTGAACGAGCTCGGATACTATACCGACCGGATCACCGGCTATTACGGTCCGCTGACCGAGGAAGCCGTTATGCGGTTCCAGTCGAAAAACGGCATGGAAGCCGACGGACAGATCACCCGCGACGACTGGGATCTTCTGTATTCGGACGACGCGATCGCGCTGGCAACGCCGACGCCTTCGCCGACGCCCACGCCCACGCCGAGGCCGACCCGATCCGCTACGCCGAAGCCTTCGAAGACGCCGACGCCGAAACCTTCGAAAACGCCGACGCCGAAGCCGACAAAAACGGCTGAACCGGGCAAGACGAATACGCCGAAACCGACCGGTTCCGCTTCCTCGACCGTAACGCCGAAGCCGACAAACACGCCGAAGCCGACGAAGACCCCGAAGCCCACAAAGACGCCGAAACCGACGAAGACGCCGAAGCCGACAAAGACGCCCAAACCGACGAAGACCCCGAAACCGACCGACACGCCGACGCCGGTCCCGACGAAGACCGCAAAGCCGACGGCCGATACCACGCAGTATGAGCACAGCGCGAGCGGCGTCGTCAAGTGCGCGCAGAACCAGCTCGGCGATCCGTACATCCTCGGCGACGAAGGCCCCGATTCGTTCGACTGCTCCGGCCTCGTTCATTACTGTCTGAACAAATGCGGCGTCAGCGTCGGACGGCGCAACGCCTATACGTATTCAAACAACGACAAATGGACGCGGATCGATTCCGTCGACGACCTCAAGAAAGGCGACCTGCTCTTTTTCAAGAGCGATACGAGCGATAAGGTCAACCACGCCGCGATCTATATCGGCGGCAAGCAGTTCATCCATGCCAGCGCGAGCAAGGGAAAGGTCGTTCAAAGCTCCTTCTCCTCCTACTGGTATCGCAATTTCGTATGCGGGAGGCGCGTGTTCCACTGATGTCGTGCAGCATCTGTCCCAGAGCCTGTCAGATCGATCGAACAGCCGCAGCCGGTTTCTGCGGCTGTTCTTCCGTTGTCCGCGTTGCGCGCGCCGCGCTGCACTATGATGAAGAACCGAGCATCAGCGGAACGAACGGAAGCGGAACGATCTTCTTTTCCGGGTGCAATCTGAAGTGTATCTTCTGCCAGAACATGGTGCTGACGGACGGGACCCTCGGCGAAGTCTTCTCCGTCACGCGGCTCGCGGATACCATGCGGAAGCTGCAGGCGCTCGGCGCGCACAACATCAACCTCGTTACGCCCACGCCGCACCGTGACGCGATCACCGCGTCGCTGCGGATCGCAAAGCGCGAGGGCCTTTCGATCCCCGTCGTGTACAACACGAACGCGTATGAAACGGTCGAAACGATCCGCGCGTACGAAGGGCTCGTCGATATTTATCTGCCCGACCTGAAATACGCAGATCCGCGCCTGTCAAAACGGTTTTCACATGCGGCGGACTATTTCGAAACGGCGATCGGCTCGATCGGAGAAATGATCCGGCAGGTCGGTTTCATGCAGACGGACAAAAACGGGATCGCGACGAAGGGCGTTCGCATCCGTCATCTTGTTCTTCCCGGCTGCGTGTTCGATACGCGCGCCGTGCTTCGCGCGATCAGGGAGCGGTTCGGCGCGGACTGCCCGATCTCGCTGATGTCGCAGTATACGCCGATCCCGGAATGCACCGTGAAGCCGCTCGACCGGCCGCTGACGCAGCGGGAATATGACAATGCCGTCGAGTCCTGTCTTTCCCTCGGTTTTACGAACGTTTACGTGCAGGAGCTGAC
Organism: uncultured Clostridia bacterium; assembly: GCA_946411635.1. GTDB lineage: Bacteria > Bacillota > Clostridia > Christensenellales > CAG-138 > UBA3792. Next base: position 206,067 of record CAMKES010000001.1, on the reverse strand, counting down.
GAGCGTCGGACGCGCCTATACCCCGCCGTTTTCGGACCGGGTGTCCCTTTGACGCATACAAAAACGGGAGCGTTTTTCGCTCCCGTTTATTATTCGATATCAGGCGAAGACGGATTCCAGATAAGCGGCGACGCCGCCTTCGTCGCATGCGCCGATCACAAGATCGGCTTTTTCTTTGACGATCGGACTCCCGTTTGCGACGCAGACGCCGACGCCCGCCCATTCGATCATATCCAGGTCAAGCGTATTGTCCCCCACCGCCGTCACGTCGTTCCGGTCGACACCGAGCATCGCCGCGACGCGTTTCAGCGCGGTTCCTTTTGTGGCGCTGACCGATCCGATCTCGATGAAACCCGGTTTGGAACAGAGAACGGACAGATGCCGCGGCAGCAGCGCGCGGATCTCGGGATACAGTTCCGTTTCCCGCGCCGGATCGACGGCGAACAGCACCTTCGGAATGGTATTGAGCGGTCGGTACAGAAGATGCGGATCTTCGACGAACGGCAGATTCAGGATGCCGGTGTAACGCTCCGTAAAGGCGTTTGCCTGCCGGAAAACGACCGTGTCGCCCTCATAGATCTGCGCATGGATCGAATACGCGTCCGCGATCGCAAAAGCCGTAACGACGTCCTCCGGACGCAGGTAGTTTTCGTACAGGTGTTCACCGGTCCTTCCGTCCGAAACGACGGCGCCGCCGTAATGGATCAAAGGTCCGTAAAGCGAAAGGCTCTCGCGGATCGCTTTTGTTCCGAGAAAGCCTCTTCCCGTGGCGAGCACGACCGTGACGCCGTTCGCTTCCGCAAGACGCACGGCTCGCTTCAGCCGCTCATCGGGAAGCTTTCCGGTGCTGACGAGCGTATCGTCGATGTCGAGCGCAAGCAGCTTCATTATTGTTCCCCTTGACCGATCTCGCGAAACGCCTGATGCACTTCGCCCGCCATGTACAGCGAACCGACCGCCAGCGCGGGGTCGTTGCCGCGGACCGCCGTCTCCACGGCGTCGGCAACGGTGCGGAACGGGGTTGCTTTCACGCCGAACGATCCGATCAGATCGGCGAGCTCTTCGCCCGGCATGGCGCGGTCGTTCTGCGGCGTGACCGTATAGAATTCCTTTGCGATCGGGAGCAGCAGACGAACGGATTCGGAAACGTCCTTATCCCGCATCATGCCCATGATGATCCGCGCTTTCCGATCGGGGAACAGGCGCTGATACGTTTCCACCGTGCCGCGAACGCCGTGCGGATTGTGTCCGCCGTCCACGAAAAACGGCGGAACTTCGCGCAGCAGTTCAAACCGCGCGGGCCAAACCGTTTCCGCAAGGCCCTTTCGGAGCGCTTCGTCCGAGATCTCAACGCCCGCTTTGCGCAGAAGCTCTACGGCGTCGATCACGGTCGCGGCGTTGCGCATCTGATACCTGCCGAGCAGTCCGAGCTTCAGATGCGCGTAATTGCGATAGGAAAACGTCTGTCCGTGCAGATCGTAAGTCTCCTCGACAAGCGAAGAACGGTCGACGACGTGCAGTTCCGCGCCGTGCCGTTCGCACGCGTTTTCGATCACGGGAAGCGCGTCCGGATGCTGTCCGTAGAACAGGACCGTGCCGCCGTCCTTGATGATGCCCGCCTTTGCGGAAGCGATCTCTTCGATCGTGTTCCCGAGGATGTGCATATGATCGTAGTCGATCGCGGTGATGATCGAAAGAAGCGGCGTATTGATCACGTTGGTCGAATCGAGCTCGCCGCCCAGGCCGACCTCAAGCACGACGTAATCGCATTTCTGCCGCGAATAGTACAGGAAAGCCGCCGCCGTGATCACTTCAAACTCGGTCGCGGGATTCTCCATCGAATCGACGACGGGCGCGATCTCGGAAACGATCTGCGCCAGATCGTCGTCGGGGATCGGCTCGTTGTTCAGCTGGATCCGTTCGTTGAACCGATCGACGAACGGAGATACGAACAGACCGGTCCGATACCCCTGCGCGCAAAGAATGCGCGAAAGCATCGCGCAGGTCGAACCCTTTCCGTTCGTGCCGGCAACGTGGATGAATTTCAGGCCGTTCTGCGGATTCCCGAGCAGCTCGCACAGCTCGGTGACCCGTACGAGTCCGAGTTTCGAGCCGCGCCAGTACATGCCGTGGATATAGGCGATGGCTTCTTCATACGTCATTTGATTTTCCTCCTTGAATGCCTCTCTGCACGACCGGATACAGCGCGCAGACGGCAAAGATCTGGATCACCGTCATAACCGCGACGAGCCAGAGCCGTCGGATCAGCAGGTATGCCCAGAAGGGCATCCCGCCCGTATATCCCATGATCTGGAACCAGAGCGTTGTGAGAAACAGGGATACCGCGATGTTGACCGGGATGATCGAGATCGCCGCAGCAAGGTTCAGCTTATTGCTTTTGATGAAAAAGCGGAACAGAAGCCCCGGAAGCACGCCCGAAAGCAGAGCGGAAAGCGAAAACATCGGGTTGAAGACATTTCCGGAATTGCTGATCAACGTTCCGAGAAAATCGGAAACGAGCGCGCACAGCCCGCCCCAGATCGGACCGAGCGAAAACGAGCAGAGATAGATCGGGATTTCGCGGAGCGTGAAACGACTGTAATCCGGGAAATAAAACGTGAACGGATAGATCGCAAGCAGCGTCGCCAAGGCCGTAAACATGCCCGCAAACGTCAGCTGACGCGTCGAAATCTTCTTCACACGAACACCCCCTTTCTGCAAACCATATTATTTTACATCATTTCTTTCCAAAACGCAAGAATCCGCGTCCGGTATTCTGAAAAAAAACCCTTGCATCCGACAGAATGCAAGGGTATGAACGGTTTATGCGGCCGGTCACGCGCTACGGCGCTTGAGGATCAGCACGATCAGCAGAATGCCGACTCCGATCAGGGCGGCGATGCCTCCGATGATCGCGATCTTCGCAAACGTGCTCATCGTCCCTTCGGCAGGCGCGTCACCGCCTTCGGACGGATGCTCCGAAGAAGTCGGTTCGGGCGTCTCATCCGAGATGGGGATCGTTGCCGGCGTCTGCTCGGGCGCTTCGGTCGTTTCGGGGACCTCCGTGGGCTCGGAGCTGGCGGGCGCTTCGGTGTCGACGGGCGCCGAGCCGGTGGGCTCGGAACTGGCGGGCGCTTCGGTAGCGGGCGCGGACGTGACAGGCGTCGTCGTTTCAGGCGTTCCGGAGGCCGGAGCGTCCGTTTCGGAAGAACGGCTCGGCGCGGGCGTCGGCGTTACCTGCGGGTGTTTCGTCACCGGGCCGGACGTAGCGCTGGGCAGCGCGGAGAACGTCGGAAGCGTGGTGGTCACGGGAACGGTCTGTCCCGGCGTGGTCACGGGTTTCGGCGTGGGCGTCGATGCAGCGGGCGTCTCAATGGACGGAGAAAGCGGCGCGAACGTTTCATTCGCAGCGCCGTCCGTCGGGACTGCCTCGCCCGACGTATAGACGCCGCCGACGGATACGGGATCGATATAGAACGATTCCATCTTTCCCGTTTCGTCACTGATCGCGGAATACGAAAACCCGTTGAAAACGAAATCGGTCGCGCCTTCCTTTTCGATGCGGAATTCCGCCTGGAACCAGAACCCTTCCTTCTCAATGCCGTAGCCGTCGCTGAAGGCGAGCTTCAGCAGACCGGGTTCCGGTTCATTGTGGAGAAACAGCGAGCTCTTTCCCTTCATCAGGGACTCCAGATTCGCTTCCTCGTCGATCTGGTTGATCGTTCCGAACTTCAGGAACTCGGGATCGAACTTGATCATGCAGGAGATCGAGTTCAGCTTCAGTCCGTCGGGAAGATTCGGATACAGATAGAAATTGACTCTGACGATATCTCCGACGCCGCCTTCGATCGGCTCGGACGTGATCAGAAGATCGCCGGGCGTCTCCGCCGCGTGCGTCGCCGAAAACGGGATCGCAAGCAGCAGGATAAGCGACAGCAGGCAGATCAGCGTTTTTTTCATGGACAATCCTCCGGTGAATGATCGTTGTGTTCCGGCTTTGCGCAAAGCGCGCAAAACCGTTCGGGCCGCACGGCGCGGCAGTTCCCGGACCGTGCGGACATAGTTAGCATTTTACCATTCAAGTATAGTACAAAAACCGCGATTCGTCAAATGCTTATTGACAAAGCAACGGATTTTACTTATTATAATTAAGATTACAAAGGATCACCGCGGTCCGGTTACGACCGGCAAACCGCGGCGTCCGGGAGGAAAACATGCAGATCTACAATACCATGAGCCGCAAAAAGGAGCCTTTGATCCCGATCAAAGAGGGCGAGATCTCGATGTACGTCTGCGGACCGACCGTTTACGATTACTTCCACATCGGAAACGCGCGGCCGTTCGTCGTGTTCGACACAATGCGCCGCTATCTCGAGTACCGCGGATACAAGGTGAAATACGTCCAGAACTTCACGGACATCGACGACAAGATGATCAATCGCGCGAACCGCGAAGGAACGACGGTCAAGGAGCTCGGCGACCGGTTCATCAAGGAATACTATCAGGACGCGGACGCGCTCGGCATTGAACGCGCCACCGTCAATCCGCGCGCCACGGAACACATCGGCGACATCATCAAGCTCGTCAAAAAGCTGATCGAAAAGGGCCACGCCTATGCGACCGAAAACGGCGACGTGTATTTTTCCGTCCGCAGCGATCCCGGCTACGGCAAGCTGAAGGGTCAGGACGTCGACGACATGGAAAACGGCGCGCGCATCTCGCCCACCGAGCAGAAGCGCGATCCTTTGGACTTCGCGCTCTGGAAGGGCGAAAAGCCCGGCGAGCCGAGCTGGCCCTCCCCCTGGGGCAAAGGCCGTCCCGGCTGGCACGTGGAGTGCTCCGCGATGAGCATGAAGTATCTCGGCGAAACGTTCGACATCCACGGCGGCGGAATGGATCTGATCTTCCCGCACCACGAGAACGAGATCGCGCAGAGCGAATGCGCGACCGGCAAGCCCTTCGTCCACTACTGGATGCACAACGGCTACATCAACATCAACAACCAGAAGATGAGCAAGTCTCTGGGGAACTTCTTCACCGTGCGGGACATTGCAAAGGAATACGACCTCGAAGCGGTCCGCATGTTCCTTCTGAGCGCGAACTACCGCAATCCGGTCAATTTCTCGCGCGAGCTGATGGAGCAGACCGTGACGAGCCTGAACCGGCTGTACACCGCGCGCGACCGGCTTTATGACACGCCGGTCGACGAAACGGTCGACGATTCCGCCGTCGCAGGCGAACTGGATTCCTTCCGCAACCGGTTCAACGAAGCGATGGACGACGATCTGAACACCGCCGACGCGCTGGGCGTGCTGTTCGATTTTGCCCGCCGGATCAACATTTTCGCGACAAACGCGCACACGAAAGCGGCGATCGAGGCGGTCAAGGCATGCTACGCTGAGCTGAACGGCGTGCTGGGTCTCGTCGTCAAGGAACGCAAAGAAACCTTCCCCGAGGAGGCGCTGGCGCTTCTCGAGCAGCGCAAAGAAGCGAAACAGAACCGTGATTTCGCCGCAGCGGACGCGATCCGCGATCGGCTGAAAGCGATGGGCTTCGCCGTTGAAGACACACGTGACGGCGCCAAGCTCAAAAAGCTGTAATACAGGACCAATCCATTATCAAAACAAGGAGAAAACAAATGTTAGGACTACTTTTCCCGATCCTCTTGCTTGCAATGGGCGTATACGTCCTCGTCGGCGCGATCCGCGGCAGCGGCAGACTGTTCTCGACCGACAACTTCAAAGAAGACTGTGTCGATAAAGGCAAAAAGCTTCTCCGGATCGTCTATTTCTGCCTCGCGGGCGTGATGCTGATCATGGCGCTTTCGAACGGCTTGCAGTACGCGCTGTATACGAACGCGTCGGTCAACTACAGCGTCACGCAGGCGTATCGGGACGACTTCAAAGACGTTCTGGAAAACCCCAAAAATACCGATGAAAACGGCATGTTCATCTATACGATCAATGAACAGCAGTCGTCCGGCATGTCCTGCTTCGGCGGAACGACGAACGTCGTTGAAAAGAAATACGGCCCGATCGACGTGAACAGCCAGACGCTGACCGCCGAACAGGCCTCCGTGCTTCTGACCGCCGCAAGAGACGCGCATCCGGACAACTTCCCGAGCACCTCGTCTTCCGGTATGAGCTGCTTCGGGACCGCAAAGACGGACGACCCGGCAAAGAAATACTATAATGCGACGCCTGAAACGGATGCAAACGGAAATCAGGTCTATATCAGCGCTTTCCGCGGCGTGCGTTCCGACGCGACCGAAAAATCCTTTACGAAGACGCTGTACGGTCTGTTCAATGCAAAGGTGCTTGAGATCGTCAATTACGTCTGCCTCGGTCTTGCGCTCCTCGGCATCGCTTCGATCTTCGTGATCTCGGCAAAGTTTACCGACAAAGAAAAAGCCGCAAAGGCGCGTACCGCATACTCGTCCGGTTCGTCCATGCCGTCCGGCGCGTTCAACTTCGACGACGACAAGAAAGAAAACTGAGACTGCTCAAACAAAACGCTCTTTTCCGGATCCGGAAAAGAGCGTTTTTTGATGCAGGAAACGATTCGGCTCAGAAGATCTCTTTCAGGATGAGATCGACAAGCGCCGCGAACTTCACGGCGGCGTTCGCCGCGCACTCGGTGACTTCTGCGTGGGACAGCGGCTGATCGAGCACGCCGGCGGCCATATTGGTGATCAGGCTGATGCCGAGCACCTTCATGCCGCAATGCGCCGCGCACATCGTTTCGGGGACCGTGGACATGCCGACCGCATCCGCGCCGATGATCCGCGCCATGCGAATCTCCGCCGGCGTTTCGTAGCAGGGACCGGACATCATCAGATAAACGCCCTCCTGCATCGGGATCCCGTTGCGGACCGCAAGATCGATCATCTTTGCGCGAAGATCTTTGTCGTATACGTTGCTCTGATCCGGGAACCGCGGTCCGAACTCGCTGAGATTCGGCCCGATCAGCGGATTGCTGCCGGACAGATTGATGTGATCGGAGATCAGCATCAGGTCGCCGGCATGATAGTTCATGTTCACACCGCCCGCCGCGTTCGTGACGAGCAGTTTCTGAACGCCGAGCTTGTGCATGGTGCGGACGCCGAGCGAGAGCAGCTTCTGCGGATACCCCTCGTAGTAGTGAAAACGACCCTGCATCGCAATGATCGTCTTGCCTTCCTTTTCGCCGATGACGAAGCGGTTCTTGTGCCCGACGACGCCGGATACCGGATAGCCTTCGATATCCGCATAATTGACGAAACGCTTGTTCTCGAGCGTTTCGGCGTAGTCGCCGAGACCGCTTCCGAGGATCAGTCCCACCGTTGCCTTATCCGCGCCCTGCTCTTTCAGAAGCGCGACCGCGTTGTTGATGATCTGCATGATGTCTTCCATGTTCAGTCCTCCCAGATGTCCTTCAGGAATGATTCGCCCTCCCGCCAGCTCTCGCCGGTCAGGTATTCATAGATCGTTGCGCCGATGTCCGAGAACTGTTTGCGGACGCCGAGATCGACGCCGTGCCGCACGTGCTTTCCGCAGATCAGAAGCGGAATGTATTCGCGCGTGTGATCCGTGCCCGGAAACGTCGGATCGCAGCCGTGATCCGCCGTGACGAACAGGATATCGCCCTCCTGCATCGAAAGATACATTTCCGGCAGATGCGCGTCAAAATACTCGAGCGCTCTTGCGTATCCTTCCCAGTCGTTGCGGTGTCCGTAAAGCATGTCGGTATCGACGAGATTCGTAAAGATGAAATCTCCCGTTCCCTCATCGAGGAATCGCTGCGTCGCGCGGATTCCGTCCGGATTGTTCTTGGTATGATCGACCGTCGTGATGCCGCGGTGGCAGAAGATGTCTTCGATCTTGCCGATGCCGACGACGTCCATGCCTTTTCCGGCGAGTCCGTCGAGGATCGTGTCCCGGAACGGCGCGACGGCGTAGTCCTTGCGGTTTTCGGTACGCTTATAGTCCCCGTTTCCGCCGAGGAACGGACGCGCGATCACGCGGCCGACGAGATATTCGCCGGTCAGCATTTCACGGGCGATCTCGCAGATCCGGTACAGTTCCGGAAGCGGAATGATCTCTTCATGCGCGGCGATCTGGAATACACTGTCCGCGCTGGTGTAAACGATGGGTTTTCCGGTGCGGACGTGCTCATCGCCGAGTTCCTGAATGATCTGCGTGCCGCTTGCGACGACGTTGCCGAGCGTTCCGCGCCCGATGCGCTGCTCAAACGCGTCCATGAATTCCTTCGGAAATCCGTTCGGATACGTCTTGAACGCTTCGTCCAGAGCAAGACCTGCCATTTCCCAATGTCCGCAGGTGGTATCCTTTGCATGGGTCTGTTCGGCGCATTTTGCATAGCTTCCGATCAGCTCATCGTCCGTTTTCGGAAGTCTGCAGCCGTCGATGTGCGCAAGTCCGAGCTTTCGCATATTCGGAACGTCCAGGCGTCCGCGTTTTTCATAGATATTGCAGATGGTGTTCGCGCCGACGTCGCCGAAATCCGCGGCGTCCGGCAGCGCGCCGATGCCGGCGCTGTCAAGAACGATCAGAATTGCCCTTTTCTTCATTTCGCACCTCTATGCTGTCATTTTATATAATTTTAGCACAGAGATGCGGTGCTCGTCAATCGTTTGAATCGGTAAATCCCATTTCCCGCAGGATGCGCTGATACCGCGCTTCGCCGGTCGGATCGCCGATAAACAGGCGTACGCGCTCCGCGACCAGGTACAGAAATTCCGCGTTCGTCGGCGGATACCGGAGATTCTTCCCGCGCAGTCCGACATAGGAAACGAGCGTGTCCGGATCGGCGCGGCTCCACGCCTTTGCGATCGCATAGCGCATCGAACGTTCCACCATTGCGGGATTCGTTTCCATCTGCTCCGCGACGTACGGATAGATCTCTTTCACGAGCGCGGCCCGGTATCCCGCGGGCAATGTGCGGATATACCGAACGGCAAGAAAGATGTAACGGTATCCCAGCAGCTGAGCCGGTACGGCCAGCGCTTGCAGCGTTACGTTGATCGCCGCATTCAGCAGCGCGTCGTTGTTGTCGTACATTGCGTACAGTTTGTCCGTGATGGCATAGAATTCCTCATCCGTCATAGTTTTCCCCCCTCTTTGTATTCGTATTTGATCGGCAGCCCGGAACAAAAACGCCGCGTTGGACGGCGTGCCCCGCTCCTCGCTGACCGTATAGCCGAACGTCTGCTCGAGCACGTCCGGATCCGCGCGCAGCCATGCCGTGTCGATGGCGTGACGGATCGCGTGTTCCACGACCGACGGTTTCACCCGCATCTTTTCGGCGACGGCCCCGTAAACGGAATCGAGCGGTCCGACCGCCGTCGGAACGGGCGTGCGGAGCATCAGGCCGAGCGATTCCGACAGATAGCCGAATCCGCTGACGTGCACCGGAACGCCGAGCCGCCGAAGGCATTCCGAGATCTGCCATGCCGCCGGGTTCTGCCGTGTGCATCCGGGCGGAAGCGAACCGGCAAACGACAGGACGCGCGATGCGGAAACGTCCCGCGCGAATACGAACGTGACGGCTTTATGAAACGGAATGCGATCCGCGGTACGGCACGCAAGGATCACGAGGTTTTCCGGACGCAGGATCGGACTGACGAAATAGAACGGATGCAGATCCTCCGGCCCGTCGACGATCAGCACGTCGAACGGGTCGCGCAGCAGCCGTTCCATGACCTTTGCCGCATCGTCCAGGATCGTGACTCCGTCGATTTGTTTCGACGCCGATTCATACGCGTTTGCAAGCGCGCGGTCCGCCGTCTGCAGCATGATCCGCATCCGTTCTCCCCCCTCTCTCCGCTGTTATTCTGCATCGGAAAGCGGGTCTGTTTCTACCGGTATGTTGTTTCGATCATCGGTGGATTTGTAAACGATTCATGACGCGGGAAGCAGTTCGTCCGCCATCCACTCCGCGTACAGACAATATCCCCGCGCCGGGCGATTCAAAAACACGTGGGTAACGACGCCGATCAGTTTTCCGTCCTGCAGAACCGGGCTGCCGCTCATTCCCTGCACGATCCCGCCCGTCCGTTCCAACAGGACCGGATCGGTGATCTCGATCATCATCCCGCGCGTTTCCGGCGCCGATTGCACGTCGGTGCGGATCACGCGCGCGGAATATGCGCGAACAACGCCGTCGACCGCGGTCAGAACGGACGCGTCGCCCGTATGCGCCGCTGCGGCCGGCGCGATCTGCGCAGAACCCGGTGAAAGGAGAGGCGGCTCCGACAGTACGCCCGCGATGCCGAAGGTCGTGTTCCGTTCCACCGTGGCGATCGCGTCCGACCGTTCGGTCGAGAAATTCCCGATCAGTTCCCCCGCCGTGCTGCCGTCGCCCTTCCGTGCATACAAAACCGTCGCCGCCGTCAGAAATCCCCGCGCGGGAGAAAGCATCTTGCCGGTGTCCACGTCCGTAACGCCGTGACCGAGCGCGGCGTACGCGCCCGTCGCTTCCTCATAGAACGAAAGCGTGCCGATGCCGGAGGTGCTGTCGCGCACCCACACGCCGACCCGCCGCGTTCCGTCGAGGTCTTTTGCGGGGATCAGCGTCGCGGCGAACGGTTTGCCGTCGCGCAGGCAGGAAAGCTCGCAGCGGCCGGACGCTCTGCAGAGCGCGGCGAACGATGCGGCGTCCGTCACGCGCGTTCCGTTTACCGTGCAGATCATGTCGCCCTCCGCCAGACCCGCATCCGCCGCCGGAGACGCTTTGCCGGAGACCGTGTCAAACGATTCGATCCCGACGATCTGCACGCCGTTCGTCTGCAGAACGATCCCGACTGCGCTGCCGCCGAGACAAACCTCGGGAAGTCCGTTTTCGACCGTGAACGAGCGGAGCGGAAGCATGCCGAAAAGCGACGCCGTACAAATGACGGAAGATCGCGAGTGCAGACGTTCGTCGCCGCTCTCGCGAACGGAATACGCGCCGGAGCGCGCGAACAGCGTCGGAGCGGTCAGCTGCGCTTCGGATGCGACGGTCCCGGGAAGATGCAGAACACGGTAAACGGACGGCGCGCAGTACCATCCGAGAACGATCGCCGTCAGTACGGCGGAAAGCGCGCGCAGGAAACGTTTCATTCGATTCAACTCCTTTTTTTCCTATCGTGCGCCGCTTTTCGGGTTCCATACAAAAAAGCCTCCCTGCGGAGGCTTTGCATGAATGATCTTTATTTTCGCGCGGTTTGCAGCAGCAGACGCGCGTGTTCCATCGCGGCGAGATCGGTTTCGCCGCTTCCCATGATGCGCGCGAGCTCCTTGGGACGCTCCGCTTCGGTCAGTCTGCGGGTCACGCTGTGCGTCTTTTCCGCGTCGGAATACTTGTACGCGACGTACTGCGTGTCGGCGTACGCGGCGATCTGCGGCAAATGCGTCACGCAGAGGACCTGATGCTTTCGGCCGAGCGCGCGCATTTTCTCGGCGACGGCATTGGCGACCATGCCGGAAATGCCGGTGTCGATCTCGTCGAACACGAGCGTTTCGATTCGGTCGGCGTCGGAAAGCGCCGCCTTCATGGCGAGCATGATGCGCGACATCTCGCCGCCGCTCGCGACCTTGACGAGCGGCTTGACCGGTTCGCCGCGGTTTGCGGAGAGCAGGAATTCGACCGTATCGATCCCGGTTTCGGAGAGCTGCTCCGCCGGAAGTTCGGAAAAAGCGGTCTCCATCTTTGCATGCGGCATGCCCATCTCGCAAAGGTGACGGACGGTTTCGGCAAGCAGTTTGTCCGATGCGGCTTTTCTGCGTTCCGAAAGGCGCTTCGCGGCGCGCGCGAACGCGTCGATCGCCTGCGCGCAGGCGTGTTCCAGAACTTCGACCTGTTTGTCCCCGTTTTCGAGGATCGACGCTTCCTCTCCGATTTTTTCCCGGTACGCGAGCACCTCGGAGACCGTCGCGCCGTATTTGCGCTTCAGATTGCGGATCGCAGCAAGCCGGCTTTCGGTCTGTTCCAGCAGATCAGGATCGAACCGGAAGGAGTCCTTTCCGTCGCGCAGCTCGTACGCCACGTCTTCGATCGAGTAGTACGCTTCGTCCGTGCGCGCGGAAAGGGCGCGGTATTCCCCGTCGTATTCGCCGATCCGCTGAAGCGCTTCGCGCGCGTCGGTCAGCGCGGAAAGCGCGCCGCCGTCGGCAAACAGCGCGTCGTATGCTGCGTTGAGCCCTTCCATGATCGCTTCCGCGTTGCGCATGCGGAGACAGTCCGCTTCGAGCTGTTCCTCCTCGCCGTCGACCGGAGAAACGGCGTCGATCTCCCTGATCTGATAGCGGAGCGTGTCGAGCCGGCGTTCGCGTTCGCGAAGTCCCTTGTTCAGGATCGCAAGATCTCTCTGCGCCTTGATCGCCGTCTGCCTGGCCGTTTCGACTTCGGTCGCGAGCCCGTCCGCATTGCATTTCCCGAACGCGTCGATCAGCGCGAGATGCGTTTCCGGATTCAGCAGCGACTGGTGCGCATGCTGACCGTGCAGATCGACAAGCAGGTCGCCGAGCGCTTTCATCTCGGCGGTGTTGACCAGCGTGCCGTTGATCCGGCAGACGTTTCTGCCGCTTGCGGACAGCTCGCGGTACAGCACCAGTTCGTCGCCAGCGTCAAACCCGTGTTCCTCGAGAAACGCGCGCGCCGGCGAATCCTGCGAAAGCAGGAACGTCGCCTCGACGGACGCCTTGTCCGCGCCGGTGCGGATGCTTTCCCGGCTCGCGCGCTCGCCGAGCACGAAGCTGACCGATTCGATCAGGATCGATTTGCCCGCGCCGGTTTCGCCGGTCAATACAGAAAAGCCCGCATCGAAAGCAATGTCGGACTTATCTATCAAAGCAATATTCGTAACTTGTAAACGTGTGAGCACGACGCCCTCCGCTATTTCATCATTTTCTGGAACTTCTTGATGATGTCGGAAACGTTCTTGCCTTCGCGGACCGCAACGAAAATGGTATTGTCGCCCGCGATGGATCCGGCGATCTCCGGCCATTTCATCGAGTCGATCGCTTCCGCCGCAACGGCTGCGCTGCCCGCCATGGTCTTGACGACGATCAGATTGCCCGCCGAAGTGATCGATACGACGCAATTGCTGAACAGCCGGATAAAGCGCTCCTGCAGATCGGATTCTGCTTTCTCGACGGTCGCATACTTATACCGCCCCTCGCCGGTCAGGACCTTGATCAGCCGCAGTTCCTTAATGTCGCGCGAAACGGTCGCCTGCGTGACCGTGAACCCCTGCGCGCTCAGAAGCGAAGCAAGTTCCTCCTGCGTTTCGATATTCTCCGCAGCGATCAGTTTTAAAATCATTGCATGTCTTTTCGGTTTCATAATCCTTACCCTCATGTCAGTTTTTCGGTGATCAGTCTGAACAGATTGCGCGTCCCGAACGTCATCAGACGCACGACCTTATCAGAGCGTGTCACCGTGATGCGGTCTCCTGCGGAAACCGCGCGGAATCTATCTCCGTCCGCGGCCAGATGACCGCGGTCCCCCATCACGATCGCGATCTCGGAAGAGATCGAGGAGACGACAGGCCGGAAATGCAGCGTATGCGCGCAGATCGGCGTGATGACCATCGCATCGATCCCGTCCGCAAGGATCGGACCGCCCGCGGACAGCGAATAGCCCGTTGCGCCGGTCGACGTGGCAACGACGGCGCCGTCCCCGAACAGATCGCCCATTTCCTGCCCGTTCAGCGAAAGCGAAATCTTCGCTACGCCGGAAAACGAATGCTTGTAGACAAGCAGATCGTTGAAACAGTCGCGCATACGCTCGCCGTTGACCGAAACGGTCAGCATCGAACGCGTCTCGATCGTGAAGTCGCCTTTCGCGAGTTTCTGAAGCGCTTCCGGGAAACGGTCCTCGGTCCATTCGGTGAGGAATCCGATCCGTCCGCAGTTCACGCCGAACAGAGGAAGATCCTCCCGGCAGGCGACGTGCGCCGTCCGGATCAGATTGCCGTCCCCTCCGACCGCAATGATCACGGACGCGTCCGCGGAATCGTTCACGATACCGTCCGAAAGCAGCGAGCAGGTGAATCCCGCGTTCTCGGCCGCTTTCATCATTCGTTTACAGGCAGACACAAGCGAGGCCTTGCCGGCACGCGCCGCAAAGTAAAGGTGCATAGCGCAACCTCCCACCTGTGAATATTGTGGGTATATTATACAATCGATTGATCAGATTTGCAAGGTAAATATGAATAATATTTAACAGTTTTTCCCGATCAAATGGGCATTTTTAACGATTTCGGCAACAGAATCGGAAACTTTATGCAAGCTTGCGTCATTTTTGGTACCGGTCTTTTTCATGTATAAAAGGAATTCAATATTCCCTTTCGGTCCCGTGATCGGAGAAAACGAGAGCCCGGATACCTCAAATCCCACGCCGTCCGCAAATGCAAGCACGTCGCGGATCACGCGTTCATGGACCGATGCGTCGCGAACAACGCCGTTCTTGCCGATCTCCGCGCGGCCCGCTTCGAACTGCGGTTTGATCAGCGCAACGACCTCCGACTCCTCCTCGAGCGAGCCGAACAAAGGCGGAAGGATCAGACGAAGCGAGATGAAGGAAACGTCGATCGAGGCGAAGCTGATCGGGTCCGGGAACCAGGCCTTTTCCATAAAGCGCGCGTTGGTGCGCTCCATGACGGTCACGCGCGGATCGTTGCGAAGCGACCAGTCGAGCTGTCCGTATCCGACGTCGATGGCATAAACGTGCTTCGCGCCGTTTTTCAGCATGACGTCCGTAAACCCGCCGGTGGAAGCGCCGACGTCGGCGCAGACGCGGTCGGAAAGATCGATCGGAAACGTCCGGATCGCCTTGTCCAGTTTCAGACCGCCGCGGCTGACGAACGGGATCGCGTCTTCAACGACGGCGATCTCCGCGTCGGATGGGATCTCCTGCCCCGCCTTTTCCGCCCGGACGCCGTTGACGCGGACTTCCCCCGCAAGGATCAGCGCGCGCGCCTTCTCACGCGAGGGGCAAAGCCCTCGCGATACCATTTCCAGATCCAGGCGAACCTTCGTCATGCTTCCTCCGATAATTCCTTCAAAATCTTTGTGACGGATTCTTCCGTGAATCCGTACCGTTCCCTCTGCCGGTCGACCGACGCGTGCGGGATCGGTTCCGTCGGAAGCGCGATCGAACGCACTCTGCACGGATTCGCGGCAAGCGCGATCTTCTCGCCGAGGGATACCGTGTTCTCTTCCATCACGAGGATGCGGATCCCGTTCTCGCGGAAGTACGCGATCATTTCTTCGTCAAGCGGCTGCAGGAATCTTGCGTTCACGAGACCGACGCCGTTCTTTTTCGCGATCCACTTCGCGAGCGGCAGAAGCGTTCCGTGCGTGACGATCACCGTCTTCTGAAGCGGCTCGACGATCTCCCACTCGCCGAAAAAGACTTTGTTTTTCATCGGAAGATCGGGCAGAGACCCGCGCGGGTAACGCACGACGGCCGGTTCTTTGCGCGAAACGGCCATTTCGAGCATCGCGACCATCTCGCGCTGTGTGGACGGCGCGTAGACGACGAGATTCGGCATGGTCGACAGGAAGCCAGGATCATAAACGCCCTGATGCGTTTCCCCGTCCGCACCGACGAGCCCGGCGCGGTCGAGCGCGATCACAACGGGCAGATTCTGCAGGCAGACGTCGTGCAGCAGCGAATCGTACGCGCGCTGCAGGAACGAAGAATAGACCGCGACGACGGGGCGCATCCCGCCGCGCGCGAGGCCCGCCGCCATCGTGACGGCATGCGCCTCGGCGATGCCGACGTCGTAAAACCGGTCCGGATACGTCTTCGCAAATTCGGTAAGGCCCGTTCCGCTCGGCATGGCCGCCGTGATCGCGACGAGCTTTTCGTTCTTTTTCGCAAGCGAGAGCATCGTGTCGCCGAACACCTCGGAACAGGTTTTCTGACGCTCGGGGCTGACCTTTCCGGTCATGACCTCGAACGGCGCGATGCCGTGGAATTTTTCCGGATTCTCGACGGCGAACGGATACCCTTTTCCCTTTGTGGTCACCGCGTGGAGCATCATGGGCTTTTTCAGCGCGCGGCAGCGGCGCAGGTACTTGATGATCTTCCGCACGTCGTGCCCGTCGATCGGCCCGAGATACAAGATGCCGAACTCTTCAAACGGCAGATTCGGCGCAAAGAAGCGCTTGAGGCGGTTTTTGAACTGCTCCATATGACGGCTCAGGAAATTCCCGAACCGGCTCGTTTCCAGCACGCCGGTGAGCGAGCGCTTGAACGCATTGTACGCGCGGTTGGTACGCATCGTCGTCAGCGAGTCCTTGATGCCGCCGACGTTTTTCGAGATCGACATCTGGTTGTCGTTGAGAATGATCAGAAGCGGGATCCTGTCGCTGCCCGCGTCGTCCAGCGCTTCGTAGGAGAGTCCTCCGGTCATCGCGCCGTCGCCGACCAAAGCGACCGCCATGCCGGATTCGCCGTTTGCGCGCATGGCGCGCGCAAGCCCGAGCGCCGCGGAGATCGCCGTGCTGGCATGGCCCGTATCGAACGCGTCGTGAACGCTTTCGCTGTGCTTCGGGAAGCCGGAGAGCCCGCCTTCCTTCCGAAGCGTATCGAACGCATCCTTGCGGCCCGTCAGGATCTTGTGCACGTACGCCTGATGTCCGACGTCAAAAACGAGCTTGTCCGTCGGACTGTCGAACACGTAGTGCATGGCGACGATCAGCTCGACCGCGCCGAGACTGGACGCAAGATGACCGCCCGTTTTCGATACGTGCTCGATCAAAAACGCGCGCAATTCCTCACAAAGCGCCGGAAGCTGTTTTTCCGGAAGCGCTTTGAGATCCCGTATGCTGTTGATCGTGTCAAGCAGCGGATAGCTCATTTCAGTTCGTTCTGCTCCGTAACGCATCGACAAGCGACCGAAGCTCGTCTGCGGCCTCTCCGCGATACGGAGAGAGCAGCGCGAGAGCGCTTTGTGCCGCGTCGTCGATAAACGCGGCGGTCTTTTCGCGGCCGTAATAGGTCACGTACGTCAGTTTTTGTTCGGCGGCGTCCTTTTCCTCGTCAAGGAGGTCGTCCGTCATCTGAAACAGCAGCCCGAGCGTGTCGCCGAACCGCCGCATCTCCTCCGCCTTTTCCGGATCGGAACAGTATGCGCCCGCGACGCACGCCGCGCGAAACAGCGCGCCGGTCTTGCGCAGATGGATGCGTTCCAGCGTTTCCGCGTCGCGCCCGGTCAGATTCAGGTCGTCGCTCTGCCCGCTGACCATGGCGTACGCGCCTTCGAAGATCGCGCGCTTCGCGCCGTCGAAGCCGTTCTGCCGCATCAGAAGAAGCCCGGCCTTCGTCAGCAGACCGTCGCCCGCGAGGATCGCGTTCGCCTCGCCGAAGCGCACGTGATTGCTCGGCTTGCCGCGGCGCATCGCGTCGTCGTCCATCGCAGGAAGATCGTCGTGGATCAGCGAATAGCAATGCACCATTTCCAGCGCGCAGGCAAACGGCATTGCGTCCGTTTCGCGGCCGCCGAGCATTTCCGAAACGCGCAGCAGCAGATACGGGCGGATGCGCTTGCCGCCGTCCAGGAGGCTGTACCGCATGCTCTCGAGCAAAAGCGGCGCGGAATCGTCGGCGTCCATGTATGCGCGAAGCGCCTGTTCGATCCGTTCGGAAAGCGTCATTTTGCGCACTCCTGTTCGAAAGCCGCAAGCCGCTTTTCGTACGCATCGAGCGTTTCGGCGCATGCGCGGTACAGGGTCTCGCCCTGTTCGTAAAGACGGATCATTTCGTCGAGAGGAACGTTCCCGCTTTCCAGCTGCGCGACGATCTCCTCCAGCGCCTGTTGATTCTGTTCGTAGGTTTTCGTTTCGCTCATATCGTTTCCTTTCCGGTCACGTCCGCGCGGACCGCTCCGTCCGCAAAACGGATCGAGACCGTTTCACCGAGATCGATCTTCGCCGCCGTCTGAACGATCGTGCCGTCCGAACGGCTTACGAGTGCAAAGCCGCGTTCCAGCGTGCGCTGCGGGCTGTAGGCGCGAAGCTTCTCCGCCGTGCGCTCCGTTTGATGACGCAGCGTTTCCAGCGTCCGATCGCACTGCAGACGCATCCTTGCGCGGAAATCGTCGAGTGCAAGCCGGTCCTGTTCGATCGCGCGCCGTACGCGAAGCTTCGCGGCGTCCGACCAGATCAGATCGAGCCGGTCGCGCTTGCGCCCGATCCCGTTCTGCAGCGCGCCGGACAGACGGTCCCTCGCATTCGCGAGCGCATCCTTCAGCGCGTTCCATTCGGGAACGGCGAGCTCCGCCGCGGCCGACGGCGTCGGCGCCCGGAGATCGGCGACAAAATCGCTGATCGAAACGTCCGTTTCATGTCCGACCGCCGAAATGACCGGGATCGAACAGCGTCGGATCGCCTCGGCGACGGGCCGCTCGTTGAACGCCCAGAGGTCCTCCATGCTGCCGCCGCCGCGTCCGACGATCAGGACGTCGCAGCGGCGCTCCGCATCCGCGGCGCCGATCGCCTTCGCGATCTCCTCCGCCGCGCCCGCCCCCTGAACCGACGCGGGATACAGAATGACCGGCATGAGCGGAAAGCGCCGTTCGATGACGGTCTGCACGTCGTGACGCGCGGCGCCTGCCGCGCTCGTTACAAGCCCGACGGCCTTCGGCAGAAACGGGATCGGCTTCTTTTCGGATTCATCGAACCATCCGAGCCGTTTTAATTCTTCTTTATAGGCGGCGAACGCGGCGTACAGCGCGCCCTCGCCGCGCGGCATCATGCCGGTGACCGTCAGCTGAAACCGTCCGTCGCGCGGGTAGAGCGTTGCGCGTCCCGCGATGCGCACGCGCTGACCGTCCTTCGGAAGAAACCGCAGTCCCATGACGTTCTGCCGGAACATCACGCAGTTGACCGACGACTGTTCGTCCTTGAGCATGAAATACAGATGCCCGGACGAATGCCGTTTGACCGCTTCGAGCTCGCCCTCGACCGTCAGATCCTTGAGATTCGGATCGACGCCGAGGAGCAGATCGACGTATTCGTTCAGTTCATGTACCGAAAAGACGGGCTTCAGTTCTTCCATGCTGCGCTCCGATCCGCGCCGAGAAGCGCGACGCCGACGGCGTTGTCCGAGGAAAACTCCGGCCTGCCGAAATACAGCAAGCCGCCGAACCGTTCTCCGAGCAGTTTCCGCAGGAGAACGGACGAGGAGACGCCGCCGCACACAAGCACGGGAAGGTCGCCGTACCGCTCCGCCGCGGCGGAGAACATTTTGGAAAGCGTTCGGCTGAGGCAGTCGTACACGCCGTACGCAAGCTCTCCGTCCGGAACGGCCCCCTTCAGCCTCTGTGCGGCCGATTCCGCGCCGGAAAACGAACAGTTCGTTCCTTTCACGGCGCTCGGAAGCTTGACGTTTTTCCGCACGGCGCTCCCCGCAAGCGTTTCCAGATGCTTTCCGGCAGGAAACGGCAGCGAAAGGGCGACGCCGACGCGGTCGACGAACTGACCCGCATGCAGGTCGGTCGACGTTCCGACCGGCTCGATGCGATACGGCGCGTCGCGATGCGGCTCAACGAGCAGCAGATCGGTCGTTCCCCCGCTGACGTGCGCCGCGAGAAACCGGTCCGCGTCCAGAAGCGATTCGTTTCCGAACAGGGCCGCGCGGATATGCCCGCTCTGATGATCGACGCGGATCAGCGGAACGGACAACGCGGCGGACAGCGCCTGCGCCTGCGAAAGCCCGGCCAGGAACACCGGCATATAGCTGTCCTCCCGGGAGGTCGGCGAGGCGCTGACGGCGACTGCGCGGATCGCGGTCCGATCGACCGCGGAAAACAGTTCGCTCAGAAGATCCGGAAGCTGACGCACGTGCTGGAACAAGCCCTCGGACTGTCGAAGTCCCCGACCGCCCAAAGGCACGGAAAGCATCGTTCCCATAAAGAAAACGATGCTCTGCTGATTCGCACATGCGACCGAGGTGGTGTAACAGCTCGTGTCGATCCCGAGACAAACAGGATCCGGCATGCTCAGTGCTCCTTCGCGATCGCGCCGAGAACGCCGTTGATAAACGCGGCCGATTTGTCCCCGCCGAACGTTTTGGCAAGCTCCACCGCCTCGTTGACGGTTGCGCCGACCGGGATGCTTTTTTCAAATAACAGTTCGTAGACCGCGACGCGGAGGATCGAAAGATCGACCTTCGCGATCCGAGGAAGCGACCAGTCCTTCGCGTTGGATCCGATCTCGGCGTCGATCGTTTCCAGATGCGCGTGTACGCCCTCGTAGAGCCTGTCCGAAAACACGGCGTCTTCTTCCGAGAGGACGCATTCGGATTGCTCGAGCGTGTTTTCAAGCGAATCTTCGCCGCCGACCGTTTCCGCGTACAGGCGCTTCATCGCGATCTCTCTGGATAACGTATGATTCATGCGCGTTTCCCCTTGAAGATGCTGCGGAAAAAGTCCTTGACCGCTTCAACGCCGCCCTTGTCGATCATTCTTCCGAAGAAGACCGCGATCAGAACGAGAACGCCCGCAAGAAGCGTCCACCAGAAGTTCGTCAGATAGATCATCAGCACAATGATCAGCGCAAGCGCGCTGAGGATGATCGCCCATTTGTGATTCTGACAAAACTCTTTCATTGTTTTCCAACCTCCGTTCCGTTGTACTCTTCGATTACGCTTCCGTCTGATCGACCGTAACGTCGACGGAACCGATCTCGGTCCCGCACAGATCCTTCAGCGCGGCCGCGATCGTGTCCTGCAGCGCGTGCGTGATCTCCAGAAGCGAGACCGTCGGCGCCGTGATCACGCGGACGTCGATCTTCACGCTGCTGCCGATCGCGTACGCTTTCGTCCGGCAGGACTTTACGTCGCGGTGCGATCTTGCGACGCGTTCCGCCGTCTGCGCCAGCGCCGAGAAGGACACCGCCGTTTCTCCGAGGGCGTTCTTTTCGATCAGGGCGCTCGTACGCCTGCTCAGGCGGGCAAAGATGAGCCCGTACAGAACGAGCGTGCCGATCGCGCAGAGAACGATCGCCGCAAGGATCACCAAAAGCGCGGACGGAAAATGCCGGAGATCTCCGATGAGTTCCTGCATCCGCGCCGGCGGCACCGGCCATCCGATTACGGTCAGGATCAGGCATACGCCGCACACGACCGATAAAAACGCAAGAAATCCGGAAAGGATCCTGACTGCCTGCTTCATGAAACGTTCCCCTTACACATGCTTGTCCGAGCTTCGCTGCCGGAATCGGATCCGGCAGGAGCGATCATTTCACGCGGTTTTCGGTCTTGGGCTGTTCGGGAGCGGGTTCCTTCGCAAAGACGATCGAATTGACCGCGATATTGACCTGCACGACCTTGAGACCGGTCATGGTCTCGATCGCGTTCTTGACCGCGTTCTGAACCGAACGGCAGACGTCCTGGATCTTAAAGCCGTAGCGCACGATGATGTTCATATCGACCGCGCATTCGACAGTGCCGACTTCGACCTTGATGCCCTTGGTATAGTTCTTCTTGCCGAGTTTCTCGCCGAGTCCCTCAAACGCCGATCCGCTCATGCCGTATACGCCGTCGACTTCGGCTGCCGCAAGCGTCGCGATGGTCGCGACGACGTCTTCCGCAAACACGACTTTGCCGCCGTTCTCTTCGGAATCAACGGTGATATTCTTGTATTCGCTCATAGTACTCCTCCTGAGTTCTTGGATTTCTATAGATAGAAAAAGTATACCATCATTCTTCCAAAAAGTAAACCCATGAAAGAGATTTCCGTTTGTTCAGAGCGTCGTGCTGATCTTTACGTTTTCCGCGCTCTTCCCCGTCTCGCGGAGAACGATATCGAGAATCTGGGCGACCTGCTCGTCGGAAAGCGTATCCGCGCCTACGACGACGTTGACGTTTCCCTGATGGATCGAAACGATCACGTCGGTAAAGCCCTTCGCGCGAACAAGGTTTTCGACCGTCAGTTCCGTTTCCATCGCGTTGACCAGATCCAGTTTGCTTCGCTGCGCGTCCGACAGCGTTTCCGCGTCCGCGCCCTGCGCGACGATCGCGTCGAGATACGCCAGTTCCTGTGTCCGGACGTTGTCGCGCTCCTCGCGGTAGCTTGCGAAAAAGTTCGGATCCTTTGCCCGTGTCTGCGCGGAGACCTGCGTGACGTTCGCGTCCGCGGGCGCAGACGTTTCCCCGGACGAAGCGCCGCCGCGCCCGACCAGCAGGTTCGTTACGACGGCGGCGGCCACGAGCAGACACAGACCGGCTGCCGTCAGTACGCGTTTGTTCAGCCATTTTCCATAGCGACGAATGAATTCCTTCATAATTCCCTCCTGAAATGATGTTTTATGATCCGAATGACATTTCAAACACTTCGATCCGCGAGATCGGGATCCCCGTTGCGGCACACACCGCCGCCTGCAGTTTTTCACGCACGGAGAAATCCGACGCGCCCTCCGCGACGACGATCACGCCTCGAATGACCGGCTCCTTTTCGTACAGCACGATCGGCGCGCGGCCCTGCTCCGTTTCCACTGTCGCGGGCTCGGTGACCTCGCGTGTTGAGCGCGAGGTCTCGCTGCCTCCCGTTCCGTTCGCATCCTTTACGTCCTCATCGGTCTGCCGTACGGTTGCCGTGACGATCTCCCCGTTCGTCTCATACGTTACGAGAACGTCCACCCTGCCCGCGCCGCGGATCTCGGAAAGCACTTCGATCAGCCGCTGCTCCAGCGCGTCCCGTTGACCGGTCCGCACCGGTTCGGCGGTGACGGCGGCGGTCTCCTTCGGTGCGTCCGCCCGGCATCCCGATCCGGTGCCGAGCAGATACAAAAGAACGGCCGCAAGTCCGATCGCGGCATACGGAACGTACGCGAGTCCGGGGTTTTTCTTTACGCGCGCCTTCCACCATTCCGCCGTCGCGCCGCCGTCCTTCTTCTGCATCTTAATCCCTCCGTTACCGAAATATGCCTGTAATCTTCTCCGCGAAAAACGCGAGGAAGAGCAATCCGATCGCCGTACGCGCCGCCGTGCGCGATCCGCTGCGCGGAAGAAGCGTTTCGGCGATTGCGCAGAGCATCCCGGCCGCGGCGATCGGTACGACGCAGGCGAACAGCGCGGTCACGCGATCCTCCCCGCGCCGAGCACCGGCGCGATCACGAGCAGGGACATGGCGACGGCCGCCAGTTCCGCGAGCAGCAGCAGATGCAGAGTGTCCCCCAATCCCCGCAGCAGGTCCGCGTACGGTTTTCCGGACAGCGGTTCCGCAAGCATCGACGCCGCGCGCAGCGCGCAGCGCGTCCAGAATACGGAAAGAACCGGCTTTGCGCCGATCAGCAGGATCAGGACCGTTCCCGTAAGCCCGAGCGCATTCTTCACGAACTGCAGGCAGCGGAACGCGGCGTCGACCGATTCCGAGAGCACGCCGCCGACGGCCGGAACGCTTCCCGCCATCAGCTTCGTCGTTTTCAGCAGCAGCCCGTCCGCGCCGCCCGCCGCCGCGCCGCGGATCGCCGTGAACAGCAGAAACAGCGAACATGTCGTGCCGAGGATCCATTTTGCCGCACGGTGCAGCAGTCTTCCGATCGAAGCGAGACGTCCCGTTCCGCACGCGTCCAGCGCATAGAGAACGCCGCCGACGGCTGCGAGCGGCACGACGCACGTTTCAAGCAGATACAGCACCGTTCCGGACAGCAGTTCGCGCGAGGCCGTCAGGAGCGCCGCCGTGTGTTCCATGCCGCCTAAGACCAGAAACCCGACGATCGCGGGAAGCGTCAGCTCCGTCGTCCGGAAGATCAGCCGGACCGCGCCGGACGCGGTGCGGATCCCGGAAGCAGCCGTGACCAGTACGGCGCATGCCGTGACGACGCGCAGCGTGATCTTCGCCGGCTCCGCCATTGCCGACGCGTCGGAAAGCCCTCCGATCGCGGCGCTGCATACGGCGAGTCCGATGAGCACGGTCAGCATGACCGCCGCGCTTTTCAGGCCGGGCAGCAGCAAGTCTTTGAGACGGCTTCCGATCCCGTGCGACGGATCCGGTTCCTGCATGCGTATGATCGCGTCCAGATACCGGGAAGGCGTAAAATCCGCGTCGTATCCCTCGGCTTCGAACCATCGATCCCATTCTGACAGGTCGATCGTCCCCGCGAGCGCTTCGATCGCATCGTCGGTCTCCTGCGAGCCGGAGAACAGCAGCACGGGCGCAAGCACCAGGACCGCGATCACGAGCAGGCGCTTCACGATCCGACCTCCCGGATCAGCGCCGCGCCCGTTTCCAGCAGCGTGACGACCGCGGGAAGCGCCGAGCTCAGGATCATGATCCTGCCGCCGAGTTCGAGATCCCAGGCGATCGTCTGCTGTCCGGCGTCCTTTGCGAGGTTGACGCCGAATTCCGAAAGGTACGCGATGCCGAGGATCTTCAGGATCGACGCGAACAGCTCTGTCGGAACGCCGTACGTTTCGCACGTGCGGCGGAACCAGTCGGAGAGCCCGGTAAAGCGTGCGATCCCGGATACGAGCAGAACGATCCCCGTCGCGGCGCCGATCAGGAGCGCGTATTCGCGGCGGACGGCGCGCATCTGGATCGCCGTGACCGAGCCGATCAGCGCGATCAAAATCATCCGTTCCATATCAATACAGGGAGAACGTTCTGCGGATCACGTCCAGCATCGATGCGATCATGGAAAGCACGAGCATGGTGGCAAGCACCAGCCCGGCGACGGCGGCGACCGTCGCAAGCTCCTCCCTGCCGTTCTGCCGGAGCAGCTGAACGATCACGGCAACGAGGATCCCGATCCCCGCGATCTTGAACAAAAGGTTGATATCCATAGCGTTTCTACAGTAAAAGGACGGCGAGTCCCGTTCCGACCAGAAAACCCGCGGACCGCAGCACGCGCGCCTGCTTCGACTCGTTTTCGGCGTCGACTTCCGCCCGCGCGAGAACGGCGCCGAACGCCTCGATCCGCCGCTGCAGTTCCGCACGCGGCGCATCCGACAGACCGCAGAAGAACAGCTCCGCGCCGGAGCGGACCGCATCGGAAGCGCCGAACGCAGCGGACGCGCGCCCGGCGGCATCCGCCTGCGCGGATCCCTGCGAAAGCGATTCGAGATAGACGGAGAGCCGTTCGCGAAACGCGTCGTCTGCCGGTTCTGCGGCGTCGGCAAGCGTGGCGCCGGAGGCCGTACGGTCCGAAAACGACTGCAGTCCGGCCCGCATTGCGCGGATCATTTTCAGCGGAGCGGCTTTTTTCGCGCCGAGGCGGACGCCGGCCAGACAGCACAGCGCAAACAGCAGAGCGATGCCGATCGTCTTCATTGCGATACGGCATCGACGCGCAGACCGTCGCCGTCCGTGACGGACGTCAGCCGTCCGACGCCTTCGAGGAGCGCGATCCGCTCGAACACGTGTGCGTCGAGAAGCGCGCCGATCGCCGGACGCAGGCGAAGATCCTTCCCGTCCGCGCCGTGCGCCGTTGCAAAGACCGCAACGCCTTTTCCGCGCGCTTCCGATACGGCCTTCGCGTCGTTTGCGTCGTTCAGTTCATCCATTGCGAGGATCCCCGGAGACAGCGTGGAAACGATTCGCACCGCGGCGTCCGATTTGGAGATGCCGGAAATGACGTCCGTGCGCGTGCCGAGATCGAACGCGATCGCGCCGTTTGCGTCGCCGCTCAGTTCAAAGCGTTCGTCCGCGACGCCGACCCTGCACGGAACGGCGCCGTACAGTCCGTCTGACGCGATGCGGATCATGTCCCGCAGAAGCGTCGTTTTTCCGCATCCGGGCGGCGAGACGAGCAGTACGGAGCGGAAGCGCCCGCCGCAGAGCAGGTACGGAAGCAGCGGCTTTGCGCAGTCTTTGACCTCTCGCACGATGCGGATACAAACGCCCGAAACGGTGGAAAAGCCGAGCACGCCGTCCTCTGTGCGGATCATCCGTCCCGACAGACCGACGCGGCAGCCGCCGACCGTAATAAAGCCGCTTTTGCGTTCGTTTTCCCATGCGAAGGCGGAATAGCCCGTCAGTCGCCGCAGCAGGGCCTTCAGCTCGTTCTCTTCGACGATCGGCGCTTTGTTGTTTCCGTAGACGATCCGGTCGCTTCCGTCGAACACGAGTTCAAGCGGTCTGTCGCAGCGCAGCCGTATTTCCAGAAGCGGCGCGTCGTCGGGAAGCCGTTCGAGGATCTCCGCCACGCGTTCCGGCAAAAGCGGCGTCCATTGTTTTTTCCATTGTTCCATGCTCGTCCCTCCCGCTATATCCCTATGCATGGAAGTACGCACATATGAAAAACGCCGCCCGACGGATCCCGTCGAACGGCGCGGTGTGATAGAGATTACAAAAGTTTTCGGAACGCGAGGCCCGTCGTGTGCGGTCCCTTCGGCGGCTCGTGGGCGGCGACGCTGCGGATCAGTTCCTTCGCCTCTTCGGGCGATTCGATCGTCAGATAGACCGCATAAAAGTCGAGCGGCGGAAGCGTTTTATCCGCAAGATACAGCGGAACGCTGTTCAGGAGCGTCGAGTATCTGCGCTCGCGGCAGACGAGCGGGAACGCCGCGCCCCTGCGGTCGGATACGACGGGATCGCCCTTGCAGCCGCCGCATCCGCGGTCGGTTCTGGCCGGGCATGAACGGAGATGCATCAGCGGCAGCCGGCCCGCAACGATCATGCCGAGCGGCAGATCGGAGCGGAGATCGCGCGTCTTTGCGGCGGAGAGTTCGAACGAAGCAAACAGCGCCGAAACGCCGAGCTGCCGGTATGCGTCCGAAGCGTCGCTGTTCGTGACGTTCAGATACGCGCCGCCGACCGGGATCAGCCCCGCGCCGTTCGCCATGCGGATCGCGCCGACGTTTTCGGCGAGCGCATACCGAAGACCCGCTTCTTTCAGTTTCCGAAGCGATTCCGATACGCGCGGCTCCTCGTCCGGATAAACGAGGATCGGGATCTCGGCCGCGGCGCGGTCCGTCACGAGATCCGGACGCCGGATCAGCTCGTCGACCGGAAGGCTGTAATACGCGATCCCGGGCGCGTCGGAAAACTGTTCGGCGGAAGCAAAGCGCACGCAAAGCCGCGGCGTCCGCTGCCGCGGAGCCCCGTTCAGAGTCAGATCGGCAGGCCCGATCCCGCGTTCGGGACGCGCGGCGCGCGCTTCGTACAGCGCGTCGATCGCGGATCTTCTGAGCGCGTTCAGCGAGGAGGCGGAAAGGCGAAGTCCTCCGTCCGCTTCCAGGGCGAATGCGTCGATGAAAAACGGAGTCCCGCCCGTCCTGGACAGACTGCGGCGGACCGATTCTTCGGTCAAAGGCGCGTTCACGGCGGGTTCCGGAACGTCTCCCTCCGCGCGGACGGTCCGCACGCCGTCGGAAACGGTCAGAAGCGCCGGCTTCCCCGCGCGGACTTCGGCGCGCATCGAAACGGGCACGCGCGGTTTCGGTCCGCGGTACAGTTCACGGATCGCGGACAGGACCGATTGCGATCGCTTTGCGTCCTCCTGTGTGCGGACGCCGAACATCGTATGGTTTCTCGCACCGGCGTAATAGCCCTCGGTAAATCCGCCGCGCGAAAAGACGTCCTTGAGCATCTGCTCCGAGTACGGCTCTCCGTCCCGGACGCGCCGGACCGCATCGACCGCGGCGGCGACGTATTCGGGAGATTTGAGGCGTCCCTCGATCTTCAGCGAGCGAACGCCGATCCTGCGATACGCGTCGTAGTGCGCGATATGGCTCATGTCCTTCAGGGAAAGCGCATAGTCCGATCCGTTGCAGACGAACGGAAGCCGGCACGGCTGCGCACACATGCCGCGGTTTCCGCTGCGTTCGCCGAGCATTGCGGACAGATAACAGATGCCGGACGCGCTCATGCAAAGCGCGCCGTGGATAAAGCATTCCAGCTCGGCTTCCGTTTTCGAGCGGATCGACGCGATCTCGTCGATCGAAAGCTCTCTTGCGAGCACGACGCGCGAAAAGCCGAGGTCCTCGAGCATTTTCACGCCGGAAACGTTGTGTACCGCCATCTGCGTCGAACCGTGCAGCGCGAGCTCCGGGCAGATCTGTTTTGCAAGGCGCATGACCGTCAGATCCTGCACGATGATCGCGTCGGCGCCGCTTTCCGCGATCTCGGAGAGCGTGTCCGCAACGTCCTTCCGTTCCTCGTCGCGCACGAGCGTGTTGACCGTAACGTGAACGTGCACGCCGTTCGCGTGGCAGAAACGGACCGCTTCGATCAGGCGATCGCCCGTAAACTGTCCCGCGCTGCGGCGCGCGTTGCACGCGCCCGCGCCGAAATAGACGGCGTCCGCACCGGCGAACACCGCCGCTTCGAGCGAGCCCTCCGTTCCGACGGGCGCGAGGATCTCGGGATCGGCTGATTTCTGATCGTGATTCATGCGTTCATTATACCGGTCGGAGACCCGTTTTGCAACTGCATTTTTCTCTTGCCTTTCCGGGCTTGATTTGGTAAAATAAAATGAAATATCAGGGGGGTATTCTTTCATGAAGAAAAAAATCGCGCAAGAGGTCGCGAACGCCGCGGAAGCAAAAACCGCCGTTCCGGCGCTGCCCAAAAGAAAGCGTCGTTTCGGAGACCGGCCGGACGGATACCGTCTTCGTTCTCTGCAGCCGATGTCCAAGGTCTCCCCGTATATCATGCCGAACCGCTCCGGCGCAAGCGTGTATTTCCATGAGTCGATCGAGATCACGGAGGCGGAAAACTATATCCGCAAAAAGAGAAATCAGGGGCTCAAGGGCTTCGGCATGATGCATCTTCTGCTCGCCGCGTACGTCCGTGTCGTTTCGCAGCGTCCGCAGATCAACCGGTTCCTCTCCGGTCAGCGCGTCTACACGCATTACGACGATATCATCGTGAATCTGACCATCAAGCGCGAGCTGACGCTGGACGCGGAGGAAACGATCATTAAGATGCATTTCTCTCCGAGCGACACAGCGGAAGACATCTATCGGAAACTGCAGAAGGAGATCGACGAAAACCGCGAAGTCAATCCCGACAGCGGCTTTGACAATACGGCGAAGATCCTCAATTTCATTCCCGGTCTCATGCTGAAAAACGCGGTCTGGCTTTTAAAGATGTTCGACTATTTCGGTTGGCTTCCGAAAAAACTTCTTGACGTCAGTCCGTTCCACGGCTCGATGTTCATCACCTCGATGGGCTCGCTCGGCATCCCGCCGGTATACCATCATCTGTACGATTTCGGAAATCTGCCGATCTTTCTTTCCTTCGGCGCAAAGTATAAGAAAACCGAACTGAAGGAAGACGGAACGCCCGTGCAGCGGAAGTACATCGATTACAAGATCGTCTGCGACGAACGCATCTGCGACGGCTTTACGCTTGCGTCCTCGTTCAAGATGTTCAAGACCTTCTTCCGCAACCCGCACGTTCTGGACGAAGCGCCCGAAACGGTCCATCGAGATGTCGACTAAACCGAAAAACGGCAGAAAAAAGCGGTCGTTCCTGACGGTCGACCGGATCCGTATCATCGAGTACATCTGCATCGGGCTCGTCGTGCTTCTGTTCGTCGGGCTTGCGATCCGGTACGGAACGAAAACGAAAGACGCTCCGGAATCCGTCGAACCGGCGCCGGAGCCCCCGATCCGCGGCGAGCTCGTGCTGGACGCGCTCGCGCAGGGCGGATATACGGTCGTTCCCGATCCGGACGGATATGACGTGACCGCGCCGGACGGCGTGCGCTTCCGCATGGAAATGCAATCCGACAGCGACGGGATCCGGCTTCTGACGTTCCGGACGGAACTGTGCGCCGATCCGGAGGACGATCTGGACGTGTCCGCCAAGGTCCGCGAGCAGAACGCCCGCACCGTCGCCTCGCTTCGCGATCTGTTCGACCGGGTCATGAAGGTGTATCAGCTGCCCGCAGCGGACAGCGATCTGATCGTGAAGCAGTGCCGCAGCGTCGTTTCCGACGGCGAGACCTTCTCGAAGCGGCTCGGCGGATTCACCGTTCGCGTCGAGTCCGATCCGAACGCCGCGCCGCAGACCGTTTCCGTTTCGCTGATCCGCGATTGAATCAGAAAAACGCCGCAACGCGGCGTTTCCTTTTTTTTGTTGAGAATGAAACCGGTATCCCGGTCGGGTCCGCCCGACCGAACCCCGCAGCGGAGGTCGTTATGACACATATCCTGATCGTCGGGCGCAACGGCGTCGGCAAATCCACGCTGATCCGCGCGCTGCTCGCATCCGCAAAGGCGCCCGTATACGGTGTGATCACCGAAAAAACGGAGCCGATGCCGGACGGAAGCCGTCCGGTCTGCATCCGCCGCTTCGGCGAACCGAAACGGTTTTCGGAGGAAAGCTGCGTCGGGCTCTGCCGCGACGGCGGCAGCGTCGCGTTTCCCGCGGCGTTCGACCGGTTCGCGCAGCGGCTCGCGCTGCCGTATGACGGCGTGATCGTTTTTGACGAGCTCGGATTCATGGAAAGCGATGCGCAGACGTTCCGCGCGGCAGTCCTGAAAACGCTCGACGAGGCGCCGTTCGTGATCGCCGCCGTCCGCGACAGGCAGACTGCGTTTCTGGACGCGGTGCGTTCGCATCCGCGCGCAAAGGTGTTCCGGATCGACGAGAGCAACCGCGACGACCTGCGCGAACGGCTGCTTCGCATGCTTCCGGAGCTTGCGCCGGGGCTGTTTTAGTCCTCCGTCTCCTCCGCCTCGCCGCGCGCCTGCTTCAGCCGCATGCGGTCCCAGAGTCCGTACTTCTCGGTGTTTGTGATCGCGTGCATCATCTTGACGTCGGCGTCCGGCACGAGCGTGCACAGATATTTGATGATCTCCTTCGCTTCCTCGCGCTTTGTGCTGCCCGCGACGTCACAGTTCGGCGGCAGGATCGGCAGCTCGAGCTGTCTTGCGACGGACAGGCAGTATTTTTCGGGCACGTAGATCATCGGACGGATCACGGTGATGTCGGTCCTGGACAGATACGTGATCGGCGCGAAGGTGTTCATCCGTCCTTCATACAGCATCGACATCAAAAGCGTTTCGAGAACGTCCTCTCGGTTATGCCCGAGGGCGACTTTGTTGCAGCCGCGCTGTTTTGCCGCCGTGTTCAGCGCGCCGCGGCGCAGCTTGGCGCAAAGCGCGCAGGGAGACCGTTCCGCGCGGTATTCAAACACGACCTTGCCGATCTCGGTGGGGATCACTTCAAACGGGATCCCGATCCGTTCCGCGTACGCGCGGATCGGCGCGGTGTCCTGATACCTGAGACCGAGATCGAGCATTACGGCGATCACGTCGAATCGGGTGTAGGAAAAGCGCTGATACAGCTTCATCGCCTGCATCAGCAGCAGAGAATCCTTGCCGCCGGAGACGCCGATACAGATCTTATCGCCGTCCTCGATCATTTTAAACTTTTCATCCGCACGCCGGATGCTGCCCAGAATCCGCTTCATTCGTTCCGTTTCCTTTCACCGATCCAGTATACAGCAGTTTGCGTTCGATGTAAAGCGTACGAGTTGTGTCATAAATGTAAAGGATGGATTAACTCTCGCCGCGGGTCATTGCGGAACGATCCGTTCTCTGATATACTGATCCGGAAAATCGGAGGGGAATATGCGTCTGTCAGATATCTTTTTTATCGGCGTAGGTTTGTCCATGGATGCGTTCGCGGTATCCATGTGTCAGGGCGTATCCATGAAAAAGCTGCGCATTCCGCACGCCCTTCTGATCGCTCTGTTTTTCGGAGGATTTCAGGCGCTGATGCCGCTGCTCGGGTTCGCGCTCGGATCGACCTTCGCCTCCGCGGTCACGATCGGTCCGTGGATCGCGTTCGGACTGCTGCTGTTCATCGGCGGGAAAATGCTGATCGACGGCATCCGGGACAAGGACACGGAAGCGCCGGACGGTCTTGCTTCGATCGGGCGGCTGTTCGTTCTCGCCGTCGCCACGAGCATCGACGCGTTCGCGGTCGGCGTCACGTTTTCCATGCAGTCCGGCATGGTCTGGCTGCACGGCGGAACCAGCATTTTCCTTGCGATCGGACTGATCGGCGTCACGACTTTCGTTCTTTCCGCGATCGGCGTTTGGCTCGGAAACCGGTTCGGCCTGAAATATCACCGCACGGCTACGATCGTCGGCGGGGTCGTCCTGATCCTGATCGGCGTCAAGATCCTTTTGGAGTCCTTCGGCGTTTTGCCCGACTTTTTCCGGTGCGGAACGGTCTCCGTTGAAGTGATCGTGCATACGCTTTCCGTATGAGCCGTACCCGTCGAAAAGATCGCGTTCCGATCGTTATTCTTTGTTTCGTATGCCTGACGCTGCTTGCGCTGGGCGGGTATGCCGCGGTTCTGCGTCTGCGGGCAAACGCGCCCGAGGCGGTCGTCCGCACCGTTGAAACGCATCTTCCCACGCCCTCGCCCGCGATCGAAGCGCAAACTGCGACGCCCGAACCGACGGAAACGCCGGTTTTCGTTACGCCCGCGCCGCAGACGTCCGAAACGGCGGAATCCGCGCCGTTCTGGTCGGAGGGGATCCTCAGGTCCGACGCCGAATACCGCAGTCCGACGCTCTTCGTTACCGTCCGGAAGGTGCGTGACAAGAGCTCGTTCCGGTCCGCCGCCGTCTATTACGTCGCAGACGTATACGTAAAAGACGTTACGCAGATCATGACCGCAAGCGCGAAGGGCGATTTTGCCCGGCGCGGACACGGCGACGTCGCGGTCATGGCAAAGAAGGCGGACGCGCTGCTCGCGATTTCCGGCGATTATTACAGCGCGCACAACAGCTCGCTGGTCGTGCGAAACGGCGTCGCATACCGCACGAGCACCGGATACGGAGACGTTTGCGTGCTTCTGAAAAACGGCGAGATGGAAACGATCCGCAGAAACGACGTCAGCGTCGCGAAGATCCTCGAAAAG
Source organism: uncultured Clostridia bacterium (assembly GCA_946411635.1). Taxonomy (GTDB): domain Bacteria; phylum Bacillota; class Clostridia; order Christensenellales; family CAG-138; genus UBA3792. The sequence goes on along the minus strand of CAMKES010000001.1, from coordinate 173,248 downwards.
GATCCGTGGCAGGTCTGGGAATTCGGACCTGCGCTGCTGGACGAAAACGGAAAGGCGCGAACGTCGTTCCCCGAATCGCATATCGCGGGAACCAACCCGCGCGCATGCATCGGATACGTCGAACCCGGGCATTACTTATTCGTAGTCGCGGACGGAAGGCAGAACGCCACGCGCGGAATGCGGCTTGCCGATCTCGCCGCGCTGATGGAATCGCTCGGCTGCAAAACGGCGTTCAACCTCGACGGCGGCGCATCGGCGCATTTCTACTGGAAAAACCGGATCTATAACCAGCCGTGCAACGGCGGGCGCGAGATCTCCGACATTATTTACATTGCAAAAGAACCGTATCACGAATCGCGGTTCTTCTGCGGAAAGGCAGGTACGAACAAGTGAAACCGTTCGTCAAACTCATTGCTTTGCTGATCGCCCTCATGCTGCTTGCTGCATGCGGAAAGACCGAAAACGCGCCCGTCGCCGAAGCGACGCCCGACGCCGCCGCGACGCAGGCCGCCGAGGCGCTCCCCTCCGACGTTCCGGAGGACGAGCTGGTCGTCGCGACCCCGCAGTCGACCGAGGCGCCGTCGCTCCCGCCCACGCTTCCGCCCACGCCGGAACCCGTTGAAACGCCCGTTCCGACCGAAGCGCCTACGCCGGAGCCGAGCGGACTGATCGATTGGGAAAAGGGCGGCTTTGTTCCCCGCGAGGAAACGAAGCAGGAGGAGCTGTCCTATAAGAGCGACAATCTGAACATCACGATCACGAAATACGAGGACGACAAAAAAACGTTCTCCGATCTGGCGGTGTATTTCGTCGCGGACATCTATATCCGCGACATCGAATGTCTCCGCACGGCGGCGAGCAATTCGTTCACGTCGCACCGGAACAATCAGACCGTCCGGAAGATCGCCGAACGCGAGCACGCGATCCTCGCCATCTCCGGGGACTACTTCGGTCACAACAAGCACTCCCTCGTCATTCGGAACGGCATGACGTACGATCTGAAGACGCGCAGCGATTTCACCGATCTCTGTTTCTTGTATAAGGACGGAACGATGGAAACGATGACGGTCGACGAGTACGACGCTTCGACGATCCGCCCCGACGTCTGGCAGGCGTGGCAGTTCGGCCCCTCCCTGTTCGACAAAGAGGGACACGCGATCCAGGAATACCCCGGTTCCCAGATCAACCGGTGGAATCCGCGCTGCGCGATCGGCTACATCGAGCCCGGTCATTACATCTTCGTGACCGTGGACGGCCGGCAGGATCACTATTCCCGCGGTCTGTGGCTTTACGAGCTCGCCCAGCTGATGGAATCGCTCGGCTGCAAGGTCGCCTACAATCTCGACGGCGGTGAAACGGCGGTCATGTACTGGAACGGAGGCGTGCTGAACCGTCCGTACAACGGCGGACGCGAGATCTCCGATATCGTGTATCTGATCGACAAGCAAAACTGAAACGATGAAAAGACCGTCCCGGTCGGGACGGTCTTTTTTTTGCCGGTTACGGCTCCAGTTCCAGGTACCTGCGGTAGGTCGAGAACCCTGCCGATTCGTAGAACGCCAACGCGTCCCGATTGAATTCCCACATATTAAGTTCGATCCGGCGAAAGCCGTTCTCCTTTGCGTACGCGCGGATAAACGCGATCAGTTCCGAACCGACGCCCTTTCTCCGGTACGGCGCGTCAACGCAGAACTCGTCCACGTCGAGACAGACCCGCTCGAACATATACGGGTTTTCGGGGCGGATCACGCGATGCAGCACGGCAAAGCCGCAGACGACGCCTTCGCGCTCCGCAACAACGATCTTTTTATCCGGATCGTCGAAGATCGCGAAAACAAGATCCGCCAGTTCTTTTGAGAACCCCGGCCGGAAGAACTCCGGCTTTCCCGCGGCGTGCAGGTCGTTGACCTGCTTCCTGAGTTCGTTCACGCGCGGAAGATCCTTTTCTTTTGCAAACCGTACCGCCATATCGTTTCCTTTCTCCGAACAGGATCACTCCGCCTGCGCCTGAAGGCGTTCCGTCCGGACGATCGCATTCTGCGCCCAGCGGAACACGTCCGAAAAGGCCGCGTCGAAATCAAATCCGTCGGGCAGCTCCGCCATCGAAAGCATTTTCCGGTCTTCGCCGCAAACCCGTTCTTTCAGCTCGCGCTTCGTTGCGGCGAACGTGCCGCTTTCCAGCTCATACAGGTCCCGGATCAGGAAATACAGACCTTTGCACGTACGCCGGAACGCGCGGATATTCTTTTCCCGGTCCGCGTGAACGTAGCGGTGACACAGTTCATGATAGAGCGCGCCGAGATCATATCGGACGTACTTGATCGCGTCCGCTCTCGTCGTTTGCGGAAGATAGTCCGACAGCGCTCCGTACAGGTCCTTTGTCGACCGCGCAAGAGAGGTGATTTCCAACGTGTTCCAGTGCGTCATTTCGTCCTTTCCGCAGAGAAAGCCGCACGCTTTATCGAAATGCCCGATCTGTTCGAGAACGAGCCGATACGCGTCCAGGTCCGCAACGGAAAGCCGATCGATGATCACCATGACGTCGATATCGCTGTCCTCCGTCGCCTCGCCGCGCAGATAACTGCCCTGAAGCCCCACGTACAGCAGCCGGTCTCCGAACACTGTTTTGCACGCCGGAATCAGCCGGTCGAGATATTCGTTCAGGTCGATCACGTCATTCTCCTTTCTTCGTCCGGAAGCGCATATAGCCGGTGATCCCGATTTCCGGAAAGCCGCGGAATCCCTGCGCCCGGTAAAACGCGTTCGAAACGGGATCGTTTGCATCGGTCGCAAGCTCGATCTGCCGCACGCGCGGAAAGCGCTCGAGAACGGCTTTGACGAGCGCCCGTCCGGCGCCCCTGCGCTGATATTCCGGAAAAACGAGAACGTCCTGGATCCGAACGATCGTTTCTCCGTCGCCGACGCAGCGGATGATCCCGAGAAGCGCGCCGTCTTCGTATGCGCCGAGAACCAGCAGCGAGTTCGCAAAGCCGCGCTGAAGCGCGGGAAGATCATCCGTATACGCGGTCCAGCCGACCGCGCCGTACAGTTCGGCGATCTCGCGTTCATCGAACGGCGCATATTCCCGGATTTCCATTTTGCACGTTTCCTCCTGCGCTGCTTTTGCTTATCATACCATACGCCGCGGACGCAGGCAACCGGATTCTTTTCACGCGAAAAATGATATATCGAAAAAGTTGAAAAATGTGCTTGACAGAACGGAGACCGTTGCCTATAATAGAAAAGGTCCGCCAAAGTAGCTCAGTCGGTAGAGCGACGCACTCGTAATGCGTAGGTCAGGGGTCCGAGTCCCCTCTTTGGCTCCAATGTCGAGGCGTAGCGCAGTTTGGTAGCGCGTTTGGTTCGGGACCAAAAGGCCGCTGGTTCAAATCCAGTCGCCTCGACCACGTCGCCGTGAACGATCACCGTTCGCGGCGATTTTTGTTTTCCGGCGCTCTCATGCGCGTATGACTTTTTTCGTGACTTTTCCCTCCGTTCGTAGTATAATCAGAAATCATATGAACCAGAGGTCTTTTATGAACCGACGAATCCGTCTGACGCTTCTGTTCCTCGTCCTGATCCTGCTTGCCGGATGCGGCGGCGGTTCCGGCGATCCGTCAGCCGAGCCCGCGGAACCCGCCTTTCGGCAGTCCGCCCTGTGGTCGCTCGGCGAACGGTACGGCTCGGAGTATTCCCGCATCCGTTATTTTCTCGCCTATCAGAAGGACGGCGAAGCGTTCTGTATCCAGATCACACGCAGCGACAAAACGCCCGCATCGTCCGCGTCCGCGATCGAAACGCGCGAGGATCGCGGCGTCGTCTGTACGCTCAAAAACGCCTCCGGCATGTCCGGCAGCGATTCCTTTTCGTATACGGCGTACGAATGCAGCGACGGCGCGTTCCTGTATCGGATCGGACAGGAAAAGAACGATTACCGCGTCGAGGACGTTCTGTCGTTCGACGAGGCGATCTCGCTTGTTCTTTCGCCCGAAACGCCGCCGGATGGCATCGTGCTGACCGAACGGAACTGGAACGCGTATTTCCGTACGGCGTCCTGCAATCTTGAACTTCTGATCTGTGTCGACGACGGCGGCGCGCTCGCTGCGTCGCTTCCCGATTCGTACGTTTCGAAAACGGAGGACGGCGAAACATACTTCGTTTCGGACTACGGCAATACGATCGTATGGACGGACGGAACGAACTCCGTCGAGATCCGTCAGGCGAATCGCAACGGCGCCGACCCCGTATCCTATAACACCCTGTCCGAATGCCGGGAGGTTCTTGCGCTTCTCGGATCGAAATAAAGGAGGTACTGCTATGCTGTTGATGGAATCCGCTGCCGCGACGGGCCTGTCCCCGTTTTTTCAATGGCTTCTCGCCCAGCTCTACGCGATCGCGGGGATCCGTTCGCCGTTTCTGACGTCGGTCTTCTCGGTTCTGACCTATCTCGGTCACGAGATGGGCTTCCTGGTCATTGCGATCGTGCTCGTGTGGTGTCTGAATAAGAAATACGGATACCGTCTGCTGATCATCTTTATGATCGGAACGTTCCTGCAGCAGATCCTGAAGGCGACGTTTATGATCCCGCGGCCCTGGGTGCTCGATCCGAACTTCGATCCCTTCGTCGTGCAGAGCGCGAAGGCTGCCGCGACGGGATTCTCCTTCCCGAGCGGACATACCATGACCGCCTGCCTGTCGCTCGGCGCGCTTGCGATGTATTTCAAAAAGAAGTGGCTGTACGCCGTGTCGGCCGTTCTGATCCTTCTCGTGGCCTTTTCCAGAATGTATCTCGGCGTGCATACGCTGCTGGACGTCGTCGTGGGACTTCTGCTCGGCGTGATCGTCATGGCCGTATTTGAGGGGATCTTCCGGGGCCGCGAAGACAACAACCGGCTCATGAACACATTTATGTTCATCGGCCTCGGCCTCAGCGTCTGTCTGGTCATTTATCTGCTGCTCGCAAAGCCCGGCGAAGGCGCGGACGCAAGCGCCGTTTCCACGCACGCGGAAGCCGTGAAGGACGCCGCGAAGCTGCTCGGAGCCGCGATCGGTATGGTGGCCGGAAAACTGCTCGACGACGCGTATACGCGTTTTGAAACGGAAACGGTCTGGTGGAAGCAGATCATCAAGTTCTGGATCGGCATGGCGGTCATCGTCGGCATCTGGCTCGGATTCAAAAAGATCTTCCCCGCCAACCCGATCTTTGACGGGATCCGTTACTTCCTGATGTCGTTCGTCGGCATCGGGATCTATCCGATCTGCTTCAAAAAGTTCTTTCATTCCGCCGCGTAAAACCGCATAACACACCGGATCCTTCGGGAGGCAGCCGCCTCCCGATTTTTTATGTCCCGTCTTTTTCCGGCGGATCGCCGTAAAAAGCAAAGCGATCGGTATCGAGTCGGAATGTGCGGTATTCCGATTATTCTATTTAGTATTATCGTTCAAAATGCTAATGTTCATAAAATACCCCATTATACTTTACACCATGTTCATAATTTGTTCAAGGCTTATTCATATTTTTCTTGCTCTTTTTTGGTGTTTCCTTCACAAATTTCCGTCAATTTCGTCACAAATCTCCTTTATACTCTAACCAGATACAAGAAAGGAGACCTTGTGATGAACGCTATCGAATTGAAGAAATTGTATCGCCGGATCGAGCGCTGCTCGCGCCTCCGCACGAACACCTGGTTCAAGAAACTGACGACCCTTCTCAGCAGCTTATTTTGATCGACGCGGCTGATCCGGAACCTTTCCCGTTCTCCGTTCGGAAACGGGTTTGTTCCGTCCCCCGTCGGACGTGTTCGCCAGGCTTATCGGATATAACAAAAAGAAGCGGAATCCCGCTTCTTTTTTTGTTTGTTTGCTGATTGCTTTTTACGGTTCGGTCTTCCACGGAAGCGGAAGCGTGAACTCCTCGTTCCGTTCGTCGAACTCATAATACTGCTCGCGGTTCTCCGGATCGTCAAACCGGTTGAAATCGTCCAGCAGCGGCGAGTAGGTCAGATTCAGCATCGTTCCGGCCGCTTCGTCGATCCGGATCAGGCGGAGATATGACTCTCCCCCGTCATGCTTCGTTGCCTGGTAATTGAACAGCATCTGATAGACCGTACGGTCCGGCTGCCCGTCTTTGTCATCGTCAAACGACTCTGGGAAACAGTAGGACCCGTATTTATGACCGCACAGAACCATGTAAAGGTTCGGCATCTTTTTCACGACCTGATCGTGCCATCTCTTTCCATCCTGGGAAAGCGTCTGCGTCTTCGTGTAGTAATCGTGCAGGCACAGAACGCCGACGCGGTCCGGATACTGCCGGAAAACGCTCCTGACCCATTCGATCGCATCGTCATCCGGCGCGAAGCCCATATAGACGAACAGATAGTCGGTCTGACCGATCGTGAGCAGATCGTAGTGTCCGCGGTTGTCCTCGTACGAGCCGCCGTACCACGGTCTGTCGGCATAGCGTTTCTCGCCGAACCATTTGCAGAACTCGGTGTATCCATACGTGTTCGGAACGTCGTGATTGCCGGCAAGAACGCCGTTCGGGATCTCTTCGATCATCGCCTGCGCGCGGTCAGCGACCTCCCATTGGTCCTTTTTCCCCGCGTCGTTCACAAGGTCTCCCGTATTGATGATGTACGCCAGATGCAGCTCTTCGCGGTGATCTCGCAAAAACGCCGTCATCGCGTAATACTTTTCCGGAAACTCCTCGGAATAGTGCTGCGGATCGCTCATCCATGCGATCGTGTACGCATCGCCCTCCGCCGTATACGCAGGGACCGTCGGTTCCGGGGTAGGCTCCGGCGTGGGTTCGGGCGTCGGTTCCGGGGTAGGCTCCGGCGTGGGGTCCGGCGTCTGCGCCGGAGTCGGGATCTCCGCGGGCGGCGGCGTTACGATCGCGATCACGTCGGATTCGATCTCTGCCGACGGAACGGGCGACGCCTCCGCCTCCTGCTTCTGCGGTCCGCCGGTACAGGCGAACAGGCAGGCGAGACATACGACCGCCGCAATGAGGATCCGTAAACGCTTCATGCACCCTGCCTCCCGTTTCGTTTTCCGTATCGTACCACGATTGGAAAAGTCTGTCAAATCCCCCGGTCCCGTTTGAACGCCCGTCCGCGCGGGCAGACTACCGGACGGAGGTGATCGGCTTTGCAGAAAGTGGAGATCACGGGGCTCGATACGTCCCGATTGCCCCGCCTCGGACAGGCTGAGATGCGGGAGCTTCTGAAACGGGCAAAATCCGGCGACGAAGCGGCGCGTGAGGAGTTTATCCGCTGTAACCTGAGGCTCGTCCTGTCGGTCGTGCAGCGGTTCTCCGGCCGCGGCGAGCCGGCCGACGATCTGTTTCAGGTCGGCTGTATCGGGCTTCTCAAGTCTGTCGACGGATTTGATCTTGAGCAGAACGTTCGGTTTTCGACATACGCCGTTCCGATGATCGCCGGTGAGATCCGGCGGCATCTGCGCGATTACAGCGCGGTCCGCGTGCCGCGTTCCCTGCGCGACACGGCCTATCGCGCCATGCAGGCGAAGCTGCGGCTGACGGAATCGCTTTCCCGCGAGCCGACCGTCGGCGAGATCGCAAAGGAGCTCGGTATTTCCGAAGCGAACGTCGTATTCGCGCTCGACGCGATCGCGGATCCCGTGAGCCTGTACGATCCCGTGTTCAGTTCGGACGACGACACGCTGTGCATTCTCGACCAGATCAGCGATCCCCGGGACAGCGAATCGCGGCGGGTCGATTCCATCGCGCTGCGGGAAGGGATCGCGCGGCTCGGCGAACGCGACCGCAAAATCCTCAGACTCCGCTATTTTGCCTGCAAAACGCAGGTCGAAGTGTCCAGGGAGATCGGGATCTCGCAGGCGCAGGTCTCGCGTCTTGAAAAGAGCGCGCTGAAACAGCTGGAGCAGTACGTAAAATCATGACTGCATCCGTACGATCTCGCGCTTCAGACGCTTCATGATCCGTTTTTCCAGCCGGCTGATGTAGCTTTGCGAGATGCCCATCGCATCGGCAACCTGCTTCTGCGTCTGTCCCTCGCCCGTTTTGAGGCCGAACCGAAGATCGATGATGCTGCGCTCGCGGTCCGAAAGCTTATCGAGCGCCTTTCGGAGCAGCTCGCGCTCGACCTCGTCTTCCATATCGCGGCTGACGACGTCCGGATCCGTACCGAGAATGTCGGACAACAGAAGCTCGTTTCCGTCCCAGTCGACGTTCAGCGGCTCCTCGAAGCTGACCTCCAGTTTCAGCTTCGTCGTGCGGCGCAGATGCATCAGGATCTCGTTTTCGATGCACCTCGACGCATACGTCGCAAGCTTGATCTTTTTCTCCGGCTTGAACGTCTCGACGGCCTTGATCAATCCGATCGTGCCGATGCTGATCAGGTCCTCGGTCTGTACACCGGTGTTCTCGAATTTCCGCGCAAGATAGACGACGAGCCGGAGATTGTGAACGATCAGTTTGTCCTTTGCTTCTTTATCGGTCGGCGCCAGCGCGATGCAGCGCGCCTCCTCCTCCGGGTCGAGCGGCGGCGGAAGACCCTCGTTTGTGTGAACGTACCATAAGATACTGCGTCGTGAAACGCCGAGCCGCACGAGCAGGCGAACCCAAATACGCCGAAGAAACGAAATCATCCTTTGTCCTCCATTCATACGGTAACAGACGCTCCGGCAGGATCGCCTGTGCGCAGCCGATCGGTTCCGGCGCGCGCGCAACGTAGCAGTCCGCCGTTACCCCGCCGTACTGCGGCAGCGTGACCGAGATCGGACGCTCGCCGAGCAGCGTGCCCTCGCCGGTCAGCTTCCGGTACGGGATCGGACGCACGGGATGCTCGGGCGAAGCGTCGATCAGCATCACCGGAAGCCCGCTGACCGGTTCGGTAAGCAGGTTTCCGCTGTCGATCAGCGCCTTCAGCCGGAGTCTTTTCGTGCGGAACCGGATCTCGACCGTCGTGAAGCACGCATTCCGCCTGCGGATCGACAGCAGCGTCCGGATACCGCGCGGCAGTACGGACGCGGCTGCCGCCGACGCGAGCGCCGCGCGAAGCGGAACCGTGCCGATCATCGTGCCGTCCGCGGTGACGGAGCCGCCGAACAGCAGCGTCAGCATCATCGCCGTTCCGCCTGTCAGCGCCGCCGAAAGCAGCAGAAACGGGATCGCGGCAAGCACGGAACCGCTGCGTCGGAACAGGGGCAGCGAAACGAGCAGAAAACACGGCAGCTTCAGAAACGGCGTCCGCAGCACGGGAAAAACGAACAGCGACAGAAACGCGTACCCCGCGCCGACGGCGCTCGCTCCGAGCGTCGGAAGGATGCGGATCCGCACGCCGAGCCATGCGGCGGTCAGCATAAACACGCAGAAATTCATCAGCGTGTTGTCCAGCAGAAACGGTTCGATCGCGAGTTTCATGCGACCCGAATGACCATGACCGTCATATCGTCTGCGATCCCGTTCCGCGCCGCATGCGCCAGCAGACGTCTGCCCGATTCCGCCGGATCCGGTTCGTTCAGCGCGGCGATCGCGTGCGCCGTTCCCTCCGGAAGCGCGTCCTGCACGCCGTCCGAACAGAGGATCAGCCGATCGTCCTTCCTGAGCCGGAGCCGGATCACGCTCGGCGTCGCCTCCGCAAGGATCCCGCACGGGAGCGCCTCGCCTTCAATGCTTTTTACACGCCCGCCGCGCACCAGGAAGCACGGCGGCGCGCCGTATTTCAAAAACTCCGCATCACCGGTGTTCAGATCGATCGAGACCGCGTCGAGCGTCGCATACGTTTCGGATTCGTTCTGCGCAAGCAGCATCCGGTTCACGTTCTCGCAGATCAGTTCCCGCCGAATGCCGGCGCGCTGCAGACGAAACAGAAGCCGGATCGCCGATTCGCTTTCCGTACGCGCGGCCCCGCCTCTTCCCATCCCATCCGAAAGCGCAAAGCAGACGCGGCCGCCCGGAACGCGGCATTCGCCCGTTGCGTCGCCGCTGACGGCGCCGTCGCTCCGCATGCGGAACACACGCGCCGATGCGTGCAGCTTTGCGTCCCGCTCAAACAAAAACGTCACGGAATCCCCGTCCTCCGTCGTACGGATGTTTCGCAGGGGGAATCCGCATGCGCGCTCCGCTTCGCGCTTCACGGCGTTTCGCGCGTTCAAAGGCGGCTCGCGCAGGGAAACGGAAACGATCTCCGTATCCCCCGCGGCGTACAGATCGACGGATCCTACGGAAAACCCAGACGAGATCAGCCGGTCGGCGATCCGCTTTTCTCCGCTTTCCCGGCCGCGGAACCGGCTGCGCATCTGCGCGGCTCCGGCGCAGAGCGCTTCCCCCGCGCCTTCAAACTGCCGGTTCACAAATTCTGCCTGTCGGTCCGCCCTGCGGCAGACGGCGTTCCGGCTGAGCGCCTGCCGATACGAAAGCAGGACGGAAGCGCAGAGCGCGGACGCGTGCGGGCAGTCCGCGTCGATCGGCTCCGCCGGCGATACGCGCCGGTCCTCCTCCGCTTCCGCTGCAAGACGGATCACGGCTTTCCGCATCGCTTCCCCGTCCTTCCAGCACTGTTTGAAGCGCTCGCATCCGCCGCAGACGTTCAGCGCGCCCTGGATCGTCCATCGGACCAGCGCGTCCTCTTCCTCGAACGGCACGCGAAACGTGCCCGAAAACCCGCTGAGCAGCTTTCCCATCCGTTCCAGCTCCGCCGACGCTCTGCGTTCGCCGCGCGTGACCGTTTCAAACGCCGCTTTCCGAAGCCTTGCCGGTTCATCCGTACACAGTTTCGCGGCGTCGAGCCACGCACGCGGAATCAGCAGATACAGAAGCAGCCCGCACAGCAGGTTCTGCGCGTCCAGCGAAAACGGAACGCGCATCCGGTACGTACCGAACAAAAGCCCCGACAGAACGAACGCGCCCGCGACGATCGGCTTTCCGCGCCTGCTTCCGGCCGCGCCGAGCAGCGAACCGAGCGCGGCGCTTCCGATCAGCGTCGCGTCACAGCTGCGGTACAGCGTCAGCATCAGCGTCCATAGGATCCCGGCCGCCGCGCCGAAAAAGCCGCGGATATGGACGGCGGCGGCCGCCAATGCGACCGTCAGCATGACGGACAGCGACCATCCCGAAAACGTGACGTCCGAAATCGAGATCAGAAGCATGCCGATCGAAAGCGCCGTAAAGACCTGATCCGTTTCCGAGACCGGACGCTGTTTCCCCGCCGTCCGGGTCAGCCGGAACACGCGGGCAAAGCAAAGCCCCGACAGCACGGTGACGACGAAGGAAACGAGCCCGTACAGCACCTCCTTCGTCCCGTAGAGCGCATGAAGCGGCATCGCCGCCGCGCCGCACAGAAGGAAGACCGTCAGGCGCGCCGCAGGTCCGCACGTTCCGCGGGTCAGCGTCAGCACGCGCGTCACGGTCCAGTACGCCAGCGCGACAAGCGGCGCATAAAAATCCGGAGCGGTCCCGAGGCACGCGGCAAGAACGATCCCGCCGACGACGCCGGCAGGCTCTGCGCCCGCAAGTCCCGCGCCGAGCAGGAGTCCGGGCGGGAGCGGCATCAGCCGTCCGTTGACGCGCACGAAGGACAGGATCAGCGCGCACAGAAAACCGCCGATCACGGCGATCATGCCGTTCGGCGATCCGGCGTCCTGTCGGGTTGGGGACTTCTCTTTCGTTCGCATACCGGTATTGTACCGGTTTATACGTATCGGCGTCCGGCGGTTTTGCGCGAACGGGAGCCGGTTTTTCCTTTGCCGATCCGAGCCGGTTCGTCCGGATCGTCCCCGGGGCGATGCGTTTCTCCGGAAAGCGACAGAATCATCTTGTACCTGCGTGTCGGATATGCTATAATAAAATGATTTTGAACGGGAGGACCCCTCTATGTTTACCGCAAACGGCGATTACGCAAATCTCAAAGGCAATTATCTGTTCTACGAAGTGGGCAAGCGCGCCCGCGCCTATGCCGAGGCGCATCCGGACGCCGAGCTGATCCGCATGGGGATCGGCGACGTCACGCAGCCGCTCGTCCCCGCCGTCATCTCCGCCATGCATCGCGCGGTCGATGAAATGAGCCGCGCCGAAACGTTCCACGGATACGCGCCCGATTTCGGCTACGAGTTTTTGCGTGAAGCGATCCATAAGCGCGACTACGTTTCGCGCGGGATCGACGTTTCGCAGGACGAGATCTTCGTTTCGGACGGCGCCAAATGCGACGTCGGCAATTTTCAGGAGCTCTTCTCACGCAGCTGCCGCATCGCGGTGCTTGACCCCGTCTACCCCGTCTACGTCGACACGAACGTGATGGGCGGAAGAAGCGGCGCGTTCGATCCCGTCAAGGGCGGCTACGCGAACATCACGTATCTTCCCGCGACTGCGGAGAACGATTTCGTTCCGGAGCTTCCGAAGGAGCCGGTCGACGCGATCTATCTCTGCTATCCGAACAATCCGACCGGCGCGACGCTCACGCGCGGGCAGCTGAAGCCGTTCGTCGATTACTGCAACAAAAACGGCGCGATCCTGCTGTACGATTCCGCGTACGAGGCGTATATCCGCGATCCGGAGCTGCCGCATTCGATCTACGAGATCGAGGGCGCGCGGACCTGCGCCGTCGAGTTCCGCTCGATGAGCAAGACCGCGGGCTTCACCGGAACGCGCTGCGCCTATACCGTCGTGCCGAAGGACCTCGTCTGCAGGGACGAGGCCGGCAACACCGTGCGTCTGCGCGATCTCTGGGCGCGCCGCATTTCGACCAAGTTCAACGGCGTCGCGTACGTCACGCAGGTCGCCGCCGCTGCCGCGTATAACGAAGGCTACGGCGAGATCATGAACACCGTCAACTATTATATGGAAAACGCGCGCATCATCCGCACCTCGCTGGAAGCCGCCGGCTACACCGTTTACGGCGGACAGAACGCGCCGTACGTCTGGATCAAGGTCCCCGGCGGAGACAGCTGGGCGTTCTACGACGAGCTTCTGGACCGCTGCCACATCATCGGAACGCCGGGCGCGGGCTTTGGCAAAGCCGGCGAAGGCTATTTCCGCATGACGGCGTTCGCGACCAGAGAGAATACGATCCGCGCGATGGAGCGCATCAAAGGAGGCAAAGCATGACGAAGATCATCGCCTTTGAGGGCATCGACGGAACCGGCAAAAGCGTTCAGATGGCGCGTCTTTCCGAGACGCTTCAAAAACGCGGCCTGCGCGTGAAGGAGATCTCCTTCCCCATGTACGATACGTTCTTCGGCGGCATGGTCGGGCGGTATCTGTCCGCAAAGGACGGGATCGCCGCAAACACCGTCGACGGAAAGAGCATGGCGCTTTGGTTCGCGCTTGACCGGTTCGAGGCATTCAAAACGCTCGATTACGCCGACGCCGACGTGCTGCTGATCAACCGTTACGTGCTTTCGAACGCGGTCTATCAGAGCATCCGCGACATCGACCTCGACAAGCCGGACATCCTCGATTTCTGCCTCGCGCTTGAGCACGAGCACTTCGGAATTCCGGTGCCCGATCTGCATCTGGTCCTCGACATGGACACTGAAAGCGCGGCGGGCAACGTCGACAAGAAGGGATTCCGCGAATACATCGGAAACGCGCGCGACGTGTATGAAAGCATCGATTCGATCCAGACGCGCGCACGCAGAAAGTACGCGGAGTACGCGCAGCGGATCCCGAACGTGGAGCTGATCCTCTGCACCGAGGAAGGCGTGCTGCTGCCGATCGACGAGATCGCGAAGCGCATCGAATCGGTCGTGCTGCCGAAGTTGGGGCTGTAACCCGGATCATACGCAAAAAGCGCGGGTTTTCCGCGCTTTTTTGTCGTTTTCCGTTGACACCTCCCGGCCGATACGGTAAAATTGATGTCGGAATCGCAGGACGCGAACAAAACCATACGAGGGGGAGAAACTATGTATTGCAGCAAATGCGGAACCTACATGAACGATGACGACAAGTTCTGCCCGAACTGCGGAACAGGGGCGGACGGACAGGCGCCGGCCGCCGTCGTTTCCGGACCGAAGCCTGTACGCGCGCCGCGCAAAAAGCTCAGCAATAAGGCGCTGATCGGCATCCTTGCGGGCGCGGCTGTCGCGATCCTTGCGGTCGTGCTGATCATCGTGCTCGTCGGCGGCGGATCCAATTCGCCCGAGGGCGTGATCAATAAGTTCGTCAAAGCGTATTTCAACGAGGATCTGGAAGGCATGCTTGAGGCTTCCGTTCCCGACGAAGTACTGGACTATGTGCTCCGGGAGGAAGGCATGTCCCGCTCGGAATTCCAGCGTCAGCTGAAAAATGCGCAGGCGGAAATCGATTCGTATCGCAAGGAATACGGCCAATCGCAGAGAGTCTCCGGCGTCACGATCGTCGGAAGCCGCGCTCTTGACCGGGATGATCTCGAAGACCTCAATTCGTACTATAACCGGAAATACAGAACGGGCAAGTACTATATTTCGGAAGCTCAGGAAGTAACGGTCCGTCTGAACTCGTATTACGGTGACAGCGGAACGGAAGAGATCGTCGTATTCAAGGTGAACGGGAAATGGTACGTTTCCCTTGACGACGTGCCGAACGTGCTGAACGATATTATCTGATCGAAATACGAAAGAGCGCACGGAACGATCCGTACGCTCTTTTTTCATCAAGCAAAAACCGGGCTTTTCGCCCGGTTTTTTCCGTAAAAAACATGCACACCCGTCCTTCGACCGCTTGCTCCGAGTGGACCCTCAACCGGTGGCTCCTCGCAGGTGACCCCGCGGCACATCGTACGATCCGCTTAGTGCTGCTTCCGTCAGGACCTGACACGGTTCACGGCGTGCGATTGCACGGGACCCGCGCATCAACGCTCCGTATTGAGACCGACCTCACAACAATTGGCCTCGGGACGGGGATTCGGCCTCGCTGTAGCGGATTGCGAGTACAGGGCACCGCTATCTCCCCGCTTAGTGCATGAAACATTATAATCGCATCTCACCGATTTTGCAAGAGGGAAATTGCGTAATCGAGTTCCGCTTTGAACCGGTCGCCGTCCGTTTCGCGCAGTTTCAGAAGAAACGGCAGCGCGTCGGTGCGGTTCCGGTTTGCCGCAAGCACGATCGCCTGCCGCAAAAGGCGCTTCGGCGCGGCGAGGTTTTTGCCGATCAGTTCCCCCGCCTCCTGCCGGTTGCCTCGGAGCACCGCGACCGGATCGAGCACGCGCCGGATCTCCTCCGGGACCGGAACGGTCTCCTTCGGATTCTTCGGACAGACCGACTGACAGCGCATACAGCCCAAAAGCGACGGAAGCTGTTTCATGGCGGTCTCCGGCATCGGATCGCCCTCCATGTACGTATGCACGCAGCGCGTCCAGTCGAATGCGTAATCCCCCTCGATCGCGCCGAAGCAGACGGCCCTGCAGAGCCCGCAGTGGTCGCAGACCTCCTTCGGCTCGCGTCGCGGTTCATACTCCACCGGCTCCGGCAGCGCGAGCATCGCGCCCTGCAGATTGCAGTACGTGCCGTACGGTTCCAGATACAGAAGCTGATTGTCCATGCGGGAACCGATGCCGTACGACGCAAGCTGCTCGCGGTAGGGCGTATCGGCGCGCTCGGCACGGATCCCCTGCGCCTTCAGCAGCGCAAGAAGCCGCTTCATGGCGTGATACGCGCGGTTGCTCGCCGGATAATACGAGGCGACGAGCGATTCGTCGTCATACGGCGTGTACGGATACACGCAGATCAGAACGGCGTTCGCCCACGGATACGCCGATCGCGGATCGGCCGCAAGCGGATCGGCGTTCGGATGAAACACGCCATCGTTGCGATGGCGTGTCCAGTCCGTATAGGGGGCGACGGGAAGCAGAAACCCTTCCGCGAAGCCCGCGTTTTTCAGAAGCGCGTGCAGATCCGTCATGCTTCCTTTGCGAGCATCTCCTTGGTCTTCATGAGCCGCGACGTATTGCCGCGCTCGTTTTCTTCGAGTTTCATCTGGATGTCGTGGATCGCGGCGTCGAACTGCGGGATCATGACGTATTCGAGCGCGTTGACGCGGCGGCGGGTCTTTTCGATCTCGTCGGCGAGCCGGCTCGTCGCCTTCTCGACCTCGGCCAGTTCGAGCATCAGCGGCAGGATCTCCGCAAGCGCCTGTACCGCGCCGTCGAGGTCCGCGCCGGTGGTGGCGAAGCCGTACGGATAGACGAACCCGTCCTTCGTGTCGAGCGAAAGCTTCGGGACCGGGATGGACAGCACGTTCTGCCTGCCCGCGTCGATCCGGATCGCGCGCGCCGGATACATCAGCGCCTCTTCGATCTCGTTGCCGCTCATCATGGCGCGGGCAAGAACGAAGTTCTGCATCGCTTCCCCGAGTTTTTTCTCGGTTTCCAGACGCAGCGCTTTGTTTCTGCGCGCAAGACCGATGAAGCGGCGCACGAGCTCGTCGCGTTTATCCTTCATCATTTTGTGTCCGCGGATGGCGACCGTCCTGCGTTTTTTCAGGTTGGACAGTTCCATGCGCGTGGGCTTATACTGCAGAGCCACGGCTTACGCCTCCTCGTAGTATTTTTCGATGTAAACGTCCTTGATACGTTTGAGTTCGGACTTCGGCAGGATCCTGAGAAGCTCCCAGCCGAGATCCAGCGTTTCTTCGATCGAACGGTTCGTATAGTAGCCCTGCGAAACGTATCTCGCTTCGAATTCGTCGGCAAACTTCGCGTAAAGCTTATCCGTGTCGGACAGCGCCGCGTCGCCGAGGATGACCGCGAGTTCCTTCGCGTCCTTGCCGCGGGAATACGCCGAGAAGAGCTGGTTCATCGTGTCCGCGTGATCCTCGCGCGTCTTGCCCTTGCCGATGCCCTTGTCCTTCAGACGGGAAAGCGACGGCAGAACGTTGATCGGCGGCGTCAGGCCCTTGCGGTACAGCTCGCGGGAAAGGATGATCTGTCCCTCGGTGATGTAGCCGGTCAGGTCCGGGATCGGGTGCGTGACGTCGTCTTCGGGCATCGACAGGATCGGGATCATCGTGATCGAGCCCTTGTTGCCGCGGATACGGCCCGCGCGCTCGTACATCGTCGCAAGGTCGGTGTACATATAGCCCGGGTAGCCGCGGCGGCCGGGAACTTCCTTACGCGCGGCGGATACTTCGCGCAGCGCTTCGGCATAGTTCGTAATGTCCGTGATGATGACGAGCACCTGCATGCCGAGGTCGTACGCAAGGTATTCCGCGGCGGTGATCGCCATACGCGGCGTGGAAATACGCTCGATCGCCGGGTCGTTCGCCAGGTTGATGAACGTGACCGTACGCTCGATCGCGCCGGTCTGCCGGAAGTCGTTGATGAAGAAGTCGGCTTCCTCGAACGTGATGCCGACCGCGGCGAACACGACCGCGAACTTCTCATCGCTGCCGAGGACCTTCGCCTGACGCGCGATCTGCGCCGCGAGGTTCGCGTGCGGCAGACCGCTGCCGGAGAACACCGGAAGCTTCTGTCCGCGGACGAGCGTATTCAGACCGTCGATGGCGGAGATGCCCGTCTGAATGAACTCGGACGGATAGTCGCGCGCGGCGGGGTTCATCGCCGTGCCGTTGATGTCGAGATGTTTTTCCGCGATCAGCGCGGGACCGCCGTCCTTCGGCTTGCCCATGCCGTCGAAGACGCGGCCGAGCATGTCGGGCGCGACGTCCAGTTCGATGGAGTGACCGAGGAAACGCGCTTTGCTGTTCGAAATACGCAGACCCTGCGAGCCCTCGAACAGCTGTACCATGGCCTTGTCGCCGTTGATTTCCAGAACGCGGCCGCGGCGGATCGCGCCGTCCGCCTGTTCGATCTCGACCAGTTCGTCGTACTTGACGCCCTCGACGTCCTTAACCAGCATCAGCGGGCCGACGACCTCGGAAATGGTTCGATATTCCTTACGCATCAGAACTGTCCTCCTTCCGTCAGCGCCGTGATCTGTTCGTTCATGTCCTTCATGATCGCGTTGTATTCCGCTTCGGCCTCCGCCTCGGGGACGTATTTCAGCCTGCCGATGCGCTCACGGACCGGCAGGTTGAGCAGCGCGCGGAACGAAGCGTCCTTCTCGAGCGCTTCGAGGTTCTTCTCGTAGTTCGTCATGATCGCCTTGAGCATCATGAACTGCTTCTTCGGCGACGTGTAGGTATCGACCTCGTGGAACGCGTTCTGGTGCAGATAGTCCTCGCGGATGCTGCGCGCGGCCTCGAGCGTCAGACGGTCCTTGAAGGACAGCGCGTCGATACCGACGAGCCGGACGATCTCGTCGAGCTCGCTCTCGACCTGCAGAAGATGCATGGTGCGCGAAACGAGATTCGACCATTCGTTGCTGACTTCGTTGTTGAACCAGGGCGCGAGACGGTCCTGATACAGCGAATACGACTGCAGCCAGTCGATCGCCGGGAAGTGACGCGCGTACGCAAGCTTGGACGAAAGGCCCCAGTACACCTTGACGATGCGGAGCGTCGCCTGGGAGACCGGTTCGGAAATATCGCCGCCCGGCGGGGAGACCGCGCCGATCGCCGTGACCGCGCCTTCTCTGCCCTCGCTGCCGAGCGTCTTCACGCTGCCGGCGCGCTCATAGAACTCCGCAAGACGGGAGGACAGATACGCGGGATATCCTTCCTCGCCCGGCATCTCCTCGAGACGGCCGGACATTTCGCGGAGCGCCTCCGCCCAGCGGCTCGTGGAGTCCGCCATGATCGCGACCTTATAGCCCATGTCGCGGAAATACTCCGCGATCGTGATGCCGGTATAGATGGACGCCTCGCGCGCCGCGACCGGCATGTCGGACGTGTTCGCGATGAGCACGGTGCGCTTCATCAGCGACAGACCCGTGCGCGGGTCCTTAAGCTCGGGGAACTCCATCAGAACGTCCGTCATTTCGTTGCCGCGTTCGCCGCAGCCGACGTAAACGATGATGTCCGCATCCGCCCATTTTGCAAGCTGGTGCTGAACGACCGTCTTGCCGCTTCCGAACGGACCGGGGACCGCCGCGACGCCGCCCTTTGCGACCGGGAACAGCGTATCAATGACGCGCTGGCCGGTGACCATCGGCTCGTTCGGCGCGAGCTTTTCGGCGTACGGTCTGCCCTTGCGGACCGGCCACTTCTGCAGCATCGGCAGTTCGACCGTTTTGCCGTCCTTCTCGAGCTTCGCGATCGGGGTCACAATATTCGCGTCGCCTTCGAAGATCCAGGCAAGCCTGCCGCTGACGTTCGGCGGGACCATGATCTTATGCAGGACCGCTTCGGTCTCCTGCACGGTGCCGAGCACGTCGCCGGGCACGAGTTCGTCGCCGACCTTCGCCGCGGGAACGAAATGCCAGAGCTTTTCGTGGTCCAGCGAATCGACCGTGATGCCGCGCGTGATGCGGTCGCCCGCCTGCTCGCGGATCTTGTTCAGCGGACGCTGGATCCCGTCATAGATGGATTCGATGAGGCCCGGCGCCAGTTCGACCGAAAGCGGCGCGCCGGTCGAATAGACCGGTTCGCCGGGGCCGATGCCGCCGGTTTCCTCGTAAACCTGAATGGACGCCTTATCCTCACGCAGCTCGATGACTTCACCGATCAGGTGCTTTTCCGAAACACGGACGACGTCGAACATCTGCACGTCGGCCATGCCGCTCGCAACGATCAAGGGCCCCGAAACCTTTACGATAGTACCTTGCATACTCTTTCTCCTGTCATGAATTGCTCAAAATATCCAAACCGACCGCCTTTTCGACGTTCTCCCGGATCGCGCGCATGCCGATCCCCTGCGTTCCGGACGCGTCCGGGATCGGAATGATCGCCGGATACGCTTCGCCCTGAAACTCGCGGATCGTTTCGTCGCACGCGGGATAGTACGTCTCCGTTACGTAGACGACCGCGTAGTCGAGCCGCGCGAGACGGTGCAGCGTTTTGTTCGCCTGCTCGCCGTCCGTCACGTCATAGACTTCGATGCCGACCGCCTTGAACAGCAGCACGGAATCGCGGTCGCCGATGACCGCGCACTTACCGTTCGCCATACAGTCTCACCAGCCTTTCGCGGATCACGCTGTCGGGGATGCCGTTCCGCTTGCCCGTAATGATCAGGCGGACCGCTCTGCCCTCGCGCTCCTTCGCAAGATAGTAGCCGACGATCGGATAGATCGTTTCGCTTTCGTATTTGTGGGACGACAGCAGCGACAAAAGGTAGTTGTCGCGCGCCTTTTCGACTTCGGAAATACTGCCCGTGCGCTGCATGGCGTTCAGTCCGTTCAGCAGCGCTTCCCTGCAGACGCTTTCGCCGAGGATCCGGTTCAGCGCGTCGAACGACAGCTCATACGCGTTGTACAGATCGGCGTACTTCACGCCGCCCTCGGGCAGAATGACCTCGTCGAGCGTTTCGATCGAGGCGCCCATGGCGCGAAGCCGCAGGAACGTCAGCACGTTGTCGAAGTCCGCCTCCGCGCGGAAATACTGCGAGAAGACCGGATGCTTTTTCGACGTCTCGAGCGCGTGCCTGAGGTACGCGCGGTCGAGCGCGATCGAGATGACCTGCGGCTCGACGCGGATCTCCAGACGCTTTTCCAGCGCGTTCATCGCCTCGCAGAGGATCGCCGGAAGCGCGGCGTACTGTTTGTCCTTGACCATGGCGGAAAGCGTCTCGCGATCGTAAAGACCGCCGGGCGTGAACACGGCGTCCGTCTGATTCAGAAGCCGCGCTTTCAAAAGCACTTTGAGGTTCTGCACGTCCGCACGCAGCAGGAACAGATCCGTGATCGCGGGGTTCGGGGACAGTTCCCGGACCTCGTTCATCGCATCGGTCATTTCCCGCTCGATCATGCGCTCGACGTCGGCTTCCGTTGCGTCGGAAAGGTTGCCGTAGCGAACGTCGGACAATGCGCGCATCGCATCCGAAGCGGTGCCGTCCAGCATGCGCTGAAGCGTCTGCGGCTCGATGAGCCGCTTGTTCAGCGCGGACAGCCTCGCACATGCGTATGCGTAACTCGGTTGCGGCATAGTTCTCTCCTCTCTTACCGGAACAGGATCTTCGCGACGTTCGTTTCCTCCGCGTCGCGCAGCTCTTTGAGGATCGCCTTCATCGAGCAGTCCTTTTCGTAGCCGTCGCCGAACAGAACGAAGCCCGCTTCCGTTTCCGCGTCGGAATCGGAAAGACGGATCGCGAACGGAAGCCCGGCCGCCGCGGCTCTGACCGCGTCGCGGTCCCGCTTTGCCGGCGCGACCGTATCGTTCTCCTTCGCCTCTCTGAGAAGGATCGAGCGATACAGCGCCTCGCGCTTTTCGGCAGGAAGATCGAGCATATTCGCGTAGGCTTTTTCGAACACGCCGTCGAGCAGCGCGCGCTTGGCGCGGAGCGTTTCTTTTCGTCCGTCCAGCTCGGCGCGCGTGCGGCAGCCGTTCAGAATGATCTCGGTCTCGCGCGCAATGTCTTTGTCGAACCGTTCGTTTTTCTTCGCGATCTCTGCGTTCTGCGATTCACGGATGCCGTTGCAGGAAGCCTCGGCGTCGGCAAGCACCTTCCCGGCCGCCTCGCGGGCGTCGGCAAGGATCCTGTCGATGAGGTTGACTGCACTCTCTTTTTCCATACCGTGCCTCGTTTCTCAGTGGATGCCGATGACGAGCAGGAAGGAGATGAGCAGGGACAGAACGGCGTAGGTCTCGACCATGATCGCCATGACCATGCCCTTACCGCTTTCGGTGGGCTTCTTTGCTACCATGTTGATGCCGGCGACTGCGACCTTGCCCTGGTAGATCGCGGAGAGCAGACCGCCGAACGCGATCGGAAGACCCGCGAGCATATAGCGAACGCCCATCGTCGGATCGGCGATCAGCTTCGATACGTCGCCGCTCATCAGACCGGACTGCAGCGCGATAACGACCGCGATCAGCAGACCGTAGATGCCCTGCGTACCCGGAAGGAGCTGCAGAAGAAGGCACTTACCGGAAAGATCCGGATTCTCGGAAACGACGCCCGCAGACGCCTGACCGGTGATGCCGACGCCGATCGCAGAACCGATACCTGCCAGTAAAGCCGCAATGACCGCACCCGCGGTCGCCCAGATAGGACCCCAATTCATGTTGTTGTTTCTCCTTTACCTTAATTGTTTTATTTCGTTACCTGAACGTGTTTTGTATTGTACGAAAGCGGACGGAATTCCTTGCCGCCGGATTCGTAGAATTTGCCGTAAAACTCAACGTACTGCAGTCTCGCGCAGTGGACGAACGCGCCGAGCGCGTTGATCGCGACGTTGAACGTATGGAGCGCGATGACGAGCACGATGCACAGCACCGCGCCGACGATCGCAAGAACGATGTTCGACGAGCCGGTCAGCATGTTGCTGAGCATGTTGAACACCTGTCCGATGACGCCGGTGGCGATACCGAGCGCGAACAGACGCGCGTAGGACAGAATGTCGGAAAGGACGCTCGTGATGTCGTAGAGACCGCCGAGTCCGCTCGTCAGCCGCTTCAGCGGGTTTTTCTTTTCCCTGCCCTTGAACAGCACGACCATCAGCGCGCCGACGGCCGCGGCGATCAGCGCGGGCATCGTAACGGCCTTCGGCAGTTCGATCGGCGAACCCGCCATATTCGTGATCGCGGGAAGGAAGCCGATGACGAGGCCGAGGGTGATCAGCACCCAGGAGATCTGATCGAAGACCGCGGCTTTCCAGTCGCCCTTCGAAAACCGGTCGATCGCGCCGACCAGGTACCCCGCGACGATGTGCAGGATGCCGAGACCGAAGCAGAGCCCGAGCATCGCCATGGAATCCTTCATCGGATCGATCCACGCCGGGAAAATGCCGATCCTGTCGAAGAACTGGCCGATCGCGGTGAACACGCCGCCGGACGCGTCCGTGCGCGTGATGCCGAAAAACGACCCCGTGAGCACGCCCCAGACGATCGTGGACAGACCGCCCCAGAAGAGCACGCGCGTGATGCCGGCGCTCATGCCGGTCGGCTTTTTCTTTTTGATATAGAGCCAGGAGCCGAGCATCAGCAGAATGCCGTAGCCGGTGTCGGAAAGCATCAGACCGAACAGGAGAATGTAGAACGGCGTCATGTACGGCGTGCCGTCGATCGTGCCGTAGGAGGGACGCGAATACAGCGTCTGCACCTCCTCGAACGGGGTGACGAGCTTGCTGTTCTTCACCACCGACGGCGGCTCCTCGCCCTCGATCGGATCGCGCGTTTCGAAGCTGTACGCATCCGTCACGCCTTTGATCGTCTGCTCCGTCTTTTCGACTTCGTCTTCGCGGACCCAGCCCTCCAGCACGAAGGCGCTCGCCGTATAGGTCAGATCGTTCTTCGCGTTCAGGCGGTCGGCGTCGATCGTTTCGGCGTCGTAGGCGTTCTGCAGGATCTCGATCGTTTCGCCCTGCGCTTCGAGGTTTTTCTGCGCTACGGCATACGCCGCGTCGATCTCGGCGATGCGGCGGTCGAGTTCTTCGATCGCTTCCCGCGGCGTTCCGTTCATTTTCGGGAACACGTAGTCCTGCCAGTCGATCGTTTTCAAAAAGATCTGCACGGCGCGCGTGTCCGCTTCCTTGGCGGCGAGGATCGTCGGAACCGTGGAGCTGTCGGCGAGAAACTCGGCCGCGATATAGTCCTGTTCCTGCACGCGCGGCACGTCCTTCGACGCGCACAGACCGATAAAGTAATGCACGCGCGGCGTGTTCTTCACGGTGTCCATCGGCACGGTAAGCCCGGTCCACGGCTCCAGCGCGGCGCGCGTCGAAAGCGCCTTCTCCCGTTCCGAGAGCAGGCGCGTCTGCGTGTGCAGCAGTTCTTCGATCTCGCCCGACGCCGTTTCGGCTTTCGGCACGTATTCACGGATGCCGGAAAGCGTCATTTCGCGTTTCTGCGGGCTCAAAAAGCCGGCCTTCTTCGCGTACGGCTTGACGGCGCTGATGGATTCGGCAAGTCTCTGGATGCGCGCGTTGACCGCGTCCGCGTCCCCGTTCGCCGCTTCGCCGTCGGAACAGTTGATGATCTCGACCGTTCCTGCTTCCTGCAGCGCGTTGAGGATCGCGTCCCGGTCCGCCTTCAGCGCGACCAGAGACAGGCGCTTCATCGCTACGATCATACGGTTGCTTCAATCCTTTCCATCAAGTATGATACGGCTTCGTCGACGTTTTTCTCCGCCTCCGAAAGCAGCGCGTCCGTTTCTTTTTTTGCTTTGCGGGCGACGTCGTCCGCGACGTCTTCCCCGTTTTTGCGTGCAAGAACGAGCGCGTCCGCCACGCGGGCGCGTCCCTGCTCGTCCGCCGCGGCGATCGCTTCCTCCGCCTCGGTTCTGACGCGCGTCACGCTCTCCCGCGCGGTACGGTTCGCCTCCTCGAGAACGGCGTCAGCCTGCCGCTCCGCCTCGGCGATGCGTTCCATGATGCTTGTCATACGATGTCTCTCCCGTTCGTTACTTGGTGCCGAACAGACGGTCGCCGGCATCGCCGAGACCGGGTACGATGTAGCCGTGATCGTTCAGCTTTTCGTCGATGCACGCGACGTAGAGATCCACGTCGTCGTAGACCTTGCGGATCGCCTCGATGCCCTCGGGCGCCGCAAGAAGATTGACGAGACGGATGCTCTTCGCGCCGCCTTCCTTCAGCACGCGAATGCCCTCGATCGCGGAGTTGCCGGTCGCCAGCATCGGGTCGACCAGGATCGCGTCGCGCTCCTCGATGTCGTACGGAAGCTTGCAGTAATAGCTGGTCGGCTTCAGCGTATCGGGATTGCGGTACATGCCGATGTGTCCCATCTTCGCATTCGGGATCATGTTCATCATGCCGTCCGCCATGCCGAGACCCGCGCGGAGGATCGGGACGATCGCGATCTTTTCGTTTGCGAGCACCTTGAACGTGCTCTTGCAGATCGGCGTTTCGATCTCTGCGTCGACGAGCGGCAGATCGCGCGTGACTTCATAGCACATCAGCATCGCGAGTTCGCTGACGAGTTCGCGGAATTCCTTATTGCTCGTGTTCTTGTCGCGCAGTCTCGAAAGCTTGTGCTGTACCAGAGGATGGTCGATTACGGTTACTTTCATGCTTGCTCCTTCCCCGCCTCATAAGCGGAAATGATTCCGATCCTTCTTGCGTGCCTGCCGCCCTCGAATTCGGTCGACAGCCACGTATCCGTGATCTCTATAGCCAAAGAGAGCGGAATGATGCCCGCTCCCATTGCCAATACGTTTGAATCGTTGTGTCTTCTCGTCATCTCCGCGGACTTCAGATCGCCGCAGAGCGCGCAGCGGATGCCGCGGACCTTGTTCGCCGCGATGGACATGCCGATGCCGGTGGTGCAGACGACGATGCCGCGATCGGCTTTGCCGTCGCGCACGCATTCCGCAGCGGCGATGCCGAACTCCGGATAATCGACGCTCTCGGTGCCGAAGCAGCCGCAGTCGATCACTTCGTGTCCCTGTGAAAGCAGATGTTCGCGGATCGCTTCTTTATATGCGAAGCCGCCGTGGTCGGATCCGATCGAAATCACCATGTTTTTCTCAAGCCCCCCTCTGTTTATCTGAAACAGTATATCAAATCCGCGTGGATTTGTACAGAGCCAAAAACGCTTTTTTTGCGGTCAGACGCGTTCCCGCGAGAACCCCGCGGCGCGCAGGAGCCGGTTCATGAACGCCAGGCCGGTATTCGCCGTTTCGACGCCCTCGGCAAGGATGACGTCGCAGTCTCCGCCGACGTCGCGCAGCAGCCGGAACAGGCTCTGACAGAGCGTTTCGGGATCGTCCCGGTCGCCGAGCGAATACGCGTTCATGTTGCGGTAGCCCGGCATCGTCTGCTCCGTTCCGAGGATCGCGACGCGCTTTCCGTCCGCCTCAAGATCGTAGTAGAGCGTGCGGATGCGCTTCGCGACCGGCTTCGGCTCGCCCTCCACAACGTGGACCGAGGCGTCCGGCGCGTAATGCTTGTACTTCATGCCGGGCGACGCGGCGACCTCGCGCTCGCCGAGCGGGTTCAGGATGCTCGGCGCGAGCCGCACCGGTCCGATGACCGCCTCGAGCATTTCCCGCGTGACGGCGCCCGGGCGCAGGATCGTCGGATCTCCGACGAGCGAAAGCACGGTCGATTCCACGCCGTAACGGCACGGACCGCCGTCCAGGATCAGAGGGATGCGCCCGTCCATGTCCGCGAGCACGTGTTCCGCGGTCGTGGGGCTCGGTCTGCCCGAGCGATTCGCCGACGGCGCCGCGATCGGCACGCCCGATTTCTGGATCAGCATGCGCGCGGTTTTGTCCGCCGGCATGCGGACCGCGACGGTCTCGAGCCCCGCCGTGACTTCGTACGGGACCTCGTCCGCCTTGTTGAAGATCAGCGTCAGCGGTCCCGGCCAGAACGTGTCCATCAGCACGTTCGCAAGCTTCGGAACGTGCGCCCACAAAGCCTTCACGTCGCTCTTTTTGGCCACGTGCAGGATCAGCGGATTGTCGTTCGGCCGCCCCTTCGCTTCAAAGATCCGGTTCACGGCCTCGCCGTCCATGCCGTTCGCGCCGAGCCCGTAGACCGTTTCCGTCGGAAACGCGACGAGTTCGCCGTTCTGGATCAGTTCCGCGCCGAGCGCGGTGCCCGCTTCCTCTCTGCGGGCCGTTGAGATCACTTCGGTTTTCATGCGTCCGCCTCCCCGGAAAGCTGCGCCGCGCGCTCCGCGAGCGTGAGCGCGTCGATCATTTCATCCATGTCGCCGTCCAGAAACGCCTCCAGCTTGTAGAGCGTCAGCCCGATCCGGTGATCGGTCACGCGGCTCTGCGGAAAATTATACGTGCGGATGCGCTCGCTGCGGTCGCCGCTGCCGACCATGCTCTTTTTGCGGTCGGCGAGCTCGGCGTGCTGCTGCGAAGCGTAAAACTCATAGAGGCGGCTCCGCAAAAGCCGCATCGCCTGCTCCTTGTTCTGCAGCTGACTGCGCTCGTTCTGACAGGCGACGACGATGCCGGTCGGCAGATGCGTGATGCGGATCGCGGAGGACGTTTTGTTCACGTGCTGTCCGCCCGCGCCGCTGGACCGGTACGTGTCGATGCGAAGATCGGATTCTTTGATCTCGACGTGCACGTCGTCGACCTCGGGCATGACGGCGACCGTCGCCGCGCTCGTATGGATGCGTCCCTGCGATTCGGTCTCGGGCACGCGCTGTACGCGGTGCACGCCGCCCTCGAATTTCAACCTTGCGTACGCGCCGCGCCTGCCGGATACGGACAGGACGATCTCCTTGACGCCGCCGAGCTCCGTGACGTTCTCCGAGATCGTTTCGGTTTTGAAGCCGTGCCGCTCGGCGTAGCGCAGATACATGCGCAGAAGGTCCGCGCCGAACAGCGACGCCTCCTCTCCGCCCGTGCCCGCGCGGATCTCGAGGATCACGCCGCGCTCGTCGTTTTCATCCTTCGGAAGCAGCAGCGCGCGAAGCGCCGTCTCCTGCTCGGAAAGCGATGCGTTCAGCGCCGCAAGTTCCTCCTCCGCAAGCGCCTTCATTTCGGCGTCCGGCTGTTCGTTCAAAAGCGCAAGGCAGCCGTCGCGTTCGCGTTCGGTCTCCGTGTACCGGTCGAACGCAGCGACGATTCCGGACAATTCCGCATGCTCGCGCGAAAGCGCGGTGTACGCCTCGCGGTCGTTCGCCGCCTCCGGCTTCATCAGCGCCTCCGTGAGAGCTTCGTATCGTTCTTTGCACTTTTTCAGTTTCTCAATCATATTCTTTCACCGCGATCACGCGCGGACGTCCGCCGTAATCGCATACGCATTCACTGTGTCCGAATAAAGCTTCGACCGCTTGCCTCTGCGTCATACCGATCTCCAGAAGCAGCGTGCCGCCCGGCTTCAGATGCCGCCGGTAATCCGCGGCGATGCGGCGGTAGAAGTCCAGTCCGTCCTCACCGCCGTACAGCGCAAGCTCCGGCTCGAAGCGAAGCACCGCGCCGCGCGCGTCCATGTCCGCCTTCGAAAGATACGGCGGGTTGGAAACGATCAGATCGAACGTGCCTTCGACGGACGCAAACAGGTCGCTTTGCACGGTCGCGACCGAAACGCCGTTTTTCGCCGCGTTGCGTTCCGTGAGCGCAAGCGCGTCCGCGCTGACGTCCGCCGCGGTCACGCGCGCCGAAGCGCGCACGGCAAGCGCGATCCCGATGCATCCGCTGCCGCAGCAGAGATCCAGCACGCCGCGGCGGTCGCCCGTAAGCGTCTTCATTGCAGTTTCGACGAGGATCTCCGTATCGGGACGCGGGATCAGGACGCGTTTGTCGACGAAGAACGGCAAACCGAAAAACTCCCATTCGCCGAGCACGTACTGCAGCGGTTCGCCCGAAAGTCTGCGTTCGATCAGCGGCTGCAGCGCTTCCGCGTCCGCTTCGGTCACGTTCTGATAGGGCGAGCGGAACCCCTGCGCGCGCAGCAAAAACGACGCTTCCAGCCGTGCGTCCTCTCCGGCGACGGGCGCAAGAAGCGCCGCGATCTTCTGTTCCGCCCGGCGAACGATCATGCGTCCGCTTCCGTTCCGGCGTCCGGTTCGGATCCTTCGGCCGTTCCGGGCTCCTGTTCGGGTTCTGCTTCCGTTCCGGGCTCCGCAGGCTTTTCCGCGGCTTTTTCGGTAAACTCGAGATCGTCCTTCGGCGGGTGCAGCGCAAGGCCGAACGATTCGATCGCCACCTCGAGCATATCCTCGGTCGGCTCCTTCGTCGTCAGGTGCTGAAGCGCGAGCCCCGGCGCGCGGACGATGCGGCAGACGAGGTTGTCGCGTTTTGCGGCCGCCTTCAGGACTTCGTAGGATACGCCCGCGATCAGCGGGAGCAGCACGATCCGCGCAAGACGGAACAGGAACGTGTTCAGCGTGCTCGCGTTGTGCCATTCGTTGAAGCCCGGGATCAGCGTGCAAAGCGCGGAGACCGCCGCCGTCACGACGATGGACACCGCCATCGTCAGGAACAGATAATTCGTTCCGCAGCGCGGATGCAGCCGCGTGCATTTCGCCGCGTTCTCCGGCGTCAGCGGAAGCTCCGCCTCGTAGCAGGCGATCGTTTTGTGCTCCGCGCCGTGGTACATGAACACGCGCCTGATGTCCTTGATCTTTGAAATGCCGTAGATGTAAAGCAGGAAGATCGCAAGACGGATCGCGCCCTGCACGATCGCGCTCAGGACCGGGCTCATCTTGCCGAACGCAAGCTCCAGAAGCGAGATGACGCCGATCGGCAGAAAGAAGAACAGCCCGATCGCAAGGATCGCCGCAAGTACGATCGCCGTGACCTTCACGACGTCCATCGCGGACTTGTTGAAGCGCTTTGCGAGCCATTTCTCGAACTTCGTCGGCTCCTCTTCCTCCGTGCCCAGCATTTCCGCCGCGCGGGTGGTGACGGTCATGCCGTCGGTCAGCGCCTTCACGAACGCGTAGACGCCGCGCACGACCGGCCACGTCGGGAACGAGCCTTTTTTGTATCGGGTCCTTTTATGATGAAATTCTCTGGCGAGCGATCCGTCGCTGCGGCGAACGACCAGAGCCGTTCCTTTTTCGGAGCGCATCATGACGCCCTCGATCACCGCCTGCCCGCCGATATCGGTCCGTTTCATAGTTTCCTTCCTTTTTGTTCACGTTAAAAATCAGTATACCATATCTTTTACGTCTCTGCAACGCACTTTGCCCGAATTTCGGCGAGCGGAGCGCGGCATGCGCGCAGATCGACCCGGCCGTCCGGAAGGAACGGCACGTTTTCGCGTTCCAGCAGCATCCTGCGGACCGGCGCGAAGCCGCCGCCCGCGATCGAGCCGTCCGCCATGACGACACGATGCCACGGAAGATGATCGGGACACGCGCGCATCGCAAAGCCGACGAACCGCGCACGGTTCGGGTATCCGATGCATCGCGCGATATCCCCGTAGCTCAGCACCTTTCCGTACGGGATCCGCGCCACGGCCTCGTATACGCTTTGAAAAAACGAGCCCGCCATATCAGCCGAACAGCGCGCGGTACAGCGCGTCCGCGGAGGCATAGACCGGAACGCCGCACTGCAGCAGACGTTCGCGCGACTGATGTCCGCCCTCGAGCAGAACGCAGGCGCATCCGACGGCGTTCGCGGCTTCGACGTCGTGATCCGTATCGCCGACAAACAGCGCGTCGTGCGGGTCGACGCCGATGCGCGCCATGTACGCCTTCGCGCGGTCGACCTTTGAAAACCCGAGCGCGTCGTCCGTTCCGATGATCTCGGAAAAGAACCCGGCGACGCCGGAACGTGCCGCTTCGATCCGCAGCTCCGACTGCTCCGTTACGGACAGGAGCGTCTGCGCGATCCCGCGGGCGCGCGCCTCCGAGAGCACGTTCCGAACGCCTTCGCGGAGCCCGCATTCGGGGCAGCGCGCCGTATAGCGTTCCATGAACTGCGCCGAAACGTCGAAATCGCTTTCGGTCCCGAACGTATATCCCATCCGTTCGTAATAGGCGCGGATCGGGAACGAGAAGTTTGCGAGATACCACGCTTTCGTGACCGGGCGCATGCCGCGCTCGGTCAGCAGTTCGTTTTCGATCCGCAGACAGAGATCCGTATCGTCAAGGATCGTTCCGTTCCAGTCCCAGATCAGCAGTTTCGGCAGCACGGGCATTTCCTCCGGGGGCTTTTCCGTTATCTTATCACGGATCCGCCGCGCGGGCAAGCCGTCCGTTTTTTATGCTTGCGCGGCGACGTGTTTCGGAGTATAATACAATCGATAGAAAATGGTTCATCGGAGGATCATTCATGGCAAACAAACCGTCCGCGAAGAAAAAAGCGCCCGCAAGATCCGGCGCAAAGAACGCGGCTCCCGCAAAAGGCGGCGCAAAAGCCGCCGCAAAAACCAAAGCAAAGGAAACGAAAGCGCCGCATGCCGTCGTCGAGATCGTCGGCATCATTCTGATCGCGCTCGGCGCGCTGTTCGCGGTGTATCTGTACAGCGGCAACGACGACTGGCTCGGCCGGATCATTTCCACGTATCTGCTCGGCATGCACGGCGTGTTCGCGTACGCGGTGCCCGTTCTGTTCGTGATCATCGGCTTTTACCTGATCATCGGCGGCCGCAAAAAGCCCGCGCGCGGCACGCTGCTCACGGGACTGCTCGCCGTTCTGTTCATTCTCTGCGCGCTTCACATGTGGACGAGCCGCGAGCTCGTGAAGCTGAGCCCGCTCGGTACGAACGGCATGGGCTTCACCGATTACGTCTCCCAGTTCTTCGGCCAGTTCCCGAAGGCATGGACCGAGGGCGTGCAGGCGCACGCCAGCGGCGGCGTGCTCGGCATGATCATTCCGACGCTCCTGTACGTGATCGGCGGAAAGCTTTTGTGCTGGGTCGTGATCATCGCGGGATTCCTGATCTCCGTGCTGCTGTGCACCGGCATTTCCATCAAAGCGTATACCGACGCGTTCGGATCGAAGGTGCGTGAGAAGATCGCCGAACACGAGCAGTCGCTGACCGAGGACTACGATGAAGAAGAAGCAGTCGAGCCTGCGCGCCGGCCGTGGAAAAAGGACTTCCAGACCACGATCGACGATGCGGCGCCCGTCCGCAGAAAGACCGAACCGCATAAGAATTCCAAGCTCTCGTTCGACGAGCTGTTCGAGGTCCCGGAAGCGGAATCCCCCGCCCCTGCAAAGAAACGGACCGGCAAAACGCCCGCGCCCGTCGATTTCGATCTGATGCCCGCGGCGGGCAGGCTCGAAAAGAAGAGCGACGCGCTGCTCTCCGCAGACGAGGAGGACGAGCTGGTCATAACCCCCGCGCCCGCAAAGAAGCCCGCGAAGCGGCCTGCTTCCGTCAGCGAGATCTCGGAGGCGTTCGCGCCCGAACCGGCAAAGAAGGAAACGCCGGCAAAGAAGCCCGCGGAAGGCGACGACATTCCGCTCGTCGTGCCGCCCGCGCCCGAAGCGCCCGCGTACGAGCCGCCGTCCATCGACTGTCTGAACAAGCCGCGCGAAACGTTCGGCAAGAGCGCCGAGAATCCCACCGCGACCGCGCATCTCCTGGAGGAGACGCTGCAGAGCTTCAATATCTCCGCGCGGGTCATCAACATCTCCGTCGGTCCCGTCGTAACGCGCTACGAGCTGCAGCCCGCGCCGGGCGTGCGCGTCAACCGCATCACGACGCTCTCCAATGACATTGCGCTGGCGCTTGCCGCGCCGCGCGTCCGCATCGAGGCGCCGATCCCCGGCAAGGCGGCGGTCGGCATCGAGGTGCCGAACAAGGACGCTGCGACCGTGCTTCTGCGCGATATCATCGAAAGCAGCGAATTCATCAATGCGAAATCGTCGGTCACGATGGCGCTCGGCAAGGACATCGCCGGCAAGATCATCGTCGCCGACCTCGCGAAGATGCCGCACATGCTGATCGCCGGCTCCACCGGCTCCGGCAAATCCGTCTGCATCAACGACCTGATCATTTCCATGATCTACAAGTCCTCGCCGCAGGATCTGAAGCTGATCCTCGTCGATCCGAAGATGGTCGAGCTGTCCGTGTTCGGCACGCTCCCCCATCTGCTGATCCCCGTCGTGACCGAGCCGAAGAAGGCCGCGAGCGCGCTGCGCTGGGCGGTCAACGAGATGACGCTGCGCTACAAGAAATTCAGCGAAGTCGGCGCGCGCGATCTTGCGCGGTACAATTCGCTGATGGAGGACCAGACCAAGAAGATCCCGAAGCTCGTCGTCATCATCGACGAGCTCGCCGACCTGATGATGGTCGCGCCCGACGACGTCGAGGATTCGATCTGCCGCATCGCGCAGCTCGGCCGCGCCGCCGGCATCCATCTGATCGTTGCGACGCAGCGCCCGAGCGCCGATATCATCACCGGCCTCATCAAGGCGAACATTCCGTCGCGCTGCGCGTTCGCGGTCAGCTCCGCGATCGATTCGCGCATCATTCTCGACGCCGCCGGCGCGGAAAAGCTGCTCGGCCGCGGCGATATGCTGTTCCATCCGAACGGCGCGGGCAAGCCGACGCGGCTCCAGTGCGCCTACGTTTCCGACGAGGAGGTCGAGCGCGTCATGTCCGGCTTCAAGAAAGCCGAAACGCGCTTCTCCGAGGACGTGCTTTCCGAGATCAACGACGAAGCCAAGGGCGGCGCGCAGGGCGGCGTCTTCGGCGAAGGCAAGCAGGAGGACGAGCTGCTGGGCGAAGCGGTGCGCGTCGTGATGGAGAACGGGCAGGCGTCCATCTCCATGATCCAGAGACGGCTGCGCGTGGGCTATGCGCGCGCGGCGCGGCTTGTCGACATGATGGAACAGAAAAAATACGTCTCGCCGTTCGACGGCAGCAAACCCAGACAGGTGCTGATCACGCAGGCGGAATACAACCGCGTGTTCGGCGGCGGCTCCGCGCCCGCGGACGAACCGGTCGAACCGGACGACGTGGATTTTGAGGAGGATACCGATTTATGACGGTCGGCGTGATCTTGCTCGGATGCGCCAAAAACCAGGTCGATACGCAGACGATGCTCGGCTACCTCAAGGCGGCGGGCTATTCGTTCACGGCCGAACCGTCCGAAGCGGATATCCTGATCGTCAACACCTGCGGGTTCATTACGCCCGCCAAGGAGGAGTCGATCGACGCGATCTTCGAGATGGCGCAGTACAAAAAAGAAGGCAGCTGCCGGCTGCTGGTCGTGACCGGGTGCCTTTCCGAGCGCTACCGCAGGGAACTGACCGAGGAAATGCCCGAAGTCGATCTGTTCCTCGGCGTGCGCGAATACGAAAAGCTGCCGCGGCTCATCGGCGAAAAGCTGGGACTGCCCTGCTCCCCCGCGATCGTGCCCGAACGGCTGCTCGTCACGCCGCCGCACCGCGCGTATCTGCGCATCGGCGACGGGTGCAACAACCGCTGCGCGTACTGTGCGATCCCGCTGATCCGCGGCGATCTCCGAAGCGTTCCGCTCGAGCGGCTCGTCGACGAGGCGAAGGCGCTTGCGGACATGGGCGTGACCGAGCTTTCGGTCATCGCACAGGACACGTCCGGCTACGGAAAGGATCTGTACGGAAAGCCGCGGCTGATCCCGCTTCTCAAGGCGCTCGACCGCATCGGCGGGTTCCGTTGGGTGCGGCTGCTGTATACCTATCCCGACACGGTCACGCCGGAGCTTCTGGACACGCTTGCGGAAGGCAATACGCTCGTGCCGTATCTCGATATGCCGCTGCAGCACTGCAATGACGAGATCCTGCGCCGGATGCACCGCCGCGGAACGAAGGCGCATATCGAGCGCGTGCTCGATCACATCCGCGCCAACTATCCGGATTTCACGCTGCGCACCACCATGATGGTGGGCTTCCCCGGTGAAACGGACGCGCAGTTTCAGGAGCTCATGCAGTTTCTCAGAGACTATCCGTTCGACCGCGTCGGCGCGTTCGCGTTCTCTCCCGAGGAGGGAACGGCGGCCGAAGCGATGCCGGATCAGATAGACGAAGCCGTCAAGGAGGCCAGGCTCGCGGCTCTGATGGAGCAGCAGCAGGACATCTCGAAAGCGCGCAACGAGCGCTGGATCGGACGGGAACTGACGATGCTCGTGGAGGAGACCGGAATGGACGGCACGTACGGCCGGACGATCCGCGAAGCGCCCGACGCGGACGGGCTCGTGTGCGTCGCGCCGAGCTACCGCCACGAACCCGGACAGTATATCCCCGTACGCCTGACCGGCGCCGACCCCTATGATATGATTGGAGAATGCCTATGAATACCGCAAACAAACTGACGATCCTGCGGATCCTTCTGATCCCGCTGTTTATCGCCGCTCTGCTGCTTCCCTCCGTCTGGGAAGCGTTCGCGCCGTACGCGCACTGGGTCGCCGCCGTGATCTTTCTCGCCGCCGCGATCACCGACATTCTGGACGGAAAATACGCGCGCAGGCACAACCTCGTGACCGACTTCGGCAAGCTGATGGACCCGATCGCGGACAAGATCCTGATCGTCGCCGCGTTCGTGATGCTTTCCTGCCTGACCGACGAAAAGCATCCGCGCTGGCTGCTGCACCCGGTGTTCACGATCGTGTTCATTGCGCGCGAGTTTCTGATCTCCGGCGTGCGGCAGATCGCCGCGTCGAAGGGCGTCGTGATCGCCGCGGGCAAGCTCGGGAAGTTCAAAACGACGTTCCAGGACATCGCCGTGATCGCGCTCCTGCTTTACGACGAATGGCCGTTCTTCTATCTGAATCCGTATCTTCTGTACGTGATCGAGGCGCTGGTATACGCTGCGCTGATCCTGTCGGTCGTGTCCGCGATCGAGTATATCGTGAAGAACAAAGGAGTGCTGAATTTCCATGATCGCTGAACTGATCTGCGTCGGGACCGAGCTTCTGATGGGGCAGATCCTGAACACCAACGCGCACTTTATCGCAAAGGAACTCGCGCCCTCCGGCATCGACATGTATCACCAGGTCGTCGTCGGCGACAATCCGAAACGGCTTGCCGAAGCGGTGCGGACCGCGCTTTCGCGCGCGGACGTCGTGCTGCTGTCCGGCGGACTCGGCCCGACGGACGACGATCTTACGAAGGAAACCGTCGCGGAAGCGCTCGGCAAAGAGCTCGTGCTGTTCGAGAACGAATGGAACGGGATCGTTTCCTATTTTGAATCCCGGGGCCGCACGGTCGCGCCGAACAACAAAAAACAGGCGATGTTCCCGAAGGACGCGATCATCCTTCCGAATCCGAACGGGACCGCGCCCGGCTGCATCATGGAAGCAGAGGGCAAAGCCGCGATCCTGATGCCGGGACCGCCGCGCGAGCTTCGTCCGATGTTTCTGAACCACGTGCTTCCCTACCTGCTCGAGAAGAGCGGTCACCGGCTGTATTCGCGTGAGGTCCGCATCTTCGGCATGGGCGAGTCGGACGTGACGTACCGGCTTGACGAGCTGATCAAGCATCAGTCGAACCCGACGATCGCGCCGTACGCAAAGACCGGCGAGGTCACGCTGCGCGTCACCGCACGCTGCCGCGACGACGCCGAGGGCGAAGCGCTCGTTGCGCCCGTGATCGCACAGATCAGAGCGACGATCGGCGACGTCGTGTACGACACGAACGGCAGAGAGCTTGCGGAGGTCTGTCATCACGCGCTGATCGACGCGGGCAAAACGCTCGCCGTTGCGGAAAGCTGCACCGGCGGCAGGCTCGCCGACGCGTTTATCAACTATCCCGGCAGCTCCGCGTATTTCGTCGAGGGCGACGTGACGTACTCGAACGACGCGAAGATGCGCCGTCTCGGCGTGCGGAAGGAAACGCTCGACACCGTCGGCGCGGTTTCGGAGGAATGCGCGCGTGAAATGGCCGAGGGCTGCCGAAAGGCCGCCGGAACGGATTTCGCCCTGTCCACCACGGGATACGCCGGACCGGACGGCGGCGAGCCGGACAAGCCGGTCGGCACGGTGTTCGTCGCGCTGGCGGGCAGAGACGGAACGGTCGTGAAGCGGCTGAACCTGTTCGGCGACCGCGACCGCATCCGGCATACCGCGACGCTCAACGCGCTCGATCTGCTGCGAAGAAATATCTGTACGAAATAACGGACATGTGATATACTACTATATACGCAAGACGTGGAAAGAGAGGAACACGACATGTTGGAAAAAGAAAAAGCATTGGAGATCGCTCTGAGCCAGATCGAAAAAAACTTCGGCAAAGGCGCGATCATGAAGCTGGGCGACGCGTCGCGCGTGCCCGTTTCCGTGATCCCGACCGGATGCCTTGACCTGGATCTCGCGCTCGGCGTCGGCGGCGTGCCGCGCGGCCGCGTCATCGAGATCTTCGGACCGGAATCCAGCGGCAAAACCACCATCGCCCTGCACATCGTCGCACAGGCGCAGAAGATGGGCGGCACCGCGGCGTTCATCGACGCGGAACACGCGCTCGATCCCGTTTACGCGGAGCACCTCGGCGTACAGATCGAGGATCTCTACGTGTCCCAGCCGGACACCGGCGAGCAGGCGCTCGACATTGCGGAAGCGCTCGCACGAAGCGGCGCCATCGACGTGATCGTCATCGACTCGGTCGCAGCGCTCGTTCCGAAGGCGGAGCTCGAGGGCGACATGGGCGATTCGCACGTGGGCCTTCAGGCGCGGCTGATGTCGCAGGCCCTGAGAAAGCTCACCGGCTGCGTCGCAAAGACCAACACCGTCGTGATCTTTATCAACCAGCTCCGCGAAAAGGTCGGCGTCATGTTCGGCAATCCCGAAACGACGACCGGCGGCAAGGCGCTGAAGTTCTACGCTTCCGTGCGCATGGACGTCCGCCGCATCGAAACGCTCAAGAACGGCAACGAGGCGGTCGGCTCGCGTACGCGCGTAAAAATCGTCAAGAACAAGGTCGCGCCGCCGTTCCGCACCGCGGAGTTCGATATGCTCTACGGCGAGGGCATCTCCAAGGAAGGCTGCATCCTCGATATGGCGATCGACCGCCGCATCATCATCAAGTCCGGCTCCTGGTTCTCCTACGGCGAGATGCGCATGGCGCAGGGCCGCGAAAACGCGCGTCTGTTCCTGAAGGACAACCCCGAGGTCTGCAACGAGATCGAAAACGCGATCAAGGCGCAGATCGAAGAGCAGCGCAGAAAGGACGCCGCTGCCGCGGAAGAAAAGCGCCGCGCGCGTGAAGCCGCGCTCCGCGGAGACGACGATCTCGTTCCCCCGCCCGAATTCTGAGAAATACGGAACGCAGGGTCCTCCGAAACCGGAGGATCCTGTTTTTTTCATGCAACCCCCCTCTGTTCTGTACAAAAGCGCGGACTCGGATTGTACATTTCCGCGAAAAACCGGGCGGCGGATCCCGCTTCGCGGTCCGGCCGGGACGCAGCGCCGTTCGCATCGTTTCCGGACGCCGGTTCCCGCGTTTCGGGCAATTCGGTCCGGCCGTTGCCGTCCGGTCGGAGATCCGCCTTTTTCCCCGGTTTCCGACTTTTCGGAAAAAGCGCCGAAAAACCCAGTAAAATCAACGATTTTCGGCAAAATTCCGATTTGCGTGTTTTGCCCGTTTTTCGTCCTTTGATAATATATCATATACTTCGTTGACAGGTCGTTTTTGCCCATATTATAATGTTCGGTGCATACGGGACCACGAGCCGTTTTTTGTCCTGTCTTTCGGACTTCGATCGAAAAACCGTATGCAGAGAATTGTACAAAGCGCGCCGAATAATCGAACAAAACCGAGAAATTTGTTCTCCTGCCGGCTTCGGACCTTTTGACGGGTCTCTCCGCGGGAAAACGCTCTGTCCGGACGCTGCGCCGGTTATTCGGCTGCGGTTGTCCGTCCGCGCGCGGACGGTATAGACCTGACTGTTTACGGAGGAAGAATAATGAAGCTTTTCGGCAAAAAGCGTATACTCGCGATCCTCATCGCGGCGATCATGGTCCTGCAGCTTCTGCCTGCAGCCGCGCTGGCGGATTCCGCCCGCGACAAGGACCTGATTCAGAAAACGAGCGGCAACGGCGTTTCGATCGGCAGCCGCGAAGGATTCGATCACGAAAATCCGGTCGGCCCGGAGGCCCCCGCGGATCCCGAAGAACCCGCCGACCCGGCGGAGCCCGAAGAACCCGTTGATCCCGCGGAGCCCGTCGATCCGGCGGAGCCCGTCGATCCGGCAGAACCTGAGGATCCCGTTGAACCGGCGGAGCCCGTCGATCCGGCAGAACCTGAGGATCCCGTTGAACCGGCGGAACCCGTCGATCCGGCAGAACCTGAGGATCCCGTTGAACCGGCGGAACCCGTCGATCCCGCGGAGCCTGAGGATCCCGTTGAACCGGCGGAACCCGTCGATCCCGCGGAGCCTGAGGATCCCGTCGAACCGATCAGCCCGGTCGATCCGGTCGATCTCGCACCCGTCGGTCCGGAGACCGGCGTGCAGTCCGTTATCGATCATCAGGAGACCGTCACCTTCACGTTCCTGTCGGACGGTGAAGAATATCTGAAGGTCATCCTGAAGAAGACCGAAGTGCTGGAGATGCCGGAAAACCCCGTGAAGGACGGATACGTCTTTATGGGCTGGTATGCGAACGAAGCGTGCACCGAGGCGTTCGACGGCTTCGGCAAAACCGGCGCGGAGCTCTCCCCCGCCACGCTTTACGCAAAGTTTGTCAGCGAAGACAACATCATCTTCGTATTTTTCCACGATTTTGAAAACGGCGGCGAGGACAGCATCCTCGAAACGAGATTCTTCGAACGTCCTGCGGAAGGCGGCACCGTTTCGACCACGCTGATCGCGAACAGCCCCGCCGTCACGCCGCGCTCGGACAACGGCACGCCGATGACGATCCTCGGTTGGAAAACCGCGGGAACGAGCGGCACGGAATACGCGGACGGCGATGTGCTGGTGCTCGATCACGGCAGCGGCAACGTCGATCTGTACCCGATCGCGAAGGTCGGTTTCTGGCTGACCTTCAACACGAAGGGCAGCTCCTATATCCCGCCCGTCTTCGTGGAAGCCGGTGAACCCACGGTCGCGCCCGAAGCGCCGACGCTTGCCGGTTACCGGTTCGACGGCTGGTATCTGATGGACGGCGCAGTCGAAACGAACAATGCGTTCACGTTCGGAAGCGCGCTGGAAGCGGACACGAGCATTTACGCGAAGTGGGTCGTTGCCGATAAAGTCGGTTTCCGTGTGGAGCTGTACGTCGAGTCCACCTCCTATCTCGAACAGGGCAAATACTACCTCACCGGAACGATCCTGGTAGACAGCACCCACAATGCCGGCAGCATGGCTTATGCCGGAACGGCGCTGTCGTTCAGCGACGTAAAAACCGTTCTGAAGAACGTCTCCTTTGACATGGGCCTTGTGGAAGACGAGATCCATTTTGACGCGAACGGCGACAATCCGACGTACCGGAACGGCACCTATGCCGCGCCCTGGTCCTACAACACCTCCAAATCCGACCTGTACGAGGGATCGACGGCAACGATCCTCGTGATGGGCGACGGCTCCACGGTCGTCCGTCTGTTCTTCAATCTTCCGCGCTGTCCGATCGTCTTCCAGGACCCGGATCATCTGTATTATAAAACCGAAAACGGCTATACCGAAGACATCGTGAAGGCGTACACCGGCGACGACGCGCCGCAGTACGACGTCGACGACATGACCTATATGTCCGCCGGTTTCTGGAACAACGTCTGGACCACCGATATCAGCAAAACCTCCGGTACGGTAGTAACGCTTGCCGATCCGATCCGGCTCGGCACGTTCACGGAGGGCGACAAAACGTACAAGTATCAGTGGAAGGTCACGAACGGATGGAAGACCACCACCTGCCATCCCGATACCTACAATCCGCATTACCGCGGCAACTACAGCTCGAATTTTGCGGGTAAAACCGTCACGGTCACCCTGCAGAAGGTCGAACTGGGCGAAAGCTTCTGGTCCTACAAGATCTATATGTGGTACCCCGTCCTCAGCACGGCCGATCAGGCTGAGCTCAAGAGAAACGGCGAGCTGAAGCAGACCTGGGCGGATTATTCCTCGAACGCCCCCTCTCCCGACGGACAGGAATACTATCTTGAAATCTGCCACATCGGCTCCGTCAACAACAATCCGAACACCTTCTCCGTTTCCTACGGACACGACGGTTTTACCGTTCTGGGGAACGATCATATCATCCTTGAGAAGGACGATACGTTTACCGTCAACCCGACAAACACCGAAGGCAATCCGTACTACGTGAGCAGATCTCAGCTGCAGAAAGTCAGCCGTCACGACGTCCTCCATCTCTTCCACCATCGGAACGAGGTGAAGCTGTCCTACTATCCGGGACTCGGCATGGAGCCGGAGATGCTTGAGAACGTTCCGTTCAACGACGCGCTCGGACTGCATCAGTATACGAAGGCGACGCTGGTCGCCGACGAATCGACACGTTCGCAGGCCGGCGTTACGTATCTGTTCAACGGATGGATGTCGAATTCCGGCGAACTGATCAAGGACTTTACCGGAAAATACGTTTTCCCGTGCTACGACGCGTCCTTCAACGGCGTCTGGTCGCCGGTCACGTATACCGTCGTATTCGATCCGAAAGGCGGAACCTTCTCCGGCGAACCGTCCGTGAGCGTCACCTCCGGCGAGCAGATCGCCAAGCCTTCGGCCGATCCGCAGAAGGAAGGCGAGACCTTCATCGGCTGGCGGCTTGCCGACGGAAGGACCCCGTTCTATTTCGGAACGATATTCAACGACGAAGCGCTCGAATCGATGCCCGGTTATGACGCCGAAACCAGAACGCTCACGCTGATCGCCGTGTATTCCTCCACGGAAGGATACAAGGTCGTTTACGACGCAAACGGCGGCACGGGCACGGTCCCGATCGACGACAACGAATACCGTCTCGGAAGCTACGCCTGCATCATGGGCGGAAGCAACCTTCAGAAGGGTTCGCTGAAGTTCATCGGATGGAAGATCAAGAACGACACGAGCAACAAGCTGTATCAGCCCGGCTCGGAGCTTCAGATCAAAAACGAGTTCCTTTCGCGCC
This sequence comes from uncultured Clostridia bacterium, assembly GCA_946411635.1. Lineage (GTDB taxonomy): Bacteria > Bacillota > Clostridia > Christensenellales > CAG-138 > UBA3792. The sequence goes on along the minus strand of CAMKES010000001.1, from coordinate 131,880 downwards.
CCGATTCCGGTTCGGAATACGAAGTGCGTCTGCTCGCGCAGTATGCGACGGACTATCCCGAGACGAAGATCACCTTTGCGATCCGTCCCGACGACAAGACCGGCATCGAATGGAACCCCTCCCCCTCCGCATGGACCAATACCGAAACGCCGATCCTCAACAACGAATCGTTCGATCTGTCCGATCTCTCCGCGTATTCCTTCCATGCAGAGTTCGGCATCACGGTCCCGAACGGATATTACTTCGCCGGCTGGAGCAGGAGCAGCAGCACGTCCGACACGAACGCGCTCGGCAAGGTGATCGTCGACGTTGAGAACGAGGACGACGAGAACATCGTCTACGCGATCCTGATCGAGCAGAAGGCCGTTGAGATCGTCGCGAACAGCGGCACGTATCTCTATAACGGCGAAGAGCAGACGGTCAAGGGCTTCAAGGAGATCCGGGTCGACGGCACCGTCTTTACGGTCGAAGGCAATGAACTGAAATTCACGGTCGGCGGCGAAACGTATACCGTTACCGGCATCGTTGCGCAGAACACCGGAAAGGACGCAGGCGAATACCCCGTCAACGTGACCGGCACCGCGCAGGTGACGGATTCGAGCGGCACCGACGTGACCGCACGCTTCAAGGTCACGACGATCCCCGGAAAACTGAAGATCACGCCGCGCGCAGTCACCCTGACCAGCGCGAGCGACGAAAAGATCTACGACGGCACGCCGCTGACGAACGACACAGTCACGGTCACCGGCGACGGCTTCGTTGAAGGCGAAGGCGCGACGTACAACGTCACGGGTTCGCAGACGGTGATCGGCGAAAGCAGCAATACGTTCACCTACACGCTGAACGGCAACACCAAAGCGGACAACTACACGATCACGACCAAGGAAGGCAAGCTGAAGGTCACGAACACAACGGTCGAGATCCCGGTGACGAAGATCTGGGAGGACAGCGGCGAAGCCAACCGTCCGGCAAGCATCATGGTACATCTGTTCGCGCACGGCACGGAGGTCGACGCTGCGGAGGTTACTGCGGCCGACGACTGGAAGCACACCTTCACGGCGCCGAAATATGCGGAACCAGCGACAGACGGCGTCAACGAAGAGATTTCCTACTACGTCCAAGAGGACGCCGTGTCCGGATACGAGACCTTCATCACGGGCTATACGATCACGAACACGCACAAATGCAGCCTGGAGATCGAAAAGAACGTTGTCGGCGGCAGCACGGAGCTGGACTTCCTCTATACCGTGACGATCGGCACGCCGCACATCGACGGGTTTGACGACATTTCGGACTTCATGCTCCATTTCCACGTCAATAAAGTGACGGCGAGCGGGACCGAGGATCTTCTGACCGCGGCAGAGCGCGACCGGATCGGCAGCGAAATGTGGTCGTATCTGACGGCGCAGGGCGGCAGCGGCAAAGCGGAATTCACGCTTTCGTTCACGCTGAAGCACGGCGAAAAGGTCGTCATCTCTCCGCTGAGATACGGCACGACGTACAGCATCACGGAAAGCGGAACGCCGGGATACATTCCGTCGACGAGCGAAGAGAACACCGGAACGAACGGTTCTTCGCTGGCGAAGGACGGAACGCTGGCGGGCCACGAGAGCGTCGTGTTCACGAACACCTTCCGTCCGGCGATCAAGATCACGTCCGCGACGAAGGAATGGACGTACGACGGAAAGCTTCATAAGGAAGAAGTCTATACGGTCGAATACACGGCTGCGGAATCGACGACGAGCTATGACGAGGAAGAAGAACAGAACGTCACGACCGTGACGACCAAGACCGTAACGCTGGAAGCGGATGCGGGTTCGGACGGCAAGGTCTTCACGCTCCCGACGGGCGACAAGATCACGATCACGCCGACCGAAGACGGCGTCAGAAACTACGGCGACAGCGCGGCAGAGAACAACACGTTCAGCCAGGCGCTGACGAATGCGGCGGGCGACGACGTGACGGCGCAGTATCCGGAGATCGAAACCGAGTACGGCACGCTCTCGATCAAGAAGCGGACGATCACGATGACCTCCGCGGACGACACGAAGGTATACGACAGCACGCCGCTGACGAACGACACGGTCACGGTCACCGGCGACGGCTTCGTCGAAGGCGAAGGCGCGACGTACAACGTCACGGGTTCGCAGACGAACGTCGGCAGCAGCAAGAACACGTTCACCTACGCGCTGAACGAGACCACGCTTGCGGAGAACTACGATATCACCACCAAGGAAGGCACGCTGACGGTTACCCCCGCGGGCGACGTCGTCGTTACGATCACCGGTCATTTCAATACGAGCCCTTACGACGGAACGAAGCATGAGGTCAAAGGCTACGACGTTGAGATCAGCAATCCGCTGTACAAGGAATCGTACTTCACGTTCTCCGGTACGGCGAAAGCCGAACGCACCGATGCGGGCAAGACGATGATGGGCCTCGCCGAAGATCAGTTCGCAAACACGAACCCGAACTTCAAGACCGTCACGTTCCTCGTCACCGACGGCTATCAGGAGATCCTGCCGATCGAAACGACCGTCACGATCACCGGTCACACCGACACGGTCGACTATGACGGAACCGAGCACAAGGTCACCGGCTATGACGTCAAGATCAGCAATCCGCTGTACAAGGAATCGTACTTCACGTTCTCCGGTACGGCGAAAGCCGAACGCACCGATGCGGGCAAGACGATGATGGGCCTCGCCGAAGATCAGTTCGCAAACACGAACCCGAACTTCAAGACCGTCACGTTCCTCGTCACCGACGGCTATCAGGAGATCCTGCCGATCGAAACGACCGTCACGATCACCGGTCACACCGACACGGTCGACTATGACGGAACCGAGCACAAGGTCACCGGCTATGACGTCAAGATCAGCAATCCGCTGTACAAGGAATCGTACTTCACGTTCTCCGGTACGGCGAAAGCCGAACGCACCGATGCGGGCAAGACGATGATGGGCCTCGCCGAAGATCAGTTCGCAAACACGAACCCGAACTTCAAGACCGTCACGTTCCTCGTCACCGACGGCTATCAGGAGATCCTGCCGATCGAAACGACCGTCACGATCACCGGCCATAAGGCGTCGTACGTATTCGACAACCGGACGTTCGCGGCGGAAGGCTACGACGTTGAGATCGAGAACCCGCTCTACAAGGAAAGCGACTTCGCCTTCAGCGGAACCGCAAAGGTCGAAGCGATCAACGCGGGCGTTTACGAAATGGGTCTTGCCGAAGATCAGTTCGAGAACACGAACCCGAACTTCAAGACCGTCACGTTCCTCGTCACCGACGGCGAGCTTACGATCAGCAAGCGCCCCGTCATCCTGAAGAGCGAAAGCGCGACGAAGGTCTATGACGGAACCGCGCTCGAAAAGCCGGTCGTACAGATCCTCGGCATGGGCTTTGCAAAGGGCGACGAACCGGTCGTGCGCGCACTCGGCTCCGTGACGGACGTCGGAACGGCCGTCAACGCGATCGACGTTCTCTTCCCGACGGGCGCCGACAACTACGACATCACGCTCGACGAGGGCACGCTGGAGGTCACGCCGCGGATCGTTACGGTCAGGGCGGACAGCAAGGTCAAGAAGTTCGGATCGAAGGATCCGGAGCTTACGGCAACGGTCAGCGGCCTTCTGAGCGGCGACACCGTGGACTACACGCTCGAGCGCGAGCCCGGCGAAAAGATCGGCGAATACCCGATCACGCCGAGCGGCGAAGAAACGCAGGGCAACTACATCGTCGTATACGTTCCGGGCATGCTCCGCATTACGAAGCCGGGCGAGTTTGAGATCGTCTGGTTCTCCGATGCGAAGATCGCGAAGGAAGGCGCGCGCACCGACGCGCTCGCGGCGATGGTCGACTGGATCCTCGGCTGCGCATCGGACGCGAACGTCATTGCGGCGTTCACCACCGGCAGCACGGCCGGCACGTTCAACGACGCGGATATCGAAGCAAAGGCCGTTGAGCTTCTCGGCAAGCTCAGAAGCAAGTACTTCGGTATTGCCGGTACAATCGACGTGGACGGCGACGCGATGGATTACGGTCCGTTCGCGGCGCGCGGTCTGCTGCATCCGCAGGCGGTCTTCGGCGACGGAGAGATCTGGGTCCGCCGCTTTGCGGAGCACGGGATCCTCACGATCGGCATCGGCTTCCATAAGCTTGCCGAAACCGACGAGGAGCGCGAAGACCAGCAGAAGCGGATCGACTTCGTGAACGCGCAGATCGCAGCGGTCGATCCCGCGAAGTACAGCACGATCCTGTTCGTGAACGACTACGTGGACGAAGCGGGCAGCCTGACCGAATTCGGCAAGCTGATCGAGGAAGAGATCGTAAAGAAGAACGCGGGCGTTCGCCTGATCCTTTCGAGCTGCACGTCCGGCACGGTCCGTACCGAAATGCAGTATGACGGGCGCACGGTCAACGTCCTGGCGTTCAACTACGCCGCGGACGAGGAGAACGGCCTCGGCTTCATGCGGATCCTCCGCTTCGATCCGGATACGCGCGACATCGCCGTCACCACCTACTCCCCCGTCTACGACAGAGAGTTCTACGACGAGGCGAAGAAGGGCAACGACATGTTCACGCTTACGAACGCATATTAAGAAATCGCAAACCGAAACGGTGCGGTCCCGAATGGGGCCGCACCGTTTTTTTCGTAAAAATGATTTAACAGCGATATGACATCCATGATGCAGGAATTTGACATTTTGGACGCATTTTCCTGCTACGCTTTTCCTGTCGGGACGGGTCTGCCGTCCGAAAGGAGGATCTAATGAAACGAATCATCATTCTGTGCCTCTCCCTTATTATGCTTGCGGCATGCCAGCCCACGCCGTAGGTACGGCAGGGCTGCTCTCCGCTCTGCTCGGCACGCCGGTAAGCCGCGTTCATCTCGAGACCACGAAGGACGACTGGAAGCGTGAATTTCAGGCACGGATCGACGATTACAACGAATCCATGGACGAGATGCGTAAAAACGGCGAGCTGACCGCCGAGATCGGATCCCTTTCCGAAGCGCAGTACAAGGCGGAGGCGGCGTGGTATGCGGAGCAGATCCGGAACGCGCCGGATGCACATGATCCGGAGCCGGTCTCCGATTTCGGCTCCGTGCCGGTCAACGACCTCGGCGCGCGCTATACGATGTCGGACGGCAGTACGGCGATCGTCAGCATCGCATGCGAAGGCGAGGATGCGCGGTATTTCGATGTGAGCCGCGCAGATCTCAACGGATATACGGTCACGGAATCCTCAGCTTCCGCGACGATCCGGACACGCCGCCGCAGGCGCTTCTGATCAACGCCGTCGACGGCTCGATCATACAAGCGGGATATTGAAAAAACGGGAGGCGGATCGCTCCGTCTCCCGATCGATGCGCGTTCAGCGCTTTTTCTGCAGCTTGGTCTTGTTGCCCTCGGCGTCGACGACGTAGGTGTTTTCCAGATGCGCCTCAAGGGATTTCCGGAAGTCCGCGATATAGGCCTTCCGAAGCGCGTCGCGCTCCTCCGTCTCCTCGGGCGTCAGCCCCTCCGTCTTCGCCTTTTTCGCAAGCGCGTTGATGCGGTCGATGTGTTCCTGTTTCATGCGCGTTTCCTCCGTGACCGTATTGTAGCGTACGCGGTAAAAATTGTAAAGAGTTCGACAATATTTTACATCTGCGCGATTGACTTTTGCACCGATCCCCGCTAAACTGATTGCCATGAAGAAACTGTTATTGATTCCGATCCTGCTCGTTTTCCTGTGCGCGTGCGCGGGAGCGCAGAGCGAGCCCTCCGTGCCGGCCGAAACGCCAGAAGCGACCGTTGAGGCTGCAACGCCGGCGAGCGGCGACGACGATCCGATCGTCGTTGCGCCGACGCCCGTGCCCGCAACGCCGCCGCCCGTACCGACGCCCACGCCCGTGCCGACGCCCACGCCGGAGCCCACGCCGGAACCCACGCCGACGCCCGTGCCGGTCAGCGAGACCGCGCTCTCCGAAAAGCAGCGGAATCTTTTGCTCGACGAGACGATCGAAACCGTTTACACGCACGGTCTCAGGCAGTACCTGCTTCGCCGCGCGGATGCGAAAGCCGAGCGGTTCATGCCGTTCAAGCCGATGGACGGGATCTATCATTACGAATGGATCCTGCTCGGCAAGACCGACGACGGCGCGTACTGTCACGTTCGCGCCATCGGCGCCGATGCGGAAGGATACCTTGAAAGCCGCTCCGTAAAGGAAACGCAGCTCACCGCGCCGGAAAGCCCCTACGCGATCCTCGTGCGGCCGCACGGCATTCTGTATTCCATGCGCGACATCGATTCCGCGATCGCCGCGCACGCCAACTACGAGCCGGTCCGCGTGCTCGGCGTCGACGAGCGGTTCGCCGCCGTTCTGACGCCCGAGGGAGAAACCGGCTACGTACAGCTCGGTCAGATCCAGTTCGTTTCCCGCGAGACGTTCGACACGTATCTGCGGCAATCCTGCGAAACGCCGGAAAACACGTTCTCGCGCGAGGCGCTCGTTTCCGACGCGGAGACGTTCGTCGGCGTCAAATACACCGACGCGGCTTCCCTGCTGTTCGATCTGCTGCGTTCGGAAGGTCTGCATTTCAACGAGGCGTATTACCGCTTCTATCAGAAGCCTCTCGACAACGAAACGCTGTACCCGAAAAAGCTGTATATCGCACCGGTGTACAATTCGCTGGCGTTCAAGCTGTTCAACAGCGCAGGCGACCTCGTGACGCTCGACGGCAGCGAGACCGAATGGGCGTATATCGATTCGTACGACGCGCTTGAGCCCGGTGATCTCGTGTTCTTCTCGGACACGGCCGGAAAAGGCAACGCGATCGTTCCGGACGTCGAGGTCGTCATTCACGGACGGTTCTCCGGCGACGTGACGGGCTGCGGTCTGTATCTCGGCGACGGGCGCATGCTGACCGTCGAAAACGGCGCGGGCGCGATCGTTGAGATCGACGAGACCGCGGCGAACGCTTTCGAATGCGGACGGCGCATCTTCCCCTCCGTCACCGACGAGAAGGCGCATCTGATCGAGGTCGTCATCTCCATGGTCTACGACCGTCTCGGCACGCCGTACAGCAACGGCAAGCGGATCGGCGACGCGTCCTACGACTGCTCCGGCATTCTCAACTGGGCATTCCGCAGCCTCGGATACCGCCGCGGCTTCCGCAACGAGCTTTCGCTCGATATGACGGCGTCCGAATTCGGCGGGATCGAAACGCTGGTCAGCGAAACGCGCCGCATCACGTTCGTCGATCCGGGCATCCCGCGCAGGGACCGCGAAGCGCTCAAGACGCATCAGCGCGGCGACATCATCGTGCTGCTGAACGAGAAGCGCAACAAGGTCGGACACGTGATGCTCTACCTCGGCGACAACACCGTGATCCATTCCACGACGGTCGACGCCAAATACCGCGGCACGCTCGTGGCGAAGTTCCGTACGCATCTGCAGTATCTGTACGCCGGAACGCGGCGTATTGAATCGATCACGCCGATCAGCTGAACCCGAAAAAAAACAAAGACCTGTCCCTTTGGACAGGTCTTTTTTGTATTTGCTTTACGATTCCGGATACGCGCCGCGCGAACCGTCTTCGTACAGGAAGACCGCGCGGACGCCGTACCGGTCCAGAAGCGGTTTCGACGCCTCCTCGCCGAGCACGAAGCACGCCGTCGAAAGCGCGTCGCACAGGTCGGAGCGCACACCGACGACGGTGACCGAGGCAAGACCGTTTGAAACCGGCATGCCGGTCTTCGGATCGAGGATGTGATGGTAGCGGACGCCGTCGAGCGTGAAGCCGCGCTCGTACGTTCCGCTGGTCACGACCGCGCCGTCGGCGATCGAAAGGACCTCCTCGCTCTCGTCCGGCGCGCCCTTCGAATCGCGGATCCCGACCGTCCACGGATCGCCGTTCGGTTTCGTGCCGATCGTGACGACGTTCCCGCCCATATTGATGCATGCGGAGGCGACGCCCTTCGCCTGAAAATACGCCGAGACGCGGTCGGCGATATAGCCCTTCGCGACGCCGCCGAGATCGATCTCCGCCCCGTTCAGAAGCGTGACCGTGTTCCCGTCGATCACGATATTGCGGTAATCGACGCGTTCGCACGCCGCCCGAAGCGCATCCGGATCCGGCAGGACCGGATCGTCCGCGCGAAAGTCCCAGAGCGCGGACGCCGGGGCGATCGTCACGTCGAACGCGCCGTCCGACAGGCTTCCGATCTCGACCGCAAACGAAAGGAGCGCCGCCGTTTCCGGATCGACCGGGACCGGTTCTCCGTTCGCATGGTTCAGCCGCCATACGTCGCTGCCCTCGATCGTTTTGCTCAGGACCTTTTCGTAGTCCGAACAGATCGAAAGCGCGGCGTCAACCGTTTCCTGCGGCGCGTACGCCGTGATCGTCACGACCGTATCGCAGGCATAGCCCGTCGCGGAATGCGGCGTTTCCGTCCCGCAGCCGAACAGCGGCAGGAGCAGCAGCGCAAGCGCGAACAGAACGATCCGTTTCATGCGCCGTTCCTCCTTTCATACCGTTCGAGTCCGTAAAACACGCCGCGCGCGGCGACGCCCAGCAGCAGTCCCGTCGCGGTTCCGGAGATCAGCAGCCACGGCGCATAGGCCATCACGGGCCGCACGGAGATCAGGATAAATCCGACGAGGCACTGCCCCACCATGTGCAGGATCCCGCCGATCATGCTGACCGGGATCACGGATACGCCCGGGATGCGTTTGAGAAGCAGCATCCCCGCGACCGACAGCACGCCGCCCGCGAGCGCGTATGCCGCGCCGATCAGGTTGCCGAACAGCAGCGACGAAAGCCCGACCTTCAGCAGCATCAGGAGAACCGTCTCGCCCGGATGCATATAAAAGACCGCGAACAGAATCGCGAGGTTGGAAAGCCCGAGCTTGATGCCGGGAACGCCCTGCACGAGCGGGATCAGCGAGTCGAGATATCCGAGGATCAGCGCCGCGGCGGTCAGCAGCGCCATGCGGGTCAGCGTTCCGATCTTCATGCGCCGTCCCCCACGTACTCGATATACACGCGGTGCGGCGCACAGATGATCCACGCCCCGAGCGGCCGCGTGACCGCGGTTTCCGCGTTCAAAACGCCCTGCTGCACGCAGTCCTCATGCCGGCAGTTCGCGCGTTCCATGCGCGCGGAGCCGTTCTCGATGCGGATCACGTTTTCGTCGCCCTCGCCCGTCGCCTCGTCGACGAGCTTCCCGTCACGGATCACGACCGTGCGCGTTTCGTCCGCCGGAACCGTCAGCGTTTCGCCGTTTCCGTACCGGATCACGAAGCTGCCGCCCGCGCCGGGCTTCGGACGCAGCAGAAACCACAGGACGATCGTCGCCGCGGCAAACAGCAGCGCGCCCAGGGCAAGCAGCAGATTGATCCGGATTCGGTTTTTCTTCGGTTCGTGTTCCATAATCCTCTATCGGGGAAAAATCGCGTCGAGCGTCTCGGAAAAGCGTTCCTCCCATTCGGATCCGAACGGATCGGTCAGCCCCGTCCGAAGGAGCGTTTTTCGAAACGTGCTTCCCGCCCTTCGGTCGACGATCGACAGATATGCGTCGGCCGCGGCGGCGGCATCGGTCCGTCCGGCGCGATACAGTTCCATCGCGGCGCTCATGGCGGCCGCATAGCCGATCTCATACAGCGGCGAACGGAACGTCTGCGGGATCTGCGTCCAGCTCCGCGCCTCCGCGCCGAGCCCGACAAGGCCGTATTCGCCGATCAGACGCCCGTATTCCGCGTTCAGCGCTTCGACGGTCGGATCCTCCGCCGCGTAGGCAAACCGCTGAAATTCGTCTTCCAGGCAGCCGCAGACGAGCGTGTACAGCGACAGATACAGTTCCGCGGTCCGCGCCGCGTCTTCCCATTCCCCGTATATCGTATCATATCGCAAAACGGTCAGCAGTTCAAGCCCCTGCGAATCGATTTCGGCAAGGTCCGGCGACGCCTCGCCGCGCAGCGTTTCGCCGTTGCGGTAGAACGCGGCGAAGTGCCCGAACTCGTGGATCAGCGTCGGCGGCATTTCGAATCCGTTCGACCATGCCGTGAACAGAAACGGCGCGCCGTAATCCGGAAAATACGTCGTAAAGCTCCCGCCCATGCGCGTTTCGTTCGTGCCGGCGTCGTACATGCCGTGCGAAAGCATGTAATCCCACGGTTCGAAGAACGCCGGAACGATCGAGGCGACGGCTTCCCCGACGCGCGCAAACGTCGGCTCCCGCTCGAAAACGGCTCCGTACAGCCGCGCGACCGCCGCGTAAAAATCGTTCCTGCACCGGAGAAAGACCGGAACGGCGACGCGTTTGACGCGTTCGCAGAACGCCGCGGCCTCCTCCGGCGCGTAATCGCGTTCCCGGCACGCGGAGACGTAATCGACGTACGAATCGAAGCCGAGCGCCCGCGCCGTGCGCGTCCGCACGTCGATCAGTTCAAGAAAGATCGCGCCGGCCTCCGCGTTGAAGGCGGACAGATACGCCTCGTACAGCGCGTTGAAATCCTCTTCGGAAAGCGTCGGGTCGTTCAGGATCGCGTCCCCCGTCCATTCGCGGTCCTTGTACGGGACACGGAGCCGCGATTCCAGCGTATCGTACGCGCCGACGAGCGCGCGCTCCCGTTCGGCGAGCGACGAGACGGACAGATCGGAAAGCGCGTCCGCGCGGACGAGCCGTTCCGCCGTTTCCGCGTCGAACCGGTCCGAAAGCGCCGGATCCTTTGTCAGAAGAAGCGCCGCGTCGTTCAGTACGCAGCCGAGTTCGTACAGCTGCCCCTCCAGCGTTTCGTACGCCGTGCGGCGCGCTTCGTCGGTCACGTCGAGGCTGTACCGCACGTAGGCGACGGCCGCCGCGGTCTCAAGCGATCGCGCGACGCTCTGCGCGGTCTCGAGCTTAGCCAGCGCCGCCTCGCCGGAAAGCTCGCCGTTTTCGATCCGGAGCAGCAGTTCCTTTGCGCGAAGCACGGTCAGCGCCGCGTCCCCGGGCGGCTCAGGAAGCTCGGAAAACGACAGAGCGGTGTGTTCGGGCGCCTCCGGTTCGGGCGAATGCGGCGCGCCGCATCCGCAGCATGCAAGCAGCGCGGCAAGCAGAATGATCACGATCCGTTTCACGGTCTCTCCTTTCCGGACGGCCGGGCGTGCCCCGGCGCATCCCCGACAGTTTACGCGGATCCGCGCGATTTTTGACCCGGAACGCAAGAATCTGTTGTCATAGCGTGAAAAATATGGTATAAAGTAACGTAGCGAGGTATTGCATATGAAAATCGTAGTTTTGGCAGGCGGTCTCTCTCCCGAGCGCGACGTTTCGTTTTCGAGCGGCACGATGGCCTGCAACGCGCTTCTTTCCCTCGGGCACAAGGCGATCCTGGTGGATCTGTTCTTCGGTCTGCCCGACTGGGACGGCAAAACGGATCTCTTTGAAGGCGCAAAGCCGCTTCCCCCGTTCCGCGTGAGCGAAACGGAGCCGGATCTCGACGCGCTGCGGCTTTCCCGCAAAACGGGATTCAATGAATACATCGGCCTCAACGTGCCGGAGCTGTGCGCGCAGGCGGATATCGTCTATATGGCGCTGCACGGCGACTGCGGCGAAAACGGAAAGCTGCAGGCGTTCTTTGATTCGCGCGGGATCCGCTACACGGGCTCCGGCGCGGCCGGCTGCCGCAACGCAATGGACAAATGGATCAGCAAGCAGATGTTCGAGTCCGCCGGGATCCTGACGCCGCGCGGCGTTCTGCTGCGCGCGGGCGAGCCGTTCGACCCCGATTCGCTTCCGCTCCCCTGCGTCGTGAAGCCCTGCAACGGCGGTTCGTCGATCGGCGTGTCCGTCGTGACCGAGCGCAGGGATCTGTACGACGCGCTGAAGCTCGCGTTCTCCATGGAAAACACGATCCTCGTCGAGGAATACGTCAAGGGACGCGAGCTGTCCTGCGGGATCCTCGGAGAAGCGGCGCTGCCGCCGATCGAGATCATTCCGCTCCACGGCTTTTACGATTACAAAAACAAGTATCAGGCAGGCGCCGCGCGCGAGGTCACGCCCGCCGAGATCCCCGATGAAGCGACGGAGAAGCTGCAGCGCATCGCGCTTTCGGTCTTCCGGCTGCTCGGGCTCTCGGTGTACGGACGCATCGATTTCCTGCTGACGGAAACCGGCGACGCGTACTGTCTCGAAGCGAACACGCTGCCCGGCATGACGCCGACCTCCCTGCTCCCGCAGGAGGCGGCGGTCGTCGGATATTCCTACGAACAGCTCTGCGACACGATCATCCGTCTGTCGCTCGAAAAAAACCATGGCTGATTTTACGATCCGGGAACTGCTTGACGCCACGGGCGGCACGCTGTATGCGCCGTCCGGCTTCGGCGACCCCGTCGTGCACGGGCTCACCATCGACACGCGTACGCTTACGCCCGGCATGGGCTACGTGGCGATCCGCGGCGGCACGTTCGACGGACACCGGTTCATTCCGGACGCGATGGAAAAGGGCGCGGTTTTGAGCATTTCGGACACCGAAGTGCCCACGCCGCACATCCGCGTGAACGACACCGTGCTTGCGTATCAGAACGCCGCAAAGCTGCACCGCGAGCGGTTCGACATTCCCGTCGTGTGCATCACCGGCAGCGTCGGCAAGACCACGACGAAGCAGATGGTCAAGGCGGTGCTCGAAACGACGTTCCGCACGCACGCGACCGTCGGGAATCTGAACAACCAGACCGGCGTGCCGACCACGGTGCTCGCGATCAACGAAACGCATCAGGTCTCCGTCATGGAGCTCGGCACGAACCACTTCGGCGAGATCGACGCGATCGCGCGCGTCGCCCAGCCCACGATCTGCCTGTTCACGAACATCGGCGAAGCGCACATCGAGTTTTTCGGCTCGCGCGAGGGGATCTTCCGCGGCAAGACCGAAATGCTCCGGCACATGCGCCCCGGCGGGACGATCGTCGCGAACGGCGACGACGAGTATCTGCGCACGATCCCGAACGCGCTGACGTACGGCTTCTCCGAGGGCGTAACGGCGCGCGCCGTCGACCTTTGCGAGCACGGGCTGGACGGTCTCTCGTTTACCGCCGAGCTGTTCGGAAAGCGCCTTCCGGTCCGGCTTTCCGTCGCGGGAAAGCATATGGTGCTGAACGCGCTCGCCGCGCTGCTCGTCGCGCATACGCTCGGCGTGCCCGATGAAAACGCGCTGTTCGCGCTCGAGGCGTTCCGTCCCGACGAGGGCCGCGCGGGCGTCGTGCGGACCGCGCGGTTCACGCTCATCGACGGCTCCTACAACTGCAATCCGACCTCGATGGAGGCGGCGCTCGACGTGCTCAAAACGGCGGGCGGACGGAAGGTCTGCATCTTCGGCGACATGCTGGAGCTCGGACCGGACGCGCCCGTCTTCCACGCGCGCATCGGCGCGTACGCGAAGCGCTGCGGGATCGATCGCATGATCACCGTCGGATCGCTCGCAAAAAACGCCGCGTTCGATCCGCAGGACGCGTATGAAACCGCCGACGCGCTGATCGAACGGCTTCCGGCGCTTTTGCAGGACGGCGACACGGTGCTCGTCAAAGCCTCGTACGGCATGCATCTCAAGGCGGTTGTCGACGCGATCAAGGCGCTGTAACGCCGCATCCGTCCCCTTTCGAGGGGACTTTTTTTGTTTTCCGCTTGCAATCGTTTCTTTGATAATATATACTGTATTGTGTATATAAATGCGAACGTTCGTTCGCGGAGTAAGGAGGTTTTCGATTTGAAACGCACCCTTTCCGTTCTTCTTTCCGTTCTGATGCTTCTCGTGCTGATGCCCGCGGTCGAAACGGCCAAAGCGGAAACGACCATTCAGGCGTTCACGCTGTCGATCAGCGAGGACATTCCCACGCCGGTCGTCGGCGATCCGCTGTTCTATCCGAACGAGCCTTACATCAAGGTCACCAGCACGATCCCGACCGGATACACGTCCGCGCTGAAGGTCCAGACGTACTGGTACAACGAGACGACCAATGAAACCTACTATTCCGGTCACTCGTTCACGGAGGGCGTATGGACGCTCGTCGTAAGCGTGCAAACCATGAGCTCGGATTACCAGATCGATTACGAGACCTATTTTTCATACGGCGGATCTCTTTATGAGATTAGCCTCGGCGGGAGGCCGTTCACGGCGTTTTCACGAAGCAACGATCGCATCAACTACGGCACAAGCTTCTATCTCGGCACGACGCCGGAAACCATCGATCTGCATTATTCCACCGCCGATTTTCCCCTGGTCTCCGACCGGATGACAGGCGCGGAAGCGTATCAGTCGTTCCTGAACTCGATCCGGTCGAGACGCGGCCCAAGCTATTTTGACGCGTATTCCGGAGACGCGTCGGAGGGCTGGTACGTGGATACCGATTCCGGCTACACCGGTTTTTCGGACGATCCGGGCGAGCCCTGGTATCTGAACGAGAGCGAGGAATATCTCGTCCCGATGGATCCGTACTACATCACCTTCGACGTCGGTCTCGCGCCCGGCTGTCATTGGCACGAGGACCAGCAGTTCACCGTCAACGGCGACGACGATACGATCATCGAAGCGCCGTATCTCGACGAGGACGGCATCGAGCACGTCTGGGTCTCCTATAAGATCATGAGCAAGGAGGACCTCTATCAGGCGGAGTTTCTCGGCGTCGAGCCGATGAACTACACCGGTTCTCCGCTCACACAGTCCAATCTTCAGATCGTCTGTAACGGTGAACTGCTGGCCGAAGGAACGGATTACGTCGTCAGCTATTACAACAATGTTGAGCCCGGATACGGCGATATCTACGTTTACGGCATCAACCGGTATTGCGGCGAAGCGTATCATCATTTCAAGATCTTCGATTCCGACCATCCGCACGAGGTCATCGATACGCTGACCGCGAATTCAAATATCGACGAAGTCCCCGTCTACGGCGATGATATCAAGGCGCCGGAGTTCACGGTCACGGGCGGTGAACCCGGATACTTTGAAACCGGCATGGGCGGCTGGTCCAAGCTGATCGACGGCGAGTGGACCCGCATCTCCTCCGGACAGTTCACTGCCGGCGAATGGCGGTTTTCCTGCCAGATCCGCATCGACGACGGCGGCGACCGGTATTCGTTCTCCTACCGCCCGACCGTTAAGGTCAACGGCGTCGAGTGGAGCGGAACCGGCCATGCCAGTATCTCCGACACCTACTGCTATACCTACGCTACCAGCCCTGTATACACGATCACCGGAGGCGGCGAACTGATCTTCAACAAACTCAGTTCTTACTATATCGATTACAACTACGTCAATGAGCCGATCACGCCCTTCTCCGTCGCAGGATCGGTTGACGGCGGCACGCCGCCCTATACGTTCAGCAAAACCTCCGGCCCCGATTGGGTCGACGTCTCCGCGGACGGCACGATCAGCGGAACGCCCTATCAAACCGGAAAAAACAGCAATCTTGTCGTACGCGTGACGGACGACGCCGGGGACTACGCGGAGATCGAGATCGGCGTCTACAAGACCGCGAAAAGGAAAGAGGATAAAACCCAGATCTCGAAGATCGTTGCATCGAGCGATATGAAGACAATGGCGGTCGCCGGGAATACGATCGAACATCCGGAGTTCACCGTTTCGGAGGGCCTTCCGTCGTATTTTGAAACCGGCATGGGCGGCTGGTATTATAAAGACGGCGATGAGTGGGTTCATGCTTTCTATAGCGACACGTTCACGCCCGGTACGTGGCGGTTCTCCTGTCAGATCCGCATCGACGACGGCGGCGAGGAATACGTTATTGCCGACGGGCCGACGGTCGTCGTCGACGGGCAGACCTGGACGGCGGACGACTATACGACAACCGGGTTCGATTTCTGCTATCTGTATGCATCCAGCCCGGCATTCACGATCGCGGACGATTCGTTTACCGTCGCGATGGATCCCGACGACGTGGAGTTCAAAGGCACGACCCCGTACGTCGTGTTCGACGGCTCGCCCGCTGCGCCCGGCGTTATCGTCCGGGACAAGGACAGCAACCTGATCCCGGCCTCGGATTACACGGTCTCGTACCTCGAAAACGAGCAGCCCGGAACCGGCTACGCCGTGGTCACCATGAAAGCGACGGGCAGCGAGAACCGCGTGTTCTTCAAGATCTATATGCCGCCCACGACGACCACGACGGTCGCGAACGTGAACGACGGCGTCAAGATCAGCTGGAAAGCGGTCCCCGGCGCCGCGGGCTACGTCATCTACCGCCGCGCGTGGAACCTCTCCTCCTCCGGCTGGACGTCGTTCGAGCGCTGGAACAACACGACGGCAACGAGCTGGACCGACACCAAGGTCTATGCCGGCACGCGCTATCAGTACGGCGTGAAGGCGTACTTCACGCAGCGGACCGACCCGGTCACAGGCGCAACGATCGGCGGCGCGATGGACAACTATAACCTCGGTATGGTCGGCCCGCTCAAGACGACCGTGCGCATCACCACGCGCAAGCTCATTTCCGTGACGCCCGGCACGAAGCAGCTGACCGTCAAGTGGGAAGCGAGCTCGAAGTTCACCGGCTATCAGGTGCAGTACGCGACGAACGCCTCGTTCAGCGCGGGTCTGAAGACGATCACGATCTCCAATCCGAAGACGACGCAGCGCGTCATCAAGGACCTGAAGGCAAAGACGACTTACTACGTGCGCGTACGCTCGTATCACGTGTTCCAGAGCACGACCTATTACGGCGGCTGGTCGAACGTGATCTACGCGAAGACGAAATAAGGGGTTTATACCATGAAAAAAGCGTTGTCTGTTCTTTTGTTGATTTTGCTGGTTTCGGCCGTGATCGTGCATCCGACTACGGCAGACGCCGCTGCAACGGATACTGTCTCCGTATCATTTGATCCGGCATATGTCAAATATAAAGGAACAACCCCTTACGTCGTCTATACCGGGTCGAGTCTGACTCCGCCTGTCATCGTATCGTACAACGGTCGGTTGTTGAATGCTTCGGAGTATACGCTGTCATATCGGAACAATACGTATCCCGGGAACGCGTTGGTTGATGTAACCGTCAAGGAAACCGGCAAAAAAAAGACCCTGTGGTTCAAAATCTATCTGCCTCCTACTGCTTCAACCAGCGTTGAGAACACGGATAATGGGATTCAAATCAAATGGTCTTCCGTAAAGGGCGCCCGGGGATATGTTATTTATCGTCGTGCCTGGAGCAGTGCAACGAACGGATGGACCGATTTTCTTCGGTGGAACAATACGACTTCAACATCGTGGACCGATACGAAGGTATATGCGGGAACGCGGTATCAATATGGAATAAAAGCATATTATGACGACCCGATGGATAATTATAATCTGGGGCTCGTCGGTCCGTTAAAAACAACCGTACGCATTACTACGCGCGAGTTGATCTCCGTTACCCCCGGATCGAAGAAATTAACTGCCAAATGGAGCGCGAGTTCGCATTTTACCGGATATCAGCTGCAGACCGCAACGGATTCGGCATTTACAAAGAACGTCAATACGGTCACCATTTCAGATCCGAAAACGGATCAGAAAACAATCACGGGTCTGAACGATAATACAATCTATTATGTCCGAGTCCGATCCTATCACGTTTTCGAAGGGACAAAATATTACGGAAAATGGTCGAACGTCAAAACGAATGAGAAGACAAAGGTCTATATTCTCAACACATCGACGCATAAGTTCCATAATCCGTCTTGTAAAGACGTTAAGAGAATCGCCGACAAGAATAAAGCAACGTACGAAGGAACCCGAAGCGCTTTGATCGACAGCGGCTACTCTCCCTGCGGTCACTGCAAACCGTAATGAACGCAAAACAGCCCCGCGCGATACGGGGCTGTTTTTTTGCGCCGATGCAATCAAAGCGTTTTTTCAAGATCATTCGTCGATAATCGACTCAGGATGACACGGGATGCGCGTCACGACCGTCTCTTTTCGCCGCGCTTACGCGTTTTTGAGGCGTTCGACGGCGGAAAGCAGCGCGTCCGCGCGGTCGGTCTTTTCCCACGGGAAGTCGGGATTGCCGAAGTGCCCGTTCTTTGCGGTCTGCTGATAGATCGGACGGCGCAGGTCCAGCGATTCGATGATCGCCTTCGGCCGGAAATCGAACACCGCTTTGACCGCCTGCTCAAGCACTTCGTCCGGAACGACGCCGGTGCCGAAGGTATCGACGCGGACGGAGACCGGCTTCGCGACGCCGATCGCATACGCGACCTGCAGCTCGCAGCGGCGCGCGAGCTTTGCCGCAACGACGTTCTTCGCGGCGTAGCGCGCCATGTAGCACGCGCTGCGGTCGACCTTCGTCGGATCCTTGCCGGAGAACGCGCCGCCGCCGTGACGGGCATAGCCGCCGTAGGTGTCGACGATGATCTTGCGGCCGGTGAGCCCCGAGTCGCCCTGCGGTCCGCCGATGACGAAGCGGCCGGTCGGGTTCACGAGCACGCGCGTCTTTTCGTCGAACATCGCCGCGGGCAGCGCGGGACGGATGACGAATTCGAGCATATCGCGCTCGAGCTGTTCGTGCGTGACGTGCTCGTCGTGCTGTGTGGACAGAACGACGGTATCGATATGCACGGGACTGTCGCCGTCATACTCGACGGTCACCTGCGCTTTGCCGTCGGGGCGCAGATACGGAAGCGTACCGTTCTGCCGGACCTTCGTGAGCTTGCGCGTGAGCGCGTGCGCAAGGTCGATCGGCAGCGGCATCAGGATCGGCGTTTCGTCGCAGGCGTAGCCGAACATCATGCCCTGATCGCCCGCGCCGGTGTCCATGGGATCCGCGTCGAGCCCCTGCCTGCTTTCGAGCGAACGGTCGACGCCGAGCGCAATGTCGTCCGACTGCGCGTCGAGCGCCACGATCACGCCGCAGGTGCTGCCGTCAAAGCCGAACTTCGCGCGGTTGTAGCCGATGTCGCAGACAGTCTTTCTGACGATGCTCTGGATGTCCACGTAGCATTCCGTGGTGATCTCGCCCATGACGAGCACAAGGCCGGTCGTGCAGGCGGTCTCGCACGCAACGCGCGCGTTGGGGTCCTGTTCGATGATCGCGTCGAGCACGGCGTCGCTGATCTGGTCGCAGATCTTGTCGGGATGCCCGATCGTGACCGATTCACTGGTGAAATACGATTTTCTCATAACTCCTCTTTCCGCCTTACCGACAAACAAAAAAGCTCACCGAGATGAGCTTTTATGCATCTCATCTTTCAGCTTACGCTGCGGGAATTGGCACCTTGCGTCTGCAGGTTGCCGGACTTCACAGGGCCCGTCCCTCCGTCACTCTTGATAAGGCTATTCTTTTTTCGGGGGTATTGTATCATCGCGTCTCTCAAAAAGCAAGCGTTTTCTTTCGGGATCCGCGATATTTTTCCTCTGCGGCAACAAAAAAACGGAGACGCCGAATAAACGTCTCCGAAACGAAGGGCCCGAATCAGTTCATGCGCTTGCCGAGCAGGAAGTTCAGAATCGCCGCCGCGGCGAACAGTACGATGCCGATGATGAACACCGCCAGCGCAAAGGGGTCCGATAAGCACAGCGCAAGAATGCCGAACAGCAGGAAATAGACCGCTCCGAACAGCTCGATCCAGCCGACGCGCTGCGCATACGCGCTGTCAACCTTGCCGGCGTGACGCTCCATGACGTAGTTGGTGATCAGTGCGTATTTGCCGCGCATGGCGATCATGTAACCGAAAAAGCCGAGAACCAGCGCGATCAGGATCATAATAATACCAAGAGCAATATGCATACCGTTTCCTCCCGTTCCGAAAAAAGGACACGTTCCGCGCATCCTATTATTTTTCTTCATTATAACCCGAATTTGCAAAAAAAAATCGAACGGATTGTTACGAAATTACGAATTTTAGCGCCGCGCCCGGGCAAAAGTCGTTTTTCCGTCGAAAAGCGCATCGGATTTCGTGCGATTCTCTTTTTTTCTGTTGCATCGAAGAAAAACGCATGATATAATATTTTCATAGCGGACGGGGTATCGGTCCGCGAGTATTTGACGATAAGGAGAAATGATATGTTCTGTCAAAAATGCGGATCCCAGATCCCGGACGATTCCACGTTCTGCAGAAACTGCGGCGCGCCCGTTGCGGGCAAGGCGCCGGTCCAGAAGACCGCGCAGCCCACGCCCCAGATCTTTACGAACCTTCTGAACGCGATCAAGGCGTTCTTCTCGCCGAAGCCCGAAGCCGGTCTTTCCATCGTCGGCGAAAGCAAGACGCATGAATGGTCGATCCTGCTCGGTGCAAACGTCCTGTTCTTTGCGCTTTCGTTCGCGCTGAATCCCGGCCAGTTCGTTCTGAGCGTTTTCGGTCTCATTCTCGGGCCGATCGCCAGCGCAGCCGGTGCAAGCGTATCGGAGTATGCCTCCGTTATGGGCGCTTCCGGAATGGGTCAGATGTTCAACTTCGGATTCTTCCTGCTGTTCGGTCTGCTGGTTTCGATCCTTGCAAATGCGATCGTTTTCGGCGCATATCTGCTTCTTGAAAAGATCTTCCACCGCGGCAATCAGCCTGTCATCGGCGCGCTGAACACCGTTGCGTATTCCACGATCCCGGTCACGATCGTCTGCGTTCTCAACATGCTGCTCGGTCTCCTCTGGGGCGTCCTCATCATCCCGTTCCTCGCGGCGGCGCTGCTGATGCAGGTCTTCCTGCTCTACTTCGCAGTCCGGAAGAATTCCGAAAAGGGCGAAGTCAAGTTCCTGGTCTTCATCCTTACGTTCCTGGTCGTCGCGTTCCTCGTCGTGCTGGTCGCTTACCTGTTCATGCAGGCCGGCGTCGGCGCGAGCATCAAGTCGGCTTTGAGAGCCGCTTACAGCTCCTACGGCTGGTAATCCATCCGCACAAAAGCCCCGCGTTTGCGGGGCTTTTTTCTTTTGCCTGCGGCTTGAACTTCACTATCCTTTGCTGCGGTTCATCTGCTGCCGGAAAATATCCGAGATCTCCTCATAGGACAGCAGCGTCGTCGTCTTTGCGACCGTCTCCGTCACCTTTGCCGAGCCGCGCCAGTTGAGCGAGAGCAGCACGCCGTCCGGCGAGACCGCTGCGATCACGCATTCATAGTCCCAGTCCGGCGCGTAGTCGTCCGCTCTTTCCTCGCGCGTTTTATCGATGCAGTTGTAATGAAACTGTAATTACTGTGAAAACAAACGGCGCTTTCCGTCAAAAAAAGCCGCGAACGGTTCGACGTTCGCGGCGGCTGTGACAACAGACTTGCCGACAAGCAGGATTTTTGCGGAAAAGATGAGCGGCGCGCAGCGCAAAACACCTCATCCGTCAGCTTTGCCGACAGCTTCCCCTCAAGGGGAAGCCTCCTTTTGCGGAGAGGCGCTATGGCGAAGAGGATGAGCGATGACATTTTCTCCAAAAAGAGAAATGTCGCCGCGAACGATTCGACGTTCGCGGCGACGTGGCGCGCCTGGCAGGATTCGAACCTGCGACCTACCGGTTCGTAGCCGGGCACTCTATCCACTGAGCTACAAGCGCATACACTTTTTCGTGCTTGATTATTTTAGTCCTTCCCCGTCGAATTGTCAACCCCCGATTTTTGTTTTTTTCATATATCTTCGAAACAGAAAAGGCGGCCCCTTCCGGCCGCCCGATGCGTTTCGTTTTACAGCAGCTTCTGCGACTGACGGTATACGTCGCCGCTGCCGACCGTGATGACGATATCCCCCGCCTTCGCGTGTTCGTCGAGATACGCCGCGATATTCTCGAACGTGCCGAGATACTTCGCGTTATGCGATTCGCGGTTGATGCCGTCGACCATGTCGCGCGCATGCACGACGCCGGTGTCGACCTCGCGGCCCGGATAGATGTCCGGCACGAGGACCTCGTCCGCGTCCCTGAAGCACGTGACGTTCTCGCAGAACAGCGTGCGCGCGCGGGTGTAGCTGTTGCACTGGAACACGCAGAAGATCCTGCCGTGCGGCACGTGCGTCGCGGCGGCAAGCGTCTCTCTGATCTCGTTCGGATGATGCCCGTAGTCGTGAAAGATCCTGACGCCGTTCTTTTCGCCGAGCAGTTCGAAGCGGCGGCTCGTGTTGCGGAAGCGCTCCATCGCCTCGGCGTAGTCGCCGAACGACACGCCGCAGAGCTTCGACGCGGCGTAAACCGCAAGCGCGTTGATCACGTTGTGCCGGCCGGGCACGCGCAGCGTCACGCGGCCGATCTTTTCGCCATGATCGTAAAGGTCGAACGACGGATGTCCGAGCGCGTCGTATTCGATCGCGTCGGCGTGCACGTCGCCCTCGGAAAGCCCGTAGGTGACGACCGGACGCCGGATCTCCGGCAGAAGACCGCGTACGTACGCGTCGTCGGTGCAGGCGAGCACGTGCCCGTCCTCCGGAACGAGCGCGAGGAATTTGCGGAACGCGGCGACGATGTGGTCCATGTCGCCGAAATAGTCGAGATGATCGTTGTCGATGTTGTTGATGATCGCGATCGTGGGCTTGAGCGTCAGAAAGCTCTCGACATATTCGCAGGCTTCGGTGATGAACAGATCGCTCTTGCCGAGCCGCACGCCGCCGCCCAGCAGATCCATGAACCCGCCGACGTGCACCGTCGCGTCGAGATCCGCGATCTCGTTGACGAACGCGAGCATGGACGTGATCGTGGTCTTTCCGTGGCAGCCCGCAACGGCGACGACCTCGTGAAACCGCGCGGAAAGCTGCCCGAGCGCAACGCTGCGTTCGAGTTCCGGAATGCCGTGCTCGCGCGCGTAAACGCGCTCGACGTTGTCCGGCTTGATCGCCGCGGAATAGACGATCAGATCGGCGTCCTTCGCCTGTTCGGCTTTGTGCCCGTAATACACCTTGATGCCGTCGCG
Source organism: uncultured Clostridia bacterium (assembly GCA_946411635.1). GTDB lineage: Bacteria > Bacillota > Clostridia > Christensenellales > CAG-138 > UBA3792. The sequence continues at coordinate 109,046 of CAMKES010000001.1, read as the reverse complement.
TTCCAGCCGGTCGGTGAACTGCGTCGTGCCGCGGTCGCTTCCCGTGACCTCATGCCCCTGCGCCTTCAGGATCCGCGCGATGCCGCTCATGCTGCAGCCGCCGATCCCGATGCAATGAATCCGTTTTGCCTCGTCCAATGATGCCGTCATAGCTACTCCCCACTGCTTTGAATCCGGTTCATTATACGCGAATCGCGTCGAAAATGCAACCGTTCAGTTGTCCCACTTCAGCGTTTTGCCGCCGATCAGATGCAGATGCAGATGCGGTACGCTCTGTCCCGCGTCCGCGCCGACGTTTGTGATCAGGCGATAGCCCGTTTTGTCAAGTCCGTTTTCCGATGCGAGGGTACGCGCGACTTCGAACATATGTCCCAGAAGCGCGTCGTCCTCGCGCGTCAGCGCCTGCGCGCTTTCGATGTGGGTTTTCGGGATCACGAGGACGTGCACCGGCGCCTGCGGCGCGATGTCGTAAAACGCGTAAACGCTTTCGTCCTCGTACGCTTTTTTCGACGGGATCTCGCCCGCCGCGATCTTACAGAACAGACACATTTTCGTTTCCTCCTATTCGATGATGCCGAGCGCGACCGTTCCGTCGCGGCCGGTGATTTTCACGTTGACCGTTTCGCCGCACGCCGCGCCGCAGCGCACGCGAACGTAGTTTCCGGTATAGCCCGTGCCGTCGTCCTCCATGATGACGGAGACCGTTTTCCCGATCTGCCGGTCGACAAACGCCGCTTCGAGGCGTTCGCCGAGCGCGATCAGCTCGCGGGTGCGCGCTTCCTTCCGCGCGCGCGGCAGATGTCCCTCCATCGCGTCCGCCTTCGTGCCCTTGCGGCGCGAGTACGGGAACACGTGGATGCGCGCAAAGCCGATCTCCTCGACGAAGCGCAGCGTTTCTTCGTGCTCCTCCTCCGTCTCTCCGACGAAACCCGCGATGATGTCCGTGGTGATCGCCGCGTCCGGCATGCACGCGCGGATGCGCGCGACCGCGTCGCGGTATTCCGCCGTCGTGTAGCGGCGATTCATGCGGGCAAGCACCGTGTCGGAGCCGCTCTGCAGCGACAGATGGAACTGCCGGCACAGCGTGCGGCTGTTCGCCGCGACCGTCAGGAACCGGTCGGTGATGACCCGCGGCTCCAGCGAACCGAGGCGCAGGCGCTCAAGGCCCGGGATCGCGTCCGCAAGCGCGATCAGGTCCGCAAGCTCCGGATGATCCGACAGGTCCGCGCCGTATGCCGAAAGCTGGATGCCGGTCAGAACGACCTCGCGGTACCCGTTTTCGGCAAGCGCGATCAGTTCCGCCTTCGTGCTCTCGAGCGTGCGCGAGCGCAGCGCGCCGCGCGCGTACGGAATGATGCAGTAGCTGCAGAAGCTCACGCAGCCGTCCTGCACCTTGAGCGTGGCGCGGGTGCGGCTGTCCGACTGCGCGGAAAGCTCCTCGAACGCGCGGCGTTCGAACGGCGCGGGATAGTCCGCTTCGACCGTTCCCCCGACGGCGGCGCGCTCGACGAGCCGCACGATATCCTTCCGTCCCTCGGTGCCGAGCACGAGCGATACGCCCGGAAGCGCGGCGACCGCGTCCTTTGCGACCTCGGCGTAGCAGCCGACCGCCGCGATCGGCGCGTTCGGATTTCTGCGGTGCGCCTGCGAAAGGATCTGACGCGATTTCTTGTCGCTCATCTGCGTGACCGTACAGGTATTGACCACGTACGCGTCCGCGACGTCCTCGAACGGAACGACGGTGTGTCCCGCGGCGCGGAACAGCTCCTCCATCGCCTGCGTTTCGTAATGATTGACCTTGCAGCCGAGCGTGTAAAATGCGACTCTCACGGCTCCACCTCGTACAGGATCTGCGCCGTCATCGCCATGCCCGCGGTCTCGGTGCGAAGGATGCGCGGTCCGAGCGAAACGGAAACGGCGCCCTTGCGAACGAGCGTTCCGATCTCCGCTTCGGAGAATCCGCCCTCGGGGCCGACGACGATCGCGATCCGTTTGCCGGGATGCGTCCGGAGCGCCGTTTTCAGCGAGACCGTGCGCTCGTTTTCGTACGCGGCGAACACGGCGTCGAACTCCGCAAAGGAAAGCCTGTCCAGCGCGACCGGTTCAAAGACCGTCGGGATCACGCCGCGGCGACTCTGCTTCGCCGCCTCCTCGCTCACGCGCTGCCAGCGCTCGATGCGTCCCGCGTACGGCGGCTTCAGCACGACGACGCAGCGCTCCGACTGCACGGGCACGAACGCCGATGCGCCGAGCTCGACGCATTTCTGAATGATCGTTTCCATCTTGCCGGCCTTCGGCAGGCACTGAAACAGCGTGACGCGCGTTTCGGATTCGGTCTTCGCGCGGCTCCACGGCTGCGTGTCGAACGTGACCGCGTCGGGCGCGACGGACGCGATCACGGCGTCGCACTCGTTCCCCGCGCCGTCGCAAAGCTGCACGGCGTCGCCCGCGCGAAGACGCAGGACCTTCGCGATGTGCTTTACGTCCTCTCCCCGCACGGTCGCGGTTCCGTTTTGTATTTCATTCGTAAAAAAGCGATGCATGTTATCGGCAGAGGAAGGCGTTCCAGCCCTCCGCGCGGCTGTGCTCCGAAACGGTGAAGCCGCTCTTGTTCAGGGCGTTTACGACCTCGTCGACGCGCTCGTCGATGATGCCGGATACGAGAAATACGCCGCCCGGGGCGACGAGCGGACGCGCGATCGGCGCGAGCGCGATGATCACGTCCGCGACGATGTTCGCCGCGACGACCGGATACCGCCCCGCGATCTGTTTCTGCAGGCGCGTATCGGACAGCACGTTGCCGATCAGGACCTCGTAGCCGTCGCGTCCGATGCCGTTCATTTCGGCGTTCTCATAGGCGATCGACTCCGCGATCGGATCGATGTCCACCGCGGTCGCCTTCGCCGCGCCGAGCAGCCGCGCCGCGATCGAAAGGATGCCGCTGCCGCACCCGAGATCGAGCATCGTATCGCCCGGCTTCACGGTCTTTTCGAGAAATTCGAGACACATGCGCGTCGTGTGATGCGCGCCGGTGCCGAACGCCATGCCGGGGTCGAGCTTCAGAACGATGCGGTCCGTTTCGGGACGCGCCTCCCACGAGGGCAGCACGAGCAGCCGGCTTCCGATCGGAAGCGGCTTATAGTACTGTTTCCAGTTGTTCGCCCAGTCCTCGTCGTCGACGGTGACCACCGTGGTCAGAAGCGTTCCGAGATCCGCGGCATGCTCCATCGTTTTGAGCCGTTCGATCGCGGCCTTCGCCGCCTCGACGGTCGGCAGGTTTTCGGGGCAGTCGGCAACGTAGCCCTTGACGCAGGGCGTGTCCGTGCCGATCCTGTCCATGTCGGCGAAGTCCCAGAAGATCGCGGCTTCGCGCAAAAACGCGTACGCCTTTTCGCGGCTCTCCTCGATGGACAGTCCCATGATCCCCGCGCCGTTCAGCGCGGCGCAGACGGTATCGATTCCTTCGTCGGTCGTATAGACCGTGATCTCCAGCCATTTCATGTCGTTCGTATTCCCCCGGAACTCTTTCAAGTCAGTATAACACAGATTCGTCCGCCGTACAAGTGACAAGTGCGCGCCGCGCGTACGGAACGGGGCCGGATCCGGAAAGAAAAACGAACGGCATGCTTGTTTCCGGCGGAACAAACAGGTATAATAAAAATAACTCGAACGGTATCCTCGGATATGACGGTTTGTCAGAAAGGCTGACAGGAAAGGACTCCCATGAAAAAGAAACTGTTTTGTGTCGTTCTGAGCCTTCTTATGGTTCTCTCGCTGCTGCCCGCCGCGGCTGCGGACGCGCCGCAGGCGCCCGAGACGGCCTCCGGTGAGGCTTCCGCCGTGCGCGGCGTACACAATTCCGTCATCATTGACAACGATCCGACCGACGGCTACGAGGGCGATTACGTCGTGATCTACAATCCCTCCACGACCGCCTCCTCATCCTATTCCGTCGGCAACCTGACGGGCCTCATCGAAACGACCGTCGAACCGGTCGTCGCGCCGGATCCCGGAAACCGGCACGCGGCGAACACGGACCTGCCGATCTGGAAGATCGACGTCGATTCGCTGCTTGACAGGCCGGAGAACGCCGGAACGCGGCGCGATCCGTCGCTCCTGAAGGCGACGTCCTACGCCGTCGGCGACACAAAGACCTTCGAGATCCTCGGGCAGTATTCCCCGACCGGAAGCGACAGCATGGAATTCGAGTGCCTTTACGTGGGCGAGCACTGCTATATCTGGACGCCGACGTCCTCCGCAAACAATACCTATCCGCTGGATGAGATCGATTCGAGCTACGCCAAGATGGCGGCGGATGAGTTCGACTCCAAGTTCGATCTGATGCAGTCCTCTTTCGGCGACCACGAAACCGGCTCCGGCGACGGCAAGCTCCACATACTGTACTACAACATCGACGAGGGCTGGAACGGCTCCGGCGGGTACGTCGCGGGCTTCTTCTACGCGTACGATCTGTACTACAACGACCTGCCCATTCTGAACATCGACACCTATCCCGGCGTCTATTACAAGAATCCCAACAGCGGCAACGTCTATAAGCGGATGAAAGATACGTACAGCACCATGGTGCACGAGTATCAGCATCTGATCAATTACTCCAACACCAGCGGCATGGCGACCTGGCTCAACGAGTGCTTCTCCGCCGCCGCGGAGGAGATCTGCTACCCCGGCAGCTCCGTCGTCAGCCGCATCCAGTCCTGGGAAAACTATTACTACTCCACCAACGGCGACTGGCTGAATCCGCCCGCGGAATTTGCATATCAGAGCAGCTTCAACCTGCACAACGGCTATTCCATGTACAATTGGAGCAACGGCATCGACGACGTGCTGGCGCTGTACGCGCAGGTGTCCTTCTTTGCGCAGTACCTGTTCTCCCGGTTCGGCAACACGATCTACCGGCAGATCTCGGACCATTTCACGTCCAGCGAGACCACGGCGATCACCAACGCGACCGGCGTGAACTGCGCGGAGCTGGTCAGAGACTTCCGCGTCGCCGTTACCGCCAACGCCGCGCAGGATCAGTACGGCGGCATTTACGGGTTCAAGGTGCAGGACGGCTACAATCCTTCGCAGTACAACAACGTGCAGAATCCGTGGGATCTGCTGTCCCCCGTCGTGTTTACCGGTTCCACCTGCGTCGTCAAGGGCGGCGGCGCGATCACCGTGAAGCCGGTCGACGGCGTGTTCAATCCGCCGTCCGACGCGGACCCGAATCTCGTTTATATCGGCATCCGGCTCGCCTCGCCCTATACCGTCACCGCGATCTCCAACAACGAGGCGTGGGGCACCGTGTCGGTCGAAGACACGAAGATCACGGCGGCGCCCGCCGCCGGCTACTACGCCGCCGATTATGAAGTCGTCAGCGGCACCGCGACCGCCGTTATCCGCGGCAACATCATCCGCGTAACGCCGGAAAGCGACTGCACGATCAGGGTCATCTTTGCGCCGAAGCCCCGTTATACCGTGTGCTTTACCGCATCCGGCACCGCGCAGGGACAGACGACCGCGCTGCACGGCGATGCGATCACGCTGCCCTCGTCCGTAAGCGTCAATCCCGACGGCTGGACGTTCATCGGCTGGACGGATACGGCGATCCCCGATGAAACGGACCGCAAACCGGTATACGCCGAACCGGGCGCGGCCTACACGGTCACCGCCGACGTCACGCTGTACGCCGTCTATTCCCGTGTGGAACAGGGCGTCGGCGCGCCGGTTTACGAGCTGGTCTCCTCCGCGCCGTCCGACTGGTCCGGCAAATACGTCATTACCTACCGGACCGCAAATTCCTCGTCGAGTCCCATGTACGTGATGAAAGGCGTATCGGTCAGCTCCGACGGCACGGCGATCGAAGGCACCTATAACTGCGACCAGTATGCGGTGACCGGCGCCGTTCTGAACGGCACGACGCTGTCCGACGTTTCGGACGCCTACGTGTTTACCATGGAACCGCACGGTAACTACTACTCCATACAGAACGATGCGACGGGCACGTATCTGGGCGAGAACACCGGCGGCTATCTGGCGGGCTACCGGACCTACAGTACCGGTTACTGCGACTGGACGCCCGGCACGAAGTCGAACGCCAGCAGCGCGACCTACGCCAAGGGCGGCAACTATCCGATGATCGCGATGTACATCGACGGCCCGTATTTCTGGGCGGGCAGCAGCAACAACTCCTCGGCGCTCTTCATCCGCTTCTGGAAGGCGACCGCGGGCGACGCGACGTACTACACGACCGAACCCTCCGGGGAGCACGTGCACGTCCTCGTCCACACGGCTGCGGCTGCGCCGACCTGCACCGAGGACGGCAATACCGAGTACTGGTACTGCTCCCGCTGCGGCAGATATTTCTCGGACGAACAGGGCGCGAACGAGATCACGCTTGCCGATACCCGCATCCCCGCGTTGGGACACGACTGGGGCGCGTGGACCGTCACGACCCCGCCGACCTGCACCGAAACCGGCGTTGAAACGCGCAGGTGCGCGCGCTGCAACGCGGAGGAAACGCGCACGGTCGAAGCGCTCGGACATCATTACGGCGACCCCGCCTATACGTGGGAGGAGACCGAAACCGGTTATCGGGTCACGGCCTCGGTCGTCTGCGCGAACGACGGCAGTCATACGATCTCCGAAACGGTCGACGCCGAATATGAGGTCGTGACCGCGCCCGCGATCGGCACGCCCGGTTCGGGACGCTATACGGCGACGTTCCGGGACGAACACTTCACCGTCCAGACAAAGGACGTTGCGATCGCGGCGATCCTGCCCGGCGACGCAAACTGCAGCGGCAAGGTCACCGCTGCGGACGCGGCGATGATCCTCCGCTCCCTCGTCGGTCTGAGCACGCTCTCCGCGGAGGGCGTCCTCAACGCGGAAGTGACCGGCGACGGCGCGATCGACGCAGAGGACGCCGCGGCGATCCTGCGCTACGTCGTCAAGCTGATCCCCGCGCTGCCCGACGCATGACCCCGCGCGGATAACGGACCTTCCCTGAAAAGCAAAAAGCAGACGCGAACAGGCGTCTGCTTTTTTGTTCGGATGCAGCCGATACCGGCAAGCGGAAAACGGAGCCTCTATACGGGCGTCATGTACCGTTCGAAGACGGGAACGAGCGCGTCCGCCGCCTTCGGCGCGTAGCGCGGCGAGATCGCAAGATTCACGCAGGCGAATGGCTCGCGGATGCGGACCGCCGCCGGATCGCCGTATACGGTCAGCGGGATCTCCGGCTCCGGCCCGTAGCGCCCCTCGAACAGCGCGGAAACGAACGACCTGAGCCGGATCGGCCGATACCCTTCCCCTTCGCGCACGCAAAACGGCGGCAGATCGGGCTTCGAAAACGGCGCACGCACAAGCGTGAGCGCGTCGATCCAGCGGAACGCCAGCGCAAACAGCAGATAGTTCGCTTCGTCGAGCTGCTTCTGCTCGTAATAACGCGCAAAGCCGCCGCGCTCCGCGGGCGGGATGCCCAGCACGTTGTTCAGCACGAATCCGGGACCGGGTCTTCCGATCCCGAGGTCCGCATGCGCGTCGACGTGTACGACCGAAAACGGCTTTTCAAGCTGTCCGGCGTCCATGCGCGCCTTCCAGAACGCGAGCGCGCCGTCGTGCGTTTCGGTGATGCGGCCGGGAATCGGGCGCGACGCGTCGAGCCCCAGTCCGTTCTCCAGAAACGCCGCGACCGCATCGGCGTTCCATGGCGCGGCGCAGGCGGGATCGGGCCGTTCGCCCTTCGCCGCGAGCGGGCAGCAGGCGTTCAGAAAGAAATCCAGATCAAGATCGAGTACCCACATACCCGTATTGTACCGTTCTTCCGACGGGAAAACAAGATTTTTTCCCGTTTCATCCCCGCATTTGTCTTGAAAATAACACATTTCCGTTACATTTGCGTGTTAAAATTTTCAAAACGGACACGAATCCGACGGAAAAGCAGTTGCGACTTTTTGAATCCTTTGCTATAATATATGTATCTTTGCGGAGGATTGGCATGAAGCCTGCAGCGATATTGGACATCGGCAGCTCGAAGGTCGTTTGCCTTTCGGGAAGCGTTTTGGATAAGGGCGGCATCGTCGTACACGGTGCCGGTGTTTCCGGTTGCGACGGATTTCTTCTTGATACGTTTCCGGACAAGCAGAGTCTGCACGACGCGATTCTGGACGCGATCCAGAAGGCGGAGCAGGAATCGCGCACCCGTATCCGCGACGTTGCGCTGACCGTGCCGGCTTCGTTCTCGAAACTGGTGCTTTCCGACCAGACGATGACGCTGGGCGAGCACGCCCGCATCGTCGATCCCGCCGACGTCGACCGGCTGATCGAACTCTCGTTCCGCAAGATCGAGACGCCCGCGGGTTACGTGCTGATGCACAGCACGCCCGTATTCTTCCTGGTCGACGGCGTATCCTCCTCCGAGATGCCGCAGGGCATCGTGACCGAGGAGATCTCCGGGCTGATCGCGCATATGTTCGTGCGCGAGGAATACATCGAAACGGTTCAGAACGCGCTGGACGATCTCGGCGTCGAGATCTCGATGTGCATCAGCGCCGCGCTCGGCGAAGCGACGATGCTGATCCCGGAAGAGGAACGCGTACGCCCCGCCGTTCTGATCGACGTCGGATACCGGCAGACGGATATCTGCGTGATCGAAAACGCCGCGCTCACCGCGATCGCGACGATCCCGATGGGCGGTTACCAGTTCGCGTCGGACCTTGCGTTCGGCCTTGACGTGACGCAGCAGTCCGCCGAGCAGGCGAAGCGCCGGTTCGTGTTCTCGCTCGATTACGGCGACAAGACGGAGATCCTTCGTTCCGAGTCCGCGTCGAAGCGCGTGGAAAACCGCACGATCGCCTACATCATCGAGGCGCGCGCCTCCGATCTTGCCGCGCACATCCGCGAGGAGCTGGACCGGATGCAGGTCAATCTGGAATCGCGCCCGACCGTGTACCTTTCCGGCGGCGGTCTTCTGATGATGCGCGGATCGCTCGAGTTTCTCAAGAAGGAGCTGGGCTTTCCGATCAAGCGGGATATGCCGTGGACGCCGCGGCTGTCCTCGCCGAACTACTGCAGCGCGTTCGGCGCGCTGAACTTCGTCCTCCGCGCGAACCGCGCCGAGGAGCGTCCCGCGCAGGAAAAGCAGGACGAGAAACGCTTTCTGCAAAAATTGAAGGACTTCTTCATGAAATAAACAAAGGGGGAACTACCATCCATGTTCGAAACCAATGCAGACACCACCAACTTTGCTCAGATCCGTGTCGTCGGCGTCGGCGGTGCGGGCTGCAACGCAGTCAACCGTATGGTTCAGTACGGACTGCAGGGCGTGGAATTTATCGCCGTCAATACCGATAAACAGGCTCTGCAGCTTTCCGCAGGGCAGAAAAAGATCCAGATCGGCGAAAAGCTGACCAAGGGCCTCGGCGCAGGCGCGGATCCCGAGATCGGCCGCAAGGCGGCGGACGAGAGCCGTGATCTGATCATCGAAGCGCTCAAGGGCAGCGATATGATTTTCATCACCGCCGGTATGGGCGGCGGCACGGGCACCGGCGCGGCGTCCGTCATCGCGGAATGCGCGAAGGAACTCGGCATCCTCACCGTCGGCGTCGTCACGAAGCCGTTCACCTTTGAGGGCCGCGTCCGCATGCGCAACGCCGAACAGGGCATCCAGACCCTGAAGCCCGCGGTCGACACGCTGATCACGATCCCGAACGACAAGCTGATCTCTCTGGTCGGCAAGTCCAGCCTTCCCGACGCGCTGCGCGTTGCGGACGACGTGCTCCGTCAGGGCATCCAGGGCATTTCCGACCTGATCGCCGTTCCCGCGATGATCAACCTCGACTTTGCGGACGTCAAGACGATCATGAAGGAAAAGGGCATGGCGCATATGGGCATCGGTTCCGCCTGCGGCGAAAACCGCGCAAGCGAAGCGGCCCGTCAGGCCGTTGAGAGCCCGCTGCTCGAGACCTCCATCAAGGGCGCGAAGGGCATCCTGATGAACATCACCGGCGGCAGCGATCTGTCGCTGCTCGAGGTCAACGAGGCGGCCGAGATCATCGCCGAGAACGCGGATCCCGAAGCGAACATCATCTTCGGCGCGGACATCGACGAGAGCATGGGCGACGCGCTCCGCATCACCGTCATCGCGACCGGCTTCGACCGTCCGGAAGAAACCAAGTCCGACCTGCAGATGGGCGGCGCACCCGCGAGGCGCAGCTTCACGGATTCCCGTCCGTTCGGCGGATTCAACACGAACACCGCGCCCGCATCGGCGCAGAACGCCTTCTCCGCCCGCGCGTACGCCGAGCCCGAAAAGGCGCCCGATCCCGTGATGAACGGCGAACCGCAGCAGCCGAAACAGCCGGAGCAGCCGCTGTACCGCGATCCCTCCGCGAACGTCCGCAAGGACTACAGTGAGCGCCCCGCGAACAAGCTGGACATTCCCGCCTTCCTGCGTAAGTAATGACGCAGCGGGCAGATGATTCCGATCATCTGCCCGCTTTTTTCTTTTTTTGTCAAACGAGGAACCAGAGAAGGATCGCGGCCGTCAGCAGTCCGAGACCGATCCACGGCGGACGCTTTCGATTCGGCAGGAACAGGCGCGAGCACAGCAGCAGCGCAAGATACCAGAGCGCGATCAGTACGGGATGCGGCGCGGGAAGCCGGAGCGCCGGCACGTCAAGCGCCTTCGCGGTCAGCGAGATCAGACGGATCGCGCCGTACGCCGGATACGACAGCACGGCCGCGACGCCCGGCAGCACGCCGTACAGCAGGACGGACAGAAATCCGAACAGAAGGATCACCGGCATCGTCGGGATCAGAAGGATCGAAAGCGGGATCGAGATCCACGCGAGAGATCCGAACCGGTACGCCGTGAGCGGCAGCATCGCGACCGTCGCGGAAATCGCGCCGGACAGAGCGATCGCGATACGCGAGCTGCGGATCGCGTACGGAAGCGGTTTGCGGAACTGCTTTGCGAACAGGACCATTCCGGTCATCGCCGCAAAGCTCAGTCCGAAGCCGATGCGGAACAGATCGAACGGCGCGCAGAGAAGCGTCATCGCCATCGAGAAGCACACGATCGTGGGCATGTCCGGCTTCCGCTCGCACGCCTTGCAGATCTGCAGCCCGATCAGCGCGAACGCGGCGCGCAGCACCGACGCGGAAAAGCCGGTGACCGCGCAGAAGAACAGCAGAAACAGCGAAAGCAGCGAAAGCGAAAGCCACTTTTTATCGGTCCGGACGACGTTGCCGAGCATGCCGGTGAGAAGCGTGACGTGCAGTCCCGAAACGGCGAACAGATGGATGAGTCCGCTCTTCGCGTACTGCGAGCGTTCGAGCGCCGTCATGGCCGCCGGATCGCCGAGCAGCATCCCCCTTGCCGCCGCGGACTCGTCGCCGAACAGGGCGTCCGCGCTGCCGCGCAGGCTTTCGCGCAGGGTCTCAAGGAACGACGCGACCGGTCCGTCCGGCATCGAGGTCGGAAGAAGCACGATGCGCGCGAGCACGAGAAACGCGGTCAGCGGCAGCAGGAAGAACGCGCTGCGCCGGTAAAACAGAAACGCCGAGACCGGCACGAGCAGCGCGCAGACGGACAGAAGGACCCGGTCCGGCGCAAGCGATCCGAGGATCGCCGCGAGGACCGCGCCGAGCGCCGCGCCCGCCATCGGCCGCGTATGGAACGGAAGTCTCTGGTCGTTCATACCGCGAGTATAACAGATTATCGACGAAATATCAACGAAAGCAAACCGGAGGATCGAAAAATGAAAACGCTTCAAACGTACATCGAACAGGCGAAAACAATCGTGTTCCTGGGCGGAGCGGGACTCAGCACCGAAAGCGGCATCCCGGATTTCCGCTCGAGCGACGGCGTCTTCAAGGCGGTCCGCGCATACGGCGTGCCGCCGGAAACGCTGCTGTCGATCGACTTTTTCGAGGACTATCCGGAGATCTTCTTCGACTACTACAAAAAGTTTCTGATCTATCCCGGCGCGAAGCCGAACAAGGCGCATCTTGCGCTTGCCGAGCTGGAACGCGCGGGCAAACTGAACGCCGTCGTGACGCAGAATATCGACGGACTGCATCAGGCGGCGGGCAGCCGGCACGTTTGCGAGCTGCACGGAAGCGTCTACCGGAATCACTGCACGAAATGCCGCAGATTCTATTCGCTCGATCAGATCATGGCGATGCAGGGCGTGCCGACCTGCGAATGCGGCGGGATCATCAAGCCGGACGTCGTTCTGTACGGCGAAGGGCTCGACAACTCGGTCGTGACCGACGCGATCCGCTCGATCCGCGAGGCCGATACGATGATCGTCGGCGGCACGTCGCTCGCGGTCTATCCCGCGGCGGGCCTGATCGACTATTTCCGGGGAAAAACGCTGATCGTCATCAACCTTTCCCCCACGCCCCGCGACCGGGAGGCGACGCTCTGCGTGCATGAAAAGATCGGCGAAGCGTTATCCTTTCTTTTGGATTGACTTTCCGGAAAAGTCGGCTATAATGATTGTTTGTGAAGCGAATTCGAAAGGGGAACGAAAATGCAGTTACTGGTCATCACCATCGACAAGTGTGACGAGTTTTTGAATACGCTCGAGGGGCTTCGGGCGCACGGCATGAACGGCATCGTGTTTGACAGCACGAGTCTGAAGCATGCCCTTCTGGAAAGCGATATCAACGCCGCACCGATCTTTGCGGGCGTTTCCAAGCTGGTCCGTCACGATTTCGAACCGAGCCATACGGCTTTTCTGCTGCTGAACGACGATCAGATCGAACACGCGAAGCGCGTCGTTCGCCGCAACACGAACGGACTCGGCAGAAAAGGGGTCATGTTCACGATCCCGATCACGTCGTACGAGGGAATCGAGGAATAATCATCCATGCCGACCCTCCCCGCGCTGCTTGCGCTCGGGCTTGCCATGATCGGTGGGCTTGCCCTTTCGCGCCTCATGAAAATCCTGCATCTGCCCAACGTCACCGGCTATCTGTTCGCCGGTCTTCTGATCGGACCGTACCTGCTGCCGCTGATTTTCGGCGACGGCGTCTGTCTGCTGAACCGGGAATCCACCGGTTCGCTTTCGATCGTCACGAACGTCGCGCTCGGCTTTATCGCGTTCTCGATCGGCGGCGAGTTCAAGCTGTCCTATATTAAGAAGCTCGGCATGCGCGTCATGATTATCACGCTCGTGCAGGCGATCACAACCGTTCTGTTCGTGATCGGCGCGCTGCTTTTGATCCCGAACGAGAGCGACACGCACCGCATCGCAATGGCGCTGCTGCTCGGCGCGATCGCGGCGGCGACGGCGCCCGCTGCGACGCTGATGGTCGTCCGCCAGTACCGCGCAAAGGGCCCCGTGACCGACACGCTGCTGCCGGTCGTCGCGTTCGACGACGCGATCGGCCTGATGATCTTCTCGGTCTGCTTCTCGCTGGCGAAATCGATGAGCACCGGCGCGGCGATCACCGCGAACGAAGCGCTCTTAAAGCCGCTTCTGGAGATCGTGATGTCGATCGGCATCGGCGCGGTCCTCGGCGCGATCCTCGCCCTGTGCATGCGGTTCTTCCATTCGCGTGCAAACCGCCTGTGCCTGATGATCACGGCGGTCATGCTCGGCGTCGCGTTTTCGATGCTGCTGGATCTGAGCTCGCTGCTCGTCTGCATGATGATCGGCGCGCTGTTCGCGAACCTGCGCAAAGACGCGGTCGAGATCCTCGACGGAAGCGAGCAGTGGACGCCTCCGCTGTTCATGCTGTTTTTCGTGCTGTCCGGCGCGGAGCTGGACCTCACGATCCTGCCGCTCGTCGGCGTGATGGGCGTCGTATACCTCGCCGCGCGTTCGCTCGGCAAGTATTTCGGCGCGTTCTTCGGCGCGATGCTTTCGAAGTCCGAGCGCACCGTTCGGAATTACCTCGGCATCACGCTTCTTCCGCAGGCGGGCGTCGCCATCGGTATGGCGCAGTCCGTTGCGGCAAACCCCGAACTGCACGCCGCCGGCATCTCGTCGCAGATCGTGGCGATCGTGCTGTTTGCGACCCTCGTCTATGAGCTGGTCGGTCCGGTCCTCACGAAGATCGCGCTGACCGCCGCGGGCGAGATCCCGAAAACCGGTAAAAAACCAAAGGCGTCCAAAGCATAAGGCCGCCGGAAAGGAATCCCATTCATGAGCGAATGCAACCATGACTGCAGCAGCTGCGCGCAGAACTGCTCCGAGCGTACCGAGGAAAACGATTTCCGCGCAAAGCTCAACAACTTCTCCTCTGTGAAGAAGGTCATCGCCGTGCTGTCCGGCAAGGGCGGCGTCGGCAAATCGCTGGTCACCTCGCTGCTCGCGGTCAATGCGATGCGCAGCGGCGATCATGTCGCGATCCTCGACGCGGACATCACCGGTCCGTCGATCCCGAACGCGTTCGGCGTCCACGAAAAGGCGACCGGCAGCGATATCGGCATCTTCCCCGTCACGTCGAAGCTCGGCGTCGACATGATGTCGATCAACCTGCTGCTCGAGCACGAGACCGATCCCGTGGTCTGGCGCGGACCGATCATCGCCGGGACCGTCAAGCAGTTCTGGACCGACGTCATCTGGAAGGACGTCGACGTCATGTTCATCGACATGCCTCCGGGAACGGGCGACGTGCCGCTGACCGTGTTCCAGTCGCTTCCGATCGACGGCGCGGTCGTCGTCACCTCCCCGCAGGAGCTGGTCGGCATGGTCGTGCAGAAGGCGGTCAACATGGCGAACATGATGAACATCCCCGTGCTCGGCGTCGTCGAAAACTACAGCTATTTCGAGTGCCCCGACTGCGGAAAGCGCCACAGCCTGTTCGGCGACAGCCACATCGAGAAGGCCGCGGAAGAGAACGGCATCAAGACCGTCTGCCGCATCCCGATCAACCCGAAGCTTGCCGCCGCGTGCGACGCGGGTCTCATCGAGCTGTACGAGGGCGACTGGCTGAACGAACTCAGCAGAAAGATCGAATCGTTATGACGCACGAAGAAAAAGCACTGCAGTATTTCACCGAGGGCGCGAACTGCGCCCAGGCGGTCGTGCTCGCGTTCAAGGACGAGCTCGGCATGGACGAAAAGACGGCCGCAAGGCTCGCCTCGTCGTTCGGCGGCGGCATCGGCAGGCTCCGCGAGGTCTGCGGCGCCGTGTCCGGCATGATGATGGTGTATGGGCTTCTGAAGGGCTACGACGATCTCAAGGATCCGGACGCGAAGAAGGCGCACTACGCGAACGTGCAGGCGCTTGCCGCGAAGTTCCGCGAGGAAAACGGCGCGATCGTCTGCCGCGAGCTTCTGGAGCTCCGGAAAAACGAGCAGAACGATCCCTCTCCCACCCCGCGCGACGCGAAGTTTTTCCATTCCCGCCCGTGCATGGGTTTCGTGCAGAGCGCGGCAAGGATCCTCGAAGAAGCGCTGAACGAATGAACGAAAAAAAGGACGGCGGACCCGTCCTTTTTTGTTTGCGGAAAAACCGTTACGCCGCTTCCCGCTCCTCCGTTTTTTCCGAGACCTCCGCGCCGTGACGGCACAGAAGGCTTCCGACGACCAGCATGACGCCGATGATGACCGAGCCGCCGAGATCAAAATCGAGTTCGTTCATGTCCTTTGCGGCGAACCGGAAGATCCAGTAAATGATGCCGGCGATGATCGCCGTGCCGACCGATATGCTCATCGTAAGGATGCCGAGCCGCATCAGTTCCTTCGCGCCGTCAAACGTAAACGGCGTTCCGGCGGAGAGTTCGTTTTTGAAATAGCGTTCCGCGAACTTCGCGATCACGGCTTCGCCCGCGCAGAGGACGATGCCGATCGCCGCTGCCGCATAGCAGGTCGTCATGCTCCAGCCGGCTTTTTCGAAGATCAGAGAGGCGATCGTGACGCTGCCGATCGTAAATCCTTCGGGAATGACGAGCAGGGAGATGATCCCCGCAACGCACAGGCAGCCGCCGACGATGCAGACGACGTAAACGACCGTGCTCAGGATCCTTCCGATCTTTGCAAGCGTCTGCAGTGTTTTCAGTGTATTCACAGACAGTTCCTTCTTTCTTTGTTTGATTATGCCGATTGTATCATGGTTCAGACGGCGCGTCAACCGAACTTTTGTCCGGTTTTATATCATTTGACTTTCCGGCCGTTCATGCTATAATCGAGATATAAGAAGTCGAAAGGAGACGTTTATGATCCCGTATTCCCAGTTGGACAAGACCGCTCTCGAAACGGAGCTCAGAACCGTGACTGAAGCCTATGAAGCCGTCAAAGCGAAGGGGCTGAAGCTCGACATGTCGCGCGGCAAACCCGGCAAGACGCAGCTCGACCTTTCCAACGATATGCTGAAGGTCCTTTCCGATCGCGAAGACTGCTATGACGACGCGCTCGACGTATGCAACTACGGCAACCTGTTCGGCATTCCTTCGGCAAGGAAGCTGTTCGCGGAGCTGCTCGACGTGAAGCCCTCCGAGGTCATCGTCGGCGGCAGCGCTTCGCTGCAGCTGATGTACAACCTGATCTCCACCGCGTTCACACACGGACTTCTCAAGAGCCCCGAACCGTGGTCCAAGCGCGGCAAGGTACGCTTCCTCTGCCCCGCGCCCGGCTACGACCGGCACTTCCGCATCACGGAATTCTTCGGCATGGAGCTGATCCCGATCGCGATGACGGACGAAGGTCCCGACATGGACGCCGTGCTGCAGTGGATCAAGGATCCCTCCGTTCTCGGCATCTGGTGCGTGCCGAAGTATTCAAATCCCGACGGCATCATCTACTCGAACCGCATCATCCACGCGCTCGCCTCGATGAAGCCCGCCGCGCCGGATTTCGCGCTGATGTGGGACAACGCATACTGCATCCACGAGTTCGACGGCGACTACGTTCCCTTCCCCGATATCCTCAGGCTCTGCGCCGAATACGGCAACGCGGACATGGTCTATGAATTTGCGTCCACCTCGAAGGTCACCTTCCCCGGCGCGGGCATCTCGTGCATGTGCGCAAGCGAAGCGAACCTCGCGTACTTCCAGAAGACGCTCGGCGTGCAGATCATCAGCTTCGACAAGGTGAACCAGCTGCGTCATGTGCGCTTCCTGAAGGACAAGGAAACGACGCTTGCCCTGATGAAACGGCACGCGGAGATCCTCAAGCCGCGGTTTGCCGCCGTGTGCGACGCGCTCGACCGCGAGATCGTTTCGCGCGGGATCGGGCACTACAACCGTCCGAAGGGCGGCTATTTCGTGAGCCTGTACGCCATGCCGCAGACCGCAAAGCGCGCGCTGCAGCTCGTGAAGGAAGCGGGCGTCACGATGACCCCCGCCGGCGCGACCTATCCGTACGGCCAGGATCCGTTCGACAGCAACATCCGCATCGCGCCGACGCTGCCGCCGGTCGAAGAGCTGACGGTCGCGATCGACGTGTTCTGCCTGTGCCTGCGCATCGCCGCACTCGAACGCCTGCTTCGCGGAAACGCGTAAAAAAAAGCGCGAACGGCGCCGCAAACGCTTTGACATTTGCGGAAATACCCGCTATAATAGGTATTGAAAAGAATATATGAAATCAGGGAGGAGTTTCCATGGAACTGAAAGATCAAATTCTGCAAACCAAAGAACGTAAAAAAGGCTTCCTGAAAGCCATGCCGGAAACGACGCGCACCCAGGTCGAGACCTACGCGAAGCTCGACAAGATCACCAAGGATTACTGGATCCTGATCGTCTGTGCCGCCGCGCTTGCGCTGATCACCTACCTGATCGCCTGCATCACGGGCGGTGCGGACAGCCGCTGGATCATCAACCTCATTCCCGCCGCGATCCTGATCGCGGGCGGCGTCGTGATGGGTCTGTACGTCAAGTCCCTCACGAAGAAGGCCAAGAAGGCGATCACGCTCGGCGCGCCCGACTACGTGGAAGAGCTGAACGCGATCAACGCGCGTCTGTTCGGTCTTGAGAAGGCGGAAAAAGCGCGTCTCGAAGCCGAAAAGCAGGAAGCGAGAGCAAAGGCGCGCGCGGAAGCCGCGCAGCGCGAAGCGGAGCTGGCTCTGCAGAAGCAGCAGGAGGCCGTCCAGAACGGCGCGCAGAACGCCGTCCAGCAGGCCGCGGAATCCGTCAAGCCGGATCAGCAATAACGAACCCGCAGACGGGGCGCGCATGCGCCTCGTTTTTTTGTACGAAAAAAGACCCGCCGAAGCGGGTCCTGCTTTCTTTTGCTCAAAGCTGCGCGAGGCTCTTTGAGATCATGTGTCCCTGATAATTCACGTCGCCCGTGACCTCCTTGATCACGCGGATCTCCGGCGGCAGGTCGACCTGCTCGTCCTTGTCGTTGAGCTGAACGTCGAGGATCGCGCAGTTCGCGTTGGTCGGATACGTGTCGACCGTGCAGTAGCGGCCGTTGTAAACGAAGCAGAAGCGGCGCTTCGTAACGGAGCCGAATTCCGGGTCGACCTCGGCGTTCTTGCGGATGTATTCCTTCTCGGAAAGCAACCGCTCGTTTTCGATGCGCTCGATCGGCGAGATCGGGCGTTTTTCGCTGTAAAAATACGAGATCGCATTGTTCGAGACCACCTTGCGCGTGCGGCGCTCCGTGCCCTTCGCGCGCTCCTTGAGGTAGGTCTGCGTGATGTTCTGCTCGACCGGATCGTACGCGGCAAGGTCGTTCTCGTCGACGTACTCGACGAGGAACTTGCGCTCCAGCTGAGCGGGCGGGATCTCGCCGAGGATCGTGTAGACCTCGTTCATCGCCTTGCGGATCTTGTTCTCGAAATTGTACGAGTTGCCGATCACGACGCGGTGCTTGTGATTGCGCCAGCACATCAGCGTCGCGTCCTCCTTCTCCCTCGCCTGCTCGAGCGTTTCGTACCGCGCGGCGTTGTCGTAGTTATACGCGAACTCCGCGCCCTTCGACGAGGACACGAGATGGATGACCGCATCGTAGGATTCCAGCAGTTCCTTTTCGGTCAGGCCGAAGCGCGCGATGACCTGCGTGAATTCCTTCTGCGAAACATACGCCTTGTTGTCGATCACGCCGCGGTCGCAGATGATCAGCACCTTTTCCTCCGGAACGAGCTCGGCCGCCTCCGTCGCGATCTTTTCCTTATGCAGCTGCGAGGACACGACGAAATGCTGAAACTCGAACATGGAAAGGCAGTTGCCGAACGGCTTGATGCCGAACTGCGAGATGAGCTCGGTCGCCGCCTCGGGCACGATGAACACGCGATAGCCGATGCTGGAAAGCTCCTTGACGAGACGCGAGGTCAGCGTCGTTTTGCCGCCCGCGGGACCGCCCGTCAGAACGATTTTTTTGATGCTTTTCATGGTGGGATCCTTTCGATCGGTTCTTGAACGGCACAAATCCGTCCGTATACAGTATACCATACGCGCCGCGCGATTTCCACCCTTTTTTCGACGGTTTTGCTCTTTACAGACGCGGCGGTTTCTGCTATGATTCTGCTCGGACCTGAAGGAGGGTTTTATGTTCACCGATATCGAGATCGCGCAGCGGGCGACGCTGCTTCCCATCACCGAGATCGCGGCTTCCGCCGGCATTCCCGCGGACGCCGTCGAGCCGTACGGCAAGTATAAAGCGAAGATCGATCCGAAGGGCATCGAAGGCGGGGACGGCAAGCTGATCCTCGTGACGGCGATCACCCCGACGCCCGCCGGCGAGGGCAAGACGACCACGACGATCGGACTTGCGGACGCGCTGCATCTGCTCGGCAAACGCGCCGTCGCGGCGCTGCGGGAACCGAGCCTCGGTCCCGTATTCGGCATCAAGGGCGGCGCGGCGGGCGGCGGCTATTCGCAGGTCGTGCCGATGGAGGACATCAACCTGCACTTTACCGGCGATTTCCATGCGATCGGCGCGGCGAACAATCTGCTTGCCGCCATGATCGACAATCATATCCACCAGGGCAACGAGCTCGGATTCGCGCTTGATAAGATCGTCTGGAAACGCTGCGTGGACATGAACGACCGGGCGCTCAGAAGCGTCACCGTGGGACTCGGCGGCAAGGCGAACGGCGTGCCGCGCGCAGACGGGTTCGACATCACGGTCGCGAGCGAGGTCATGGCGATCCTCTGCCTCGCGTCCGATCTGAAGGATCTCAAGGAGCGGCTCGGACGCGTGATCGTCGGCTATACGGCGGACGACCGCCCGATCACCGCAAAGGATCTGAAGGCGCACGGCGCGATGGCGGCGCTTCTGAAGGACGCGATCCGCCCGAACCTCGTTCAGACGCTCGAGCATACGCCGGTGCTGATCCACGGCGGACCGTTCGCAAACATCGCGCACGGCTGCAACAGCGTGATCGCGACGAAGCTTGCCCTGAAACTTTCCGACTATACCGTGACGGAGGCCGGCTTCGGCGCGGACCTCGGCGCGGAGAAGTTTTTCGACATCAAATGCCGCATGGCCGGACTGCGTCCGTCGGCCGTCGTACTCGTCGCGACGGTGCGCGCGCTGAAGTACCACGGCGGCGTGGAAAAGGACGCGCTCACGGCGGAAAACATCGCCGCGCTGATCGCGGGATTCCCGAACCTTCTGCGGCACGCGGACAATCTCCGGAACGTGTTCGGTCTCCCCTGCGTCGTCGCGATCAACCGCTTCCCGTCCGACACCGAAGCGGAGCTTTCGCTGCTGCACGAGCTCTGCGCCTCGCACGGGCTCGAGACCGTGATCTCCGAGGTCTGGGCAAAGGGCGGCGAAGGCGGCGTCGCGCTCGCCGAACAGGTGATCGCGCTGTGCGAACGCAAAAACCGGTTCCGCTTCTGCTACTCGCCGGATTCCACGATCGAAGAAAACCTCACGTCGATCGCGCGGCGCGTTTATCACGCGGACGGCGTGGTCTTCACCGAGAACGCGCACGCGGAACTGAACCGGCTGAAAGCGCTCGGCTTCGGAAAACTCCCGGTGTGCGTTGCGAAGACGCAGTACAGTTTTTCCGACGATCCCAAGAAGCGCGGCGTGCCCGCGGGCTTCCGCATCACGGTGCGAAAACTGCGCGTCGCGGCGGGCGCGGGCTTCGTCATTGCGCAGACCGGCTCGATCATGACCATGCCGGGACTGCCGAAGGCCCCCGCCGCCGAGCAGATCGACGTCGACGAAACCGGCAATATCAGCGGTCTCTTCTGAAAAAACAGCGAAAGATCCCTCTGTTTTCGGGGGATCTTTTTTCGTAAACCGCACGCCGTTTTTTCGTTGTTCCGCGTACACGCGCGGTTCATTTTTTCTTCACATTTCTTTCACGAAAGTCTTGCTATTTGACATCGTTTCCTTTATAATGATTGCGTATAGAACTTTGGGTATATATCGTTCGATATATATTCGGATGAAGTTCAAATAAGTAAGGAGGAAGAAACGAAACATGAGAAAAACCATTTCTCTGGTCCTGGCAGTTCTGATGATGCTTGTGCTGCTCCCCGCGGTCAAGCTCAGCCCTGCCGTCGCTGAAGATACGGTAACCTACACCAAGGTCACCAAGATGAGCGACGTTACGGACGGATCCTATCTGATTGTGCAGGGCAATCACGTCTTTAATGGTGCTTCCGGCGATTACCATAATTACACGGATGCAACCATTACCGATGGCGTGATTAGCGGTGATTTTGCTTCCAGCGAGATCGTTATCACAGTGGTAGACGGTGGTTATACTTTAAAAACGAGCCAGTCCAAGTACATGCACGGTACAAATAATAAAAATGGCCTCGATTTAGATACCGCGGAAGCTGTTAATACGATCACTATTGCGCTCAACACCGACACTTTTGTCATCGGTTATGATGACGGTTCCGGGACAACTCCCACCACGCAGTTCGTGTATAATAGCACTTCCGGGTCCAACGGGGAGCGTTTCAGATACTATAAGACCACTACTGTCAATAGTGGTGCTTCTACGTATCTGCTGCCCAATCTGTATAAAAAGAATGCCGGCGGTACCGTCGAACCGACACCCACATCCGATCCGACGCCCACACCCGAGCCTGAAGGCAAGACGGCAGTTCTTATGACGTCGCTTCCGGCAGACGGCGACAAGATTGTTATTCACAATACGCAATACAACATGGCAATGGACGGCTGCGAAACCAGCGGTTACTACAATGCCGGTGTTGCAATGACGCCTGCTGATGACAAGCTTACCGATGTTACCGATAACATCATTTGGGACGTCACTGTTACAGAAGATGGCTACTACCGTTTCTCTCAGAACGGCAAGTTCCTCTCCATGGGTGATTCCTACACCAGCATGCCGTATGACAGCACAAACAAGGACTGGACGATCGAAACCTTCGGTGAAGGTTATAAAATCGGAAACGTCGGTCGCGAAGGTTACTACATCGAATGGTACACAAGAAGCAGCAACTTCAGCGCATATAACCAGGGCATCGATACGACTCCGGCGCTGTTCACGTTCCGTTTCTTCAAAGTAACGGATGAAGTTCCCCCGACGCCCACCACCGGCGATACGATCGTTCTGTTCACGAACGACGTGCACTGCGGTATCCGCGACGGCTGGGGCTACGCAGGCGTTGCAGACCTGAAGAAGACGCTCGAAGCGGAAGGCAACGAAGTCATCCTCGTTGACGCGGGCGACCACAGCCAGGGCGGCCCGATCGGCTCGCTCACGCAGGGCACCGCGATCATCGACATCATGAACGCCGTCGGTTACGATCTCGCGATCCCCGGCAACCATGAGTTCGACTACGGCATGACCCAGTTCCTCGACGTCCTCGCGGTCCGTGCGAACTATCCGTACGTTTCCGCGAACTTCATGGATCTCACCACGAACACCCCGGTATTCGATGCGTACAAGATCATCGAAGCAAACGGCAAGAAGATCGCGTTCGTCGGTCTTTCCACTCCCGAATCGATCACCAAGTCCACCCCCGCGTACTTCATGAATGAAGAACGCACCGAGTACATCTACGGCTTCTGCCAGGATGATACCGGCGCAGGCGTCTACACCGCGGCACAGAACGCGATCGACGCGGCAAAGGCAGCGGGTGCGGACTACGTCATCATCGTCGGCCACATGGGCATCGACGAACAGTCTCAGCCGTGGACCGCTCCCGAAGTCATCGCGAACGTCACCGGCGTCGACGCGTTCATCGACGGTCACAGCCATTCCGTCATCAACACGACGGTCAAGGATAAGGACAACAAGGACGTTCTCCACGGCCAGACCGGCACGAAGCTCGCGAACGTCGGCAAGCTGACGATCAAGGCGGACGGCACGATGACCATCGAGATCCTCCCCGCCTCCGAGAAGGTCAAGGACGATCCGGAAGTCGATGCCGTCATCGCGGCGATCGAGGCGGAATTCAACGAGCTGCTCAACAGCGTCGTTGCATACACGGATCACGTTCTCACCATCAAGAATCCGGATACCGGCGCGCGTGCGGTCCGCAGCGCGGAAACCAACCTGGGCGACCTGTGCGCCGACGCATACCGCTATATGTTTGACGCGGACGTTGCGTTCGTCAACGGCGGCGGCGTCCGTGCAGATATCGCGGAAGGCGACATCACGTTCCAGCAGATCATCAACGTCCATCCGTTCGGCAACACCGCGGTGCTCGCGGAGGTCACGGGTCAGCAGATCCTCGACGCACTCGAAATGGGCGCGCGCGTCTGCCCGAGCGAGAACGGCGGCTTCCTGCAGGTTGCGGGTCTGACCTATGAGATCCACACCTACCTCGACGCGAACGTCGTGATCGACGACTCGAAGGTCTGGCAGGGTCCGGCAGTGGTCGGCGGTGAATACCGTGTCAAGAACGTTAAGATCCTGAACAAGACGACCGGCGAATACGAGCCGCTCGATCTTGCGAAGAAGTACACGCTCGCATCCCACAACTACATGCTGAAGGATATGGGCGACGGCTTCGCGATGTTCGGTTCGAACATCACGATCCTTGAGGATTCCGGCAAGCTCGACAACCAGGTCCTGATCGACTACATCCAGTCGATGCCCGAAGCGGACGGCAAGCACGTCGTCACCGGCTACACCGATCCGAAGGGCGAAGGCCGCATCAAGATCGTCACCGAAGCGGAACCCACCGGCGACACGATCGTTCTGTTCACGAATGACGTGCACTGCGGCATCCGTGACGGCTGGGGCTACGCAGGCGTTGCAGACCTCAAGAAGACGCTCGAAAAGCACGGCAACGAAGTCATCCTCGTTGACGCGGGCGACCACATCCAGGGCGGCCCGATCGGCTCGCTCACCAAGGGCGATGCGATCATCGACATCATGAACGCCGTCGGTTACGACCTCGCGACCCTCGGCAACCACGAGTTCGACTACGGCATGGACCAGCTGTTCACGCTGATCGAAAAGGCGAACTATCCGTATCTCTCCGCGAACTTCATGGATCTCGAAACGAACGAGGCGAAGCTCGACGCGTATAAGATCATCGAAGCGAACGGCAAGAAGATCGCGTTCGTCGGTCTCTCCACCCCCGAATCGATCACCAAGTCCACCCCGACCTACTTCATGAACGATGCGGGCGAATACATCTACGGCTTCTGCCAGGATACCACCGGCGCAGGCGTCTACACCGCGGCGCAGGCTGCGATCGACGCGGCGAAGGCCGAAGGCGCGGATTACGTCATCATCGTCGGCCACATGGGCATCGACGAACAGTCTCAGCCGTGGACCGCTCCCGAAGTCATCGCGAACGTCACCGGCGTCGACGCGTTCATCGACGGTCACAGCCATTCCGTCATCAACACGACGGTCAAGGATAAGGACAACAAGGACGTTCTCCACGGCCAGACCGGCACGAAGCTCGCGAACGTCGGCAAGCTGACGATCAAGGCGGACGGCACGATGAGCCTCGAACTGCTGCCTGCTTCCGAGAAGGTCAAGGACGATCCGGAAGTCGACGCGGTCATCTCGGCGATCGAAGCAGAGTTCGAAGCGCTGCTCAACTCCGTCGTTGCGTACACCGATCATGACCTGACGGTCAACGATCCGGATACCGGCGCACGTGCGGTCCGCAACGCGGAAACCAACCTCGGCGACCTGTGCGCCGACGCGTACCGCTACATGTTCGACGCTGACATCGCGTTTGTCAACGGCGGCGGCGTCCGTGCGAACATCCCGACGGGCGACATCACCTTCCAGCAGATCATCAACGTCCATCCGTTCGGCAACACCGCGGTGCTCGCGGAGGTCACGGGTCAGCAGATCCTCGACGCACTCGAAATGGGCGCGCGCGTCTGCCCGAGCGAGAACGGCGGCTTCCTGCAGGTCGCGGGTCTGACCTATGAGATCCACACCTACCTCGATCCGAACTGCGTTGTCGGTTCCGACAAGATGTGGCAGGGCACGGCGGGTCTTGACGAGTATCGCGTCAAGAACGTGAAGGTCCTGAACAAGACGACCGGCGAATACGAACCGCTCGATCTTGAGAAGAAGTACACGCTCGCATCCCACAACTACATGCTGAAGGATATGGGCGACGGCTTCGCGATGTTCGGTTCGAACATCACGATCCTTGAGGATTCCGGCAAGCTCGACAACCAGGTCCTGATCGACTACATCCAGTCGATGCCTGAAGAAGACGGCAAGCACGTCGTCACCGGCTACGTCGATCCGAAGGGCGAAGGCCGCATCAAGATCGTCACCGAGAGACCCACCCCGGTCTTCTACGGCGAGGACGTTGAAGCGAACGACGTTGCGGAATACACCGAGGACGGCAAGACCATCTATCGTTACGACGTCAAGGTCAAGGACGTCAACCCGAGACTCGAAGTGGTCGGTCTGCAGGCATATCTGCAGTTTGACAACACCGCTCTGAAGTTCGTCGAAGCCAAGTCCGTGCTCGAAGGCAGCACCGGCATCAACGAAGACAACGGCCTCATCTCCTTCGCGTGGGCGTCCAACGGCGACGGCGTGAAGCTCGATGACGAAACGGTTGTCGTGTCCATCTACTTCGAGCTCATTAAGCCCGTTGCGGACGGCACCAAGATCGACATCGTCTTCGCAGAAGGCGCGAACGGCGCAAAGACCGGCTTCTCCTACGTAAGCGACGGCACCGTCGTCGAAGCGGATCCGATCAACACCGAAGACGGCAGCATCACCTTCTCGGCGCCCAAGACGTTCTCGTTCGTCGGTGAAGACGTGCTCGCAGCCGACGTCACGGTCATTGAAGACGGCAAGAAGCTGTATCGCTACGACATCAAGGTCGCCGACGCACCCGAAGGCGGTCTGATGATCAACAGCGCGCAGATCTTCCTCGCATTCGACGCGAATCTGCTGACCTTTGCGAAGGCGGAAGGTCTCATCGACTGGACCGTCGGCGAGAAGACCGGCAAGATCATGGCGGTGTGGGCGGATGATGAGGAAATCACGATCAAGAACGGCGACGTCGTCCTGTCGATCTACTTCGAAGCCTCTGCGGATGCGAACGGCAAGACGGTCGACATCGCGTTCACCACGAACGCACTGAATACCGTCAGTGCGGCGTCCGTCCTCTACGGCGGCTCGGTCTATGAGCTCGAAGCCGAAACCGTGGACGGCAGCATCACGTTCCCCGTGATCGTTTGGGGCGATGCGAACTGCGACGGCAAGGTCACTGCGGCTGACGCGGCAATGATCCTCCGCTCCGTCGTCGGTCTTGCGGAACTCTCCGCACAGGGCGCGCTCAACGCCGACGTGAACTGCGATCTGAAGGTCGACGCGGAAGACGCGGCATTGGTCCTCCGCTACGTCGTCAAGCTGATCGCTTCGCTTCCCGTCGAAGACTGACACTCCTTACTGAACATAAAAGAGGATCGCCTCGTGCGATCCTCTTTTCTTGTACGAAAAAAGCCGCTTTATACGCGGCTTTCCGATATCAGAACGATTTCATACGGTCGTTCAGCCGTTGATAGACCGGCCGCATCCAGGGCTCCGAGCAGGCTTTGATCGCCTCCTCCGGCGAAAACCACGCGACCGCGCTGTTCTCGTCCGCCTTCACGCGAAGCGGCTCCGCGTCGTCCGCGATCAGCAGATACGTGCCGTTCAGATGCAGATGCGCCGGAACGAACTTCCCGCGTTTCCGATGCGGATTGACGGTCAGCGTTTCGATCGAAAGAAGCCGCTCCGACGCCGGCCGCACCGAGAGCAGCCCCGTCTCCTCCCTCGCCTCCTTCAGGGCAACGTTCAGAAGATCCCGATCGCCGTCCGCGTGTCCGCCCGTCCACGCCCACGAATCGTAGATGTTGTGATAAACCATCAGCACGCGGTCGCGCGATTCGTTCGTGATCCATGCGGACGCCGTCACGTGGAACAGCAGATTGCTCCGCTCATACACGTCCGGAAAGCGGCTGAGACAGTCGAGCATGACCGCCTTGTCCGTTTCCTCCTGCGCGTCGCGCGGGATGTAAAGTTTCAATGCTTCGATGAATTCCATACCTGCAGTATACCACGCGCCGCCTCTTGTGCGCAAGCGCGCTTTGGTGTATACTGTAAAAAAATGCGGAGGTGCGTATGGTACATATCGGGAACGACTGGGACGAACTGCTTGCCGATTACTTTGCCTCGGAGCAGTATCAGGCGCTGCGGCGCTTCCTCGCCGAGGAATACCGCACGCACACGATCTATCCCGGCATGTACGACATCTTCAACGCGCTGAAGTACACGAGTTTTCGGGATACGCGCGTCGTCATCCTCGGGCAGGACCCGTATCACGGTCCCGGTCAGGCGCACGGGCTCTGCTTCTCCGTGCAGAAGGGCGTAGAGCCGCCTCCTTCGCTCAAAAACATCTTTCACGAGCTGCATGAGGATCTCGGCTTGCCGGAACCGAAAAACGGAGAATTGACCGCCTGGGCGCGTCAGGGCGTGCTTCTTCTGAACACCGTGCTGACCGTGCGCGCGCATCAGCCGAATTCGCATAAGGGCAAAGGCTGGGAGCCGTTCACCGACCGCGTGATTGAGCTGCTGAACGAAAAGCGGACGCCCGTCGTCTTTCTGCTGTGGGGCGCGAACGCGCGCAACAAGGCGAAGATCGTCACGAACCCGATCCACGTCAAGCTCGAGGCGCCGCATCCGAGCCCGCTGTCCGCGTACAACGGCTTCTTCGGCTGCAGGCACTTCTCGAAGGCGAACGCCTGGCTGGAAAAAACCAGTCAGGCACCGATCGACTGGCGCATCGAATGACGCCGCAATTCTTTTTGCAAAAATGCAAAAAAAGCATTGACAAAACCGACAATCTTCGGTATTATATCTCTTGCGTGCTCGGTTCGTCTAGTGGCCTAGGACACCGCCCTCTCACGGCGGTAACACGGGTTCGACTCCCGTACCGGGTACCAAAGAAGCCCCAGATTTGGGGCTTTTTTCATATTCAAAGTGTAGTGGAAGTGGAGTAGCCGGCACAAACACGTTCTTGTCTTCTTTTCGCCGGCCCGGAAATGATACTTTTTTTCTCACGTTTCCTCCTCCATTTTCGGTTTTTTTGATTCTTTCCATTGCGCAACGGATTGCCTCTGACGCCCCAACGA
Source organism: uncultured Clostridia bacterium (assembly GCA_946411635.1). GTDB lineage: Bacteria > Bacillota > Clostridia > Christensenellales > CAG-138 > UBA3792. The sequence continues at coordinate 80,587 of CAMKES010000001.1, read as the reverse complement.
CGAGTTCCCTACCGATGTCACCGTTTTCTTTTACATCTGTGCAAGAAGAATCTTTATCAGCTTTTCATCGCCAAGCTTCTCTCGGGCTATCTTTATAGTGTCATCAATCGATTCTGTTTCCTCTTCGTTTTTCTTTCCGAAGGTGATGACTCGATCGACTTCCTTTCTCAACGATTCGTTATCCAGTTTTAAGTAATTTGTTGCGAGCGTCGAGCTGCCTACGACATGACCAACCAGCTTTTGTGCGTCACGTTCCTTGACGCCGTTCCGATATAGCCGCGTCATATACGTGGACCTCCCTGCGCCGACGGTTCGTCTTGGCATATCCATGTGATCCAACAGCTTGTCCAGGCGGTTCTGCCAACAGGTCCTCGTAACAGCCGCGAACTGGTTTACCGGAGATAGAAATCTTTTTGCGATATCCATGACTTCTTCCGGGATCACAACTTCTCTATTTCTTCCGGTTTTCGTCTTGACGCCGATCCCTTTGATCAAACGGTTCTCCCAATCGATACTGGTTCCGGGTTTGCCGACGTTTTCGAGTTCCATTGGGCGAACGCCCATGCATGCGCAGAGGATCACGCCAGCGCAAGCAATACAATGATGATTCGTTTCATGGGTTCTCCTTTCCTGCGGGAGGCCGGGGTCGGCCTCCCCTGCAAATGTTGTTAAGAATCCTGTGCATGAGATGCGGACAAAGCTATCATGTTTGAACAGTTATCCGTAGGGGGCGCCGGCCTCGGCGCACTGTTCTATCTGAGATTCTCCGACAGGAGAATCCGCCGGAATGTTCCCGCGGCGTTCAGTATCCCAGCTTCGGGTTTACGATGCTGCCGTCGACGGCGTTGATGACCAGCGCGCGATACTGCTTGCCAAGCGCTTCCCCGACCGTGTAGTCACCGGATGAAAGCGTGTGCTCGAACAGCAGCAGCCAGCAGGGCATTTCGTAATAATCGTCTTCGTTGCGGATCCGAAGCGTATAGACCGTCAGGACCGCTTTGAAGACGGTGAAATCGGCGGTATAGTTCTCGCCGACGCCGTATCCGGCAAAGCCGTATTTCAGGCCGTTGATCGCTCGCTGCCGAATCTCCTCGAACGGCAGCAGTTCGACGTTTTCGTTTTCAATGCGAACGATCTGCTTGACGCCGCCGTAGGTAAAATCCACCACGCCGTCCTCCGAGATCATGACCCGGATCTCCTCCTTCGGGATCGGCGCGTTCGCCTCAAATCCGTCGCCCTCGGCATACTTGATCCGTCCGTCCGCCTGCGCCTGATGCGCGAGCGGGTATCCGCCGTAATCACGCGCCAGCGTGAACAGCCAGCCGCTTGCCTCGGACGACCGTCCGTCGGTTCCGATCATGTTTGCGCCCTGTGCGGAAACGATCGCAAAGCCCGCAACGTCGACCCGATCGAGCGTTTCCCAAAGCGTCTTTTCCGCCGCTTCGCGTGACAGCGTGACCGGCTTCCAGGCGTTGACGTCGTACTCCGCCTCGGCGGGAAACTGCAGATCGCGCTCGTATTCCGCCTGCGTATAGAGGATGCCGCTTCCGATACTGAAGGCAAGCGTCCGGTCCGACGCAACGACGATCGCGGTCTTTCCGTTTTCCAGTCTGTAGGCCGCGCGCGGGAGCGACGGATCGAACGCCGAAACCGGCTGCTCCTCGTCCCGCTCGGGCGCAAGGCGAAGCTGCTCCGCATACTCGTTCAGAATGACCTCGATCATTTCATCCGTCAGTTCCTCGCCGTCCGGACGCGCGTCCTCCGGACAGCCCCTTGCGCGCCATTCCTGCCAGCGCGCCGCTTCCTCGTTGAAATTCTCGATCTGTACGGCGATCATTTCCTTCGTTTCCGCACCGGACAAGCGCTTCACCGGCTTCGGCAGCAGCACGTTCAGGATCGAAAGCACTTCCGCATCCGTGAAGTCTCGTTCTCTCGTGCGGTAAACCGGGTACACCCCGTCCGCCCGCGTGACGATCGGCGCGTCGATCGTGACGGTAAGCCGGTCCGTAACGGCGACCGTGTCGTTCCAATGCGCCGGGAACGTCTGCCCGCGCCGTGCTTCCGGTTCGCCCGTCTGCACGGCATCCGCACCGGGTTCTGCCGTTTCCGCCGTTGCCGGGATCGGCGTCGCGTGCAGCTTCTGCTCCAGAGTCTCGTCCTGCTTGTTGACGACGATCTCCTCCTCCGGCGTGGGCTGACACGCAAGAAGCAGAAGCAGCGCAAGCAATGCAATGATGATTCGTTTCATATTTTCTCCTCAATAGCCCGCTTCCGGGTCGATGATCGTGCCGTCGATCGCGTTGATCATCAGAAGCGGTTCGTCTGCGCCGTAATTCCACGTGGAAAAGCCCGGCTTTTCCACCGTGCCGAAGAAGCACCAGACCGGCACAAGCAGCGCCTGATCCATCTGATACGGCTCGGCGATGCGGACGAGTCCCAGCGTGACGCCTGTAATCGTGATCGACGCGTCCGACCAGTATTCCGTCGCATATACGCGATTGATCTGCTGTTTTGCAATCGATTCGATCTCGTCAAACGGCAGCAGCGGGCAGTTGTCCGAAACGACTTCCGTCACCCGCAGCGGAAAGTTCCAGTCGAAATCGCACAATCCGTTCTCGTCCCAAGTTGCAACAACGGTCTCTCTCGGCCAGAGCCGATAGCCATGCGATTCTTCCTCATCCTTGCCTCGAGAGGAGAGCGTCAGAAACGTCGCCGCTGCATCGCCGTAATACAACGGCGTCATGCTGATGCGGCAGCGCACTCCGTCGTATTCTTTTACCGAGAACACGTCCGCCACGGTAAAGCTGCCGAACGGCGCAAGGATCTGCTGCATCTTTGCGATCAGCACGGCGGGTACGAGATTTGTCCCTTCGATCGGCACGTTATATGCGTCCGTCTCAATTCGCGTCACGACCGGATTCCCGAGCAGTTCTCCCTCCGCTTCCGACTTCGGCATTCGATCCCATTCGCCTTTCCGCATAAATGAGACCGAAACGTCCTTCGGATCCTCCGGTCCCTCAAAATGTGCTACGTGGCTGTATTTCAGATACTCGTCCGTCTGATCGGGTGCGCCGACAAGGAACAGCTGCCCTCCGCCCTCGATCATACCGTCCCATTCGGAAAGGACGAGCGGAATGCCATCCTCGAGGTTTCGATATTTCTCCTGCAGGGAGACCAGACGCTCCTGCCGCTTTTCCATAAGCGCGTCCCAGTCCGCCTCGGTCATGCCGAAATCCTTCATGGTTTCCGCTTTCTCTTCCGGCGAAATCTCGCGAAGCGCGTCCTCTATTTCCCGTTCCAGATCCTCTTTCGTCAACTGATACTGCCAGGCATATACCTTATCCGTGCCGAGCAGCGCTTTTGCAATCGCAATCTTCTCCTCGGCGGAAAACTGCCTCCGCTCACAGCGCAGCAGCGGAAACGTGCTGTCCGTCATAATGCGGATCGGCACATCGCCGTTCACAGGGACCTGCCGCGTTTCGGTGCGGTAATCCCAGACGAGCCGGCCCGGCATCTGATCCTTCACAGCATTTTTTGCACCGTCCGAATCGTTCGCGCTCGCCTCGAGCACGGTGTCGACCATTGCAACGGTATCTTTTTGCTTCACCGCGTCCTCCTCCGGCGTGGGCTGGCAGGCCGCGAGCAGAACAAGAGATAAAAGGGCAATCAACAATCGTTTCATGGAATCCCCCTCACTTCATGCGCAGCATGCGGCCGAAGCGAGCAATGACGATGACGGCGATCAGAATGATGATCACAGCGATCGCGACGAGCAGCGAGATCCACCACTGCGACAGCGTCTGCTGTTCCCTCTGCTCCTGCTCCTGCCGTGCCTTCTCCTCGTCCGTGATCTTTTCCGGCTCCTGGATCGTTCCCTTCAGGTCCTGATACAGAACGTGCTCCTCGCCGTTCTCGTCCTCAAAATGCAGTTCGAAATTGCCCCACGTTTCGCCGTACTTCTGGCTGCCCGAAAGCGTCGTGATGAAGACCGAAAGCTCCTTGGTCGCTTCGCCCTGCGGTGCGATGGTGCCGAGGAACGCCGACGAGCAGATGAGTCCGTCCATCGTCAGAACGCCGCGCACGTTGTACGCCGTCGCGCACGAGGGATTGTAAACGTAGATGATCTGCGTGAAGGTGTCGCCGCTCGTCATGCTCTCGGGCAGTTCGACCGCGTCGAACGCGAGCTCCACCGGCTGCGCGGCATGCACGCAGTACAGCGCGGTTTCCGAATAATCGCCCTCGTACTGGCCCTCATAGGAGATGTTGATCTGCACGAGATGGTCGCCCTCCAGCGCATGGCTTGCGACGCGGAGCGTAAACTCCGCCTCGATCGTTTCGTTGGCGTTGAGGCACTCGATGAAATACCCGTTCAGATCGCCCGTGAGCACGAGGTCGCCGTCCTGCGGCGCGGCGTTGATGCGGATGTTGCGCGCCTCCTTCTGGCCGACGTTTTCGATCTTCAACCTGACCGTTACGCGGTCGTTGCCGACGACCTCCGTCGGCGTGATCGCGTCCTCGCGGATGACCAGGACCGGCTTGCGGATCGGATCCTGATGCCGCACCTGATCCTCCGTCTTGCCGTTCTTCATCACGGTCTGCTGCACGAAGGTCTGTTCCTTCGGTTCGCCCGCCGCGGTCCGGTACGACACGACGAAGCGGACGGAATACGTGCCGTTGAAAAACATCTGCTTCAGCGGGATCGACTGCTCGATGACGTACGCCTTGACGGTCTCCTTTTCGTTCTTGGTGTTTTTGAACTCGAACGTCTGCTGCGGAACGGTAAACCGGATCTCGTCCACCGTAAACGGGCCGTCGGTCGGGAGCTTCGCCGTGACCTCGACGGGGCTTCCGTCCGTTTCACCGATCAGCGGCAGGCGGAAGTGCACCGCCGTCGAAGAGACGCGCGGGTGGTATCCCTCGGAGATGCTCCTGTCCATATCCGAGTAGACGTGCGCTTCGTCCACCGAGAGCGCATCGCCCGTGTCCTCGCCCTCGGCAAAGGCCGTCAGCGGCATCAGCGTCAGAATGGCAATCAGCAGCCAGGTTACAAAACGTTTCATGGGTGTCCTCCTTGATGTAGTTCAAACTGTTGTAATCGGGTTTCAAATGGTGTTCGTTTTGGGATGCGAAAACGGTTTTCCGTCAAAGCATCGTCATCACGCCTGCGTCCATTTCGCAGACCGTGTCGCACAGTGCTTCGATGTCCGCGATGTTGTGGCTCGCAAGCAGGATCGTCCGGCCGTCGGTGGCAAGCGATTTAAAGAGGTCGCGCATCTCGGCGACGCCGTGCTTGTCGAGGCCGTTCATCGGCTCGTCGAGGATCAGCAGCGACGGGCTTTCCATGATCGCCTGCGCGATGCCGAGCCGCTGCCGCATACCGAGGGAATACTTTCCGACGGGTTTAGAGCTCATCGGATCCAGCCCCACGCGGCGGATCGTGTCGGCGATCTGCTTCAGGTTGATCCTGCGTTTCAGCGACGCAAGGATCTCGAGGTTCTTGAGCCCCGAAAGCTGCGGCAGAAAGCCCGGCGTCTCGATGATCAGCCCGATGTCTTCCGGAAAGTCGACGTCCTTGCCGATCTGCTTGCCGTTGACGAAGACCTTGCCCTTCGTCGGCTGCAGAAAGCCGCAGATGCACTTGAACATGACCGTCTTGCCGGAGCCGTTGTTGCCGACGACACCGTGGATCTTGCCCGCTTCAAAGTTGCGGTTGACGCCCTTCAGAACCGTGTCCTGTCCGAATACCTTTACCAGATCGTGTACTTCAATTGCGTTTGTCATTTTGTTTTTCCTCCCCTCAATAGCCTTTTCCGAGATCAATCGTTGTGCCGTCGATCGCGTTGATGACGAGCACCGCTTCCGTGCCCGCGCAGCCGTGCGGCGGGTAGTTCGGGTTTTCGTCGGTCACGCCGAAGAACGTGTACGTCGGCACGAGGTATGCCGTCCCAAGGTTGTTCTTTTCCCGCACGCGGGTGAGCCCGAGCCGGATCTCCGTCACCGTGACGGAGGGATCTTCCCGGAGATTCATACTCCGATTCTCATATTCCGTGTACTTGTACGTCATCATGCGGTCAAAGATCGGCAGCACCTCGTCGAGCGACAGGATCTTCGCGGCGGGCGTCGTGATTTCAAGCACCTCGTACGGTCCGTGTGCAAACATGCCGTTCAATCCCCCGTCGTCCACATAGACGTTGATCCGTTCATAGCTCCACTGCGCGGCATAGCTCGTGCTGTCCTCCCAGTCGCCGTCCATGTCGTTGGAAAAGTCGTCGTCCGTGTAGGTCACGTTGACACCGTTGACCCGGCGCGTGAAGATCACCTCCCAGCAGGCGGGACAGCCGTTGATCTGCATATCGGTCGTAAGCTCGCCGTTTTCGGCAAGCGGCGCAAGGCGCGTACGCACGCAGGTGAACGTATCGGAAAGCCCGAGGTTTTCGATCAGCTTCTCGGCATACGCCCGTGCGTCCTGCTCCGAGCGCTCGGGCGGGATCAGCTTGATCTCGCCGCGTTCGATGGCGGGCAGCCATTCGTCGAACAGGTTTCCGCCGATCGAGTAGATCTGCAGATCCAGAAAGTGCGCGCTGTCGAGATCATACCGATACTCGATATGGTTGTCCCCGCCCGGCATGCGGGATACGGACAGCATGAACACGGTGCCGCGATCGGAAAACCCTTCAAAGTGAATGAATCCTGCTTCGTTGACGGTCTCCATCGGCGACTTCGCGGCGTACACCGGCTTGTCCGGCGCGGCGTCCTTCTTCTGAACTAACTCAAGGATCGCCTTGTCCAGCTCCTCGACCGAACCGTACTTATCCAGTTCGCCGCGTTCGCGCTTGTCCATCCAGTAATCGATGAGCCCCTGATAATAGCTTTTTGGGAACTGTTCGATCGCGCCGCTGTCGTTTCCGACATATTTCAGAATGCGCGCGACCGTATCATCGTCGTACATGCCGTGTCCAACGTGCACGACCGGGATCCGATCCGCATCCGGCAGAACGACGTCCGCATCGATCGTGATGCGAAAGCGCGTATTGGGCGCTTCGACCGTGCGGGTCACGTGCATCGACTCCGGCGGCCTGACCATGTCGCGGAGCGTCGTCGTGTCACTTGAAACCGCTTCCCCAAGCATGGTTTCGGTGTCCTTGTGGGAAACGTATTCCTCCTCCGGCGTGGGCTGGCACGCCGCGAGCATAATAAGCGCTAAACATAGAATGATAATTCGTTTCATAGTGCCACCTCACCAACCGGAACCCGTATGCACGACGGACCCGTCGACGGCGTTGATGATCAGATACTCGCCGTGCTGTCCCGGCTTATCGCGACCTTCTCTGATATCGTCCCATGTCCAATTCGGATTTGAGGTATAGCTCAGTATATCAAAGTTCACGATCCAGCACGGCATTTCATAATAATCTGAGCTGTTTTTCTCACGGATCGTAAATGTAGACAGGTACATATAGAAGATTTCAGCTTCGGCAGGACGCGGATCAACCGTGGGATCCGTCGCCCATTTATCATACGGGAAGCAGACCGAAAGCGCATTTTTGATGCGCACCCGGATCTCGTCAAACGGCAGCAGCTCCACGTTTGCATTGACCAGTCCCGCTATTTCTTTCGGTCCCTGATATTCAAGAAATTGGATCCCGTCTTCGGAAACGAACAGGATGAACCGTTCCGCTTGGATCTCTGCGTTCATAAAGAACTCATCGCCGCTGCCGTAGTACAGACTGCGCGATGCATAGACGTTGCCTGCAACCTGCGGATAACCGCCGTAGCTGCGCTTCAGAATGAGCGACCACCCGCCCGCAACGCCGCGTTCTGATGCCAAAAGTGTTGCTGTGGAAGCGTCGGAAACGGCATATCCGGTGTAGCCGAGCCGTTCCAACTCCGAAAGCGCTATGCTTTCCGCCTGTTCGCGGCTGAGGTCGGTTTCGATCCAGAGCTTATAACTGCCTTCTTTCCACCGCAAATCATCCTGATATCGGGCAAAAGAATAGATGTCCGGATTCGTTTTGCAGCCTTTTGCGATCATATACTCGGTTTTGTTAAAGAAAATCCATGCCACGTCGCCGGACGCGAGCGTAAACGACTGCGGCTTTCTGATTTCCAACCCGGAATAGTCGTTGACCGCCTGCTCGGACAGCGAAGCCGGCGCATTACGGATCTGCTCCATATACCAGTTCGTCCTCTCCTCGAGTTCTTCCGGCGTTTCATTCAGGTCCTCAACGTCCGTCCACCCATCGGGCTTGCCCGCTTTGGCCCATTCCTCGCTTTTCGCAATTCGATCCAGATACTGCTGCAGCGCCCGTCCCCAATCCTCCTTGGTCAGAAGCGCTTCCGAAGAAGCCGTCGGCTTGTCCAGAAACTTGATCGCAACGTTTTCGACCATCTCTTTGGTGATCTCCGTCGGCCGCGTGCGATAGACGGGATACAGCCCGTCCGTTCGCACATGGATCTCCGTATTCGCGCGAACGATCAGCCGATCATTTTCAACGATCGGGTCCTCGTCCCAACGGTCGGGAAAGGTCTGACGCGCGGCGATCGAGCCGCTGTCCGGGTCCGGCGTTTCGTTCAGCTTTTGCTCCACGGTGTCGTCGTCCTTGTTGACCACAAACTCCGTCTCCGGCGTGGGCACACACGCAAGAAGCAAGGTAAGCGATAATATAACCAAAATCAGCTTTTTCATAGGGTTCTCCTTATGATTGTTCCGTTCCGAGGAACATGAAGTTATACTTTCGGATAGCGATGAGGATGCCGACCATCAAAAGCGCAATCAGCCCGCCGAAGATCGCGTAGGTCTGCCACAAACGCGGCAGCAGGTCATAGCCGAAGTTGTGCATGTGATAGGTCGCCTGATTCAAGGGGCTCAGCCAGCCCACCGCGACGTTCGCCTTGTACATCAGCTCGTCCGGCAGATTGAACATCTGCTTGATGAGCTCCGGGTTCAAAAGAAGCCCGTAGAGCGAGAAGCCGAACGCTGCGACCACGCCCGCGCTCTTGCCGCGGAGGAGCTTCATAAACAGCATCAGCAGCGCAAGCACGAGCGTGTACAGCAGCATCAGGAGGAAGATCGTCCCGGCGCATTGGAACGGACGCGACATTTCGAGGGTCTTGACCAGAGCGGGCAGCGCAACCGCCTTGCCCGCGCCGGAGTAGCCTAAAATCGCCGCCGTCTCCGACCACATATTGCCGAGGAAGCTGTTCTGCATGCAGATCAGCGTCGTTGCAATCAGGATAAAAACCATATAGATAAGCGTCGCGAGGATCAGATACACGAGCTGTCCCCACGCCCACGTGCTGCGCTTCATGCGGACGAGATAGTACGGCACGCCCGCGCCTAAAAACGGAATGTCCGCAAACAGCAGAACAAGCAGAAGCGAAATGAGCAGCACCGAATTCGCATCGCCGAACGTCCACACGAACGGCTCGAACGCCTGCATTGCCGTGCCCATGTCGTACGCGAAGCTTGCCGCCTTATCCGACAGCAGGAAGCACATGATGAACGCGAGCGCAAACGTCAGGATGATGCGGACGTTCCCGCGCCACATGCGGAAGTTGTACCGCACGACCGCGCCGACCTGCCTGACCTCATACAGCACCGGAATCTGCTTCTGCGCCTTCTTCGGCTTTGCCCGCTCGATGCGTTTTTGGAGTCGCTTCTGCGAAAGGTTTTGCGCGAAGTAATGCTTCTTCTGCCGCTTATCGTCGCGAAGTGCCGTCTGCGCGGTCACGTAGAACACGAGCTGCAGCACGAGCACGAGCATCAGAAGCGTCAGCGCCGCGCTCTTGCCCTCGAGCGGCCAGTCGCCCTGCATGGTGAGGTAGTTTTTGGGATTCAGCATGAAGGTCGAGCGGAAGTAGCGCTCCTGCAGGATGATCAGCACGTAGTAGAAAATAAACGGCGCGGCGTACGCAAGGTACACGTTCTGCGTGAGCGAAGATGCCAGAAGTCCCACGCTCGCCCACAGCGCGCCTGCAAGGAAAAACAGGACCAGGCGCAGGACGATGTCCGGGATCAGCGACTGCACCGCGTATTCGCCGTAAACCTCGAACGGTGAAAAGATCAGGAAAAACAGGCCGAGCGCGGCAAGAATGCCGAGCACCAGCGCAAGACCGCCCGAGACCGCCGCGCCGATCCCCTTGCCGAGGATGTAGCGGGACACGCTCGTCCGCGTCAGGTACGGCTTCAGATAGCCGGAGCGCACGTCGTCGGTGAACGCCGTGGTATACGGGATCGCGGCAAGGATCGGCACCGCGAACAGGATGACGTTGCTCGACAGCGTCTTCAAAAGCAGCTCGCGGTGGTACCCGTACGATACCATCATCGGATCCATGCGGAACATGCTGAGCATGTCCGAAAACGCGCCGATCAAAAGGCATATGACCATGCCGATAAACGCGATCAGAAACGACCGTCCGAAAACCGCGCGCCGAATGTCGCCTAAAATTTGTCTCATTCGTTTCTTCCCCTCGATTCTTTGTAAATATTGTTCATTTCCGTCAATATCCCTTCATCGGATCGATGATCGTGCCGTCGACGGCGTTGATGATCAGAAGCGGATTCTGCTCGTCCTTGTAATCGCACTTCGCCTGCTCCGGACCGAGACCTTCCTTCAGACGTTCCGCCGCAGTCTCCTCCGAATACTCGAATACGCCGGTAAAGAACCAGACCGGAACCATCAGTCCGTGTTCCATGTCATTCTGTTCGCGAATGCGGAAGAGTCCAAGCTGCACGCGATCCAGTTTCAGTGCGCCGTCCTTTGCGCCTTCATAACCAAATTTTAGGTTCATCTGCGCTTCAAAGATCCGCTGAATCTCCGCATACGGCAAAAGCGGCGTCGATTCCGCGATCGTATCGGTCACCTTCAACGGCGCGAACCAGTCAAAGCAGATCAGATTTCCTTCGCGATCCACCGCAGCCATCAGCGTTTCGTAGTACCAGAGGCTTGCAAAGCCCGCGTCCTCGTTGCGTTCAAACGCCATGCCGCTGCAGTACGGAGCGTACGCGCCGTTGAAGTTCTGTGAGAAGTGAATGAAATACGCCCAGCGCGTGTTGGAATTGACGCCGACGTCCTCGCCGTCGGTCGCCGCATTGTTCGCCCAGTATACGTCTGCGGGGATCAGATCCGCCACGCCGTCAAACAGATCCTGTACGAGTTTGATCGCATCGTTCGGTGTGACAGAAGCGCCTTCGTGCGGCGTATCGTAGTCCTTCGGGTCGATCCGCTCCGCGCCGAATTTGTGCGAGCCGTCAAAGAACCCCGCCCACGTCACGTCGCGATCGTTCCGCCACGCGACGCAGTAATCCATCGGACGATCGACATCGTCCGGATAAACGGTCAGATGGTTCCGCTGATACAGGCTCTCCCCCGGCGTCGGATCCGTCACGAGTTCAAAGCATCTGCTCGCATTGTCTTCGAGAGGCGACAGCGTGCCGTCCCAGCGCAGCAGCGGCACGGGCGTATCATCGTCCGGCAGCGCGTTGTACTGTCTCTGCAGGTCTTGAAGCGTCTCCTTGCGGCGCTCTTCCTTTCGCTGCCATTCTTCTTCGCTTCCGCCGATGTCGCGCATCCACGCCGCTTTTTCATCAGGCGTAGGCTCGTGCATATAGACACGGATCATCTCCTCGAGCTGTTCCCGCGTGATCTGCTGTTCAAAAACGTACAGCTCGTCCGTGCCGAACACACGCCGCGCGACCGTCATGCGCTCATTGTCCGTCAGGATGCGGCGCTCCACGCGCAGCACCGGGAAGGTTCCTTCCGTCAGCACCTCGATCGGTACGTCGGCGACGACGTGCACGTTCTGCGCCGACGTCGTAAAGTCACATTGGAACCGTTCCGGAAACTGCGCCTTGACCGGCGGAAGCTCCGTTCCGGCGTTCTGCTGCTCCTGACTCTCCGTAAGCACGGTGTCGATCAGCACGTTCGTGTCCTTTTGCTTCACCGCATCCTGTTCCGGCGTCGGCTGGCAGGCGGCGACCATGAGCAATATCAAAAGCAATGCTGCAATTCGTTTCATGCTGTTTCCTCCTCAATAGCCGTTCGTCCGGTTGATGCGCGTGCCGTCAATCGCATTGATCGTGACGTATGCGCTGCTCAGCCGCGCGGGTTCGCTGTCGCCCCAGTCCGGCGAGTAACCGAGAAAATCCCAGACCGGAACGATATAGTACGCATCCTTGACGTCCTTGCGCTTCATTCGCATCAGATTCAGCTCGACGCGGGTGATGATCAGCGTTCGGTCCACGCCCTCGTCGGTGAAATAGCCCGAAAAGATCGCGTTATAAAACGCCTTTTCGATCTCGGAGAACGGAAGAAGCGGAACGTTCTCGTTGACGCGCTCGCCGCGCGCGACATAGTTGCTCCAATCGAGATACTTGATCCTGCCGTCCTCAACGGTCAGCACGATGATCTCCGGACCGAGATATTCATCGAATTCCGGCAGCTCGATCAGTCCCTTTTCGGCAGCCTTCTGCTGCGCGGTGTCCGAGCCGCTCGTCGTCCAGTACGGCTGTGCCTTCACGCCGTCATACTTCGGCAGATAGGTAAATTCGTAGCCGGTCACGATCTTTCCGTTTCCGGTGCCGTCCTCCAACGGATGGACCGCCTGCACACGCTCCAGAACGTACTCTTCCGAAAGCCCGGACTGTTTCATAAAGTCCTCGGCAATCGTCTTCGCCGCCTCGGACTCCGCGTTCATTTCAGCGTCCGGCTTTTCATAATAAGGCCCGTAAACAGCGCTTTTGCGGTCGTTTGAAGCGAGCGTCAGACGGTTCGGGAAGGAACGCATCTTGATATAACGCTTATCCGCAAAGCGCACCATCAGCCCGTCCGAGAACGCGCCGCTCCACGGTTCGCATTTGTAGTCTTCCGGCGCGTCAGCAAGAATCCCGGCAGTGTACTGCATCTGCTCCTGCACCTGTTCTTCTTCACCGTCCCAATGCTCGTCCGGGTGTTCATGGATCGCATCGATCATTTTCTGGTACGTGCGGATCCCGTCCTCCAGAACCCACCGCAAAGTTCCGGCCTCGCTTGCGTAGCGTTCGGCGTCGCCGAACAATGCTTGTGCGATCGCTTCCAGCCGTTCGTTCGGGATATACTTACCGGACGCTTCATAGACGGGGATCGCGCTCACATTCGGCAACACCACCACGGCGTCCGCAGAAACCGTCAGGTTTGAGAACGGAACTGCGCGCGTTTCAGCCTCCATGATAAACCGCTCCGGGGCGCCGAGCTGTGCGTACAGCGGGTTCATTTCGCCGGCTTCCGCAGACGCCGCCGCTTCCGGAGACGTTTGCTCATGGATCAGTTCCTCAAGCGTTCCGTCCGATTTGTTTTTCACAAATTCCTCCTCGGGTGTGGGCTGACACGCCGCAAGCAGCGCAAGCGAGAGACAAAGGATGATGATCCGTTTCATAAAAACCTCCTCAATAGCCGAGATACCGGTCGATGACGCTGCCGTCCACGGCGTTGATCGTCAAGATGGACATACGCTCGAAAAAGGCCTGACTGATCGCTTTCTCGCCGGGCGTCGCCTCCCAGTCGTAAACCACGTAGCCGATGAAATCCCATACGGGAACCAGCCGGTATTCGTCGGAATTCGGAACCTGCACCCGCATATAGGAGAACTGGATGCCCGTGACCTTGTACGTCATATCGTATCCCGCATCGAGATAAACGCTCATGAACACCTGCCGCTTGAAGATCTCCATGATCCGCTCGAACGGCAGCAGCGGCACGTTCTCGTTTTCCACCTGTGTGACCGTAAAGGGACTTCTCCACTGCAGCTGAACCACTTCGCCGTTGTACAGCGTGCCGAAGATCTCCTCCTGATCCAGATTGCGGGCAAAGGGAACACCCGCCGCCTGCCGTCCGGTGTCGGAGCCGTACATGGTCACGTACGGGTAAACCGGAATGCCCTCGTAAACGGGCAGCAGGGAGAAAACCTTATACCCGCTTTCAAACCCGGTCTCGACGCTGTATCGCATCCGGGTCATTTCATCCGCGTCATTGATATATTGTGGGATCACACGCGCGAAGCCCAAGCCGTTCGCAAAGTCCGCAGCGTTATGAAGCCATTGCCGTTCTTCTTCGTTCCGGGGGCCTCTGGGATGATCCATCCAGCCGCCGAAGGACGGATGACTGCCCGCGCCGTAAGTAAAGTTACTGGCGTCGCCGTTGTGCATGCCGATTCCCTTTTCGCCGCTGCTGATGCTGATCGCTTCCTTGGCGTCGTCAAAGGATCCGGTCCACGGCTGACTCGGATGGTCGTTTTCTCCGGTCGCCATTCGATAGCTCTCGGCATAGGCGTCCAGATGCTGCTGTACTTCGTTCCGGATGGCGTCGTAGTCCGCAGCCGGGCCGTACGGCTTCTGATCCAGCGCTTCGAGCCATTTCTGATAGAACGCCAGATGGACTTCGGCATAGGCCCGTTCGCTGTGTCCGGGACGGGTATAGGGCCCGTCGCCCAAAAGAAGCTTCGCGATGCGCTCCGCCGCCTTCTCCGGCTCGTAACCCACCTGTCCGCGCAGGACCGAGACCTTTTCCACGTTCGGGATCTCCACCTCGGCGTCCATCTCGATATACAGATGTCCGCCGACGGCGTTCCCGTCGAAGTTCTCCTGCACCCGTTCCGGGACGTTCAGCGAAAGACGCAGGGTGTTCGCGCCGGTTTCTTCCAAATAGTCCGGAACCGGCGTCGCCGCAAGCTGCTGTTCGAGCGTGCCTTCGTTCTTATGGATCACGACTTCCTCTTCCGGCGTGGGCTGACAGGCGCACAGAAACAGCACGAACGTCAGCAGGACCGCAATTCGTTTCATCTCGTTCTCTCCTTTTGTATCGTAGCCGATTTTGTGAGAAAAGTTGTTTCCGCGTTGTAATCGATTTGTAATGAATGCGCGGACCCCCCTCATCGACTTCTACTATAAACGAGTGATGTCGCAGAGTTGTTGCAGAGTTGTCACAGAGATGTCACGGAATTGTCACAAAGATGTAAAATCCTGTCAGACGATTTATGACCCTTTGCCGGAGGTCGAAACGCAAGGCCTCCCGCGCCGCCGATCCGCTTTTTTCTCCCTGCCGAACCGACAATCCCTCTATTCAGAATGACGCATACGGAAGCGCAAACGTTCCATACTGCACAAAGACCTCCCGCGCCGCCGATGCGGTACGGGAGGTCTTTCGGATACGGGAATTATCCCGCGCGGTTGATGATGCTGCCGTCGATCGCGTTGATCGTCAGGAACGATTCGAGCTCGTTGGTGAAGTTGTCTGTGCCCTCATTGATAGAATGATGGTACCCCATAAAGTCCCATGCCGGAACGAGCAGACCTGTTTCCGAGTCTTTTTCCGGGATATTGGCGAGTCCCAACCGGATCGTGGTAATGACATATTTTGTGCTGATATGCTCAAACGACTCGTCCATCAGGTGGTTATTGTAAACAAGGATCATGCGGTTGAAGATCTTCTCGATCTCGGAGAACGGCAGCAGATTCGTCTGTCCGACGACGGTCTCCCCGATCCTGTACGGATATTGATAGCTGAAGCCTGCGATCCCGTCCGCATCCACCGTGACCGTGATTTTTTCGTACCCGCGGAAGTGGTTGTATTCCTCAAACGTCTGATCCTGATTGGTCACGGTCTCCGTAACGCCGCCGAATGCGCGCGTGAAAACAAACATCCGGCACGGAATGTCGCGGAAGTAGTCGTCGTCATAGATATCCGACCATGAAGCGCTCAGTACAAAACCTTCGACGGGAAGTTTTTTGATCAGCGCCTGCGCCTGCGCTTCCGCGTCCCGATACGGGATTTCGTTCGGGATGTTACACATACTCGTGACGTTCGGATTGTGGAAGAAATTGCGGCAGTATGTAAGCTCTTCTGTCAATCCGTTCCAAGGGTTGCTGATGCAGTGGACGTTTGAAAAGGTCAGATCATCGACCGTCGCGGTGATCAATCCCATATCCACACTCTGCCGGTCGAGGCGCGGAAGCTTGTCCGGCGCGAGACTCTGCTCATACAGCGCTTCGTTGATGCGCTTTTCCACATCGGCGGGCGTGGAATCGTCCATGTCATAGAGGTTGCTTCCGCCGTCGTTCCAGTGTTCGATCGCCCAACGCATCTTTTCGATCTCGTGCGCATAGAAGCCCTTGGAATATAGGTACAGGCGGTGCTCCTCGTCATCTCCGTAATCGCGCGGATCGTCGACCCAGATCGGTTCCACAAACTCCGAACCCGGCGGTAAAAGCTCATCCGCAAAGCCGAGCACGTCGCTCTTGGTGAAGCCGATCGGCTCAACACGAATGATCGGCAGTTCGCCCTCCGGCAGGATCACCTTTGCGTCAACTTCCACCTGCAGACGTCCTTCCGTGCCGGAGAGGCTCGTCTTGTATTCCTTCGGCGCGCCGAGACGTTCATAGAGATCCACGATCTCCATGCGCTCGTCCTGCTTCTCCGCATTGGAAAGCATCTGCTGCTGATCGGCCTTGTTTACAACGGCTTCCTCCTCCGGCGTCGGCTGACAGGCGCAAAGCAGCAAGAGCGCTGTAATAAGGATGCTGATAGCACGTTTCTTCATGAGATCACTCCTTTTTTTCGGATCTTTGATCCATCATACCGGAATCCGGAGAAAAAAACCTCACGAAAGCGTAATGAAACTGTAATGAAAATGCGTCGGAAATGCAAAATGCGATTGCAGTAGAAGATCGCTGTCCGATCAGCCGACCCACGAACCGCGCTTGATGATGCTGCCGTCGATCGCGTTGATCGTCAGGAAGGAGTACCGCTCGTCTGACACGAACGCAGCGCGGTTTTCGTCGACCCGATCGCCCAGAAAGTCCCACGCAGGCACCAAAAGCCCGCCCTCGCCGTTCTGCTCCGGTATGCTGACCAAGCCCAGCCGTACCGACGTGATGCAATATTGCTCGTCGCGGTCCATCGGGTCCGCGTTGTTTTCCACGATCAGCACCATCTTTTCAAAGATATCCAGAATCTTTTCATACGGCAGCAGGGTCGCGGCGGGTACGGTGACCTCCTGCACGACGCAAGGGTCGTTGTAAAACAGTCCCGCAACGCCGCCGTCGTCCACCAGTACGTAGCAGCGCTCATATTCCCATTCGCGCGCATAGTCGTTCGGTTCCGTCGTGGACTGCTGTGTAAACGTGGTCTCTGCGCCGTTGACTGCAGGGGTATAAATCAGTGCCCAATAGGCGCGATACGGAACGCCGTCAAGCCGTACGTCGGCCGGATAGATGCGTACGCTCTTTGCAAATGCACAGCCGAGGTGGGAGATTCCCATTTTTGCAAGTACGCGTTCCGCTTCGGCGCGCGCGTCCGCTTCGGAAAGATTCAGCTCATTCTGCCATTTCGCTCCGTCAATGGGATAGTGCACGTCGTCGACGATGTCGCGTTGGTAGCGAACGCTGCTGTTTCCGTATTCGCTGCTGCTGAAGATGTCCAGTCTTGACTGCGAACCGTCCGCGTTGACCGTCAAGAACGTCAGATAGCGGTCGTTGGTTCTCTTCTCACCTTCCGGTGTCCAAACGTGCGGTTCCTCCCATTCATAGGTCGGTGCAAACGTCTCCGGCCGTTCCGGCGCGTTCACCGCCTGTGCCATCAATTTCTGAAGGTATCGTTCAAAGTTCTCTCTCGTTTCGAAGTTCTCTCCGTAAATCAGATTTCCGTATTCGTTCCAGTGCTCCAAGGCATCTCTGCGCATGAGGATTTCTTTTTCGTAAGACGCCCGCGTGCGGTTGTTTTCGCCCCACGGATCGACGCACTGCGGATTATCGCCTAAAAATGCTGCCACGAAACGGTGCGCGTCCTCATCGGAAAACTTTACCGGCGTGATCCGGACGATCGGAAGCTCCGTATCCGGCAGAACGATCGGCGCGTCCACCGTAACCTTCAGGTGTCCTCCGCCGCTGACAAGAGAAGCTGTGTAATGCTCCGGCGCACCGAGCCGCGCATACCAGTCGACCGTCTTGCCGTCCGGTTCGGATGTTCCGGAGGCATATACGGCATCCTCCTCTGCTTTTCCGATCATGATATCCTGATCCTTCCCGACCACGATCGGGCTCTCCGGCGTGGGCTGACAGGCGGTAAGAAGTAAAAGAGATGCTATCAGAATGATAAATACTTGTTTCTTCATGGATTTCCCTCCGGCTGTTCGTGCAATCCTCACGGCTGACGTTTGATGATGCTGCCGTCGACGGCGTTGATCGTGAGATATGACCAGGTCTCGTCTGTCGTTCTGCCAAGCTCTCTCTGCTCATCCGGCACATGATCGTCGTACTCCCAAATGCCGATGAAATCCCATGCAGGCACCAAAAGCCCGCCATCACCGTTCTGTTCCGGAATGCTGACAAGCCCCAACCGCACGTTTGTGATACGGTAGCGCACGTCGATGCCCTCGAGGTCCGCGTCGTTGTCGACGATCAGCACCATCTTTTCAAAAATCTCCCGGATTTTTTCAAACGGCATCAACGATGCGGCGGAAACCGATGTCTCCGATACGCTGCAGGGGCTATTGTAAGAAAGCGCGGCGATTCCGTCGTCGTCCACCATGACAAAGCAGCACTCGTTTTGCCACATGCGATTGTATTCGCTGACCTCCGTCATTCTCTGAAAGGCGTATGTCATCTGCGCGCCGTTCACTTCGGGCGTAAACACAATCGCCCAGTATGGGCGGTAGGGGTTGTTTTTCCGCGCGACGTCGCCGGTATAGTTGCGGATGCTTTTGATCAAGGCGAACCGAAGATGCGTAAGCCCCATCTTTGTAAGCGTTTCCTCTGCGATAGCTATAGCCTGCACCTCCGTCGTTTTCAGCTCGTTCGGGTATTGGCTGCAATCAAACGGATAGGAAACGGGCTCTTCGCAGTTGCGCGTATAGCGCAGCGAGCTTCCCGATGTGCTCCGTATTATATTCAGTCCAGTCCGCGTTCCGTCCGCATTCAGGGTCAGCAGTTCCATTATCTGATCCTGCGTCTCCGAAAGTCCGTCCTCCTTGCCCTCATACATCGTCCGCCATTCATAGGTCGGGGCAAAGGTATCGAGCGTGTCCGGCGCATGCTCGGCTTCCTCCATCAGCTTTTTCAGCGCCGCCTGAAACTCTGCTTTGGTCTCATATTGGTCATAAACAATGCTGCCGTAGTCCTCCCAGTTGTCCAGCGCGTCCATGCGCCGCCGGATATCCTCTTCATACATGGCTTTCGTTCGGTTATTGTATTGATACGGATCGATGCACTGCGGATTCTCACCCAGCAGCGCTGTCGCAAAGCGGCGCGCGTCCTCGTCCGTAAACCGCTGCTGCTCAACACGGACAATCGGAAGCTCCGTATCCGGCAAATATACGTTCGCGTCCACTTCCACATGCAGATGTCCGTTCGCGCTGGTCAGCGTCGCCGTATAATGCTCCGGTGCGCCGAGCCGATCCGCCCAATCCACGCGCTGCTCACCCGGATCGGGCGTGAGAGAAACGTAAACCGCTTCCTCCTCCGCTTTTCCGATCATGATATCCTGATCCTTCCCGACCACGATCGGATTTTCCGGCGTCGGCTGACAGGCGCAGAGAAGCAGCAGTGCTGCAAGAAGAATGATACAAATATGCTTTTTCATGAAATCACTCCTTTTCGGGTTTCTGCATCAAGCATACCGAACGGCGGCGGAAAAAACCGCACCAAAGTGTAATGAAAATGTAATCTCGTCGTCGCGAGCTCAGCTTTGCTCGCGGCGGAGTTTATGCGAACAAAAAAACTCCGTTTATTATGAAACACCGTCGCTCATCCGCCTCGCCGCTCCTCCTCTCCGCAAAAGGTCACGCTCGGTTTTTCTGCTCGGTTGCAAGCGCCCTCACAACGAAAAACGGTCGCTACCAACCTTTTGCGGAATCCCTGTACGTGAATTCTCCTCCGGAGAATCTATTACGGCAGCGTCACCGAAACCGTCGTGCCTTTGCCGGGTTCGCTGTCGACGGTAATCGTTGCGCCGTGGGCATCGGCGATCGTTTTGACAAGCGCAAGTCCCAAGCCGCTGCCGCCCTGTTTTTTGCTGCGGCTTTTGTCGACACGGAAGAACGGCTCGAAGATACGGTCGATCGCTTCCTTTGGAATCCCTCTGCCGCGATCGGACACCGAGAAGGTCTTGCCCGTTACGGTCAGCAGGATCGGCTTTTCGGGCGCATCTGCGTCGTAAGCGTTTGCCGCATTGACGATCAGATTGTTGAGAAGCGAGCGCATCAGATCGGGGTTCAGGACAAGCGTATCCGTTTCGCATTGCACGGAAAGCGCTGCACCGCGCTCGTTGAGCTTCGGTTCGACGCCTTCTTTGACGGCGTCCAGTAATTCCGGAATATTGACGCTTTGTAATTCGATCTCCTCGTCGGAGGTCGTAAGCTTCAAAAGGTTCTGCGTCAGCCGTTCGAGCCATTGCGTTTGCGTCTCAATATGGGCAAGAGAAGCGTCGCGCTCGTCCTCGGAAAGGTTCGCGCGGCGTAAAAGACCGGCGTGGAGGATCAGCCCGGTCATGGGCGTTTTGAATTCATGCGTGACGCCGCCGATAAACAGGCGCTGCCGTTCGTTGCGCTCGGAAAGCTCCGAAATCTTCGTTTCCACCGCGTCCGCCATGCGGTTGAAATCCTTGCCGAGCGTTCCGATCTCGTCCTTGGTGCGGATCATAACGCGTTTTTCGTACGCGCCGTCTGCAATCTCCTTTGCTGCGTCGGAAAGCTTCGTGATCGGTCTTGTACTGCGTCGGACGAGCAGGGTGACGATAACCGCTCCGAGCACGATTGACCCGAGACTGACGCCCGCAAAGATCCACGCCATGCGCGAAATGCGATCGTAAACGTCCGAGACATCCTCGACCACATACACATCATAGGATTTGCCGCCGACTGACGTGCTGCTTCCCGCGATCAGAAGCCGTCGCCCCTGCACCGTAACAGCAACCGGCTCTGCTTCGCCGTAGTCATCGCTTTGCTGCACGTATACCGACGGGTCGACCGTCACGCCGGATACCACTGCCTCGCCGTTCCGCATCAGCACGGAGGTCTGATCGGCAAAGCGCGTGAAGCAGTAGCGGACCAGCGAGTCATGTACGGCGTCGGAATCACTGTTTGCCGCGTAGTAGTTCGCCATCTCGGAAAACGACGTGCGCAGCGTCTGCTGCTTCCGCTGCACCTGCTCAACCGACAGCGACAGGATCGTATTCTTTGCAAACAGCAGCAGTGACAGCGACACGGCAAGGATGACGACGGTCAAGACGATAGAGACAAGCAGCGTAATGCGTTGATACAGCTTCATTTACCGATCCTCCAGCCGATAGCCGAGCTTATGAATGGAGCGGATCGCGTCCTCCAGATCGAGCTTTTTGCGCAGCGCGGAGATTTTGACGTCCACCATGCGCGTTTCGCCGAGATAATCGAAGCCCCATACTTCGTTCAACAGCCGCTCGCGCGAGACGGTCATGTTCTTGTGCCGCAGCAGCGCGACAAGCACGTCGAATTCGAGCGGCTGCAGCTCGATCGACTCGCCGCCCTTCGTGACCGTATGCGTTTCGGTGTTGACGACAATATCCTTGACGCGATAGACTGCGTTCCACTTGCCGACGCGCTTCAGCACTTTTTCGATGCGCACCATCAGCGTTAAGGGATCGAACGGCTTTACGATATAGTCCTCCGCGCCGTCCCGAAGCCCTTTGATCTCGGACGCGGAGTCGGTCTTTGCGGTCATGTAGATCACCGGAATGCCGAAGCGCTCCATGATCCCGAACAACTCAAATCCGTCCATGCCCGGCAGCATGATGTCCAAAAGCGCAAGGTCGAACGCGTGATCGTCTTCGAGCGCATCCGCCGCTTTTCTGCCGTCGTCGAACGCAACGGCGTCGTAATCCGCAAACTGCAGATTTAAAAGCACCGCGTCGCGGATCGCCGCGTCGTCCTCTACCACAAGAATCCTGTTTTTCATAGTATGCTCCTTCGAGTCTTTCCTCTTCAGTGTACCATATTTCGCGCGTCAATTCTGCGACTCAGTTGTAATGAAACTGTAATTTCTGTGGAAACAAAACACAAATAAGTGTATAATGAACAAAAAGAGGTAAAACATGCGAAATAGATACCCAATACTAAACTGATAATGCTGTCTTTTCATAAACGATAACAAAAATCAACCCGGGATCGCCAAAGACAAAAACGCCTGCCTCAGCAAGCGAGACAGTCGTTTTTGCAGTTGGTGTTCCCGATTCGGAAAAATGAACTGCGTCCGGAGATATCGTGCATGATGTATGGAGCGAGAGAGAAACTAACGGGCGCAGTTCGGCAGCCGTTTGCACGGCTATTTCTCCCTCTATAAATCATTATGACAAACGGCCCGGTAAAACAAACCGGCAGAAATGCTATTTCTGTTCGCAGTCGATCCGGAAGTATTCCAGCACTTTTTTGAACCGATCCTGCGCGGTAAGACAGGTGTCACGAAGATATCCGCGCTCGGTCTTCCATTCCTTCAAGCCGCGATAATAGTACATCTTCAGATCGTCGGTAATGATGAACGGAACGATGCCGTTCCGCAAACATTCTTTGAACAGGATCAAACGTCCGACACGGCCGTTGCCATCCTGAAACGGATGGATCGACTCAAAGCGGTAATGAAACGCAAGGAGATCGTCAAAGCTCTTCTCCTCAATCGCGTTGTATTCCTTCAAAAGATTCTTCATCTCGGCGGCAACGCGCTCCGGAGGCGTTGTCTCTTTGCCCCCCACCTCGTTCGGAAGGCGCTTATATTCGCCGACAGCAAACCAGTCCTGACGGGAATCAGACGTTCCGTTTTTCAAAGTCGCATGAAGCTGCTTGATGAAGCTCTCGCTCAGCGCATAAGCAGCACTGTCGATGATCATGTCGATGCACGTAAAGTGATTCGCCGTCTCAACGACGTCATCCACCTTGACAGTTCCTTCCGCGCCGATCGTATTCGTCTCGAAGATGTAACGCGTCTGATCGTGCGTCAGCGTACTTCCTTCGATGTGGTTCGAGTTGTACGTGAGATCAATCTGGATCTTATGATAGATCCCGCCGTGCAGTTTCGCCTTCTTCTCAACTTTTAGGCGCGACAAAAGATCCGACGGCTGCTCTGAATGCTTGTTCAGGCGATCCGGCTTCTGTGCCGTTTCCGGAATGTTCCATGTCTTCCCCATCAGAAACGCGCCGTCGACCCGTCCCTGCGCACAGTAGTTTCGCACACTGCGCTCGGACAGTCCCCACCGCTTTGCCGCATCGGCTACAGACAGATACTTCATCCGTTTTCTCTCCTGCCTTTCCCGTAAGTCAAGTATAGTATAGCACAGTATCGGCAAAATTACAACATTATATTGCAATTGTTTTTCATATTTTGCCGATAACATGTGGAGGCAATTCATTCAAAGAAAAGCGGATCCTTGCTAAACTCTTTTATGCAAATACAGAATGGAACTGAAATGGACATCCCCTATTTACAAAAATGGAGTGCGGAGTGGAGTAGCCGCAGTTTCGCGTGGGGGATGCCGGGTTTTTATGGTGGCTTTGCCTTAAAAACGGTCTGTTTTGGGGGCAAAAAGGTGCTTTTGGGTCTATTTTTTACCCGTACCGGGTACCAAAGAAGCCCCAGATTTGGGGCTTTTTTTCATGCCCGAAGTACAGCGGGAACTGCATCCGTCCCGAACGTCGCGGCTTGCTCGGAATGAAAAACGGCAAGGGTCAAAACCCTTGCCGCAAAACGGCCTTGTGTCAAAAGAACCGTCCCCTTGACAACCTTTATTTCGTTTTCGGTCTCACGTACTTCAGTTCGTTCAGGAACCGATCGTCAAGCGTCCCTTTCGTGCAATACGGACTTTTCCGGAACTGTTCCTCGTAGATTTCCGAAACGTCTTCCTCTATGAACGATATCAGCGTCATATCATACAGGTTTGCGAACACAATGGCTCTTTCCGATTGGAAGCCGTATCTTGCAATCATCCAACTCGTCGAGCCGCTAAGGTAACGATTCTCTCCGTTGTTCATGGATTCGCTCCATGTAACGTACCCGTAGTCGTCGTGATAGAAGCGTGTAATGCAGTCGTCCAGAAACGCCCGGAACTCATTGCGATGTTCCGCCAGATCCGCGACCTCATCCGTAACGAATACGTCAAGATGCGCCGCAAGGAACGTACCCATGAAGCCATGGATCCGCTCCGGATGCGCCGTGCCGTACGCACGCTTTACCCCTTCGATGATCTTCTGCGGATCCGGCTTTTCAAATTGATAAAACAGTTTCATGCACGCACCCCCTTATTCGGCGGTTTTTTGCATCAATCGCCGGATCGGATTCCCGCGCCGGAATTTCCCGGACGCCTTGACCCGTTTGATGATGAAATTCTTCTCGCCGACGGCGTATTTTCCGTAATCGACGTACGTCACGTTCACCGGTGAACGCCACCCCGCGGTGCGGAACGCAAGATGCCCGCTGCATCCGAGACAGCAGATCGTGAAGTTGTGTGTGATGCAAATCAGATCCGTCGTATCCCGTTCGGTCGGCTTGACGCCGTCGCCGTATGTGAAGCCTTCCTCCTCGGCCCTTTGCTGAAACAGTTTACAGACGTTTTTGGATGAGAAGTAAACGATGAGTTTGCCCTCGTATCGGAGCAGGTCTTTGATGGTTCGCATGTTTGTGTCCTCCTTTGGTTTTTCGCCTATTCGAAGCACACAAAAGCACCCATCGTTCCCGACGGGTGCAGCATGATTTGATCAAACCCATCGGTCAAGCTTTGGCACCTTACCCGAAGGCAGGTTGTCGTGCGGTCAACGAGCTTGTCTCTCGCGCACTCTTTATAGGCAAGGTGATGATAGCATGCGGATCCGGATTTGTCAACACCGGATCCGGTGCATTCGGCGGTTTGTGTTGCTCTCCGGGCAGGCGTATGGTATAATGCAGCCATCAATCCATTTGAAAAGGAGATCATTATGCTGGAAACCGGAATCAAAGGAAAGATCGAACTGACGGTAACGACAGACAAGTGCGCCGGCGCCGTCGGCAGCGGCGAGCTTGACGTGTTCGCCACGCCCGCCATGATCGCGCTGATCGAGGAAACGTGCTGGAAAAGCGTCGCGCCGTATCTCGAACCCGGCGAAGGAACCGTCGGCACGGCGCTGAACGTCCGCCACGTCGCGGCGACGCCCGTGGGGCTCACAGTCACCTGCGAAACCGAACTGACGCTTGTGGATTGCAGGCGCCTGGTCTTCGACGTCAGGGTGTTCGATCCCTTCGGTTTGGTCGGCGAAGGCACACACGAGCGTTTTGTCATCCAGTACGAGAAGTTCATGAAGAAGGTCGACGAAAAGCGAAATCGACAAAACGCCTGATCCCCCGTCTTCCCTTGAAACGCTAAAGTCTCCGGAATCCCTCCGGGGCTTTTTTCGATACGAAAGCCGCCGATATACCGGACTGCAAAAAAGTCTTCCTATCCGGCGGAGCGCGTGGTATAATAGCCGTATCGGAGGAACGATATGAAAAAACACGCAAGAATCCTGAGTTTGCTGCTCCTCGTTCTGCTGCTCGCGTCGCTGTTCGGCTGCGTCAAAAAGACCGCGCCCGAACCCGCGGAGCCGACCGAAGAGCCGACCGAGGCGCCGACCGAAGAACCGACCGACACGCCGTGTCCCGTATCCGAGGACGGCGAATACTGGACGAAGGACGAGGTCGCGCTGTACATCCATCTTTACGGGCATCTGCCGAAAAACTACATCACGAAGGAACAGGCGGAAGCTCTCGGCTGGCCGGGCGGTTCGCTGGAGCCGTACGCGCCGGGCTGCTCGATCGGCGGCGGATACTTCGGGAACTACGAAGGACTTCTGCCGAAGAAAAAGGATCGCAAATACACCGAATGCGACATCGACACGCGCGGCAGGAAGCGCCGCGGCGAAAAGCGGATCGTGTTCAGCAACGACGGACTGATCTACTACACCGACGATCATTACGAATCGTTTACGCTGCTGTACGGGGAGGAATAACATGGAATTCATCATCATCGACGGACGACGCATGACCTCGATCGAGGAAACGCACCGGTATCTTGCCGCGACGCTGCGGTTTCCCGATTATTACGGGAACAATCTCGACGCGCTGCACGACTGCCTGACCGATCTTTCGCGGAACGTCTGGGTCGTGCTGATCAACGGCGACTTTATGGACGAAGCGCTCGGCGACTACGCGAAAACGCTTCGCCGCGTCTTTACCGACGTCGGCAATCTCCCCTACGCCTGTCATTTCGTCGAGCATCGCTCGTAAACCGCGCAAAAGAAAAAAGCCGCAGGAGCGCTCCTGCGGCTTTTGCTTATCGCGTCAGTCGGCGTGCAGGATATTGTCGAAGCAATCGTCCTGCGGAACGCCGTTGATCCGGTACGGCCAGTAGTCCTCGTCGATCGTGTACGCAAGGACCGCGACCTTTCCGTCGAGCGTGGAGACCTCGGCGATCTGCTCGCCCGGATTGATGCGAAGAACGTAGATGTACGTATTCTTCGCGAGCTTTGCGTTCTTGCCGTTGATCGTGCAGGGGACCTCCCGCGTGGTGTGCAGCAGGTCGCCGAATTCGACGAGTATGTCAAATTCGTCCCGGATCTCCTCTTCCGTCGGGATCACGCAATCGTACCAGTCCTCGAACTCCGCCGTCAGCGATTCCCCTTGCGCAACGCAGCCAAAGAATCTCGTTCCGAGGAACTCGCAGCGCTCATACACGATCACGCGACCGTCTTCGTCGATCCGGATGCCGTTCGTTTCAACGCCCTTGACCGGCTTTCCGTCCTTCATGTGCACCTCGGTGGTGATATAATCGTCCGAACCCCAGTCGATCTCAACGAGCAGGTTCACGTACGGCGTATTCGGATCCAGATCGATCAGAACGACCTGGCTCAGCATGGAGCTGGTATCGAACAAGACCTCCTGATCGTCGATGAGGATCGTCGTGGTGTCCTCCTCCGTGTCAAGGCGGAACGAGATGACCTCTTCCTTGCCGTCGAAGTCGATGTCGTAACGGAACATCTCGGCTTCGCTGACGTCCAGACCGACGTCTTCATACAGATCGAAGATCTTCGGAAGGTCGGCGGCCGGTTCCGGCGTGGGCGCTTCGGTCGGCTCCGGCTCCTCTGTAGCGGGCTGATCCGGCGTTTCGGTCGGTTCCGGTTCGGCGGTCGGATCTTCCCCGGCCGGTTCCGGCGTGGGCGCTTCGGTCGGCTGTTCGACGACGGGCGCCTCCGACTTTTCCGGTTCGTTTCCGGCGTCCGGCTTTTCGGCGCAGGCGACGCACAGCAGCATTACGGCGCAAAGCAGCCATACAACGATCTTTCTCATCATGCCCTCCTGTGATTCGGTATCCTTTGTATTCAGTATACCACTCGAAAACGCGGTTTGCAATCGGATCTTCCGTTTTCCCGTTTAACGGACAGGTGCTTTCGTATACTGATCCCGAAAATAAACGGGAGGACAAACAAATGATCGAACGCATCCGGTATCGGTTTCTGATGCGCCGCCTGCGCGGCGAGATCGCGCGGACGGTCTGCGGCAGCGCCGCAAGGGACCCGCGGAAAAAGGAAATGCCGCAAACCGCCGTCCCGCACGCTTGCAATGCGTGCGGAAGTATTGTATAATATCGGTATGAAACCGTCGCTTTGCAGGCTCGCCCTGTTTCTTTCGCTGCTCCTGCTGCTGTCCGCGTGCTCCGGACTGCATGCTTGTCTGCACGCGAACGATCCGGACGCGCGGCAGGCGGAGCGCGATGCGCTGTCCGAAAAGCTGATCGCGCAGCGGCCGACGGCGTTCCCCGCCGTTTCGGAGCCTGCGCTGACCGTCACGGTCCTGGACGTCGGGCAGGGCGACTGCATTCTTCTCGTCTCTCCTTCGGGAAAGACGATGCTGGTCGACGCGGGGCCGTCCGGTTCGTTCGGCCGCATCGACGCGGCGATCCGCGAAAGCGGCGCGGAACGGCTGGATGCGGTCGTTGCCACACACCCGCACGAGGACCACATCGGTTCGATGGCGGCGGTGCTCGGCGCGTACCCGGTCGGAACATTCTATACGATCGCGGACGAACAGCCGACGAGCTGGTACGCCGCGATGACAGCCGCGCTCGATCGCAACGGCTGTGCGGTCTGTATCGTGAAGGCCGGCATGACGATCCCCTGGGACGACGGCTGCACGGTCACGGTCCTCGCGCCGATCGCGTATGAGAACGAACCGGTCGGGATGAACGACCGGTCGATCGTGCTGCACGTGCGTTACGGCGATACCGCCGTGCTCCTTGCGGGCGACGCCGAGGAAACGTCGGAGACGCGCATGCTGAACGCGTTTCCGAAGAGCATGCTTCACGCAAATGTGCTGAAGCTCGGACATCACGGCTCGTCGAGCTCGACGGGTCCGTCGTTCTTCCTTGCCGTCGATCCCGACTTTGCGGTCGCTTCGTGCGGCGCGGACAACGATTACGGGCATCCGCACCCGGAAACGCTTTCGCTGCTGTATGAGACCCATACGGCGTTTTACCGCACCGATCTGGACGGTTCCATCACATTCCGACTTGACGGCCAAAACGTTGCCGTCGGCGTATCACGAAAGGAGACCCCATGAAAACCTGTCCCGTTTGTCAAAAAGGCCTGACCGATCAGGCAAAGTTCTGCTATTACTGCGGCGCGTCCCTGCTGGACGTCGAAGCCGTCGTCGAACCGGCCGAGCAGGCCGAGCCGGTCGTGGAAATCGTTCCCGAGCCGGAAGCGGCAGCCGAGCCGGAGCCGGAACCCGTTCCGGAGCCGGAAGCCGTCTTTGAACCCGCTGTCGAGCCGGAGCCCGAACCGGAAGCGGAGCCCGAGCCGGAACCCGTGCCCGAGCCCGAACCGATCGTTGCGCCCGCGCCCGAACCGGCCGTCGTTCCCGCGCCCGAACCGGCCGTCGTTCCCGCGCCCGAACCGGTCCGCACGGAAACGCCGGTGCTTGCGACGGACACGCGCTCGCTGATGACGACCGCGGGATATATCTTTACGACGCTGCTGTTCGCGATCCCGGTCGTCGGTCTCGTGTTCATGATCGTCTGGGGCTGCGGCAAGACGAAGAATATCTCGCGCAAGCGCTTCTCTCTCGCCTTCCTCATTATGCGGCTGATCTGCTACGTCATCCTGCTCGCGGCGGCGGTGTTCGTGCTGATCTGCTTCTCCGGCAAGTTCCCGATCCTGACGGAAGCGTTCGCCAAATTCTTTGCGTAAGCAAAAAGCCTCCCGGACAGGGAGGCTTTTTTCGTGCGGATAAAAGAAAAAGCGGGTAAAACCCGCTTTTTGATTTTGAGGTGCAATTATTTGATTTCGCAGGTTGCGCCGACTTCCTTGAACGCGGCAACGAGCTTCTCTGCGTCTTCCTTGGAGATGCCTTCCTTGACGGCCTTGGGCGCGTTGTCGACAACTTCCTTGGCTTCCTTCAGGCCGAGGCCGGTCTGCTCACGGACGACCTTGATGACCTTGATCTTCTCCGGTCCGATCTCCTTGAGGATGACGTCGAACTCGGTCTTCTCTTCGACTTCTTCAGCTGCGGCGACGGGGCCTGCGACTGCGACTGCGGTTGCTGCTGCGGACACGCCGAACTCCTCTTCGAGAGCCTTGACGAGTTCGTGAAGTTCCAAAACGGACATTGCCTTAATATCGGCGATCAGTTGTTCCTTATTCATGATAGTTCTCCTTTAAAAATTTGATTTTTGAATTTTGTGGTTTGTACGGCATTGCCGTTTCGGTTGTTATGCTTCCGCGGAAGCAGCGTTGGGATCGAGCTTCTTTGCGATCTGGTCGAGCACGATTGCGAGACCGGAGATCGGCGACATCATGCTGCCCAGCATACGTGCGATGAGCACTTCGCGGCTCGGCAGATCTGCGATCGCTTCGACTTCCGCCGGCGACGTGACCTTGCCTTCTACGATACCGCCCTTGAATTCGCACTTCTTCGCCTTCTTGATGAAGTTCTTCAGCACTCTTGCAGGGGCTACCGCATCCTCGTAACCGAATGCGAACGCATTGGTGCCGTGGAGCATGTCGTCTGCGCCTTCGAGTCCGAGCTGATCAAAAGCACGGCGGACACAGTGGTTCTTCAGAACGACGTACTCAACGTTTTCCTTGCGCAATTCGGCACGCAGCGCGGTATCCTCGGCGACGGTCAGACCGCGGTAGTCGAACAGGATCACGGACTTTGCCTGCTTGACTTTGTCCGCAACTTCCGCGACTTTTGCAGCCTTCATTTCGAGAATCTTTGCATTTGCCATGGTTGCACCTCCTTGTAACGTGAAAAGCCCTCCGTCGCAGAACGGAGGACTCGAAAACAAAAGGCGCTTTCTTGTCTACCTCGGCAGGATTTACACGCAAATGCGACACCGGCTGTCTTTGGCGACGGAACTTAACCTTGGATATAATACACGCTCGAGGTTCGTTTGTCAAGCGTTTTTTTCAGATTTTTTCGGACTTTTTCGGTGTTCACCGGATAAAGCCGAGGTAGTAGTCCAGCACGTTGTAGAGCATGTCGCCGGAGCAGGCGTGCACCGCGGCGTCCGTGCCGGAGATCGTTGCGTCCCGAAAGAGGTCCCGCGCCTTCGTGAGCACCAGCACCGGCACGATCTCGTACTCGTCGCCGAAGATCACGTCGAGGTATTCGCAGTACTTGGCGCACTGGTCGACCTCCTCCTGCTCGATGGTATCCTTCATCTTGAACTCGAGCGAGAACGCGTGCCGCTTCGTGACCAGCAGCACGTCCGCGTAGATGCGGATGTGCTTCGACTTTTTGATGCGCAGCTCGAAGACGATCTCCCAGTTGTCCGAAAGCGCCGCGGGATAGCCGAACTCCCTGAGGTCGCGGAAGAGAGTGCGCATCGTTTCGCGCGCGTCGGCAAACGAATGGAACAGGCCGCGCGTGTCGTTCAGGTTCCGCCCGACGTTCTCGCAGCCGAGCTTCAGAAGCGCCAGAAAGCGCGCCTCGTCCATGTCCAGAAACTCTTTGACCGAGGAATAGAAGCCGGAAAACTCCGCAAGCCCGTAATGCGGGCGCGTCTGCGGGATCTGCCCGTGCCAGCGGTACTCGTCGTCCTGCCAGCACAGCTCCTTCATGAACGGGGACGCGTACAGAAAATGATTGACCGCGGACGGGTCCGTACGGATGCTCTTTGCGATCTCACGTGCCTTGATGCCGTCTTCGCTTTTGCAGATGCACTGATAGATGCGCCGCTCGATCGGATCGATCCTCGCCATCTTCGCTCCCCCTTCGTTTTTCCGTATTGTACCACGCGGCGCGGCGCATCGCAAGCGCACAATTTTCTTAACAAGATATGGCTTTTCCGCTTGTATTTCGACACAATATATTGTACAATAAAAAAAAAGGTTCGGAGGCGGCTATGCGCTTATATTGCACCGAGGAACACCATGCGGCGGGCGGCAACGGCTCGTTTTATCTGATGAAAGCGGAGGATGCGCTGACCCGGCTGCTTGAACGGTACGAGAACGGCGTCCGGCTGATCTACCTCGATCCCCCGTTCCGCACGGGCGAATCGTTCAAGATGCGGATCGGCAAGGGCAAGCAGGCGCAGACCGTCGTTTTGTACGAGGACAAGCTCGACGAGGAAAGCTATCTGAAATGGCTCGAGCGCATTTTAAGGGGCTGTCACCGGCTTCTGGATCCGCAGGGCTCGATCTATCTGCACCTCGACTACCGCATGTCGCACAAGGCGCGCGTCCTGCTCGACGAGATCTTCGGCGAGTCGAATTTCATGAACGAGATCATCTGGGCGTACCGTTCCGGCGGACGCGCCACGCGCTGCTATCCGAGAAAGCACGACACGATCCTCTTTTACCGCAAATCGAAAAAGGTCTATTTCAACATCAAGGCCGTCGGCACGCCGCGCGGTCCCGAACGCCGCAACCACATGAAGCGGTTCATCGACGAGGACGGGCGCATCGGCTTCTCGATCCGCTCGAACGGAAAGACCTACACCTATTATGAGGATTCGCTGATCTATCCCTCCGACGTCTGGTCGGATATCGAGCATCTGCAGCAGAAGGACCGCGAACGCACGGGCTTTCTGACGCAGAAGCCCGAGGCGCTTCTGAAGCGCATCATCGCGGCGTCCTCCGCCCCCGGCGATCTGGTGCTCGACCTGTTCTCCGGCAGCGGCACGACCGCCTCCGCCGCGACGAAGCTCGGCCGGCAGTTCATCTCCGTCGATCAGAGCCCCGTCGCGTGCGCGCTGCTGCGCAGACGCCAGCTCGGCATCACGAGCGAACCGACGCTGACCGAAAGCGCGCCCGAATCGCTGACGATCCGCTATCCGGTCGACCGCACGCCGTGCAGGATCGACGCCGAGATCATCCGGAAAGGCGACAAGCGCTTCGTTCAGCTCAAAAAAACCATGTTTTCCGATAAGGAATCCGCGCCGATGTACGCTGCGACCGGCGTCGTGAACGGCGCGGTCTTCTGCGCGATGCACACGAACTGCGCGCCGAAGCTGCCGATCAAGCTCCCGCTTCCCTCGGAGCAGACGCCGGTGCTGCACGTGGTGGGCGTACACGGCGAGCAGGCGTTCTTCACCCTGGAATGATCCGGCCGAAAGCCGGTCTGCCGCAAACAAAAAGGAGTCCGAAGCGCTATTCTCTAAAGGGTGGTTTTCAAACAATAATGAGTTGACGGAGGAAACGCATCAATCCTCCGTCTTTTTTCTATCGCTTGGCTCCCCCTGTGCAAGGGGAGCTGTCGAGGCTTTGCCGAGACTGAGGGGTTGTTAAACTAGGGATTGAACACAACAACCCTTCCGTCAGCCTTCGGCTGCCACCTCCCCTTACACAGGGGAGGCAAGATCGATTGCGTCGTAAGAGCGCACTTACTCACCACCATGCGTCGGCGGAACGTGCGCTTACAAACAAAAACCTCCCGAGAAGGAACCGTTTCTCGGAAGGTCTTTATCTGTTTGTTTCCTGCAAACCGAAATCGTTATTCGTGATCCGCATTCATTTCGTCCGCCTTTGCGGACGGTTTTACGGTCATTTCTACCCATGCCGGCAAAAAGCCGCTCTTGATAGCGTTTCTGACGGATCGGATATTTGACCATGCAGAGCAATAAAATGGAACCTTGTTCCGCTCGACAATTTCCATTGCCAGCCGCGAGGTGATTGCGGATGCGATACCCTTTTTTCGAAATTCCGGTAAAACATCTACGCCGATCTGCCACATCTCTTCGGCATCAGCAGAGCAGCCCGACAATCCGATCAGTTTGGCGCCGTCATACGCGCCGACGCCCAAAACGTCCAAATGCTTTCTGTCGCGACAAAGGGCATTCGACCACTCCGGTACATACAGCTCTTCAAAATCAGCTTTCTCCAACAGCCGCGTTTCGTATGGACATGGCAGTTTCGTGAGCTTTTGCAAATCCGGCAAATAATACTCCGCCATAAAGCAAACCGTTTGTCCCAAGGGTTCCAGCCGCCGGTTCAGCCAACGCATATTCGGCGTCTCAAAGCAATGGTAGAAATCAAATCGTTCCACATACTCTTTCACAAGATCGAATAGTTCCTCTGTGGAAGATGCCACGACATTGTTGCCATAGGAGATGAAATTGCATCCGATGGGAAGACGGTAATACTTCTTTGCTTTTGATCCGAGTTGAAACGGAACGACCGTATTGCGATCCGAAAGAAAATCTTCCGTGCTGCATCCGATATCTTCGGCAGATTGGTGCATTGCGATTCGGAACAAATCCTGCGTTGTCATCTGTTCTCCTTTTCCCTAAATCCCGATTTGTGCCATTCATTTTATCATAGAACCGCATGAAAGACAATGCAAAAAGCACAGTCGGTTTTCGATCGACTGTGCTTTTGAAATCCCCCTTTACAGAATGCCTGCGAAGACTCCTTTTTTTGTTTACCGGAACATGTCCTTCAGCGGACGCTTTTTGTTTTTCTGCACCACCGGCCGGCCTTCGAGCGCGGCGAGCTGTTCGAGGATCTCGCGCTGCTGCTGCGTGACCTTCTTCGGGACCTCGACGTTGACCGTTACGAACAGATCGCCCTTGCCCTGCTGCTGCAGGCGCTGGAT
Organism: uncultured Clostridia bacterium; assembly: GCA_946411635.1. GTDB lineage: Bacteria > Bacillota > Clostridia > Christensenellales > CAG-138 > UBA3792. Next base: position 46,497 of record CAMKES010000001.1, on the reverse strand, counting down.
GCCCTGATCGCGCAGACGGAACGTGGTGCCGATCTGCGTGCCCTGCGGCACGTTGTACTTGATCTGCCCCGTCAGCGTCGGCACGACGATCTCGCCGCCGAGCGCCGCCGTGGTATACGGGATGTTCATGGTGAGCAGAAGATCGCTGCCGCGGCGCACGAACTGCGCGTGCGGCCGCACGGAGATCGTGACGTACAGGTTGCCGCGCGGGCCGCCCTTGTAGCCGGCGTCGCCCTCGTTGCGCATATTGATCGTCTGTCCGTCGTCGATGCCCGCAGGGATCTTCAGCGAGAGGCGCTTGAGCCGTCTCACACGGCCCTTGCCGCGGCATTCCGCGCACGGCTCGGAGATGATCTTGCCGGTCCCGCGGCACGCGGAACACGGGCGCGTGATCGTCGTCGCGCCGAACAGCGTATTCTGCTGCATGCGCACCTGGCCAGTGCCCTTGCACGTCTGGCAGCGCTGCGGCTGCGTGCCGGGCTTTGCGCCGGTGCCGCCGCACACGTCGCAGACCTCCTCGCGCGTGACGCTGATCTCCTTCTCCGTGCCGAACGCCGCCTCTTCGAACGACAGCGTCAGGTTGTAACGGATGTCGTCGCCGGTCATCGGCGCGTTGCGGCTCTGCGTCTGACCGCCGAAGCCGCCGAAGATCGTGCTGAAGATGTCGCCGAAGCCGTCGAAGCCGGTCGCGCCGGTGAACGGATTGCCGCCGCCCATCGCCGGATCGAACGCCGCGTGCCCGAACTGGTCGTACTTCGACCGTTTTTCGGGATCGGAAAGGATCTCGTAGGCCTCGTTCAGCTCTTTGAACTCGGCCTCCTTTGCGGCGTCGCCCGGATGCAGGTCCGGATGACAGGTCTTTGCTTTTTTGCGGAACGCGCTTTTGATGTCCGCGTCCGAGGCGTTCTTGTCGACCCCGAGCACCTCGTAATAATCTCTCTTACTCTCCATTCAGTACCTCACAATCGGGCAGACCTCCGCCTGCCCGACCCGTTCTTTATAACTGACGTTTTCGATCAGTCGACGACCGTGTAGTCCGCGTCGACCACGTCGTCCTTCGGCGGCTGCTGACCGGCGTTCGGATTCGGCTCCGCGCCCGGCTGCTGCTGCGCCTGCTGCTGATAGATCTTGCCGAAGACCTCGTAGCTCACGTTCGTGCACTTCTCGGTCTCTTCCTTGATCTTTGCGTCGTCGGTGCCTTCGAGCGCCTTCTTGAGGTCCGCGACCGCCGATTCGACTCTGGACTTGTCGCCCGCGTCGATCTTGTCGCCGAGCTCTCTGAGCGTCTTTTCGGTCGTGTAGACGAGCTGGTCCGCATGGTTGCGGTTCTCCGCCGCTTCCTTGCGCTGCTTATCCTCCGCCGCGTAGCGCTCCGCTTCCGCGACCGCCTTCTTGATCTCGTCCTCGTTGAGGTTCGTGGAGGCGGTGATCGTTACCTGCTGCTGGTTGCCCGTGCCGAGGTCCTTTGCGGAGACGTGCACGATGCCGTTCGCGTCGATGTCGAACGTGACTTCGATCTGCGGTACGCCTCTGGGCGCCGGCGCGATGCCCGCAAGCTGGAATCTGCCGAGGCTCTTGTTGTACTGCGCCATCTCGCGCTCGCCCTGCAGCACGTGGACTTCGACGCTCGTCTGTCCGTCCGCCGCGGTCGAGAAGATCTGGCTCTTCTTGGTCGGGATGGTGGTGTTGCGCTCGATCAGGCGGGTGAACACGCCGCCGACGGTCTCGATGCCGAGCGAAAGAGGCGTGACGTCGAGGAGCAGGATGTCCTTGACCTCGCCGCCGAGCACGCCGCCCTGGATCGCCGCGCCGATCGCGACGCATTCATCGGGGTTGATGCCCTTGAACGGCTCTTTGCCGGTGATGTTCTTGACCATTTCCTGCACCGCCGGGATACGGGACGAACCGCCGACGAGGATGACCTTGTTGATGTCGCTGTTCGAAAGGCCCGCGTCCTGCATCGCCTTCTGGACGCAGACGCGCGTCTTGTCGACGAGGTCCGCGGTCAGCTCGTTGAACTTTGCGCGGGTGATCGTGCAGTCGAGGTGCAGCGGACCGGCCGGACCCTGCGTGATGAACGGAATGTTCACGTTGCTCTGCGTCATGCCGGAAAGCTCGATCTTCGCCTTCTCCGCCGCTTCCTTGAGGCGCTGCAGCGCCATCTTGTCCTTGCGGAGGTCGATGCCGTTGTTGCGGAGGAAGTCGGACGCGATGTAGTCGATCAGACGCTGGTCGAAGTCGTCGCCGCCGAGGCGGTTGTTGCCCGCGGTCGCAAGCACTTCGAAGACGCCGTCGCCGATCTCGAGGATCGAGACGTCGAACGTGCCGCCGCCGAGGTCGTAGACCAGGATCTTCTGGTTCGTTTCCTTATCGAGGCCGTACGCGAGCGACGCCGCCGTCGGCTCGTTGATGATACGAAGCACGTCGAGACCCGCGATGCGGCCCGCGTCCTTCGTAGCCTGACGCTGGCTGTCGGTGAAGTACGCCGGCACGGTGATGACCGCCTGCGTGACGGTCTCGCCGAGGTACGCTTCCGCGTCCTGCTTCAGCTTCTGCAGGATCATCGCGGAGATCTCCTGCGGGGTGTAGTCCTTGTCGTCGATGTGCACTTTGTAGGACGAGCCCATCTCACGCTTGATCGAGGAGACGGTCCGGTCCGGGTTCGTGATCGCCTGACGCTTTGCGATGGAGCCGACCAGCCGTTCGCTGCCCTTGAACGCAACGACGGACGGGGTGGTTCTTGCGCCTTCCGCGTTCGGGATGACGACGGGATCGCCGCCCTCCAGGATCGCAACGCAGGAGTTCGTGGTGCCAAGGTCGATACCGATAATCTTACTCATATGTTCATACCTCCGATTCTTTGAAGATTTTGATTCTTATTTTATGCGAAACAAGCGGTTTTTACTTGTTTTTGCCTTATTCGCTGACCTTCACCATGCTGTGGCGAATGATCTTTTCTTTGACTTTGTAGCCCTTCTGGAAGGTCTGCACGACGTTGCCGCTCTCCATGCCCTCGACCGCTTCGGTCATCACGGCGTTGTGCAGCTCCGGATCGAACGCGCCGTCGGACGGGATCTCCTCGAGTCCCTCTTTTTTGAGGATCTCGGCGAACTTCTTATGCACGAGCTTTACGCCGTCCGCCCAGCCCTCGGCGTTCGCGTCGCTTTCCGCAACGCGGTCGAAATCGTCCAGCACCGGCAGAAGCGACCGGATGCAGTCGCGCTTGCCCTCGTCGTAGCTGTCCGCGCGGACCGAGGCGTTCCGCTTGCGGAAGTTGTCGAAGTCCGCCTGGTTGCGCTGCAGAAGCGCCACCGTATCGTCGAGTTTCTTTTGCAGCTCGTCGATGTGCTTCTTGACCGTTTCGAGCTCTTCCTGCGTCATCGTGACGGTTTCGGGCTTCGTTTCGGTCTGTTCTTCGGTCTGTTCGACCTGTTCGGGTTCCTTTGCCGCGTCCTGCGGCTTGTTCTTTTTGGAAGCCAAGTTCCTACTCCTCCTTCAAAAACGATTGCAGCACCGTGCCGAGATTCGTCTGAACGTTCTTCAGGATCGTCAGCACGCGCGCATAATCCATTCGGGTCGGTCCGATGACGCCGAAGCTGCCGAGCGGCGTTCCGTTGACGCGGTAGCTTGCCGTTACCACGCTGCAGTCGCGGAGGCCTTCCTGCTCGTTTTCGCTGCCGATCGTGACCGTAAATTCCATGTTCGACGCCTTCTTCAGCATCCGGTACATATCGTCCTTCTGCTCGACGGTCGCAAGGAACGTCCTTGCCTTACTGACGTCGCTGTATTCCGGATACTCCAGCATATTCGTCGCGCCGGAGAGTTCGACCATGCGGCGGTCGCGCGCCTGGTTTTCGCAGAGCGTCGACAGAAGCGATTCCACGAAATCCGCGCGGGCGGAAAGCTCGCCGCCGAGCTCGCGCACGAGCGCCGACGAGACCGTCGACATCCGGCGATCGCTGAACCTTGCCGTGATCGCCTTGCTGATGCGGTCCAACTCCTCGGGACCGACATCCTCCGGCACGTCGATGACCGTGTTCTGCGACACGCCCGCGTCCGTCACGACGATCGCAAGCGCCTTGCCGACCGTGAGCGGAACGAGCTGCAGATGCCGGAGCCGGTTCACGCCGATGTCCGGCATCAGCACGAGCGCCGTGTAGTGCGTGATCTCCGAAAGCGCCTTCGCCGTGGAGCGCAGCACCGCGTCGATGCCGTGCACGTGGTCGCGGAAGTATCCGTACAGGAGCCGCGATTCCTCGTCCGACAGATGCGCGCGCTGCATCATCTGATCGACGTACAGGCGATACGCCTTTTCCGACGGGATGCGCCCCGCGCTGGTGTGCGGCTGCGCGAGATACCCGAGCGTTTCGAGGTCCGCCATCTCGTTGCGGATCGTCGCGGACGACCACTTCATGCCGCCCTGACTCAGCGATTTCGAGCCGACCGGCGTCGCCGAAAGAATGTATTCGTCAACGATCGCACGCAAAATCTGCAGCTTGCGGCTGTCCAGTTCCATGCGATCGCCTCCTTTCTTTTAGCACTCTTTTTGTCCGAGTGCTAACCGCTATGCATAAGATACCACTATGCCGCACAATAGTCAAGTGAACATCGGGGCAACAATGTGAAACTACGGTGAAATCTGGAAACAAAAAAGCTCCCGATCGGGGGAGCCTCGCCGTTCGGCTTTTTGCCTATCTTCGAAGGAAGTCGATCCACCGCCGCTCGCGGAAATCGCGCAGGACCGCGTCGAGACGGTCCATGCCGGCGCGCGTGAGGCGCAGACAGGCCGGGTCGGAGTGATCCCAGAAGCCGTACCGTTCGTTCTTGTCGTACGCCTCCTTGTAGGTCTCGATCACGTCGCAGCCGTAGCGGTCGAAAAACGCCTTGCGGTCGACGCCTTTTGTCAGGCGCAGGCCGAGCATAACGGACTCGAACATCTGCTCGAAGGTGTTGATCAGGATCCGCTCCGCGCGCGGCAGTCTGTCCTTTTCGAGCTTTTTGAAATACGCGGGAATGCTGCTTTCATTGCTGAACCGCACCCAGAAGCCGTCCTCGATCATGGACGAATGCGCGGCGGCGCCGAGCCCCAGATACGGCTCGTTGTGCCAGTAAACGAGGTTGTGGCGGCATTCGTACCCCGACTTTGCGAAGTTCGAGACCTCATAGCGATGATAGCCGAGCGCTTCCAGAAGGTCCATGCCCGCGTCCTCCATGTCCGCGACGGCATCCTCGTCCGGCAGCGTTTCGTGCCCGTGCGTCACGTCGTCGTAAAGCGGCGTGCCTTCCTCAAGAATCAGTGAATATGCGGAAATGTGCGTGGGTTCGAGCGAGGCGACCGCGCGGATGGCGTCAAGATAATCGTCCTGTCCCTGCCCCGGCAGACCGTGCATCAGATCGACGTTGATATTCGTAAACCCGGCGTCCCTTGCGGCTTGATAGGTCGCAAGAAACTCCTCATAGGTATGCACGCGTCCGATACGCCTGAGAAGGCGGTCCTGCGTCGCCTGCAGGCCGATCGAAAGGCGGTTGAACCCCGCGCTGCGCAGTCTTTTCAGGCCGTCGAAGCCGATCGTTTTCGGGTTGCATTCAATCGAGATCTCCGCGTCCGGCTCGACGGGAAACGCGGTTCTGATCGCGTCGAGGATCGCGCAAAGGTCCTCCGCGGGCAGGATCGTGGGCGTGCCGCCGCCGAAAAACACGCTTTTCACGCGCTCGCCCGGGTATTTGTCCGCGGAAAGCGCGATCTCCTTCAGAACGGCGGAACGATACCGCCCCGCGGTCTCGTCGATCGGGATCGAGCAGAAATCGCAGTAGCGGCATTTCCGGATACAGTATGGGATATGTACGTAGACGCCGATCATCCGTTGATGCGCAGCACGCTCATGAACGCGTCGCTCGGCACGGATACGGAGCCGACCTGGCGCATGCGCTTCTTGCCTTCCTTCTGTTTTTCCAGAAGCTTCTTCTTGCGCGTGATGTCGCCGCCGTAGCACTTCGCGAGAACGTCCTTGCGGACCGCCTTGACGGTTTCGCGCGCGATGATCTTGCTGCCGATCGCCGCCTGCACCGGGATCTCGAACTGCTGACGCGGGATGACGTCCTTGAGCTTTTCGGCGACGGCGCGGCCCTTTGCATACGCGCGGTCCTTATGCACGATCGTGCTGAGCGCGTCGCACATTTCGCCGTTCAGCAGGAAGTCGAGCCGCACGAGCTCGCTTCTTGCGTAGCCGGAGAGCTCGTAGTCGAACGAGGCGTAGCCGCGGCTCCGGGACTTCAGACTGTCGAAGAAGTCGTAGATGATCTCGTTGAGCGGCAGCACGTAGTGCAGATTCACGCGGTCGGCTTCGATGTACTGCATGTCGACGAACGTGCCGCGGTTGTTCTGGCACAGCTCCATGATCGTGCCGACGTACTCGGACGGGGTCATGATCGTGGCGTTGACGATCGGCTCCTCCATGTAGTCGATCTCCGCCGCGTTCGGCAGGTTCGTGGGGTTGTCGATGACGAGCTTCCGTCCGTCGAGCGTGTATACGTGATAGACGACCGACGGCGCGGTGGTCACGAGGTCGAGATCGAACTCGCGCTCAAGCCGCTCGGTGATGATCTCCATGTGCAAAAGACCCAAGAACCCGCAGCGGAAGCCGTAGCCGAGCGCCGCCGAGGTCTCGTGCTCGTAGCTTAGCGACGCGTCGTTGAGCTTGAGCTTGTCGAGCGCTTCCTTAAGGTCGTCGTAATGCGCGCCGTCCGCGGGATACACGCCGCAGAAGACCATCGAGTTCGCCTGCTTGTAGCCGGGCAGGGCTTCCTTCGTGGGTCTGCCCGCTTCGGTGATCGTGTCACCGACCTTCGTTTCCGCAACGCTCTTGATCGAGGCGGCGATGTAGCCGACCTCGCCCGCCGTCAGACTGTCCACCGGCTTCCACGACGGCGCGAACACGCCGACCTCGGTGACGTCGAACTCGTTGCCCGTCGCCATCGAGCGGATGCGGGTGCCGGTCTTCACCGTGCCGTCGAACACGCGCACGTACGAGAGCGCGCCCTTGTAGTTGTCGTAGAAGCAGTCGAAGATCAGCGCCTTCAGCGGCGCGTCGGGATCGCCCGTCGGCGCGGGGATCGTATCGACGATGCGAGCAAGCACGTCGCCGACGTTTTGGCCCGTCTTGGCCGAAATGCACGGCGCGTCCTCGGCGGGGATGCCGATGACGTCCTCGATCTCATGGATCACGCGCTCGGGCTCGGCGCTCGGCAGATCGACCTTGTTGACGACCGGCAGCACCTCGAGCCCGTTGTCGACCGCAAGGTAGACGTTCGCAAGCGTCTGCGCCTCGATGCCCTGCGTCGCGTCGACGACCAGCACCGCGCCCTCGCACGCCGCAAGCGCGCGAGAGACCTCGTAGTTGAAGTCCACGTGGCCCGGCGTGTCGATCAGGTTGAACATGTACGTCTTTCCGTCGGTGTGATGATAGAACATGCGCACCGCCGACGCCTTGATCGTGATGCCGCGTTCGCGCTCGATGTCCATCGAGTCCAGAAGCTGCTCCTCCATGTCGCGCTTTGCGACGGTGTCGGTCAGCTCCATCATGCGGTCCGCAAGCGTCGATTTGCCGTGATCGATGTGCGCGATGATCGAAAAGTTTCGAATGAGGTTCGGATCAAAATTCATAACTGCCTCCATAGGTGTTTTTATTGTACATGACCGTTGCCAAAAATGCAAGAAGTGTGATACAATCAAACCAATCAGAACCGGAGGTGAAATATGTTCGATCAACTGAACGCCGTCGCAAAGCGGCTCAACGAGCGCGGTTTTCTCGCCGACGTATGCAAAACGCCCGAAGAGGCGAAAGAATTGATCCTGAACTATATCGGTGACCGTTCCGTGGGCATTGCGGGCTCGGCGACCGTGCGCGATCTCGGGCTTTACGAGGCGCTGACCGAGCGCGGCAACGAGGTCTACTGGCACTGGAAGGTCGAAAAACCGAAGGTCGAGGAAACGCGGATCAGCGCGATCGCGGCGGACGTGTATCTCTGCTCGTCGAACGCGATCACCCTGGACGGGCGGCTCGTCAATATCGACGGCACGGGCAACCGCCTTGCCGGCATCATTTACGGACCGAAGACCGTCATCCTCGCCGTCGGACGGAACAAGATCGTCAGGGATTACGACGAGGCGATCGCGCGCATCAAGCGCGACGCGTGCGGTCCGAACGCGCGGCGGCAGGGCTTTCAGACGCCCTGCTCGATCGACAACGTCTGCCGCGACTGCCGTCCGCCGGTACGCATGTGCAACGTGACCGCGATCACCGAGTACCCCTCGCGCCGGCATCAGGCGTTCCGCATCATCCTGATCGACGAGGACATGGGTCTATGACGATCAACGAGTATCAGAAGCTCGCCATGACCACGCTGAACCCGGCGCTTTCGGAAACCGAAGTGCTGCTGAACGGCGTCATGGGGCTTTGCGGCGAATCGGGCGAGGCGATCGACCTCGTGAAAAAATGGATGATGCAGGGGCATCCGCTCGACAAGGCGCATCTCCGAAAGGAGCTCGGCGACATCGCGTGGTATCTTGCCGAGACCGCGACTGCGATCGGCTGCGATCTCGAATCGATCCTGCAGGAGAACATCGACAAGCTCAAAGCGCGCTATCCGGACGGCTTCGACGCGAACCGCTCGCAGCACCGCAAAAGCGAAGACGTCTGATCCGAACGACAGACAGGGACCCTCCCGTTTCGGGGAGGGTCCTTTTTGCGCTCAGTACTCCTTGAGGCTCGGATTGTTGCCGTTGCAGTAGATCAGCACCGTCGCCAGCGCAACGCCGATCGCGCCGACGACCGGCGGCATCGGTACGCCCGCGCCCACGAGGCTGTTCACGACCGCCTCGTACGCCGCGGAGACCAGCCCGATCCAGAAGAGCGCGCTTTTGTTTCTGCTCTGCCGTTCCATCGTATGCTCCTTTCGCTTCAAAACAGTTTCCCCATCGCGAATCCGACGAGCCCGACGAGCGCCGCCGTGATCGCGGCGAGCGACAGCGATTCCCACCGTTTGCCGCTCTTTTGTTCCAGCAAGCGCAGCCGCGCCTCGTGATCCGCGCCGTTCTCGGCGATCGTCTTCACGTTCGTTTCGATCCGCGCCAGCGCTTCGAGGATCTCCGTGACCGTCCGTTCAGCCATCGCGCACCTCCGTATAGCGCGGATGGTTCGTGAGATACGCCTCCGCGCCGTTCCGTTCGATGCGGTACCACCCGGAATCCGCCGTTCCGAGGAGCGGAAACGAATCCCCGCGATGCGCGATCCCCACGCAGGGATGGTCCGTTCCCCCGCCCGCGCGCACGCGCACCGAGCCGCCGCGCACGTATACGCGCCGTTTTTCCGGTTCGTCCGGAAAGAACGGCAGCCGCGCAAACCGGTTCCAGTAGCCGGACCTGCGGCGGTTCTCGACGACGCCGACGTCGCGTCCGCGGCATTCGATCTGCGTTTCACCGTTTGCGACGCCGACGTGCACGATCCGTTTTCCGTCGTGGTGAAACACGAGATCCCCCGCGCGCAGCTCCGCCTCGCCGATCGGCTTTCCGATCGCGTACAGGCCTCTGCTCGAAAGATCCGTCCGGAGCAGTCCGAGCGTCCGGAGCGCCCAGTACACGAGTCCCGAACAGTCGAACGCGCGGATGGGAACGCTTCCCGACGCCCTGCGCTTCGCATACAGCGCCTTTGCGCGCCGCGCGTCCCGTTCACCGCTCTCATGCCGGTCGATCCAGTCCTCCGGGGCGTTCATCGTGTCGAGCCGCTCCCCGTTGCCGCCCCACACGTAGATCCCCTTTCCGACCTGTTCCCGCAGAAGCCGCAGAAACAGATCCCGCATGTTTTTCGTTGACGATTGTTGTTCCATGTCAACTCCTTTCCTCCCGACGTCTTCATGATACACCGGGAGAAAGACCAAAAACTGTTGAAGTGGGTTCACATTTCCGACACAAAAAAAGAGAGGGGGCCTTCCCTCTCCGTTTCCGTTCCGCTTCAGCGTTTGAAGCCGACGGTCCTGCCGAACATGGTCGAAAGCCGGATCACGATCGAAAACAGGTTTCTGCGTTCCTCCTGCGGAAGCGCCCGGATCCCCTTCATGATCTCCGGCAGATACCGCTTGCGGCCGCGGTGCAGCTCGGTCAGCGTTTCCGCGCCGGTCTGCTCCAGCAGGCCGAACAGCGTCTGCGTCGCTTCACGCCGCTGTTCGGGCGTCGTTCGCTCCATCATCTCCTCAAACGCGCCGTGGAACGCGTCGGATCCCGGCATAAAGCCCGGCTCGCGCACGAACGCGCCGTTCTCGATCACCCAGCAGCTGCAGTCGTGCTGATACGCCCCGCGCTTCGTCGCGCGCGTGACGGCGACGTTCGGCACGTTGTCGAGGATGCGCGAGATCGCGGCATACCGCGCGGCGATCAGCAGACAGCGGTCCGAAACGGCGCGGAACGCCTCTCCGTCCAGAAACGCGCGGGAAAACCCCGGCCCGTCGAAATCGAACGCGCCGTTCAGCCGTTCCGGCGCGCGGCACCCGGCCGCCGCCCAGACCGCCAGATGACCGCCCTTGCTCGTGCCCATCGTCGAAAACCGCCCGTCGAACGCGGACAGCGCCCCGTTCAGATAGCGCACCGCGTGTTCCTGCGCCGGCATCGTGCCGTCCGCGACGAGTCTGCAGTCCTCCTTCCAGCCGAGCACGGTGTCGTCCGTTCCGGCAAACGAAACGAACAGCTCCCCGTCCTTCGACACGATCGTGAGCGCGGTGAACTGTTTTTCCTCCTCCGGAACGATCTCGCTCACGTATCCGCACACCGTCAGGTCCGCGTAGCGCCGCGTGTGCGCCGCAAGGGAAAACGCCTTTCCGTATGCGTCCGGGATGATGAGCCCGGAGGGCGTTTTGCCGTTTGCGCTGCGTTCGGCGTAGCGCGCGGCAAGCTCGGGAAACGCGATCCCGGTTCCGAACGATTCCGGCACGAGCCCCTCCGTGTGCAGATACGGGAGCACGGCAAACAGCAGCATGTCCGCTTCGCCGAACGGCGCCTTCACCGCCGGAACGTCGCGCATTTCCCCGACGTAATCGACCAGATACACAGCCGCGTCCTCCTTTGCTCCATGATAAAAAATGATACCGCACGGCGATCCCCGTGTCAACCGGTCCGCCGGGATCCGACGCGTTTTTTCCTGCGCCGCCCTTGCGCCGACCCGCGGCGGATGCTATACTGAACGTATGCAGATGCGAACCGTTTCGATTCCGGAAGAATATGCGGGAATGACCGTCGAAGCCGTTCTGCAGCGCGTTTTTTCGGTCTCCGGATCGTACCTGAGCCGGCTCAAGCGCCGGCCGTGCGCGCTGCTTCTGAACGGAGCGCCGGTCTATACGACGCGCTGTCTCGCGCCGGGCGACGTGCTTTCGTTCGATCCCGCCGACGGAAAAAAGCTGGCGATCCGGCCGATCCCGTTCCCGCTCGACGTTGCGTACGAGGACGAGTGGCTGATCGTCGTCAACAAGCCGAAGCGGTTCTCCGTGCATCCCGCCCGCGATCCCGCGGAACCGACGCTTGAAAACGCGCTGTCCGCGTACTTCACCGGCGTCGACAATCCGCATCCGGTCAGCCGGCTCGACAAGGACACGACCGGGCTTCTGACCGTTGCGAAGAGCGGATACGTTCATTCACTGATGAAGACCGTGCAGGCGGAAGGGCGCTTCTCGAAAACGTATCTTGCGATCACGCAGGGCGTTCCGGAAACGGCGCATTTCACGATCAAAGAGCCGATCGGCGTGCAGCCCGGCTCGACCTACCTGCGCACGGTGCGGGCCGACGGCGCGCCGTCGGAAACCGAATGCACGGTGCTTGAAGCCTGCGGCGGCCGCGCGCTCGTCCGGCTTGTTCCGCATACGGGCCGCACGCATCAGCTGCGGGTGCACATGGCGTACGCAGGCTTCCCGCTGCTCGGCGACTGGCTCTACGGCGAGCGGTGCGAGGCGATCGACCGCCCCGCCCTTCACGCGGAAACGCTCTCGTTCCCGCATCCGGTCACGCACGAGCGCATCGAGCTGACCGCCCCGCTGCCGGACGATATGCAGATCCTTCTGAACCGATAAAAAACTCCCCGTTTCCGGGGAGTTTTTTCAGATCAGTCGTTCATTTTGCGAACCGTCAAACGTGTCTTTGCCCGCCGCGCAGGCGTCTTCTTCTCCGCAAAGCGGAACGGTCCGACGCCCGTGTAGTTCCGCGCCGCCTCCGCGATCGAAAGCGGTTCGGGTTCGGGCAGGATTTCCGGCTCGGGCTCAAGTTCCGGCTCGAGTTCGGGCTCAGGTTCAGGTTCCGGCTCCGGCTCGGGTTCCGGCTCGAGTTCGAGTTCGGGTTCCGGTTCGGGTTCCGATTCGGGCTCCGGCTCGGGTTCGGGCTCGAGTTCGGGCTCAGGTTCAGGTTCCGGCTCCGGCTCGGGTTCGGGCTCGAGTTCGGGTTCCGGCTCCGGTTCGGGTTCCGGCTCCGGTTCGGGTTCGGGCTCGGGTTCCGGGACGCCGGGGTCGGCGTCCCCTACGAAGGGTTCCGGTTCGGGTTCAAATTCCGGTTCGGAAAGGATTTCCGGCTCGGGTTCGGGCTCGGGCTCCGGAATGATCACCGGTTCGGGCATAGGCTCGGGTTCCGGAATGATCACCGTTTCCGGAATGATCACCGGTTCGGGCATAGGCTCGGGTTCCGGAATGATCACCGTTTCCGGAATGATCACCGGTTCAGGCATAGGCTCGGGCTCCGGAATGATCACCGGCTCCGGAATGATGACCGGTTCTGGTTCGGGGATCGGCTCGCGCGGGGGCGCGAACGCCGTCGTTTCCTCCGGCACGCTCTCGCGGAACTGCTCGATGATCGGCGCGGGCGCGGGGCGCTTCGGAAGATCCGTGCGGACCGTTTCGTCGGGCACGGGTTCCGGGACCGGCTCGCGCGGGGGCGCGAACGCCGTCGTTTCCTCCGGCACGCTCTCGCGGAACTGCTCGATGATCGGCGCAGGCGCGGGACGCTTCGGAAGGTCCGTGCGGACCGTTTCGCCGGAGACCGGCCGGACCGTCTGCATGACGCGCGTTTCACCGGCTGCGGGATCGTTCGCCGGCGTCGGCTTTGCGGGCGCATGCGGCGCGGCCGCGTTCTTCTGTGCGGCAAGCTGCGCGTTCTCGCGGCGGATATCCTCGCGCAGACCTCTGCGGTACGCCTCCTGGCGTTCCGTTTCTTCCTGTTCGGTCAGTTCGCCGTAGTTGCGGAGCTTGATCGGCGCGACGTAGCCGAACCGCTCGGTCGGCGCGTCGGAGAACAGCTGGTCCTGCATGCGCCGTTTGGTGGAGCGCATCGCGTTTTCCAGATCCTCTTCGAACGCGGGCGGCAGTTTCTTTTTGAGCCGGCGTTCGGATGCGTACAGAATGATGCAGATCAGCCCGCACAGGACCGTGACGGACAGCGCGACGATCAGCACGATCCGGAGCACGCTGCGGAATTTCGCGTCCAAATCCTGCGTATAGGGATTGACGGGATACACGTAAACGGGGTCGCTCTTCTGGTCGACGAGCTCCCTGAGTTTGGAAAGGTCGAGACGAACGATCTCCGCGCTGCACGTCTGATCCGCCGGGTCGCGCGCCTCGAGGCTGAAGCGGAGTTCGTTCACGCCGTCGAGCTGATAGACCTGCGAATAGTACGTTTCGCCCTGCAAAAGATCGGGATAGCGCGTGATCTCGCCGAACAGATTGAGTTCTTTCAGGACCGCGTTGTGGATCCGCACCCTGCTGTAGTTGCGGATCTCAAACTGGATCGTGGCGCAGAGCTTGCCGTTTTCGTCGTAATACGGCTTCTGCAGAACGACGTACAGCGCAAGGTGCACGTCGCCGCTGTCGATGTACGGCACGACGTCGTAGGAATCCGGATCCTTGGCGCGGACCGCTTCGCCGAAGCAGTCGGTCGCCTCCGCATGGAACGAGACGGAACGGATGCGGTCGGCGGAAAGCGCCGGCTGCACCGTGTACATGACGACCTTGCTCTGATCCGGCGCAAGGTCGAACGGCTGATCGATCGCGGTGTTGATCTCGTCGAACAGCCGGACGTTCGTGAGCGTCTGATTGCCGGCGTTTTTGACCGTGATCGCAAAGCGGGTCCCCTCCTCGTCCGCCGGATACATCTGCGCCGAGATCTGAAGATCGACGGTGACGGATCCGACCGTCACGCGTTCCGCGGCCTGCGCCGTCAGCTCGCGCTGGCGCGCGACGTATTCCACCTGCGGCGCAAAGGTCATGTCGGATTCGCCCATGGTGTATTCGACCCTGACGGTGCGCGTTTCGCCGGCGTTCAGGTCGGACGATTCCATGGGGATCGTCAGCATGCTCTGTTCGGGATCGTAAAGCCGGATCCCGCTCATATCGAATTTGGTATCGTTCAGGATCGTGTAGACGACGCCGAACTTGTCGCCGACGCGCACGCGCGCGCTCTCCGCTTCGGCGGAAACCTTCAGTTCCGGGATCACGAACCGCTCGATGCGGATGCTTGCGGTCGTTTCATGCGGGACGGTGACAAAGGAAGGCTCGCCGGTCTCTTCGTTCACCTCGATCCGCGTTTCCTCCCAGCTGAGCGTGTACGACACGTCGCAGTCGAACTGATCGTCCGCGATCGGCACGTCGGTCAGATGAAACTCCTTCGTCGCGCCGGCAAGCACGGTGAAGGACTCGTCGAGCAGCAGTTCCCTGTCCTCGAATCCGCCGGTCAGCTTCGCGTGGGACATCGTGTAGTCCTCCGCGCTCTCGTTGCGGATCGTGAACAGCAGATCGGGGATCGTTCCCTCGCCCTCGAGCTCGGGCATCGGATCGCAGACGATCGTCATCGTGATCGGATGATCGGCGTCGGCAAGCACGCCTGCGGGCAGCACGAGGCCCGCAAGCAGCAATGCGGCGATGCAGATGAAACTCACAATGCGTCTGTTCACGTTCTTGTCACGGCGTCAGCCGTTTTCCTCTCCTTCCGCGACCGGAAATCCGTAATATCCTTCTCCGCACGGCGCAGCGCTCACGCGCGCCTCCGTGCGTTCCGTCAAAGCCTTCAGAAACGCGTCCGCAAGGGACGTGCGGCAGCGGAACGTGCAGTCGATGCTTTCCGCGTAGTCCGCGTGCTCCAGTACGCCGAAGCGGTCGAACACGCCCCACACCGCGTTGCGGTACGGGTACGGCACGCGCAGCGAAAACGTCGTGCACGGCTCCATCGAAAGGAGCCCCGCCGCGTCGGCCGCGTCGCACGCCGAGCGCGAATACGCGCGTACGAGCCCGCCCGCGCCGAGCAGGATGCCGCCGAAATAGCGCGTGCTGATCACCAGCACGTCGTAAAGATCGCGTTTTTTCAGGACCTCCATCATCGGAAGACCCGCCGTGCCCTGCGGCTCGCCGTCGTCGGAATACCGCGCCGCGCCGGAGCGCAGCCGGTATGCGAAGCAGTTGTGCGTCGCGTCCCAGTGCTGTTTTCGGATCTGTTCGAGGATCGCGAGCGCTTCGGACTCCTCCGTCACCGGAAAGCAGCGCCCGATGAACCGCGAGCGCGAGATCACGTATTCGGTTTCGGCGGTCCGTTCGACCGTGCGGTACGGTTTCGGCGCCGCGGGATCCTGTCCTGTCACGTTTGCCTTTCCGCGCTTCGCACGGAAGCGCAGTTTATATTTCTATACAGTATATCAAATTGTTCCGCACTTTGCAACCTTTGCGCGGTTCCGCCCGTCCGGGCGGGCGTTCCGGTCCCGATCGCAAAAACGACCGCCCCGGTCGGGGGCGGTCGTTCGATCGCTGCGTCAGAATTCCAGGGACGTTCCGCAGAGGAAGACGTCTCCCTCGTACAGTTTGACCACGTAGTCGCCGGATGCGAGCGGCTCGTCCGCGCGGATCACGATCAGCACGTCGTTTTCCCCTGCGGACAGCGTGACCGCCGCCGTACGGACCAGATAATCCGCGTCGTTGTACCGCAGAACGAGCGTCCACTCCGTTTCGCAGTCCTCGGAGGCGACGACGATGCAGTGTGCGGTGAGGATGCAGTCGTCCGGCGCAAGCTCCTGGCTGCTGTCCATCAGCTCGCCGTTGATCAGAAACGTGATGTTCTCAAAGACCGGCGTCCAGATCTTGCCCTCGGTCGGGCGGGTGAGCTCGATCTCGTTCGCCGTGCAGAAGCCTTCGGCCGGCGCTTCGGTCGGTTCCTCCGTAGGCGCTTCGGTCGGCTCCTCTGTTGGCGCTTCGGTGGGCGCTTCGGTCGGCGCCTCGGTGGGCGCTTCGGTCGGCTTCGGGGTCGCGGTCTCCGCGGGCGCGGGCGCGGCGGCTTCGAACGACTTGCGCTCGGAACAGCCGAGCGCCGCGATCAGCAGCAGGGAAAGCAGCAGGATCAGAATCTTTTTCATCGGGATCGTCCTTTCATCAGAAATTGTTGCGGTTTTCGGAGGCTGTCTCGACGTTTCCGTCGCTGACGTTCTGGCGAAGCTTCAGTTCCCACTTGCCCTTCGTCAGGCTGCACGAATCCGCGCCGTTGACCTTGAGCCGCTGATACACGCCGTTGTCGCCGAACATATCGGTCTCGCCGAACCAGTCGCCGGAGCTGTACGCCGATTTGAACAGGTACGTTCCCGTCGGCATCTTGACGGTGACCTTTTCTCCGGAGCGGATGAACGCGCAGGATACGAGCGTTTCCTTGCCGTCCTTGACCGCATAGATCTTGAAATAGGTGCAGGTGTCGTCCTTCGGCGGAATGATCGTGAGCGAAACCGCGGAGCTGTTGAACGAACCGTTGTGGTAGGTCTCGCCCGTCTTCGGCTTGCTGACGATGCATTTCTTCGCGCGGCCCTCCGCATCGGAAAAGCTGCCCAGCGCGCGGAAGGCGAGATACGCGTCATAGTTGCGTCCGTCCTTCAGCGCCGCCTCCGCCTCGCCGTAAGCGATCCGGTTTTTGCACTCGGTCACACGCGCCGCGCGGTCCGGGATCTGCCTGCCGGCCTCCGTGTCGAGCAGCGCAAGCGCGTCCGCGTACGCGCCGTTTGCCATCAGCGTATCGATTTTGCCGAACGTGATCCGGCGCGTGCATTCCGCGACGACGTCTTCCGCGCCCTCCATGCCCTGCAGACCGTACCGGTCGATCAGCTCGAGCGTCTGTTCGTACTCGCCCTGCTCGAACAGCGCCTTGGCCTCGTTGAAATGCAGCATATCGCTGCACGCGCCGGAAAGCCGCTCCGCCTCGTCGGTGAACCGGCCCTCGGTGTCGACCTTGTACAGTTCGTTCAGGATCGCCAGGGCCTCGCCGTACTGTTCCGCATCGTACAGCGCTTTCGCTTCCTCAACGTTGAGCGCGGCGCGGCAGCGGTTCCGGAACCGCCCCGCTTCCTCAAAGTCCGGATCGGCTTCAAAGGTGCGGATCGCTTCGGCGTAGTTCCCCTTTTCCATCGCGCGCTTCGCCTTCTCGTACGCGACGCCGCGCTGCGCGTAGGCCATCAGATCCTCGGCGTCCGCATACGAACCGAGCTCCGCAAAGACCGCCTCGGCCTCGTCGTACGCCTTTTCCTCCAGCAGCGTCACGCCCTCGTTGTAGCGTTTGACCCGCCGCTGCTCCGGCAGAACGAACAGCACCAGCACGAGCGCGGCCGCAGCGGCGAGCGCCGCGGCGGAAAGCCCGATGATCAGGCCGAGCTTTTTCTTTTTCGGCTTCGCTTCCGCCGGTACGGGCGCCTCCGGCGCGGGTTCCGGCGCCTTTACGCACACCGGTTCCTCCGCGATCGGCTCCGGCAGCCGGCATCCGCAGTTTGCGCAGAATTTGTCCCCGTCTTTCAGGCGTTCACCGCAGTTCGGACAAAACATGTTCATCTCCCCTTCTCAAATCATATATGATCCTCTGCAATAAGAATAGCAAAAAAGTACGCATGATGCAACACCGTTTTTCCGGAAAACGCAAAGAACCACCCGGTTTCGGACGGTTCTTTCGGGTTTTTGCGCTATTCTTTGACTTCGATCTCTTTGATGATGCACTCGTTTCCCCGCAGGAGCCACGTTTCGCCGCTGCCGCAATGCGGGCAGGTGCGTCCGTACTGCACCGTCGGATACGTCCGTTTGCACGCGTCGCACCAGGTCACCGCGGGGATCGGAATGATCTCCAGTTCCGCGGTTTCCAGCACGGGATGTCTTTTGCGGAAATAATTCCAGCAGTCGGCAAAGTAGTCCGTCACGATGCCGGACACCTCGCCCACCTCAAGCGTTACGCGCGTGATGGCTTTGATCTTTTCCTGCTCGGCAGTCTCCTCGAGGGTTTTTGCCAGATGCAGGATAATGCCCATTTCGTGCATATCAGTCCTTCGTGAGTTCCTCGATGCTGACGGCGTTTCCGGTATGCGGATGCGTCTTGTGGAACTCTTTGGTCGCCTTGTTGTACGCTCTGCGTTTTTTGCGCATGGCGCGCGCTTCCTTCGAACCGCTGTGCAGCAGGATCCTGAGACCGCGCTTCGCCGCGTACGACAGCAGTCCCGTGACCTTGTCCTCCGCGCGGCGCATATCGGAATTCTGCGGATGATCGCGCAGCAGATGGATCGCGTCGAACTCGCAGCGCGTGGTGCAGAGACCGCAGCCGATGCACTTGCCGACGTCGACGATCGTCGCGCCGCAGCCGAGGCAGCGGGACGTTTCGATCTTCACCTGCTCTTCGGTGAGCGGGAGCGTCGGATCGCGGAAGCCGTTTTTCGCGTCGATCGAAGGATCCACGGGCGGGACCTGCCGCTGCGCGCGGTCGTAGGAATCGATCGCGACGTCGTTCTTGTCGAGCTCGCGGAAGAAGCGGCGATCGCGGCCGAGCGTCTGGTTCACGCTGTTCTTCGAAACGGCGCGGGCGAGTGATTCGGCGGCCATATGACCCTGACCGATCGCATCGATGACGAATTTCGGACCCGTGAACACGTCGCCGCCGACGAAGATCGCGGGATCGTCCGTCTGATAGGTGAACGCGTCCGCGACGGGGTAATTGCCGTGGTGGAACTTGACGTTCGTGCCCTCTAAAAGCTTCCCCCATTCGATCGCCTGGCCGATCGCGAACACGATCGTCTTCGCTTCGACGGTGATCGTTTCGTTCTCGTCGTATTTCGGGGAGAACCTGCCGGTTTCCGGGTCGATCGTGGAAACGCAGCGCTTCAGAACGAGGCCTTTGACCTTGCCGTCTTCATCGACGAGGACTTCCTTCGGTCCCCACGACGGCATGATCTTCACGTCCTCTTCCTCCGCCTCTTTGATCTCCTCCGGCGAAGCGGGCATCGTCTCGCGCGATTCGAGGCAGAACATGGACACGCTCTTTGCGCCGAAGCGGTGCGCGGTGCGCGCGCAGTCGATCGCGACGTTGCCGCCGCCGACGATCACGACGTCTCCCTCAAGTTTGCGGGTGTTGTCCGAAAGCGCTTTGCTGAGGAAGCTCACCGCGATCTCCGTGCCTTCGGCGCGCTCGTTGGGAATGCCCGGAAGCTTGCCGCCCTGACAGCCGATCGCAATGTAGAACGCCTCGTAGCCCTGCTGTTTGAGTTCTTCGATGGTAACATCCTTGCCGACCTCGACGCCGCAGCGAATGTCGACGCCGAGCGCACGGATCACGTCGATCTCCGCGTCGATGACGTCCTTTTCGAGTTTAAACGACGGAATGCCGTAGGTCATCATGCCGCCGGGCTTCGCGTTCTTTTCGAACACGGTGGGATGATACCCCATCTCGCCGAGATAGTACGCGGCGGAAAGTCCCGCGGGACCTGCGCCGATGATGGCGATCTTCTGCTGCCATTCCCCGGTCAGGTTGTTGATGATCTTCTTCGGCACGTAGCGCGTTTCCGCGTGCAGGTCGCGGTCCGCAAGGAAGCGCTTGACGTCGTCGATGGCGACCGGCTGGTCGATCGTACCGCGCGTGCACGCGTCCTCGCAGCGCTTGTTGCAGACTCTGCCGCAGATCGCGGGGAACGGGTTCTCGCGCTTGATCAGCGCGAGCGCCTCGTCATAGCGGCCTTCCTTCGCCATTTTGAGATAGCCCTGGATCGGCACGTGGGCGGGGCACGCCGTTTTGCACGGCGCGGTGCCGGTCTTATGCGTGTTGACGCGCGCGGTGTCGCGGTAGTTCTCATCCCACGCGTATTTGCCCCAGCGCAGGCGATCGGGGATCGGCGACGTCGGATACTCGACCTCGGAACCGTCCTTCCTGCAGAGCTTCTGGCCGAGCTTCAGCGCGCCTGCCGGACAGATCTCGACGCAGCGTCCGCACGCGACGCAGTTTTCTTTTTTGACGTGCGCCGTATACGCCGACTTCGACATATTCGGCGTGTTGTAAAGCAGCGAGGTCCTCAGCGCGTTGCAGATCTTGACGTTGCAGTTGCAGATGTCGAAGATGTGATCCTCGCCGTCGATGTTCGTGACCTGATGCACGTAGCCGTTTTCCTCGGCGCGCTTCAGGATCTCGAGCGCTTCTTCCTTGGTGATGTAGTGCGCGCGGCCGGTCTCGACCGTATAGTCCGCCATGTCGCCGACCTGGATACACCAGTCATTCTCGTCATCCGTGCAGCCCTCGCCGAGCATCGCGCGGGACGCGCGACAGGAGCAGATGCCCGCCGAAAGATGTCCGTCGTACTTCGTGAGCCAGTGGGAAATCTTTTCGATCTTGACCGCTTCGCGGTTCGCGGCGACCTCCTTCTCAACCGGAATGACGTGCATGCCGATACCGTTGCCGCCGGGGCGGACCATCGGCGTGATATGCTCAAGCGGCAGGAACGTCATGCGCTCGAACATCTTCGCCACCGGCGGATTCGCCTCGATGCGGGAGACCGAAGAGTTGAACAGCTCCGCGCTGCCCGGCACGAAATAGCTCGTGCGGTAGCGGATTTCCTTCGGCGCGCCCGGAATCGGGCCGTTGTCGTCGTAATGATCGCCGTAGTCGTACTCGACGAAGCCGTGGACGCAAAGAAGATCGAGCGTCTCTTTGAAGAGCTGCTCGCCCATCGCTTTGTTCTTCTCGAACAGTTCGTCGTAGGTGTACCACTTGCGCTGCTTCATCGAAAGCGCAATGTCCACCTCGTTCTCGTTCAGGACTTCGCGAAGCCCCCAGTACTCCTCGTCCGTCGTCTTGAGTCCGAAGAGCTTGTGCGGCACGTTGTCCGTGATCTTGGCGCCGAGCTTCGCGTATTTTTTCCTGCGCTCCGGCTCGCCGTCATATCTGGATTTGGTTCGTGGGTTCCGATCGTAGGTTTCCGGCATAATGATTCTCCCCGTTATTTTGTATTGTTTTCAGTGTTTCCAGTCCGCAACGGCTGCTCTCAGCCAGTCTTCCCATGCGGCAAAGCCGTCGCCGGTCTTTGCCGAGACCTCAAAGATCGTGATATTCGGGTTCAGTTTTCTTGCGCGCGCCTTGCACGCCTCGAAATCAAAATCGAAGTACGGCGCGACGTCGGTCTTGGTGATGATCAGAACGTCGCTGACGCGGAACATCAGCGGATACTTCAGCGGCTTGTCGTCGCCCTCGGGCACGGAAAGCAGCATCACGCGCCTGCCCGCACCGGTGTCGAACTCGGCGGGGCAGATGAGATTGCCGACGTTTTCCAGCACGACGAGATCGAACGCTTCGTCGCCCAGCCCCTCCAGTGCGCGGCGCGTCATGCCCGCGTCCATATGGCACATGCCGTCGGTATGCGCCTGCACGGCCTTCGCGCCGGTCCGCTCGATGCGGACCGCGTCCACGTCGGAATCGACGTCCGCCTCCATGACCGCGATCTTCAGTTCGTCTCCAAGATCGCGGATCGTGCGCTCCAAAAGCGTCGTTTTGCCCGCGCCGGGCGATGCCATCAGGTTAATGAGCAGCGTCCCTTTCTGTTTCAGTTCTCCGCGCAGCACCTCCGCGTCGCGGTCGTTCGATGCGGTGATCGTTTCTTTCAGTTCGATGATCTTCATACGGGTTCCCTTTCGTTTTTCTTATTATTCAGTATATCAAATCCGGGTGCGCGCCGCAAGGAGTATTTTGCCGCTGCGGCACGAAAAAAGACCGCGCGGACGCGGTCTTTTCGGGTCGGTAACGCTTTATTCTTCTTCGGGCGGAAGCTCGCTGGTGCAGTGCGGGCAGCGGGTCGCGTCGTCGGCGACTTCCTGCTTGCAGTACGGGCACAGACGCGGCTTCTTTTCTTCCGCGGGCGCTTCTTCTTCCTTCTTCTTCAGTTCCTTCGCCTTCTCTTCCGCCTTGCGGAGCGCGCGGACGACGATGAACACCGCGAGCGCGATCAGCACGAAGTAGATGACGGCGGAGATGAACTTGCCGTAATGGAAGACCGAGATGCCTGCTTCCGCGAGCACGTCGGCGGACGGCATCGCGCCGTTTACCAGCAGCTCTGCGGGAACCTCCTTGAGCGGAACGAACCAGGTCGAGAAGTCGGCCTTGATGAGAAGGCCCAGCAGCGGCATGATCATGTCGTTGATCAGCGACGATACGATCGCGCCGAACGCGCCGCCGATGATGACGCCGACGGCCATGTCGACGACGTTGCCCTTCAGAGCGAACGCCTTAAAATCGGAAAAGAATTTCTTCATGCAAAAACCCCCTTTTTGGATTACAGAATATATTATAGCACCATGGTCCGAAATGTACAACCGCTTTTTTGCGCGAAGACATGAAAAAAGCCGGAAGGCGAACCCTCCGGCCTGATTTCGGATCCGTTATTCTTCGTCGTCCTCTTCGTCGTCCGAGAACGAGAAGATGCTGCGGCGCTTTTTCTTGGGCGCGGGCGCTTCCTCTTCTTCGTAGTTCTCGTCGTCGTCCTCCTCGACCTCCTCGATGCCGAGCATGCGGGCGAAGAAGCCCTTCTTGCGCGGCTTCGGCTGCGGCGCTTCTTCTTCTTCCTCTTCCTCGGCGGGTGCGGGACGCACGGGCTGCGCGGGACGCTGCTGTACGCGCGCGGGCTCCTGACGGCGGGCCGGCTCGCGGCGCGGCTCGGAGATCTTCGCCGCGATCGGATTCGGATCGGGCGCGGGGATCTCAAGCTCCTGCGCGGCGGGCTTCTGACGGACGTCCAGCTCCTCGCGGTTGCCGTTGATCATCTTCATGTAGTCGTTCAGGTACCGCTGCACGTCGGACAGGATGTCGTCCGCATAGGCGCGCGCGCCGTTGCAGATGGAATCCGCGTTCTCCTCCGCCGCGCGGTGCAGATCGTCCGCACGCTTCAGCGCCTCCTGATAGACGCTCTCCTGGGAAACGAGCGCTTCATACTCGGCAACCGCCTGACGGTAGACGTTCTCCGCCGCCTCCTGCGCCTGCTCGTGCAGTTCGTTCGCTTCCTTCTGCGCCTCCGCAACGATCTGATCCGCCTGCTCGTTCGCGTCGCGAAGGGTGTTGTCCTTCTCCGCGATGATGCCGCTCGCTCTGCGGATGTCTTCCGGGATCGTCGCCTTGAGATCGTCGAGAAGCGCGATGAGCTCCTCCTCGTCGATGATGCGGCGGCTGCCCGCGTTATTGAATCTGGGTTTCGGACTCTCCGAAACAAGCTGTTCGATCTTCGAAAGGATACTGAAGATCTTCATTGTCTGTACGCCGTTCATTTCTGCCTTGCCAACCTTTCCAGAATATATTCATAATTACAGGCCGGAACCAATCCCTCGATGGATCCGCCCATTTCACCGATCTCACGCACGCTCGAACTCGACAGGAACGAATGCGCCGGGTTCGCCATAAAGTACACCGTCCGGATGTCCGGATTCAGATGCCGGTTCACCGCGTCGATCTGAAACTCGTAGTCGAAGTCCGTGATCGCGCGAAGTCCTCTGATGAGGTACTGCGCGCCGATCTGCTTCGCGTAATCGACCAGCAGCCCCGAAAACGAACCGGACCGGACGTTTGTGAGCCCTTCCGTTTCGATCATGCGGTCGATCATCTCCACGCGGTCGTCGACCGAAAACACCGGCGACTTCGCGTTGTTGTTCAGCACCGCGACGAAGACCGTGTCGAACAGGCCCGCCGCGTTCTTCAGAACGTCGAGATGCCCGATCGTAAACGGGTCGAAACTGCCCGGATACACGCCGATCTTCATTCCCCGTCCTCCTCGATCAAAGAGTAGCCGCATTTGCCGAACCGCTTCGTTTTCACGACGCGGTACGCGCCGGCGTCGCTCTGCGGCGCAAGATCCGACGCATGCTCCAGGACGATCCGTCCGCCGGGCTTCAGAAGCCCGTTTTCGACGAGCCGCCCGACGGCGTCCGCCGACAGCCCCTCGCGGTACGGCGGATCCAGAAACACCAGATCGAACCGTTCGCCCCGGCTCTTCAGCCGGTCGATTGCCGCGGCGTAATCGAGATTCAGGATCTCGCACACGCCGGACAGCCCGAGCGAATCCGCGTTCCTGCGGATGATCTCCGCACAGGCGGGACTGCGGTCGTTCAGCACCACGCGCTTCGCCCCGCGGGACGCCGCCTCGAGCCCCAGATTGCCGCTTCCGGAAAACAGATCCAGCACGTCGGCATACGGGATATCGAACTGCAGCGAGCCGAAAACCGCCTCCTTGACGCGGTCCAGCGTCGGTCGGGTCTCAAGGCCTTCGAGCGTCTCGAGCTTGCGCCCGCGCGCCTGTCCTGCAATGATTCTGACCATAGAAACCCCTATATCTTGTATTGTGTATCCCATTTTAGCACCAAGGTATAGAAATTGCAAGTGTTTTTGAATAAATTGTTAACATTTTTTCGATAAATTATGACCGGCACGTTTTTTCGGTGTTTCGGCGAAAGGGAATTGACTTTTCCCGCCCGTTCCTGTACAATCATTTTTTGTTGAAAAGGGGTGATTTCATGCTGAGAGGAACCCACGCGGTGATCCGTCTTCCCGCGCTTCTGAAGAATATCCGGCTCGTCAAACGCCGGCTGAAACCCGGAACGAAGTTCCTTGCGGTCATCAAAGCGAACGCATACGGCCACGGTCTCATCGAGGTCGGGCAGTATCTGGAACAGTCCGGTCTGTGCGATATGTTTGCGGTCGCCATTCCCGAGGAGGGCGTCCGTCTCCGGAACAGCGGCGTCACGCTTCCGATCCTGATCCTCGGCGTGACCGACATCGATCACGTCCGCGCCGTCGTCGGTTACGACCTGACCCCCGCCGTCTTCACGCCGGAGCAGGTGCGCGCGCTGGAGCGCTGCGCCCGCGCCGCGGGCAAGGACGCGCACGTCCACGTCAAGATCGACACCGGCATGCACCGCATCGGCGTCATGGACGAGACCGCGCTCGACGCGCTTCTCGACGCGTTCGACGACTGTCCGCACGTGCGGATGGACGGCGTGTTTACGCATTTTGCGAAGTCCGAGTCCGATCCCGAATTCACGCATCTGCAGGCATCGCGCTTCGACGCGTTCGTCGCAAGGATCCGTTCGCGCGGATACACGCCGATCGTTCACGCCGCAAACTCCGCGGCGACGCTCGATTTCCCCGAGCTGCAGTACGATATGGTGCGGTTCGGCATCGCGCTCTACGGCTGTCATCCCGACGCCGCGCGCACGCCCGGAAGCGGGCTTACGCCCGTGATGGAGCTGAAGACGTACATCAGCAATCTCAAGACCGTTCCGGAGGGCGAAGGCATCAGCTACGGTCTGAAATACGTCACCTCGCATCCCACGCGCATCGCGACGCTCCCCATCGGCTACGGCGACGGATACAAGCGCATCCTGACCGGGCGCGCGGATGTGCTGGTCGGCGGCATCCGCTGCCCGCAGGTCGGCACGATCTGCATGGACCAGATGATGGTCGACGTATCCGAGGTGCCGGGCGTTGCGGTCGGCGACGAGGTCGTTCTGATCGGGCGTCAGGGCAACGAGGAGATCACCGCGGACGAGATCGCCGAAAAGGCGCATACGATCTCCTACGAGATCCTGCTTTCGATCAGCGACCGCGTTCCCCGCGTGTACGAAAAATAAACGGTTCGCGCCGCTCTCCGGAGCGGCGTTTTTTCTTGACGGGACCGATGGGAAAACGGTATAATGACGGTATGAAAAACCGGTTTGCAAACTGCATCGGATGGCTGAAACGCCCCGCGACGTGGATCGCGGCGGCGCTCGTCGTGCTGATCGCCGTCGGGTTCGCCGTGAGCGCGGTGAATCTGCGCCGTCCGGTCGCCATGTACAACAAGGACCGCGACGACGCGGCGCAGGTGTATTTCACGCATCTTGCGCTCGCCGCGGACGCGAGCCGCGTGCTGTTTGAAAACGGCGCGCTTCCCGACGGCATGATCGAGGACGATTCCCTGTCGAAGTACACCGCCTATGCGCACGCGAAGGTCGTTGAGGTGCTCGAGGACAACACGTATATCGACGAAAGCACCGAGAACGCGCGCGTCGGCGATCAGACGCTGCTCCTGGAGATCACGACCGGCGAGCACAAGGGACGCCGGATCACGACGCAGTTCTTTATGGGCAAGATGTTCGACAAGCACGCGGAAGAAGGCACGTCGCTGCTCGTTTCCGTCATGACCGATCCCAGGACGCTCGGTGAGGACGGGCTTCCGAAGATCTCCGTCACGCTGATGAACTACGACCGCACGCGGCCGATCCTGCTGATCGTCGCGCTGTTCCTGCTCGTCACAGGGCTGATCGGCGGCAAGGTCGGTCTGCGCTCGATCCTCGGTCTCGCGTTCACGCTCGCGGCGGTCGTGCTGGTGCTGATCCCCGCCCTGCTCAGAGGGCACGCGCCCGTTCCGCTGACGCTCGGCGTCTGCGCGCTCGTGACGGTCGTCTGCTTCATCCTGCTCGACGGGCTGAACCGCAAAACGCTTTCCGCGATGCTCGGCACGATCGCGGGCTTCTGTCTCGCGGCGCTGTTCGCGGCGTTCGCAAGCGCGCTGACGAAGCTCGACGGGCTGACGTATTATTCCTCGGAAACGTCGAACCTCATCGACGCGCAGTATCAGGGCGTCACGATCCAAATCCGCGGGCTGTTCGTGTCCGGCATCATCATCTCGGCGCTCGGCGCGGTCATGGACGTTGCGATGAGCATCTCGTCCTCGATCAACGAGCTCAAGACCGTCAATCCCGGCATGCGCTTCTTCCCGCTTCTGAAGAGCGGCATGCGCATCGGCCGCGACGCGATCGGCACGATGACGAACACGCTGATCCTCGCGTTCACCGGCGGCGCGCTCACCGAGCTGCTGCTGATGAAGATCTTTCACTGGGACTTCAAGGCGATCCTGTCCGGCGACTACATCACGCACGAGATCATCACCGGCGTGTCCGGCAGCATCGGGCTGATCCTTGCCGTGCCGCTGACTGCGCTCATCGCGTCCGCGCTGTGCGAAACACGGATCGACGAAGTCCTGCTCCGTCCCGTAAAGCTGCATCGGTAAACACGCAAAGCGGTCCCGAACGGACCGCTTTTTTTCCGGAAAAAGGAGGTTTCCCATGGTCAAAACCGTCTGTATCGTGAGTCTGTCGAGAGGCATTCTCGGCGAACCGCGCGTAAAGCACGAGCTCGATATCGGTGTCCGGCGTCTGGAAGCGTACGGTGTGAACGTCCGGTTCGGCGCGCACGCGCTTGCCGGGCTCGACCGGCTCGACGCGCATCCCGAGGAGCGCGCGCAGGATCTTCTCGATGCGTTTTCCGATCCTGAAGTCGATCTGATCCTCTGCGCGATCGGCGGGAACGACACGTACCGGCTTGCGCCGTACCTGTTCGACGGCGGCGAGCTCGAAAACGCGCTGTCCGAAAAGATCTTTCTCGGCTTTTCGGATACGACGGTCAACCATTTCATGCTGCATAAACTCGGACTCCCGACCTTTTACGGACAGGCGTTCCTGCCCGACGTATGCGAGATCGGCAAAACCATGCTTCCGTATTCCGGTCAGTATTTCAAAGAGCTGATCGAAACCGGCACGATCCGCGAGATCCGTCCCGCAAACGTATGGTATCGGAGCCGCACGTCGTTCGCGCCGGATCAGGTCGGAACGGACCTTCCGCAGCATCCCGATCACGGGTTCGTTCTTCTGCAGGGCGCGCCGGTCTTTTCCGGACCGGTCCTCGGCGGCTGCATCGATACGATCGGGGAAATGCTTGACGAATCGCTCGATCATACGGATGTGCGCGAAATGACCGCCGTCACCGAGCAGTACGGGCTCTTTCCCTCCCGCGAAGACTGGAAAGGCCGCATCCTTCTGCTCGAATCCAGCGAGGTACAGATGCCGCCCGAAACGTACCGCCGCGCGCTGCTCGCGCTGAAACGGCGCGGCGTATTCGACGCGGTGAGCGGCGTGCTGGTCGGAAAGCCGATGGACGAAACGTATTACGACGACTATCCCGCGATCCTCAAGGAGGTCGTCGGCGATCCGTCGCTTCCGATCGTCTACAACGTCAACGTCGGACACGCGCAGCCGCGCTGCATCGTGCCGTTCGGCGTCCCCGCGGTCGTGAACGCGACGGAACAGCGGATCACGTTCGCGCCGTAACGCGTCCGCGCGCGGGCAGCCGCGCGAAAACGGCTTCGAGGATCAGAAGCAGCAGGATCCCGACGGTCTGCGCCGCGAGCGCGTCGCCGTCGCCGAGCTCGAGCACCGCGAACGAAAACAGCATCGCGTCCCCCGCCGCGCGGAACAGCAGCATGAAAAACGGCGCGGCGGCGATCGCAAGCGCGCGTGCGCCCGTGCGTTTCACAAAGCCCTGCGCAAGAAAAAGCGCGGGCAGCGCCGTCAGAAGCCCCTGTTCGGGAAACAGCGGGAACGCGTCGGAGAGCTTTGCGCCGGCAAGCCCCGAAAGCACGGCGGCGCACAGCGCGGAAACCGGCTCGTCGAGCGGGCACAGAAGCGCCGCCGCAAGCAGGAACGCGCACGGCGCGAAGCACAGCCGCGCCGAGGCTCCGCGCAGGGTCGGTGCGTACGTCAGCCCGATCACGGCCGGAACGAGCAGAAGCAACGCCCGTTTCGTTCCTTTCTTCAGCACGCGGTCGAACCACCCGCCGCCGGTCAGCAGTCCGAGCGCGAGCAGCGCGATCCTTCCGGTCCACATAAAAATCACATCCTGCCTTTTTTCGGGTAGGATGTGATCTTTTTTTCATTTCATGCGTTACTTGCGGCGCTTGCCGTCGGCGTAGACCGCCACGATGTCCTTCGGCTCGGCGATGTAGACCGCGCGGTCGAACCGCTCCCTGAGCGTGAGCCGCTCGGTGTCCGGATACTCGCGGTCGTCGATGACCACGGCGTGGAGCCGGTCGCCCTTCTGAAAACCGGGCTTCGCCCCGAAGTACGCGGCGCCGGCGGTCGTGCCGAGATAATACCCTTCCGCAACGGACAGGAACGGCGTCGTCCATCCGCTTTCGATGCGCTTGATCTTCGACGCGCGGATCGACATCTGGATGACGTTCAGCATCGAGAGATGCGCGCCGCCCGCGATGTCGCTGCCCAGGACCACCTTGATCCCCTCGTCAAGCATCGTGCGGACCGGCGCGACGCCGCTGCAGAGATTCGCGTTCGAGTCGGCGCAGTGCACGACGGTCACGCCGTGCGTTCTGATCGCTTCGCGCTCGCGCGCGTCGCTGTGCACGCAGTGCGCCATCAGCGTATCGCTCTTCCAGAGCCCGTATTTGCGGTACGTTTCCCAGTACTGCGCGCAGTCCGGATGCAGCGAGCGCACCAGCTCGATCTCGCTCGTGTTTTCGGACAGATGCGACTGCACCGGAAGATTTCGTTCGTTTGCGATCTTCCCGAGCCATTCCATGAGCGCGTCGGAGCAGGACGGCGTGAACCGCGGCGTGAGGATCGGCCGCACGCGGCTGAACCGGTCGCACGCGTCGAGCCAGCGCAGTGTTTCGCGCTTGCTCTCCTCCGCCGTCTCGCAGTAGTAATCGGGGCTGTTGCGGTCCATATTGACCTTGCCGACGAAGCCGGAAACGCCCGCGCGCTCCAGCTCCTCCATCAGGATCAGCGTCGCGTCCGTATGCAGCGACGAGAACATGCACACGCGCGTCGTGCCGTTGCCGATCAGCCGTTCCGCAAGCGCGCGGTAGTGCATCCGCGCGTACTCGGGATCCCGGAACGCCGCCTCCGTGCGGAACGTGTAGGTATTGAGCCAGTCCAGAAGCGGCAGGTCCATGCCCATGCCGAGCATCGGGTACTGCGGCGCGTGCAGGTGCATGTCGCAGAACGACTGCATAATGAGCGCGTCGCCGTAATCCGCAAGCTGCGCGTTCCGGAAGCGCTCGGGGAGCGTTTCAAAGACGCCTTCGATCACGCCCGCGCCGTTCAGCACGATGAAGCCGCTCTTCACCGCGTCCAGCTCGCCGAGCGCGGGGACCGTCAGGATATTGCCGTGCAGCACGGTATGGCGCGACGCGTCCGTCGCGCGAACGTCCACGTCGTACAGCTCCGCCGCGGGAACCTCGACGGTCACGACGCGGTCCGGATGCGTCCGGATGACCTGACTGCCGCCGACGTCGCCCGTGAGCGCAAGCAGCTCCGGAAAAAGATCCTTCGGAAACAGGACGGGATTTCCCCGTTTGCCGTCCGCCACCGGCGCGACGATGCGCGTCGGATCCGCTTCAAACGTGCTGAGAAGCGCATTTACGGTCTTTTCGGTCACGCGGGGCTGATCCCCTACCGCATACAGGATCGCGTCCGGATCGCTCTTTAAGGCGTCCTGCGTGCCGATCACGACGCTCGACGCGATGCCGCGCTCCGGATCGGGGTTCTCCGCGACGCGGTATTCCATGCGCTCCGCGACCATGCGGCGCTCCTCCGCGCCCTCGCGCAGCACGACGGTGCGCGAAACGAACCGGTCTTTGAGCCGGTCGTAGAGCTCGAGCGCATGCAGGAGCATCGGCTTTCCGTCGATCGGATAAGCCAGTTTATCGCTGCCGAAGCGTTTGCTCATGCCGGCAGCCGTCAACACCAATGCGATCTTCATTTCCGATACCTTTCGCAGGGGTTGCGGAAGACGTACCGTCCGAGGTACGGCTTCACGAGTGTTCCGTGTTCCACGGCGAGCTCGCCGTTCAGAATGACGTCGCGCACGCGGCCTTTGACCCGCACGCCCTCATACGGCGAGTTGTCGCACGCGTGGAGATTCGTTTTCCACGAGATCGTATGCGGATCGTCCGGATCGAAGATCACGAGATCCGCGTCGGACCCCGTCCGCAGCACGCCCTTTTTCGGGAACATGCCGAACAGCCGCGCCGCGCGTTCGCTCATCAGCAGCGCCATCTGTTCGGGCGTGATCGCGCCGGTTTCGACCGCGTACGTGTAAACGAGCTCCGCGCGGTTCTGCACGCCCGCGCCGCCGTTCGGGATCTTTGAAAAATCGTCCTTTCCCAGCGCCTTCTGCGCCATTGTGAACGAGCAGTGGTCCGTGCCGATGAAGTCGATCTCTTTCTTTTTCATGCCGTCGAGGATCGCCGCGCGGTCCCCCGCTTCGCGAAGCGGCGGCGACATGACGTATTTCGCGCCGTCCGGCTCCGCGTACTGCGAAACGTCGAGCGTGATGTACTGCGGGCACGTTTCGGCATAGACCTCCACGCCGCGTTTCCGCGCGCGCCGCACCTCCTCAAGCCCGTCCGCGGTGGACAGATGCACCACCCACGCGGGAGAGCCGGAAAGCTCCGCGATCCGCATGAGCCGCGCCACGCCCTCGGCCTCGACCGCCTGCGGCCGCGTGACCGGATGCGCCGTGGGATCCAGATGCCCCTTCGCCTTCTCCTCCGCGATGCGCGCCTGCAGAACGTCGTAGTTTTCGCAGTGCACGCCGATGACGCCGCCGCGGCTGCCGATGAACTTCTGCGCGTCGTAGATCTGCCCGTCGGTGACCTTCATCGCGTCGTAGACCATGTACATCTTGAACGAGCTCACGCCCGCGCGGAACATGTCGTCGACCTCGGCCTTTCGCGCGTCGTTCCATTCGGAGACCGCCATGTGGAAGCCGTAATTGCACGAACTCTTTTCGGCTTTTTTGTGCCAGAGCGTGAGCGCGTCGTGCATCGTCATGCCGTGATCCTGCGTCGCAAAATCGAGCACGGTCGTCGTGCCGCCGACGATCGCCGCCTTCGTGCCGGTTTCGAAATCGTCCGCCGTGACCGTCACGCCGAGGTCGAGATCGAAGTGCGTGTGCGTGTCGATGAAGCCGGCAAAGAGCCAGCAGCCCGACGCGTCGATCACGCGGTCGGCGCTTTCGTCGATCCGCTCCGCGATCCTCGCGATCTTGCCGTTTTGTACGAGCACGTCCGCTTTTTTCATGCCGGTCGACCGGACGACCGTTCCGTTTTTGATCAGGATCCGCATACGCATGCCTCCGCGCAGATTTTTACGAATAGTATATTATCACATCCGCCGCCGGAACGCAACAGAAAAAGGATCCCCCGTTTTCACAAAGGACCCCTCGTTTTTTGCAGTTTCAGTATAGCACAAACGAGCGCGCATTTCAAGTCTTTTCATTGCCGCGAAAAGCCGCTATGATAAAGGCGGAAACGAAAGGAGACGGAACCATGCTGTATCACGCATCGCAGACGCCGGGGATCGAAGTCCTTGAACCGCGCACGTCCAACGAGGGCGTCCCGCGGATCTATTTTTCGGACAAGCGCGAAAACGTGCTGGTGTATCTTTCGAACGCCGTGGAAAAGACCTGCCGCGAGCACGGCTTCGCGCACGCGGGCAAATGGCAGAAATGGGCGACCTACGGCTTTACGGCGGACGGGCTGCTGCATTTTTCGGAATACTATGAGAATGCGCTCGAGGACACTTACGCGGGCGTGCCCGGGTGGATCTATTCGGTCGCGCCGTCCGACGCGGTCACGCGGTTTGAGAAGATCAGAAACTGCTTCTTTGCCGAAACGCCGCAGAAGGTCGTTTCCCGCGAATTCGTGCCGGACGCGCTCGAAGCGCTTCTGAAGGCCGAGCGCGAGGGAAAGATCGTGATCACGCGCTACGCGGAGCTTTCCGAGCGCCGGCTCGAATGGATCCGGAAAACGACGTTCGACGAATACCGGAACGCCGTCGACGCGCCGGACTACCGGTTCTTTCTCAAAATGAAATACCCGTTCCTGAAGGAGCTTAACGGATAGTTTGCGGCGAAATATCAATCAAAGAAAGGGCTAATGCGCCCTTTCTTCATGCAAGTATTCCTTTGTCTTTGTTAGCCGTAAACGGTCTGGCACCTTTTTCGACAGTCTGAAAAGTCCTGTGCAAAACGCACAGGACTTTATGTTTGAGACGATTATCTCTTGGAGAACTGGGGTGCGCGGCGGGCTGCATGCAGACCGTACTTTTTGCGCTCTTTCATTCTCGGATCGCGGGTCAAAAAGCCCGCTTTCTTCAGCGTGCCGCGAAGCTCCGGATCGGCGGTGAGCAGCGCGCGGGAGATGCCGTGACGGATCGCGCCGGCCTGACCGGTCGTGCCGCCGCCGTACACGTTGACGTTCACGTCGTACTTGTCGGAAAGGTTCGTGAGAACCAGGGGCGCACGGACGATCATCTTGAGGGTCTCGAGACCGAAATACTCTTCGATGTCACGCTTGTTGATCGTGATGTTGCCGGTGCCGGGGAGAAGACGAACGCGCGCGACGGACTTTTTGCGTCTGCCGGTGCCCATGTAAGCGATTTTTGCCATAGTCGTTCTCCTTTCCGATTATTTGAGCTCCAGCATCTCAGGCTGCTGGGCTTCGTGGTTGTGGTTCGGGCCTGCGTATACGCGCAGCTTCTTGAGCATCTTGGCTCCGAGCGGTCCCTTCGGCATCATGCGGCGAATGGACTCGTAGACCGCGAACTCCGGCTTGGTCTCAAGGAGCGTACGATACTTGACTTCCTTGATTCCGCCCGGGAAACCGGTGTGGTGGATGTGGGTCTTCTGATCCAGCTTCTTGCCGGTCAGGCGGACCTTCTCAGCATTGATGATGATGACGTGGTCACCGCAGTCAACGTGAGGCGTGAAAATGGGCTTATGCTTACCGCGAAGGATCGCAGCAACCTGGCTGGACAGACGGCCGAGAATCATATCCGTCGCATCCACGACATACCAGCTGCGCTCAACGGTTTCGCCCTTTGCCATATAGGACTTCATGGCGATTCCTCCATATAATTTTATCAAATTCTTTGCAGCATTGCGGCGTTCCGCAGTCGGGGCTGTGACGCAGTTCGACCCAATGGCACATCGGTTATAATAACAAACCGCGTCAAGTCTGTCAAGCAAAATTTTCAGATTTTATCGTATATTTTCGCGGAAAGCCCGCAGATTAACCGTATCGGACAAAAAACCGCGAAAAGGAGACCGTCATGCCCCATCGAACCAAGATCTATCGCATCCATCCGCACGGCTGCGGCGGCGAAAAGCTGCCCGCGGACCGGGAGACCCGCGCCCCGGAGCACACGGAAAAGGGGATGCGCGCATGAAGCCGCCGTTCGACGCGAAGGCGTATCAAAAGGATGTCGCGCGGCGCGCGCCGAAAAGCCCCGTCGCGCTCCAGTGCCTCCGGGCGTTTCTCACGGGCGGGCTCATCTGCGTGCTCGGACAGGGAATCCGCGACCTTGCCCTGCGCATCCCGCTCTCCGACAAAGACGCTTCGACCGTCTCCTCGATCGTGCTGATCTTCCTCACCGCGCTGCTGACCGGGCTCGGCGTGTTCGACCGGATCGCGTCGTTTGCGGGCGCCGGGACCGTCGTGCCGATCACGGGATTTGCGAACTCGATCGCAGCGCCCGCGATGGAATACCGGCCCGAAGGATTCGTCCTCGGCATCGGTGCAAAGATGTTTACGATCGCCGGTCCCGTTCTCGTTTACGGCATCGGCGCTTCGATCGTCGTCGGACTGCTGTCCCTGCTGTTTTGACCGGATCCCCCGTCGGGTCGGTCGCGTCGGTCTCTTCGCGCGCGGTTATACCGACTGACGGGACGTCGCCCATTATCTCTTTACTATTATTATTTATTTCCCCACCGTCACACGGCGGGGGGTACACCGTCTCACGGTGGAGGAGTGGGTCGTCACACGGTGGAGGGATACACCGTTTCACGGTGGGGGTACGCCGTCTCACGAGGAAGGGTACGGCTCCGGATCACGAAAAAAAGCGGAGGCTCTCCCCCCGCTCTTTGCGTCAAAGCTGTTTCAGCCGTTCGATCTCGCGGCGGACGGAATCGACCGTCTCGCCGCTTGTCGTGTTGATCTCCTCCTTCAGGATCACGATCTCGCGCTCCAACGCCTCGATCCCGCGTTTCGGATCGCCCATACGCTCGCATACCTGCGCGATCGCCTCGAGCGCGTCCACCATCCGCGGCGGTTTCTGGATTTCCATCGCCTTCTCATACATTTCGATCGCCCGCTCGAACGCGCCCTGCCGTGCGTACACGTCGCCCATGGAAAGCCACACGAGCCATTCGTCGGCATACGTTTCGCACATGCCGTTCCAGATCTCCATCGCTTTTTCCCGGCTGCCCGCAAACCATTCGATGTTGCCCTCATACAGCGGCACGCGGAACGTCATCTCGTGCTTTGCCATTTCGGAAAGATACGCCCTCGCCTCGTCGAAGCGCTGATCGTCGATCAAAGCGTCTAAAAGCCACAGGTACGCTCTCGACGCGTCCGGATACGCCGCAACGTGCGCTTTCCAGAACTCGATCTCCCGATGATGGGACCAGCAGTACCAGTCGGAGGCGCGTCCGCCCATGGCGTCGCTGATCTCGCCGAACGCATGCCGGTTGTAGGGATCGCGGCGGATGGCTTCCCTCGCGGCAAGCTCCGCCCGCTCTCTGCACTGCCTGGCAAGATGATTCTCCATGTCCGCTAAAAGCGCGTACGGTTCCGGATTGTCCGGCTCTTTCATGCCCTTTTCAAGCAGGAACCGCCGCTCGGTCTCGACGACCGCGGGATCGAACACCTTGACGTCCCAGATCATGTTCTGGATGCGTTCCATGCGCGTATCGTCAGAAAGCGCGAACAGCGCGTCGATCGTGACCCCGAAGTATGCGGAGATCTCCGGCAGAAGCGACACGTCCGGCAGCGTTTCGCCGCGTTCCCAACGGCTGACCGCCTGCCCCGTCACGCCCAGCTTTTCCGCGACGGTCTCCTGCGTGAGCCCGCGCGCCGTGCGGAGCTCCCTGAACTGTTTTCCGAATTCCATTGTTTTGTCCTCCCGTTTTGTTCTGATCAGAGGATAGCAGAACGGCGCTCCGGATCCCAGCGCGCCGTTTGACAGTCGATCCAACCGTCTGTTGGACCGGTATGCTTTTTCAGGCACGAAGGCGCCGCCCCGGGGCGTTTTCAAAGCCCCGTTGATCGTACCGCGGCGGAATCTTCCCGTTCTTTGGGAAAGTGTAGCACAAACCGCCCGGGATGTCCAGCAGCCGATTCGTTACCGTTTCCTTACAACTTATTCGCGTTTCTGTGACAATTCGGACGCATTTGCGCGTTATCATAGAGGCATCAAATCCGGGGAGACCGAAACATGTCCTATCTGTTCGACGCCGTGCATTTTCTGCCGATGACGTCCGTGCTCGCCGCGGCGGCGTATCTGCCGTTGGCGATCCTGCTGCAGGTGAAGAAAAAACCGTATCCGTGGATTCGGCATCTGTGCAACTACCTGCTCGCGGGATATTTCGCGGCGCTTCTGTACGTGACGTTCTTCTGGGCGGTCACGCGAAGCGACCTGCCCCTGTCCGACCGTCTGCACCCGCTGCCCGGCGACTCGTTCCGTTTCGCCCTGCAGTACGACGGCGGGCTGTGGTCGAGCCAGATCATGTGGAACGTGTGTCTGTTCATGCCGCTCGGCGCGCTGTTGCCGTGCGTCTTCGATCCGCTCCGCAGGGGCGCGTGGAAAACCGTGCTGTTCTGCTTTGCGCTGTCGCTCGGCATCGAGGTCGCCCAGTACTTCGTCGGACGCGTGGCGGACGCGGACGATCTGATCTGCAATACGCTCGGCGGCGTGTTCGGCCGCGCGCTCTACACCGCCGCCGCATGGGCGTTCAAAAAGGTCAAAGCGTTCGCGCCGGTGCTCGAGGATCACGTGAAAACGCCCGGGCATATCGCCGCGCTCGCCGCGATGGCGCTGATCCTGCTCGTGCCGACCGCGCTCGACCTTGTCAACGCCGCCCTGCCGAACGGGCTCTTTCCGATCGCGGACTGAAAAACAAAACCGTCTGTGAAACTCACAGACGGTTTTTTATTGCGGGAAAAGTTTTCTTCTGACCGACCGAACGTTATTTGATCGGCTCGAAGTCCGCGGCGCCGTGCTTGCACAGCGGGCAGATGAAGTCCTCGGGCAGCTCGTCGCCCTCGTAGACGTAGCCGCAGATCTTGCAGACCCAGCCCTTCTTGCCCTCGGTCGCGGGCTTCGGCTTGACGTTCTTCTGGTAGTAGGTGTAGGTCATCGTCTCGACGCGGTTGATGACGCGCGCTTCGGTGACGGAGCAGATGAACATGCCGTGCGTGCCGAGATCGAGGTAGTCCTCGACCTTCAGCGACATGAACGAGTTGATGTAGTGCGGCAGGAAGACGAGCCCGTTGTCCGAACGCAGCGGCGAGCAGTTCGCGAACTTGTCGACGTTGCGCCCGCTCTGGAAGCCGAAGTTCTCGAACACCTTGAACGGCGCTTCGATGCTGAGGCAGTTCACGTTCATGATGCCGGACAACTTCACGACGTGGTGCGTGTAGTTCTGCTTGTTGATGCAGACCGCGACGCGGTTCGGCTGGCTCGTGAGCTGCGAGACCGTGTTGACGATGCAGCCGTTGTCCTTCTTGCCGTCGTTCGACGTGACCACGTACAGGCCGTAGCCGATGTTGAACAGCGCGGTGAGATCGTTCTTGTTCGCGGTCTCGTTGTTGCGCGCTTCGTATTCGGCGCAGAGCTCCTCCGCCATCGCTTCGATCTGCTGTTTGTTCTCGTCGTTCATCGCGCTCATGATCTTCACGCTCGCTTCGGTATACTTCAGCTCCTTGCACGGCTCGAGGATCGCCTTCATGGTCTTTGCGGCCATCGGCGCCCAGCTGCCGTTTTCGATGATGCCGATCGTGCGCTTCTTATAGCCGCGCTCGACGAGATGCTCGAGGAACGTGCGCATGAACGGGAACACGTCGGCGTTGTACGTCGTGGACGCGATGACGAGCTTGCCGTAGCGGAACGCATCCTCCACCGCTTCCGCCATGTCCTCGCGCGCGAGGTCCGCGACGGATACCTTCGGGCAGCCCTTCGCCTTCAGCTTGTCCGCGAGGAGCTCGACCGCCTTCTTCGTGTTGCCGTAAACGGAGGTGTACGCGATGAACACGCCTTCGGATTCGACGCCGTAGCTCGACCAGGTCTGATAGAGGTTCAGATAGTAGCCGAGGTTCTCCTTGAGGACCGGTCCGTGCAGCGGGCAGATCGTCTGAATGTCGAGATTCGCCGCCTTCTTCAATACCGCCTGCACCTGCGCGCCGTACTTGCCGACGATGCCGAAATAGTACCGCCGCGCTTCGCACGCCCAGTCTTCCTCCACGTCCAGCGCGCCGAACTTGCCGAAGCCGTCCGCCGAGAACAGGATCTTGTCCTTCGTGTCGTAGGTCATGAGCACCTCGGGCCAGTGCACCATCGGCGCGGTCACGAACGCGAGCGTATGCGCGCCGAGCTCGAGCGTGTCGCCCTCGCCGACCACGACGCGGCGAGAAGCAAAGTCGGTGCCGAAGAAGTTCTGCATCATCGTAAACGCCTTGTTCGACGCGACGATCTTCGCGTCCGGATACTGGTTCGCAAACGTCATGATGTTCGCCGAGTGGTCCGGCTCCATGTGCTGCACGATCAGATAATCCGGCTTTCTGCCCGCAAGCGCGGTTTCGAGATTGTCGAGCCATTCGTGCTTGAAGCGCGCGTCGACGGTGTCGAACACCGCGATCTTCCTGTCCATGACGACGTAGGAATTGTATGCCATGCCGTTCGGAACGACGTACTGTCCCTCGAACAGATCGACCGCATGGTCGTTGACGCCGACGTACAGCACGTCGTCGGTCACGTGATTCAGGTTCATATCATGTCCCCCCTGTGGTTTTTTCTTATCTTACCACAAACCGCCCGCAGGTTCAACACCCGCGGGCGGATTTTAAGGCATCTTTTATCGGGCGGTCCGCATCACATGACGTACTCCGACGCGTTGATCACCTTGAAGCCGGGGAAGGCGTGCCCCGCGCCGGTGATCATGTCCTTCAGGCTCTCGTCCGCGCCGCCGATCGAAGCGACGTCCTTCGAAACCGCGCCGACCGCCGCCTCCTGTTCCTCGGTGCAAAACACCTGCGCGCAGTCTGCGATCGAGAGACGCTCGAGGATCAGTTCGCTCGGCACGTCCTTTGCAATGTGCACTACGGCGCAGTCCGTCACCAGGATCCCGTCCGCGTACTTTTCGAGCAGCGCCTTATCCACGGTCACGCGCACGTTGTCCTCGATGACCTTGCCGGTCTTCTTTTGGATCACGATCTCGTCATAGTGCGCGTCGATCTCCTCGAACGCGTCCAGAAGC
Organism: uncultured Clostridia bacterium; assembly: GCA_946411635.1. Classification (GTDB taxonomy): domain Bacteria; phylum Bacillota; class Clostridia; order Christensenellales; family CAG-138; genus UBA3792. Next base: position 7,031 of record CAMKES010000001.1, on the reverse strand, counting down.
GCTTCGGGCAGCTTCACGTCGCCGTTCACGTACAGGTATTCGATCGCTTTGAGGATCTCCGCAGCGTCCTCCTCGACGGTCAGATCTCCGTTGATGTACACCTTCGGTCCGAACTTCTTCAAAAACCGCTTGTTCATCCTTGCGTCGAAGCCGAAGAACTTCGTTCCGTCCGGCACGATCAGAATGTCCGTGTCCTCCGAGAGCATCGGCACGACCGCCTCGGCGAGCGATTCCGCGATCAGCGCGGTCCTGGCCGCAAAGCGCACGTTCCGATCGCGGAGCTTTTCCGTGTCGAGCGCAAGGTCGGTGAAGAGCAGCCTTCGGGACGCCCAGTAGAGCGCGTTCTCCTTTGCGCGAAGCGGGAAGAGTTTATCGATCTCCGCGTTGCGATTCAGCCGGATCGCACCGTCCGGATAGGTGTTGACCGAGCCGTTCACGTTCAGATTGTGCAGTCTGCCGGAAATGCTCTTCGGCATCACGACCGAGCCGTTCACCCGGATCTGCTCGTATTTTGCGGCCGCCTCCGCGGCGTCGGCGTTCACGTTCAGCATGCCGTTGACGAACAGGATCACCTTTTCCCCGTCCTGCGGCGCGCGTTCCGCCGTCAGCTCGTACGAGCCGTTCTGACTGACGATCCGGACGTTTTCGCCCGCGGGCACTTCGATCACGTCCGCCGCGTTCATCATCACGTTGTACCGGTTGATCAGGTCCTTCTTCTCCGGCGTCACGATCACCGTCGCGGCGTTGACCGTGATCTGCTCATAGTGTTTCAGCGTTTCCTCCGACACGCTCCGCATGTCGCATACCGCACAGTTTACCATCATTCTTTTCATCGTATTTCCCTCCGTTTTATCGTCTGCCGATTTTTTCCTCTGTGAACCGCTCCGCCGGAAGCAGGATCCCCTCCGCAGTCCATGCGGGGAAGCTTCTCCGATACGTTTCGATCCGTTCCCGACCGATCCGCTCCTCCCGGTATCCGGGCGCGGTCTGCATTTGTTTTCGAAGATTCATAGAAATAACTCCTTTTTCAGCAATTGTCTTGCCCGCATGAGCTTGGTGCGCACGGTTGCCGGCGGCATATGAAAAAGCTCACCGAGCTCCGCGGCGCTGTATCCCTCGACGTAGCGAAGCCGCATCAGCGTCTGCAGTTCCGCCGGCAGCCGGTTCAGCAGCAGGCAGGCTTCCGTCTGCGCGTAACCGGGCTCCTCCGCGCCTTCTCCCTCATACAGCAGCTGCTGCCGTTTGAGGAACCGCGCGTTTCGTCTGGCCTCGTCCAGAAACAGGTTCTTTGCGGTGCGGTAAAGCCATGCGCGCCGTTCCTGTTCGGTTCGTCCCGAAAGCTGATCCGTGTGCTCCAGCGCCCGCAGAAAGGTCTCCTGGGCAAGATCCGCGCCTTTTTCCGGGTCGCGGTACAGCGTCGAGCAAAATCGGGCAAGCGCTTCGAAATGCTGCGCATACAATTCGTTCATCGTTTGCCCTCCTTTCTCTTGCCGTTCACCTGTATAACGAATAAGCGGACCGAAGTGTTTCACTTTTTTGCATTATATCACAAAATCTCCCGCGTATCATCCCCGCGAATCCGGATATACTTTCGGAAAAAGGAGGCGTGTGTATGCGAAAACGGATCGGGGAACGGACGCTGCTGTTCCGGAGTGAGCCGCGGATCCGGAGCGCGGCGGCGATCGTGGCCGGAAACGAGGGCAAAGGCGCGTTTTCCGGCACGTTCGATACGGTGCTCGAGGATGATACATTCGGCGAGGACAGCTTTGAAAAAGCGGAATGCAAGATGTTTCAGACGGCGGCGCTTCTGGCGTGTCAGAAAGCGGGTCTTGCGCCCTGCGACGTGCAGGCGATGCTTGCGGGCGATCTTCTGAACCAGCTGATCACGGCGAACTATGCCGCGCGCGAGCTCGGCGTGCCGTTTCTGGGCCTGTACGGCGCATGCTCGACGATAGCGGAATCGCTTCTCTTGGGCGGCGTGCTTTCGGACGGCGGGTTCTGCTCGCCCGTTCTGTGCTGCGCGAGCAGTCATTTTTCGACCGCCGAGCGGCAGTACCGGTTTCCGCTGGAGATGGGAACGACCGCGCCGCCGACGGCCCAGCGCACCGTGACCGGCGCGGGCGCGCTGCTTTTGTCCGCGCAGGACGTGCCGCTTCCGGTGTTCTCGCACGTTGCGCTGACCGGCGCGACGATCGGACGCGTGATCGATCTCGGCATCACCGACATGAACAACATGGGCGCGGCGATGGCGCCCGCCTGCTGCGATACGATCCTCGCGCACCTCAGAGATACCGGCAGCGACGTGCGCGACTACGACCTGATCGTGTCCGGCGATCTCGGCACGTTCGGAACCGAAATGCTTCTGGACCTTGCGAAAAAGAACGGGCTCGCGCTTTCGGGACGGCATCTGGACTGCGGCGCGAGCATCTACCTCGAGGAGCAGGGCTTCTCGTGCGGGGGCAGCGGCGCGGGCTGCTCGGCCGTCGTGCTGGCGGCGGAGCTTCTGGACCGCATCGAACGCGGCGGCGTGAACCGCATGCTGTTTCTCGCGACCGGCGCGCTGATGAGCCCGACGAGCGGCATGCAGGGCGAAAGCATTCCCGGCATCGCGCATGCGGTCGTGCTGGAACGGAGGGACTGATGCAGTATCTGTGGGCGTTTCTGATCGGCGGCGCGATCTGTACGGTCGGACAGCTGCTGCTTTCCTTCACGCGGCTCACGAGCGCACGCATCCTCGTTTTGTTCGTCGTCGCGGGCGCCGTGCTCGGCGGACTCGGGCTCTATCAGCCGCTGATCGACTTTGCGGGCGCGGGCGCGAGCGTGCCGCTTTTCGGCTTCGGCAGCGCGCTGGCGCAGGGCGCGATCGAGGGCGCGAAGACGCACGGGATCCTCGGCGCGTTCTCGGGCGGGATCAGCGCAACCGCCGCGGGCGTTTCCGCCGCGATCCTGTTCGGCTGGCTTGCCGCCGTCCTGTTTCGTCCGAAAACGAAGTAAAATGAAAAAGCGCTCCCGACGGGAGTGCTTTTTGGTTTAGACAGATTGCAGCCAGGCGTCCGCCTCGTCCCGGTCGTGAAAGATCCGGATCGTACGGTCCGCATAGCGGCGGAACAGGTCCGAAAGCACCGGGTCGTTCCGCGCCTTAAGGTGCAGGACGAGATCGACGAGCTCCGGATCGAGCTCCGTTTCCGTCCACGGGATGTCCGGCCGGACCTGCCCCACGCGCTGTTCAATGCTTTGCAGACAGAGGTCCGTGTCGTAATCCAGCAGGATCACCGTGTCGCACGCTTTGATGCGCGGCTCGTACGTGCGGCTGTAGTTGCCCTCGATGATCCATGCGTCCGTTTCGAGGATCGCCGCAAGCGCCGCGTCAAATTCCTCGCGCGCAACGTGCGTCCGGTCCGGCTTCCACCAGAGATTGTCGAGCGAAACGAGCGGCAGACCCGTCCTGTCGCGAAGCTTGCGCGCAAGGGTGCTCTTTCCGCTGCCGGGACAGCCGATGATCACGACGCGGCGCATGCCGCAGCCGTTACTCTTCCTCATCGTCGTCGTCCTCGTCTTCATCGACCCAGTCGGGATCCTGTTCGACGAGCAGCCGCAGAATGCGCATGCGCTCCTTTTTCAGCACGGTCACGGTCAGATCCTCGTATACGAAGCTGTCGTAGAGCTTCGGATAGCCGCCGAGCTGTTCCACCGCCCAGCCGCCGACGGTCGCGTTGTCGTCGTCGAGGTCCTCCTCTTCCTTGTCGAACTCGTCGAGAAAATCATTGAGACGCATATCGCCGTCGACCTCGTAGCGGTTTTCGCCGACCTCGACGAACTCCTCCTCGATGACGTCGGACTCGTCCCAGATCTCGCCGACGAGCTGTTCGAGCACGTCCTCCATCGTGAGCACGCCCATCGTGCCGCCGTATTCGTCGGTCACGACGACCATGTGGCTCTTTTTGCGGCGCATCGTGTCGAGCACGTCGGGCAGCGGCATGGTTTTATGCACGTAAACGACCGGCATCAACAGCGATTTGATCGGCACGTCCGGGTCCTTGACCAGCGCCTTGTAGAAGTGGTTCAGATGCAGGATGCCCACCATATGGTCCGGCGTGCCGCGATAGACCGGGATGCGCGTGAACGGCGACGCGAACGCGATCTTCATCTGCTGCTCGCGCGGATCGTCCAGGTCGATCGCCACGAGGTCGACGCGCGGCGTAATGACCTCGTACGCCAGCACCTCGTCGAAATCGAACGCGGACTGCAGAAGATCCGCCGTGTCCTCGTCGACGACGCCCTCGTCCTCCACGGTGTCGAGGATCGTTTCCATATCGTCCTCGGTGACGGAATCGTCGCTTTCGCTGTCCTTCCAGATGCGGCTCAGACGCTTCAGAAACCGGTCCAGAAGCCAGATCAGCGGGAACAGCAAAAGCCACAGCGCGGTCAGCGGCACGACGAACAGCTTCGCCACGGTCTCGGCACGTTCGGACGCGATGATCTTCGGCAGGATCTCGCCGAACGTAATGATCAGCACGGTCATGATCGCCGTCGCGACCCATGCGCCGCTTTCGCCCATCAGAAGGATCGCGATCGCCGCCGCGATCGACGACGAACCGATGTTCACGAGATTGTTGCCGATCAGGATCGCGATGAGTCCGGAATCGAACCGCTCGCGGAAGCGCAGCGCAAGCTTCGCAAGCCTGCTGCCCTTCTCCTCGGCTTCGTGCCTGAGTTTGGTCGGATTCAGCTGCATGAACGCGATCTCCGAACCGGAGAACATCGCGGACAGCAGGATGCACACGGCGATCAGGATATACCGCAGGGTGTTACTCATCGGTCACACCCCCTACGTCGTCCTCGTCGTAGATCTCGCCGACGAGCTCCTCGAGGATATCCTCGACCGTCAGGATGCCGCGCACGCTTCCGTCGTTGTCCTTGACGATCGCGATGTGCGTTTTCGCCTTGCTCATGCCGGCAAGCTGCTCGTCGATCGGCGTGCCGACCGTAACGTAATACGGCTTGTCCATGACGCGCGCAAGCGACACGTGTCCGCTGCGCTTCAGGTATTCCTTCAGGTATTTTCGGATCTGCACCACGCCGACGATCGCGCCGTCGCGGTTTTTGACCGGCAGGCGGCTGTGGTTCGTCTGCTCGATGATCTTCACGATCTCCGTCGGATGCATGCCGAGCGTGACCGTCTCGACGTTTTCGAGCGGCACGAAGACCTCGCCGACCGGCGTTTCGGTAAAGTCGAGCGCGGACTGCATGAGGTCCGCGGTGTCCTCATCGATATCGTCCTCCTCGTCGAGCGTTTCGATGATGTCGTGCAGCTCCTCCTCGGAAACGGTCGGCTCGTCCTGTTCCTTCACGCGGAACAGTTTTTTGACGCCGTTCGTCAGCGAGGTGAACACGACGTTCAGCGGATAGAATACCCGCATCAGAAACCGCAGAGACGGCGCGACAAACAGCGCAAAGCTCTCGTTGCACGCCTTTGCGATCGTTTTCGGGATCATTTCGGCCAGCAGGAAAACAAGCAGGGTCGTGATGAGCGACATCGCCGTCGGTCCGAACCCGCCCCAGGTAAGGCGCACGGCAACCAGCGCGGACAAAGACGCGCAGCCGATGTGCATGATGTTGTTGCCGATCAGGATCGTGGTAAGAGCCGCGTCAAAGTGATCCAGGATATAGAGAACGCGCTTTGCCCGCTTCGATCCGTTGTCCGCGCGGCTCATGATGCGGATCCGGTTGACGGACGCGAGCGAGGTTTCCGCCCCCGCGAAGTAAGCGCCGCCGAGCAAAAGCACGAAGAAAAATACGATGAGTCCGATCACGCTTCGGAAATCACCGGCAGCGATCTCTCTTGCCGTTTCTTCCGAAAGCAATCGTATGAGAGGACTTGGACTACTGTCCACGAACAAACCACCAGCCTTGTATCATAGAATGAAACTATTATACGCGATAATCAAAGAAAACGCAAGGGCAATCCGCAAATAGAAAAGCGGCTGCTAGCACAACCGTTTTTGTCAAAGGAGTTCACATCTTCCCGTTCTGCGCTCATGCTTCACCGGGTCGTCGTGGTCGATGGTCCCTATGTTTTGCTATACATTTGCCTACCCCGTAGATGGCGTCGCAAGATCTGCCATCGTAGTAGAATTATTAAGCCTAGTACTCTGCATGCGACACACTGCAATACTATAATATCGGATAATGAATATTACGAGAGCATGATGATTGTGACAATCGGAATAACTGCTCCAACGAAACCAACAATGGAAAAGACCGTGGATCTATCCCTGTAACGATCTGCCCAATTATGACTTCGAAACAATCCGATGATGCCGAACGTGATCGCCGCAAGAGAAAAAACAGGCGCGACAGCGAATAAAAGTATTCCGGCAAAAATGCCGGTTGTTGTGATTTCCGCAGTTGCAAATCGGATCGCATAGTATGCAAAAAAGAAAAATCCGAGGCACATGAGCCCTAGGATCATCGAAATCAAAGAAGCGATTCTTCCGTACCCATTACGCTGCTTGCTGTAATTGACAGCCTCACGAACCGTCCCTTTCATTTCTGCAGAGATTCTGTTATCAACTTTTTCTCCATTCAAAAGCGAGCGAAGATCAACACCGTAAAAATCTGAAAGCTCAATAATAATATCGATATCCGGTATAACAGAACCTGTTTCCCAACGCGAAACCGTGCGCTGCGAGACATTGAATTGCTCCGCAAGCTGTTCCTGTGTAAGACCCTTTTCTTTGCGCAGGTCCTTTAAGCATCCACCGATTTTCTTTAAATCCATAACTACCCCTTTCCGCCTAAATCATACCAAAACTTGCGCGAAAAGTACAGGACACAAACTGACTAAATGCAGAATTTCATATAAAAGCAGCAATTCTCCGTGTGTGAATCGACCCTTAATTTCGCAAAGTACAAATTCATACGAAACGAATTGTGCTGCGAACAAAAAAGGAGACACTCGATTGAGTGTCTCCAATGGATCCCGGCAGCTGCCTATCTTCCCGGGCCGTCTCCAGCCAAGTATTGTCGGT